>JBBRAZ010000005.1:0-123619 GCA_038206295.1 Acidimicrobiales bacterium
CGACGCCCTGGCCCGCGGCGAGGGAACCGGCGAGGACGACACCCGCACCCCGGCGTGCTCCACGCGGGTCTCGTTGCGCCTGGATGCCACCGACGTCCTGTGCCTGCCCGGTAAGGAGCACGACCCCGGTGATCTGATCCCGGTCACGTTGAACGACGTGCCGCTGCTGCTCCCACGCTCCGAGATCGACACGTTGACCTGTGACTGCCACCTGCGGCGCATCATCATCACCGCAGACGGCGAGATCCTCGACGTCGGACGCGAGAAGCGCACCGCCACGGTCGCGCAGCGCACCGCGCTCACCGAACGCGACGGCTGCTGCATCTTCCCCGGCTGCGACCGGCCACCACGCTGGTGCGACGCCCACCACATCCACGAATGGGACCACCACGGCCCCACCGATCTGCGCAACCTCGCGCTGCTCTGCCGCCGCCACCACCGCCTCATGCACCGCAAGACCGGATGGACCATCCGCACCGACCCCCACGGCATCCCCATCGTGATGTTCAACGGCGTTGACCAGCCCCGCAACCCCCGCCCGCTGCGACTCCGCGACCTCCTCACCACCGCAGGCCGACCACCACCAGGCGGATAGCCAGCACCCCGCGGTCCCAGCACCGGGCCCGCCCCCGGGCGGCGACCCCAGCGGACGCGCCCTGACACCAGCCGCCGAGTCGGCCGCCCCGCCGACCTGGCTCACGGACCCGGCTCCCACCGATTCCGGGCACCGCCGTTCACCAACCCCACCACGGCCCACGCAACGACGCGCGGGCCGCATCGGCGCGCCCGGACCGCTCATGGTTCAACGTGACGCTGCCACCTCCGCCAGGTCGCAGGTAGGTCGAAGGTCGCGCACCACCTGGACAGCTTGCTCGTGCTGGTCTGCGCGACGATCTGCTTGTTGGTGGTCACCGTGTGACGCGGTGCGCGCCAGAAGGGGGGTGCGTCGTGAACACATGGCAGCGCAGAGCGCTGGCCGTCGGTGCAGCTCTGGTGTGCGTCTTCTTGGCTGCCGCCGTCTACTGGCCTGTCTACGAGGCAACCCCAGCGGACTTCCTCGAATCCGAGGAGAGCTCGTGGCAGATCGAGTCCCTGGACTCGTGTCGGATACCGCCGGTGGGCCGACCGTGGCTGCTCGCCAGGAAGTACACGATCGAGCTCGACTGCCCTTCGCCGACGGTCGGCTTCGTCACGCTCTTCCGGACCTGGCTCGGCTGGACCTTCCACAGCTTCGGCATCGGCATCGAGCACCCGGAGCGGGAGAGAGTTTCGTGAGGGGGCGGAGCAGGTCGCTCACCAGCCTTGCCTCAGCGATCGCGCCAGAGTGCGTCGATCGGCACGGCAGCGATGCGGTCGTCGAGCCTCAGGACGTACTGCCCGGTGGTGAGCACGATGCCGGTGCGGAACCGGTCGCCGAGCACGTCCCGCAGCCGGCGGAGCCCGCGGGCGTCGTCGATGGACGCACGCTCTCCCGCCTTCACCCCGATCGCGGTGATCGCGCCGTCGTCGTCCTCGAGCACGAGGTCCACCTCGTAGCCGTCGTGCGTGCGCCAGTGGCCCATCCGAATCGGTCGCTCCGACCACGAGGCCTGCTTGGCGATCTCGTTCACCACGAACGTCTCCAAGAGGTGGCCGAGCGCGGTGAGCGCAGCCGGCTCCAGTGCGCCGAGCCTCGCTTCGCTGAGGTGCAGCAGGCGCGCGGCGAGGCCGGTGTCGAGGAGGTGGACCTTCGGGTGGGCGCCGGTGCGCTGGATCGCGCCACGCCCCCAGGTCGGCAGGCGCCAGATGAGGAAGAGGTCCTCCAGCAGACGTGCGTAGCCGTCGATCGTGGTGCGTGCGATGCCGAGGTCGTCACCGAGCTTGGCAATGTTGAGCACCTGCGCGCTCTGCCCCGCGAACCGCTGCAGCAGGAGTGCGAGCGCGTCGCGGTTGTGGATCTCCTGGATGTCGAGCGCGTCCCGCTCCACGCTCTGGCGCACGTAGTCGTCGAACCACCGATCTCGGGCGGCGCCCGTGCGCTGCAGGGCGAGCGGCATGCCGCCGGCCACGATGCGCTCCACGTACTCAGCGCGCGTCGTCGCCTCCGAGGGTGGCGTCGACTCGAGCAGCTCCTCCGGCGCATGGATGAGGTCGTGCAGGAACGTCTCGCGGGTGCCGTCGACCTCTCCCTGCGACAGGGGGAGGATCGCCATGAGGTGGAGCCTGCCGGTGAGCGCCTGCGCTGTGCGCGGCAGCGCGTCCTGGCGCGTGGATCCGGTGAGTATCGCCGTCCCCGCCCGAGCGCCCTCGTTGAGGCGCGCCTTGAGGACGTCGAGCACGATCGGCGCTCGCTGGAACTCGTCGATGCACACGGGCGCCGGTGCTTGTCGCACGATGGAGGGCGAGCCGGTGACGGCCTCGCGGATCGCTGGCTCGTCCAGGTCGATCACCGGGACGTCGAGCGAGGCCGCAACGGTGCGCAGCAGCGTGGACTTCCCGACGCCGCGCGGCCCGAGGAGCGCGATGACGGGCTCGGTCTCGATCCGATCCAGGAGGACCTCCTGGACACGCCGGATGACGACGTCCTCGAGAACTCGGGCCATGTGCGCACGATAGCGGGGAACCGACTCAGAAAGGAATTTTTCAATCTCTAGAACCGTAAAATCTACAGCTCCAGAACGTAGTTATTCACATGTCCCAGAGCGGGGGACAGAGGCTGTCGCGGCGTCTGCCCCGAGGCACCGAACTCGTCGGCAGCGGCGCCGCGGTGCGACCCTGTGGGGGTGACCCCTCCTCCTCCTGCTGCTGCTGACGCCGCCGCGCCCGGAAGCGCGCCGCGGCGCGTGGCCGTGCGGGTGACGAAGGATGCGCTGCGACAGATTCGCGGCGGTCACCCGTGGGTGTTCGACCGCTCGATCTTCTCGGTCACCCCCGAGGGCCGCACCGGCGACCTCGCCGTGATCTTCGACGACCGCAGGGCCTTCGCCGCCATCGGCCTGTTCGATGCCGACTCGCCGATCGCGGTGCGCGTCCTGCACCACGGCGAGCCCCGAACCATCGACGCCACCTTCTACCGCGAGCGCATCGGCGAGGCCCTCGCCCGCCGCGCCGAGCTGGCCGCCTCCACCGACACCACCGGCTACCGCTGCGTGCACGGCGAGAACGACGGGCTGCCGGGCCTCGTGCTCGACCGCTACGACACCACCTACGTCCTCAAGCTCTACACCGGCGCCTGGCTGGCGCACCTCGACGTCCTCACCTCGGTCATCGCCGAGCTCGTCGCGCCCGAGCGCCTCGTGCTGCGCCTGGCGCGCGCCGTGGCCGCGACCGCACCCGGTAGCACCTCCACCGATGGCGCCCCCACCGACGGCACCGCGCTCATCGGCGAGCTGCCCGCCGAGCCCGTCGTCTACCTCGAGGGCGGCCTCGTCATGGAGGCCGACGTCGTGGCCGGCCAGAAGACCGGCGCGTTCCTCGACCAGCGCGACAACCGCCGCCGCGTCCGTGCCCTGACCGCCGGCAAGCGCGTCCTCGACGTCTACGCCTGCACCGGCGGCTTCTCGCTCAACGCCGCGGCCGGCGGCGCCAACGCGGTCACCAGCATCGACCGCAGCGCAGGCGCCATCGCCACCGCGCAGCGCATCGTGGCCGCCAACCGCGACGACCCCCTCGTGCGCGCGTGTCACCACGAGGTGATCGTCGGCGACGCCATCGAGGAGCTCGAGACGCTCGTCGCCGCCGGCCGCACGTTCGACGTCGTGGTCATCGACCCGCCGTCGTTCGCGGCCCGCGCCGATCAGGTCGACGCCGCGCTGCGCACCTACACGCGGCTCGCCACCCTCGGCCTCTCCCTCGTCGCGCCCGGCGGCACGCTCCTGCAGGCCTCGTGCTCGAGCCGCATCACCCCCGAGCAGCTCCTGCACGCGGTGCTCGACGGCGCCGATGCCGCCGGCGTCACCATCGAGTCGGTGCTCGAGACCGGTCACGGCGTCGACCACCCCATCGGCTTCGAGCACGGTGAGTACCTGTGCGCCGTGCTCGTGGACGTCGCCGCCGCACCTCGCTGAGCGGCCGCATCGGCCACGGTCGCGGCACGTCGGGGGTGCGCCGCCGGCGGAGGCGCGGTCAAGATGGGCCCGTCACGCCGGGCACCGAGGGGGAGCACCACATGGCCATCGACTTCACGCTGTCGCCGGAGGTGGAGGAGATCCGCACGCGGGTCCACGACTTCATCAACGGCAAGGTCATGCCCGCGGTGCGCGAGTTCGACGACGAGGAGAAGGTCACCACCCGCGACGAGTACATCCGCATCATCCTCGAGCTGCGCGAGCAGGCGAAGGCCGAGGGCCTGTGGCTGCCGCACATGCCCGAGGAGTGGGGCGGGATGGGCCTCGGACACGTCGAGCTGGCCATGGTGCAGGCCGAGGCGGCCAAGACGCGCCTCGGGCCGTGGATCCTCAACTGCCAGGCGCCCGACGAGGGCAACATGCACACGCTGCTGCACTGGGCGACCGACGAGCAGAAGCAGAAGTACCTGAAGCGCCTCTGCGACGGCACCGTCATGAGCTGCTTCGCCATGACCGAGCCCGAGGTCGCCGGCTCGGACCCGACCCTCATCCGCACCAACGGCGTGCAGGACGGCGAGGAGTGGATCCTCAACGGCCACAAGTGGTTCATCTCGAATGCCCGCCGTGCCGGGTTCGCCATCCTCATCGCCCGCACCGAGCCCGACGTGCCCGAAGGCTCGCGCGGCGCCAACACGGCGTTCATCATCGACCTGCCCCAAGAGGGGTGGAACGACGTGCGCGAGGTCGAGACGATGCACGGCTCGACGGGCCACAGCGAGATCGTCATCACCGACCTGCGGGTGCACGAGTCGCAGATGCTCGGCGGGCGCGGCGACGGCCACCGCCTCGGCCAGTACCGACTCGGCCCGGCGCGCCTCGCGCACTGCATGCGCTGGATCGCGCAGGCGGAGACCGCGCTGGACATGACCGTCGAGCGAGCGCTCAATCGCTACTCGCACGGCTCGCTGCTGGCGGAGAAGCAGGGCATCCAGTGGCTCATCGCCGACTCGGCGATGGAGCTCTACCAGTGCAAGCTGATGGTGCTGCACGCGGCCTACAAGATCGACCGCGGCGACGATTTCCGCACCGAGGTGTCGATGGCCAAGCACTTCGTGGCCAACAGCCTCAACCGCATCCTCGATCGCGCCATCCAGGTGCACGGCGCGCTCGGCTACTCCACCGACACGCCGCTGGCGAACATGTTCCAGCACGCCCGCTGGGCCCGCTTCGCGGATGGCGCGGACGAGATCCACCAGATGCGCATCGCCGAGCGCACCATCGCCGCCTACACCGACCACGGCACCACCAAGGCGGCCACCGGCGGCCTGCCGATCTGATCAGCGCGGGTGACCGAGCTCGTCCGTCGATCTGAGCGGTCGTCAGTGATGGTGACCGTGCTGCGGGTCCGGGCCAGCGCCGCCGCGGTGGCGCTGCACCATCACCGCCACGCACACGCCGGCAGCTACCAACCCGACGGACACCGCGACGGCAGGCCCGAGTGCCACGCCGAGCACCGAGGTCAGCACCACGATCCCCAGCATCGGCCCGATGCAGCACGCCGCGAGTGCGAGCAGCATCAGCCGCTCGCGTTGCGGATCTTCTCGTTCACCGTTCGGTTCCATGGCGCCATCCTCGATGAGAGCCCCGGTGACCTGGGGCGGGAGGTGGCAGTGTCCCACCGGGCGCGATCGCGTGACGGGCAGCACTCGCGACACGAGGCTGCGGCGCCGCTGGAGCGCTGTCGGCACGGGTGAAAACTCTGCGACATCCGCCACATTGACAGGTTTACAAGCACTGTTAATCTGTCAACCGTGATCACCGATCCGGCAGCCGTCGACTCCACCGAGCAGCGCATCCTGGCCGCAGCCGTCGAGGCCGCCGCCGTGCACGGCGTGCGGCGCCTGTCGGTCAGCGAGGTCGCCGCCCGTGCCGGCGTGTCACGCCCCACCCTCTACAAGCACTTCGCCTCCAAGGACGAGCTGGTCGCCGGCGTGGTGGCCGCCGAGACCGAGCGCTTCGTCGCCGCGGTGGTGGCCGAGGTCGGCGACACCGAGGACCCCCGCAGGGCGATCGAGCTCGCGATCCTCGCGACATTGCGCCTCGCCCGCGAGCACCCGCTGCTCGACCGCATCGTGCGCACCGAGCCCGAGACGCTCCTGCCGCTGCTCACCGCGGACGGCGGCCCCGCGGTGCCGGCCATCCGTGAGGTCGTCCAGTCGATCCTCGCCGTGCGGATGCCGCAGCTGACCGAGGTCGAGCACCGTCGTGCCGCCGACGCGCTCACCCGCCTGCTCGTCAGCTACGCCGTCAGCGCGCCCGACGACCCGCCCGAGGTCGTCGCCTCGACCCTGTCGCACCTGCTCCTCGGCGGCGTCACCGCCGCCGTCACCAGCTGAGCTCCCACCGGAGGCCCAACATGCACACCCTCACCACCGAGATCGACGGCGAGACCCGCACCTGGAAAGACCGCAAGCGGTACCTCTGGGTCCTCGGCCTCGTCGTGCCGTTCCTGCCCATCGGGGCCATGCTGCGCGTCGAGGCCACCGGGTGGAACGCCTTCTGGTGGCTGGGCCCGTTCGTGATCCTGGTCGCGATCCCGATCCTCGACGCGATCTTCCGCACCGACCGGTCCAACCCGCCCGAGTGGGCCGTCAAGGACCTCGCGGATGACCACTGGTACCGCTGGCTCACCTACCTCTACATGCCGCTGCAGTACGCGAGCTTCTTCGTCGGGTGCGTTCTCATCACGACCCGCGACCTGTCGCCGCTGTCGTGGCTCGGGCTCACCCTCACCGTCGGCGCCGTCGGAGGCATCGGCATCGCCAACGCCCACGAGCTCGGCCACAAGAAGGAGGAGGTCGAGAAGTGGCTGGCCAAGGTCGTGCTGGCGCAGACCGGGTACGGCCACTTCTTCGTCGAGCACAACCGCGGCCACCACGTCCGAGTCGCCACACCGGAGGATCCCGCGACGTCGCGCCTGGGCGAGAGCTTCTACGAGTTCCTGCCCCGCAGCGTCGTCGGCGGCATCCGGTCGGGCTGGGAGCTCGAGGCGACGCGCCTGCGCCGCATCGGCCAGCCGGTGTGGACCTGGCGCAATGACGTGCTGAACGCCTGGGTGATGTCGGTCGTGCTCTTCGGCGGCACCATCGCCTGGTTCGGCGCCGAGATCATCCCGTTCCTCGTCGTGCAGGGCGTGTTCGGCTTCTCCCTGCTCGAGGTCGTCAACTACCTCGAGCACTACGGGCTGCTGCGCCAGAAGGACGAGGACGGCCGCTACGAGCGGTGCACCCCGCAGCACTCGTGGAACTCGAACCACATCGCCTCGAACGTGTTCCTCTACCACCTCGAGCGCCACAGCGATCACCACGCGCACCCGACCCGCCGCTACCAGGCGCTGCGCCACTTCGACGACTCGCCGCAGCTCCCATCGGGCTACGGCCTCATGCTCGGCCTCGCCTACATCCCGCCGCTGTGGCGCAAGGTGATGGACCACCGCGTCGCCGAGCACTACGACGGCGACCTCACCAAGGCCAGCATCCAGCCCGGCAAGGAGCACAAGTACCTGCCGAAGATGGGGGCGTCGGTCTGAGCGGCAGGGTGCGATGATCGCGCCATGGCCACCCACGAGCGCGAGATCACCGAGCCCGTCGAGCTCTGCGGGCCCGACGGGCGCACGCTGGCTCCCGAGGCGCGGGGGTGGTCGCGCCACCCGCTGCACACCTGCAACCTCGCCGGCCGGTGGGGGCGCACCAAGCGGTGGGACTACTGGGCGATCCTCGCCGGCGACCTCGTCGTGTCGTGCGTCTACGCGGACGTCGACTACCTCGGCCTCGCCGATGTGTGGTGGGTCGACCTCTCCACCAAGGGCTCCGGCGGGCGCGCCATCAGCTCGCCGCTGGCGCGGGGGTTCGCTCTGCCCGACCTGCCCGGCACGGCCCCCCTGCGGGCGAAGCGCTCGAAGCTCGACCTCGCCATCGAGGACGACGCCGAGGGCACCACGCGCATCGACGCCACGTGGATCGAGGCCGACGGGCGCGACGGGCGGCTGACCGCCGAGATCGCGCTGCCGCCGGCGCACGAGTCGCTCAACGTGGTCATCCCGTGGAGCGACACGACGTTCCAGTTCACCTCCAAGCACCAGGCCCGGCCGGCGCACGGCGAGCTCATCGTCGGGGAGGACCGGCGGCGCTTCGGGGCCAGCGAGGAGGGGAGCGGCCTCGGCGCCGAGGCGTGGGGTGTGCTGGATGTCGGCCGCGGCCGCTGGCCGTACTCGACGCGGTGGAACTGGGGCGGCGGCGCCGGACGGGCCCCCGACGGCGGGCGCGTCATCGGCCTGCAGCTGGGCGGGAAGTGGACCGTCGGCACGGGCGCGACCGAGAACGGCGTGCTGGTCGACGGCCGGCTGACCAAGATCGGCGTCGAGCTGGAGTGGACCTACGACTGGGACCGCCCCCTGGCGCCGTGGCGGGTCACGTCGCCCGACGGCGCAGTGGACCTCACGCTCACACCCCGCTACGACAAGCACACGAAGGTCGACGCGCTGGTGCTGCGCACCGAGACCCACCAGGTGTTCGGCACCTGGGCAGGCACGGTCACCCCCGACGAGGGCGAGCCCGTCGCCTTCACCGACCTCCACGGCTTCGCCGAGGAGTCGCGCTCGAGATGGTGACCCGTAGCCTGGGGGACATGGCTGATCCGGTGCTCCAGACGATGCCGCTGGGCTTCCAGTGGCCGACCATCGACCCGTTCCTGTTCTGCGTCCACCACGACGATGCCTACCCCGCCGGCGACGGCGAGCTCGGGCCCGCCGCGTCGCTCGCCGGGCGCAACCTCGGCAGCGACTTCGAGCCCCTCGACGGGTGGCGGATGTACCACGGCAGCCACGTCCCGGGCTTCCCGTCGCACCCGCACCGCGGCTTCGAGACCGTCACCTTCGTGCGCCGCGGTCTCGTCGACCACAGCGACTCGCTCGGCGCGGCCGCCCGCTACGGCCAGGGCGACGTGCAGTGGATGACCGCCGGTGCCGGCATCCAGCACGCCGAGATGTTCCCGCTGGTCGACGACGAGCACCCCAACCCGATGGAGCTCTTCCAGATCTGGATGAACCTCCCGAGCCCCGACAAGATGGCCGAGCCGTACTTCGCCATGCTGTGGGACCACACCATCCCCCGGCACGTGGCCAAGGACGACGACGGCCGCACCACCGAGATCGAGATCGTCGCCGGGGAGCTCGCAGGTCACGTCCCGCCCCCGCCGCCGCCGAGCAGCTGGGCGGCGCGCCCCGACGCGGACGTCGCCATCTGGCACCTGCGGATGGAGCCCGGCGCGCGCTGGACCATGCCCGCCGCGGCCGGACCCGACACCGTCCGCACGCTGTACTTCTTCGAGGGCGACACGCTGGCGATCGACGAGCGCACCATCGAAGGCGGAACGGGCGCAGTGGTGCGCGCTGAGGTCGAGCTCCAGCTGGTGGCCGGCGAGCGCGAGGCGCTGGTGCTCGTGCTGCAGGGCCGCCCCATCGGCGAGCCCGTGGCGCAGTACGGGCCGTTCGTGATGAACACCCGCGCCGAGATCCAGCAGACGTTCGAGGATTACCAGCGCACGAGCTTCGGCGGCTGGCCGTGGCCGAGCGACGACCCGACGCACGGCCACGACCCGGCGCGCTTCGCTCGTCGCACCGACGGCACCGTCGAGCGCCCCGACGACTGACGGCGCTCGACGCGCCAGACTGACGCCGTGCCCTTCCACGTCGAGGTGACCACCGAGATCGTCGAGCTGCGCATCACCGGCGCGCTCGACCGACTCCTGTCGTTGAGCAGCGGCGTCCGCATCGCTCGCAGCGAGGTCGTCGACGCTCGCGCTGCCACCTGGGATGAGGCTCGTGCCGAGATGGGCTGGCGCGTCGGCGGGTCGTACGTCCCCGGGCTGCTCGCGACCGGTTGGTACACGGTCAAGGGACGCAAGGGCGCACGGCAGCTGTGGGCGGTGAAGCGCGACCGGTCGTCGCTCCTGGTGATCGACACGTCCCTCGATCGACCGGCGCGCGTCGTGGTCGCCGTCCCCGACGCCGCAGCCCTCGCCCGGCAGATCACCGGCGGCACCGGCGCGCGCTGAGCGTCGGCGCGATGATCGGGCCATGAACCTCCTCGGCCGCGACCGCTCGCTGGACCTCGCACCTGCCTCGGTGCACGACTACCGCGAGCTGGCGCGCCGGCGCCTGCCGCGCCAGATGTTCGACTACATCGACGGCGGCGCGTACGCCGAGGCCACCCTCGGCGCCAACGTGGAGGACCTGGCCGCCATCGGGCTGCGCCAGCGCGTGCTGCGCGACGTGTCGGAGCGGCGGCTCACCACCACCGTGCTCGGCCAGGAGCTGTCCATGCCGGTGATCCTCGCTCCGGTCGGCCTCGCCGGGATGTTCGCTCCGCGCGCCGAGGTGCTCGCGGCTCGCGCCGCGTCCGCCGCCGGCGTGCCGTTCTGCGAGTCGACCGTGTCGATCTGCTCGGTGGAGGAGGTCGCGGCCGCGGTGCCCGGCACGCCGCCGTGGTTCCAGCTCTACGTCATGCGCGACCGCAGCTACGCGGAGGACCTCATGGCGCGCGCCCAGGCCGTCGGCTGCACCACGCTGGTGCTCACCGTGGACCTGGCGGTGGTCGGCGCCCGCTACCGCGACACCCGCAACGGCCTCGTCGGCGAGGTGTCGCCCGGCGGCATGGCGCAGCGCGCCATCGACATCGCTCGCCACCCTCGATGGGTCCGTGAGGTGGCGATCGGTGGCAAGCCGCTCACCTTCGGCAACCTGGAGAAGGCGGTGCCCGGCGCCAGCACGCCCGACGAGTTCCGTGCCTGGGTCGACTCGCAGTTCGACCCGTCGGTCACCTGGGACGACCTGGCCTGGGTGCGCGAGCACTGGTCCGGCGACGTCGTGCTCAAGGGCATCCTCGATCCCGAGGACGCCCGGCGAGCAGCGGACGCAGGTGCGGACGCGATCGTCGTGTCGAACCACGGCGGCCGCCAGCTCGACGCGGTGCCATCCAGCGTCGCCGCGCTCCCCGGGGTCGTCGAGGCGGTGGGCGATCGCATCGAGGTGCTCGTCGACGGCGGGGTGCGCAGCGGCCTCGACGTCCTGAAGCTCCTCGCCCTCGGAGCCCGCGCCACGCTGGTGGGGCGTCCGTGGGCGTGGGCGGTCGCGGCGCGCGGCGAGGCCGGCGTGGCGCACGTGCTCGAGGTGGTGCGCGACGAGCTGCTCGTGGCGATGGGGCTCACCGGCGTCACCGACGTGGCCGACTGCACCCCCGAGGTGCTGCTCGAGCGGTAGCGACCGCAGCGCCCGTCGTGCCGGGCGCGTCCGGCCCAGAGGTGATCGGGGCGCCGGTGCGCCTCTAGTCTCCGCACGCATGAGGCGACCGTGGAGGCGTGGCGGAGCGGCCTCGTCGTCCGCACCGCAGCAGCCCGACAAGCGCGATCCGGTGGCGATGACGGCCCTGTGGGAGCGCCGCTACCGCGCCGCTGCGGACGATCCCACCCAGTTCGGCTGGTACCGCGACCACCTCGATGCCCACGTGCTGGCATCGATCGAGCGGACCGCGGCAGCCGACGGCGTCGCCGTGGACGTGGGGTGCGGGCCCGGGGTGGCGCTCGGGGTGCTCGCGGACCGCTTCGGCGCCGCGGTGGGCCTCGACCTCTCGATGACCGCGGTGCGCGGCGCCAGGACGCGCACCGCAGCGCTGGTCGGGGTGGCGGCGGCTCCGTCGCTGCCGGTGCGGACTGCGTCGTGCCACCTGGTCGTCGATCGCGGCTGCTTGCACGCGCTCGACCGGTCGATGTGGCCGGCGCACCTCGCGGAGATCGCCCGGGTGCTCGCACCTGGCGGCGAGGTGGCCATGTCGAACCACACCATCGTCGCCGCCGACCTGCCCTCGGTCGTCCCACCGACGCTCGAGGTGGTGGAGACGTGCTCGTTCGAGGAGGTCACCGGTCACGACCATCCTCAGCAGATGCTCGGCATGGTGCTGCGGAGGATCTGAGCACGCCGCGTGGTCGCGAGGCCACGCCAGCGGGGTATCCTGCGCGCTCGGCGCTAGGAGGACGAGACCGTGTCGCACATCGAATCCCAGGTGCTCGCGCTGCTCGCGGACCGCGTCCCAGCTGGGCTGGAGGTCACCTCCACCACCGACCTCATCGACGCCGAGGTGCTCGACTCGCTGGGTATCTTCACCCTCGTCGCTCAGCTCGAGGAGGCGTTCGGCATCTCCGTGGAGGCCGAGGAGGTCACCCTCGACCACTTCGATTCGCTCTCGTCCATCGCCGCGCTCGTCACGTCGAAGGCGGGGGGCTAGCGCCGAGGTGGTCCAGCCGACAGAGCTGCGCGTGCGCAGCGCAGTGGGTGCCGATCTCGCGCCCCTCATCGAAGGCGGCATGCTGGCCGATGCCCTCAGCGGCGATGCGAACCTCGCGGTCACCTCGGTGGTGCCTCCCGAGATCGGTGCGGTCGCCGGGCTGCTCGACGATCAGCCCGATGCCGATCTCCTGCTCCTCAGCGCTGGGGGCCTCCTGGGAGCGGTCGTGCGCGACGTCGACGTCGATGAGGTGCGCGCCGCGCTCGCTGCGCTCATGGACCGTGCTCGCCAGCGGCCGACGATCGTGATCGTGGCCAACGGCTCAACCATCGACCCCGGCGCGCCAGGTAGCGACGCCACCGACGTCGAGCTCGTCATCCACCGGTTCGATGCCGCGCTGCTGCGCGCATCGCAGACCGACGGCTTGTCGGTCCTCGACGTCGATCGCACCTTGGCGGTGCTGGGCGCCGCCGGCCACGTGGTCGCACCGCTGCGCTACGACGAGGTGGGGCTCCGCGCGATCGCGGATGAGCTGGCGTTCGTCGTGCGCGACTACGGCCTGCTCGACGAGCGGCCGCTGCTCGTCCAGCAGGGGAGGCGCTGAGGTGCTCCTCGCGCTGCGCCTGGCCGGCGTCGAGCAGCGCGCCGCGCACGTCGAGGTGTCGGCGTGGCACGTCGGTGTCGGCGACCCGCTCGCGTTCGGCCAGGAGCTCGTCACGCTCGTCGTGCGCAGCACGGTGCTCCTCCACCGGGCGCAGTCCGCCCGGGACCTGTTCGAGGCGGGCGAGACGCGCGCTCTCGACGACGACGTGGCGGCGATCGACGACGCCGATCGGCTGCTCGTGGTTCGATGCGCCGACCCCGGGGTGCTGGTGCGCATCGACGCCGACGCGGGGGTCGTGGTCGCCAACGGAGACGTGCTGGGGCTGATCGGCACGTCGACCGATGACGTCGTCGACGGAGGTGACGGCGCCACGTTCCCCGACGCTCGCCTGGACCTCGAGCGCGTCGATCAGACCGGCACGGTCGCCCCGTGAGTCCGCTGGCATCGCAGGCACGTCGCATCGCCGCCGGTGCGGTGCGAGGAGTGGTCCGCGACACGCCGCGCACCCGTCAGCTGCGCTACGCGGTCGGACGCGGGGGCAGCGCCGAGCGCTCGACCGGACCGGGCTGGGTCCAGTACACGAGCCGACGGTGGCTGCTGGTCGAGCCGCCCCGCCGTACCGAGCGCGCGCCGGTGGCCATCCACCTGGTCGGCGGCTGCGACGTCCCCGCGCTGTTCGCCATGGCGCCGCTGTTCCGGTCGCGCGTGGAGCGGGGCATCGCGATCGTGCGGGCGGACAGCGGCGTGAGCAGCGCCCGAGCGGACCTGCTGCTGCAGACCCTCGAGCACCACGAGGGCCTCGAGCAGGCGGCCCGCCGGCTCGAGCTCGGGCGAGATGCCACCCGCCCGGTGGTGTTCGATGCCGAGGTCGCGCTGCCCGGCATCGCGCATCCGCCCGTCGACGTGGGCGTCGTCGTGCTGTCGATCGGCGCCAACGCGGTGCGCGCCGCGTACCGCCACAAGGAGCACGGCTTCCTCATCGATCCCGGCGGCTACTGGCTGGGCGGTGCCCGGAAGGCCGACCCGCGGGTGCTTCGCTGGTTCGAGGAGTCCTTCGAGCCGGTCGGGCGCCTCGAGGTGGACGAGATCACGTCGCACCTGGACCGCCTCGTCACCGAGATCCGAGCCCGCGCCGGTGCCGAGGTGATGGTCCTCAACGCGCTCACCGTCGAACCCGGCGAGCACATCCACAGCTACCAGCTCCGTCGACAGCTCGAGGGCGCTCGACGCCGGGACCTGCACGTCGCGGTTGCCGAGCTGGGCCGCCAGCGCGGCTTCCACGTCCTGGACGTCGACCGCGCGCTGAAGCAAGCCGGCATCGCCGAGCAGATCGACTTCGCCCACTTCCCCGAGGCCCGCTACGGCGACATCGCCGCGGTCGGTCACCACATCCTGCGCGACCTGGAGGTCCTGCCGTGACTGTTCCCACCGAGGTGCTCGATCCGTCGGGCATCGACACCGACGTCGTCGTGATCGGCTCGGGCCCTGCGGGGGCGACCGCGGCGATGCTGCTCGCCGATCGGGGCATCGACACCGTCCTGGTCGAGCGCGACGACTTCCCGCGGTTCCACATCGGCGAGTCGCTCACCGGCGCGGCGGGCAAGCTGCTTCGCCGCATCGGCCTCGGCGACGCCATGGAGGCCGCAGGCCACCCCATCAAGCACGGCGTCGCCGTGTACGGCGTGGGAGGGAAGAACCGGTTCGACGTGCACGTCGTGGATGTGACCGACGACGGAGCCCGCGAGCCGGCGACCACCTGGCAGGTGCGCCGCTCCACCTTCGACGCCATGCTCCTCGAGGAGGCCGCCGCGCGCGGCGTGCGGGTGGTGCGCGCCGAGGCCACCGGCGTGCTGGGCGGCGAGGACGGCGCTGCGGTGCGCGGCCTCACGGCGAGCGCGGCGGACGTCGAGGCCGAGATCCGCTCGAAGGTCGTCGTCGATGCGTCAGGGCAGACAGCCTTCCTGAGCCGCTGCGGTGTCACGAGCGCGAAGGACCGCGGCCGATACGACGCGCAGATCGGCGTGTACGCCCACGTGCGCGGCGCCACCCGCGGGGGCGACGCGCTGCCCGACGACACTCGGATCTACTACCGCGAGCGGCACCACTGGGCCTGGTTCATCCCGATCGACGCCGAGATCGTGAGCGTCGGGGTCGTCGTGCCGACGTCGTACTACCGCTCGTGCGGTGAGACGCCCGAGGAGTTCTTCGCCCGCGAGGTGCTGGTGCTCAACCCGGCGCTCACCGAGCTGTGCACCGACGCCGAGGTGGTCGGCGCCACCCACACCGTCGCCAACTACTCGTACCGCATCGCGGACTTCACCGGCGACGGCTGGCTGTGCATCGGCGACTCGCACCGCTTCACCGATCCGATCTTCTCGTTCGGCGTCCACCTGGGGCTGCACGAGGCGGAGATGGCCACCGACGCCATCGCCCGGGTGCTCGCCGGCGAGGTGCCCATGGCCGAGGCGTTCGCCGCGTTCCAGGCGCGCGCCGAAGGTGGGCAGCAGATCGTCAGCGACCTCGTCGACGCCTTCTGGAACGAGCCGATCTCGTTCGGCTACCTGGCGCACTTCAAGCACCCCGACGACATCACCGATCTGTTCGCGGGTCGCATCTACGGGCTCGACGAGCCGTCGATGGGTCTCGCCTCGCTGCGGCGCATCAACGAGGTCGCGGTCGAGGGCGTCGGCGCCAGCACCTGAGACGAGGCACTTGCGCCCGCGGCTCAGGTCCGCGACGATCGCCGTCCACACATAGAGGCGACAGTGGACAGGAACCCGGTGCGAATCCGGGACGGTTCCGCCACTGTGACCGGGAAGCGAACCCGAGCGAACCCACGGCCGTGCTGCGGTTGGAAGGGTCGGGTGAGCGGTGATCCGGGAGTCAGGACACTGACCTGTCGCCACTCCAACCAACGGGAGCGCCGAACTCCCGAGGAGGCACCATGGCGTCACACGCCCGTTCCCGGTCGCTGCTCGCGATCACCCTGCTCACCTTCGCCGCGCTCGTGCCCGGCGCCGTCGGGCTTGCCCCAGCGTCGGGCACCACGACGGTCGAGTCGGCCGACGCCGGCGCCGGATGGCTGGCCCGCCAGCTCGTCGACGGCGACCACCTCGAGGTCGTCTTCGGCGACACCGCGTATCCCGACCAGGGCCTCACCATCGATGCCGTGCTCGGCTTCGCCGCCGCCGGCGGCTCCGGTGACGCTGCGATGGCTGCGGTCACCTGGCTCGGAGGATCGGCGACCACGTCGGGCTACATCGGCGACGGAATCACCGAGTCCTACGCCGGCGCCACCGCCAAGCTGGCGCTGCTGGCGCAGGTCGCCGGCGAAGACCCGAGGAGCTTCGGAGACGACAGCCTCGACCTGATCGCTCGCCTCCAGGCGCTCGAGCTCGCCAACGGGCGCTTCGCGGACGTCTCCGCCTACGGCGACTACAGCAACTCGATCGGCCAATCGCTCGCCATCATCGTGCTGGTGCGCCAGGGGATCACCCCGTCGAGCGACGCGGTGGACCTCCTGCGGCTGAGCCGGTGCGCGGATGGCGGCTTCGCCCTCGAGCTCGAGCCCGACCCGGTGACGTGCACGAGCGGGGTGGACACCACCGCGTACGCGGTGAACGCGCTGTACGCCTCGGGTGACGGGGGCGACGCAGCGGCCGCGGTGGAGTGGCTCGTCGATGCCCAAGCCCCGAGCGGCGGCTTCGGCACCAACGGACCCGACGCTCCGAACGCGAACAGCACCGGCCTCGCCGCGCAGGCGCTCTCGATCGGTGGCCGCGCAGCTGCGGCAGCAGACGCCCGCACGTACCTGCGGACCTTGCAGGTCGGCTGCGACGCACCGGCAGCGGACCGCGGCGCGTTCGCGTTCGACGCCAGCGGCTTCGAGCCGTCGAGCGCGACGCGGGCGACCGCGCAGGCGCTCCTCGGGCTCACCGGCGGGTGGCTGTCTGAGCTGACGTTGTCGGGCACGCAGCCCGACGCCGCCACGCTCGACTGCCGCCAGGCGACCACGACCACCGCGGCACCCACCACGGTCGCACCGACCACGAGCTCGCCGACGACGGTCGCGCCGACCACCACCACCGTGGTGCCGGCGACGCCGGTCGCAGCAACGCCCACCTACACGGGCTGATGCCCGTCGCTCCGCTGCTCGTCGCGGTCCTCCTCGGTGCGATGGTGCCGGGAGGGACCGCGGCGCGCGCCGGTACCGCCGGGCCGTGCCCCACCCTGGCCGACGGCGTCACCGTCGTGGTCGACCACGGCTCGCTCGGCGGTGGCGCCGAGGTGCGCTGCGCGCCCGGCGAGCCGGCCAGCGGCCTCGCTGCGCTGCAGGGCGCCGGGTTCTCCTACGGGTTCGTGCCGGGAAAGCCCGGGTTCGTGTGCACCATCGACGGCGGGCCGGACCCGTGCAACGGTGCGCCGACGTCGGCCTACTGGGCGTACCACCACGCGCCGCGTGGCGGGGGTTGGACCTACGCCACGATCGGAGCCGGGACACGACGTCCGCCTGTCGGCAGCGTCGAGGGGTGGGCCTTCGGCGACGGCGACGCACCGGCTCTCGCTTCGCCGGCGGCTCCGGCGGTCATCGCGCCGACGCCGCCGCCGCCACCTGCCCCTGCGCCAGCGCCCGCGCCGATCCCGGGACCGTCGCCCGACCCTGCGCTGCAACCGGCGGCGACGCCGAGCCCGTCGCCGCAACCGGGTTCATCGACGTCGCCGACGACGGTGCGCGCCGGCACGCCATCCACCTTGCTGGGCACAGCCGCGCCGACGACGAGCGAGTCGGTCGCCGCGTCGACGACCACGACGGCGACGGCCGAGGACGCCGCAGCTCCTCCGACCACCGGCCTGGTCGCCTCGCCGGCGATGCTCGCCGAGTCCTCGGGCGCGGCGGAGGACGGCGAGCCCGCCACGCTCCCGCCGCTGGCGATCCTCGGCGTGCTCGCTGCGGTCGGAGCACTCGGTGCCGGCCTCGCTCGCCGTCGGGCGAACGTCGGGGACGGACCGACGTCGTGATCGGTCGCGCCGGGCGCCAGCCGCTGCACCCCGCGGCATGGTGGCTGTGGGCGCTGCTGCTCGCCGCGGCGGCCAGCCGCACCACCAACCCGCTGCTGCTCGGCTTGCTGGTGGTCGTCGCCGGCGCGGTGGTGGCGTCGTGTCGCACCGACGCGCCGTGGGCAGCTTCCTACGGAGCGTTCCTGCGCCTGGCCGGCGTCGTGCTCGTCGTACGCACCACGTTCCACCTGCTCCTCGGCATCGGCACCGGCACCACGGTGCTCGTCGAGCTGCCCGAGCTCGAGCTGGGCGACTGGGCGCAGGGCATCTCCATCGGTGGCCCCATCTCCGCGGAGGGCATGGCGTTCGCGGTCAGCGATGCGCTGCGCCTCGGCGCCATGCTCGCCTGCGTCGGTGCCGCCAACGCGCTGGCGAGCCCGCGGCGGCTGCTCCGGTCGCTGCCCGCCGCGCTCTACGAGGTGAGCGTGGCGGTGGTGGTGGCCATGACGCTCGCCCCGCAGCTGGTGGAGCGCGCCGGTGCGGTGCGCCGGGCGCGCGCCCTGCGCGGCGACGACGTCCGTGGTGTGCGGGCGCTGCCCCGCGTGCTGGTGCCGGTGCTGGAGGGCGCGCTCGATCGCTCCATCGCACTCGCCGCATCGATGGACGCGCGCGGCTACGGGCGTCACGGAGCGATCGCACCCGCGCTGCGGCGTCGCACCACGGCGCTGGTCGTCGGCGGGCTCCTCGGGCTGTGCCTCGGCAGCTTCGGGCTGCTCGGCGGCGCCACGTCACCTGGCGCCGCCTGGGGTGCGCTCGGTGTCGGCGTGCTGCTCGCGATCGGGGGGCTGCGCGCTGCGTCGGTCCGGGTGCAGCGCACGGCCTACCAGCCCGATCGATGGCTGGCCGCCGAGGTGGCCGTGGTGCTGAGCGGTTCGCTGGCGCTCGCCGGCGTGGTCGTCGCCGGCTCGATCGACGGCGCCAGCCTGGTGCTGCCGGTCGCGCCGCTCGCCCTGCCCGGCCTGCCGCCGGTGGCGGTGCTGGGCGCGCTGGCCGGCCTCCTACCCATCGTCGTGGCGCCGCGGCCACTGGACGTCGCTCCCGCAGCGGCACCACCTGCGCCACCCGCACCGCGACCGGTCGAGCGACCGGCCGAGCGCGTCGCGGAGGTGGCTGCGTGATCCGCTTCGAGGACGTGACCATCACCTACGAGCAGGGCGGCCGTCCGGTCGTTCAGCACCTCGACCTCCAGATCCCCGAGGGCGAGATGTGCGTCGTGGTCGGCCGCACCGGCTCGGGCAAGACGACGATCCTGCGCGCCGTCAACGGGCTCGTGCCGCACTTCAGCGGTGGCGAGCTGTCGGGGCGGGTGCTGGTCGAGGGCCGCAGCACCGCGGACCACCCGCCGCGCGAGCTGGCGGACCTCGTCGGGTTCGTGGGGCAGGATCCCCTCGCCGGCTTCATCACCGACTCCGTCGAGGAGGAGCTGGCCTACGCGATGGAGTCCCTCGCGGTGCCACCCGATGTGATGCGTCGACGCGTCGAGGAGACCCTCGACCTGCTCGGCCTCGTCGAGCTGCGCGGGCGGGCGCTGCGCACGCTGTCAGGTGGCGAGCAGCAGCGGGTTGCCATCGGCGCCGCGCTCACCGCGCACCAGCGAATCCTCGTCCTCGACGAGCCGACCTCCGCGCTCGATCCTGCAGCTGGCGAGGAGGTGCTCGCCGCGCTGCACCGCCTCGTGCACGACGTCGGCATCACCGTCCTCATGGCTGAGCACCGCCTCGAGCGCGTGGCGCAGCACGCGGATCGCATGGTGCTGCTGGGCGACCCGGGCACCGCGCCGCTCGTCGGGCTGCCCGGCGAGGTGCTGGCGAACTCGTCGCTGGCGCCGCCGGTGGTGCGGCTCGGGCGTGTGGCCGGCTGGTCGCCCCCGCCGGTGTCGGTGCGCGACGCCCGACGTCTCGCCGCCACCCTGCGCGATCGACTCGAAGGGAGCGCGCCTCCGCCGACACCTGGCGCGACCGGTGCGCCCCTGCTCGAGGCTCGCGGCGTGCAGGTGCGCTATGCCGGCTGCCTGGCGGTGCGCGACGTGGACCTCGAGCTGCGTGCGGGCGAGGTCGTGGCGCTGCTCGGACGCAACGGCTCGGGCAAGTCGAGCCTGCTGTGGGCGCTGCAGGGCACCGGGGCGCGCCAGGGCGGCACCGTCGCGGTCGCCGGCGACGATCCGGCTGAGCTGCCGATCGCGGAGCGGGCGCGACGGGTCGGCCTCGTGCCGCAGGAGGCGAGCGACCTGCTCGGTGCGGCCACCGTGCGCGCCGAGGTGGCTGACGCCGACCAGTTGGCTGGCGCCGGGGTCGGCACCACCCGGGCGCTCCTGGAGCGCATCGTGCCCGGCATCGACGACGAGGCGCATCCCCGCGACCTCTCCGACGGGCAGCGGCTCGCCCTCGCGCTGGCGGTGGTGCTCGTGGGGTCGCCACCGGTGCTGCTGCTCGACGAGCCGACGCGCGGCCTCGACGTGCCGGCCAAGGCCGCGCTCGCTCGCGTGCTGCGCGAGCTGGCAGCCGACGGGCGTGCGGTGGTGCTGAGCACGCACGACGTGGAGTTCGTGGCCGAGGTCGCCAGCCGCGTGGTGCTGCTCGCCGATGGCGAGCGGATCGCCGACGGCGAGGTGCAGTCGGTGCTCGCCGGGTCGCCCGCGTTCGCTCCCCAGGTGAGCAAGGTCTTGGCGCCGCTGCCGTGGCGCACCGTGGAGCAGGTGCGCCACGCGCTCGAGCGTGCGGGGACCCCGGCGTGAGCGCTCGGATGCAGCAGCCGGCGGTGCCGCTGCGGCCGCGCACCGCGGTGGTCCTGGCGCTCGCCACCGTCCTCGGGCTGGTCGCCTGCTGCTGGCCGCTGCTGGTCAGCGGCGATGCGCCGCTGGCCGACGCCGACGCTGCGCCGCTCTTGTTCGCTGCGGTGCTCGTCGTCGTGCTGGCGGTGACGTTGGCCGAGGTGAGCGCCGGGGGCGTCGACGCCAAGGCCGTCGCCCTGCTCGGGGTGCTGGCGGCCATCGGCGCTGCGGTTCGCCCGCTCGGCGCGGGCACCGCCGGCATCGAGCTCGTGTTCTTCCTGCTCGTGCTCGGCGGGCGCGTGCTCGGCCCCGGCTTCGGGTTCGTGCTCGGCACCACGACGCTGTTCGCCTCCGCGCTGCTGACCGCCGGCGTCGGGCCGTGGCTGCCGTACCAGATGCTCGGTGCGGCGTGGGTGGGGATGGGCGCCGGGCTGCTGCCGCGCGCCGGGGGCCGGCGCGAGCTGGCGATGCTGGCGGCGTACGGCGCAGTCGCAGCGATGGTGTACGGCGTGCTGCTCAACCTGTCGTTCTGGCCGTTCGCCCTCGGCGGCGGCACCGACGTGTCGTTCGTCGCCGGCGACGCCGTGGTCGACAACCTGCGTCGGCTGCTCGCCTACAGCCTGGCGACGTCGCTGGGGTGGGACATCGGCCGGGCCATCACGACCGCGATCGCGGTGCTCGCCACCGGCCCGGTCCTGCTGCGCGTCCTGCGCCGAGCCGCCCGCCGCGCCAGGTTCTCCGCAGGCGCCGCGCTCGCACCGACACCCACCTGACGATCGCGTCTGGGTAGCCGCAGCCTGGGCAGGTCAGGCTCCCGCCACCCGGAACGAGGGGTGGGGAGCGGGCAGACTGGGCGGCCATGCGCTCCGCCTCGTCCGCTCGCCGCCGTCATCGTTTCCGCCGTCCGGTCGCCCTCGCGGTCGCCGGCGCGCTGCTGCTCGCCGCGTGCTCGAGCGACGGCGATCCTGAGGGCGCCGGGCCCACAGCGACGCCGCCGGATGACACGGCCACGATCACGGTGACACCGCCGGTCGACGGCCCGCTGGCCTTGCGGCCGCTGTCGACCTCCGACGGGCGCATCGTGGACGACCTCGGCCGCGACGTCCTGCTGCGCGGCGTCAACGTCACCTCGCTCGGCGAGTACTGGCAGGGCGACGCGGATCACCCCCCGACCCAGCCGATGACCGATGCGGACTGGGCGGCGATGGCAGCCAACGGCTTCTCCGTCGTGCGCCTGGTCGTGAGCTGGTCGCGCCTCGAGCCCGAGCGCGAGGCGTTCGACGAGGCGTACGTGGCGGAGATCGACGAGTACGTGACCGCCGCCGCCGCCCACGGGATGCACACCGTCATCGACATGCACCAGGACGCGTACACCGCCACGATCGCGACCACCGACGCCGCCGAGTGCCCGGAGGGGACGAGCCCCGCCAAGGGGTGGGACGGCGCGCCGGGGTGGGCCACGATCACCGATGGCGGCAGCACCTGCATCACCGGCGACCGCAACAGCAGCGAGGCGGTCACCGCGGCGTGGAACCACTTCTACGACGACACCGATGGCATCCGCACCCGCTTCGCCGCCACCTGGGGCCGCCTCGCCGAGCACTTCGCCGGTCGCCCCGAGGTGGCGGGCTACGACCTCCTCAACGAGCCCGAGGTGTCGCGCCCCGCCGCCGAGCTGACGCCCCTGTACGACGCGCTGATCGCGGATGTCGTGACCGAGATCCGCGACGCCGAAGCCGACGCGCCGTTCGGGCACCTGCTCTTCATCGAGCCGGCGATCCCCGCCGGCAACCCGGCCTTCGGCATCGTCGTGCCTGACCCGGAGCGCATCGGGCTGCCGATCACCAACGTGGTGGCCGCACCCCACAACTACGCCGAGTCGATCGACATCGGCGAGGTGACGATCGAGGCCATGAACGACCTGTTCCTCGGCGTCGCCGGCGGCATCGGCATCCCGACGTGGCTGGGGGAGCACGGATGGTGGGGCACCGACGCCGAGAGCCTCGAGGAGCTGGACCGCTTCGCGGCCGACCTCGACGCCAACGTGCTCGGCGGGGCGTGGTGGCAGTGGCGCCAGCCCTGCGGCGACCCGCACTCCGTGCCCTGGGGCGGATACGAGGCCACCGGCGAGTCCAACGAGCAGATCCACCTCCACGGCCTCGCCTGCCCCGGCGACGAGGACCTCGGTCCGACCGAGGAGCTGCTGCGCATCGTGCGCCGCGCCTACCCGCGCGCTGCGCCCGGAACCATCACGACGCTCGAGAGCGACTGGCGCACCGGCGCGCTCACCGTCGAGGGGACGGGGGCAGCCGCCGGCGACGAGCTCGTCGCGTGGACCCCGACCGGCACCGACGGCCCGACCGCCGTGCTCGAGGGGCTCGAGGACCTCGTGGAGCACGAGGTCGACGGCGGCCGAGTCCTCACCGCCACCGTCGTCGCCGACGGCGCCTGGTCGCTGCGCCTCGTCCCGCGCTGAGCGGGCATGGCGGCGGCGCAGGAGCAGGTCGGTACAGTGCCGGAGCCGGTCGAGTGCTGGGGAGCACGGCCAGGTCCGCAGACGAGGGGGAGCGCGATGCCGCACGGCGTGCACACGACGATGATCACCACCGCCGACGGTGTGGTGATCGCCGCGGGGGTGGAGACCCTGACCGTCACCGGCGCTCGGCCCGGCGCGCACCTCCGCCTCGAGACCTCCGACGGCACCGCGGTGGTGACGCTGGTCGCCGATGACGTCGGCAACGCGCACGTGGCGTTCGTGCCGACCGAGCACCGCGTGCTCGCGACGATCGACGACATGGTCGATGTGATCGGCACCGGCCACGTGCTCCCGCCCGGCGACTACGTCGTCGTGGACGCATCTGCGGACCCACCTGAGGCGCACGGCCCCGTGCGCGTGCTCGCCGTCGAGGATCACCCGGATCCTTCGCGCTACCACCAGGAGCTGGCCGAGGGCTTCGGCTACCTCACGGTGCGCGACGGCGTGCAGCTGTCCATCATGGTCCGCTTCCCCAACGAGGACCTCTACGGACCCGCACCGTGGCCGACGGTCGTCGAGTACTCCGGCTACGGGCCGTCCAACCCCGACGCCCCGCAGCCCGGGACCTTGCTCGCCAACCTGCTCGGCTTCGCGGTCGTCGGCGTGAACATGCGCGGCACCGGCTGCTCCGGCGGCGTGTTCGATGTGTTCAGCCCCGCGCAGACCGCGGACGGCTACGACGTCATCGAGACCGTCGCCAAGCAGCCGTGGGTGCTGCACGGTCGCCCGGGCATGGTCGGGCTCAGCTACCCCGGCATCTCGCAGCTGTTCGTCGCTGCGGCCCGTCCCCCGAGCTTGGCTGCGATCACACCGCTGTCGGTCATCGACGACCTCTGGCGCCAGCAGTGGCCGGGCGGCACCTACAACTCGGGCTTCACGCGGGCGTGGCTCGCGCAGCGCGACGCGGAGACGAAGGTCGGCGGCATGGCGTGGGACCAGACCCGCATCGACGCCGGCGATGAGGTGGCAGCAGCCAACCAGCAGATCCGCAGCCTCAACATGGACTTCGAGCGCTTCGGTCGCGCCATCGACACCTTCGGCCCGGCGCTCGAGGCGCGGCGCATCGCCAACGCCATCGACCGCATCGACGTGCCGGTGTACCTGACGGGCTCGTGGCAGGACGAGCAGACCGGCAGCCGCTTCGCCCTGATGCTCGACCAGTTCCACGCCGCGCCGCAGGTGCGCTTCACGCTCTTCAACGGCCACCACCCCGACGGCTACAGCCCGATGGTGATCGCTCGGTGGTTCGAGTTCCTGTCGTTCTACGTCGCGAAGCGCGTCCCGGTGGTGCCCGAGCTGATCCGCCAGTTCGCGCCGATGCAGTTCGCCGAGCACTTCGGCTACACGCAGGAGATCGAGGAGGATCGCTTCGGCGACCTCGAGCACGACTTCGACGCCGCGCTGGCGCGCTACGAGTCCGAGCCGCCGGTGCGGATCCTGTTCGAGAGCGGCGCGGCGGGCGACGTGCCCGGCGCCCCCGGTGCCCGCTACGAGATCAGCGCGGCGTCGTTCCCTCCCCCGGGCTGCACCACCGCCACGTGGTGGCTGGCCGACGGCGGAGCGCTGGCCGATGCGCCTCCCGATGTCGAGGGGGCGGATCGCTACCTGGACGACCCCGGCGCCGGCGCCGAGTGCTACGCGCTGACCGAGGTGTTCAACGACTTCATCCGCCCGACGGTGCCCGTCGAGTGGAGCCGGTTCGATGACGAGCACACCGCGGCCTACGAGACCGCACCGCTCGACGCACCGGTGACGATCATGGGCCAGGGCCACCTCGACCTGTGGCTGCGGCCCGGAACCGAGGACACCTCGGTTCAGGTGACCCTCACCGAGATCCGCCCCGATGGCGTCGAGCTGCGCCTGCAATCGGGATGGCACCGACCGGTGCACCGAGCCGAGGACCCGCACCGCTCCGATCACGTGCGCGTCGACTACACGTTCACCCCCGAGGACCGCGTGCCGCTGGCGGTGGGGGAGTGGCTCCGCTTCCGGGTGCCGATCATGCCGGTGGCGCACGTGCTGCGCACCGGGTCGCGCTTGCGCGCCACGATCTCCACGCCGGGGCGTGACCTGCCGTTCTGGTGCTTCGAGAACCCCGTCGTCGAGGGCGCAGGCCACGATGTGGGGCGCGGCGGTGCGCACGCCTCGTCGCTGGTGCTGCCGGTGTGGGATGGCGTCGAGCACCCCGAAGAGCACCCGGCCCCCGACGCGGTGCGTGGCCAGCCGTCACGCTCGGCACGTCCGATCCGCAACGTGGACGCTGCGGTCTCCGCTTGAGGGGGCGAAGCGCAGGGCGTCTGCACGACGTGGTCGCGCTCGGCTGCGTCGGTCTCGCGCTGGTGGTCGCAGCATGCTCCGGCGACGGCGCGGCGGGCGGGGACGACGCCGGCGGTGCACCGTCGTCGACCAGGCCACGAGTCGAGTCGACGACCACCACTGCGGTGGTCGATGTCGAGATGGCCGCGGACGACTTCAAGCCCCTCGCCGAGATGACGCCGGTGCGCGGCTTCTTCGTCGACAACGTGCTCGGCGACCTCGAGGAGACCGTCGCCGTGGCCGAGTCCGCCGATGGCGGCGTCTACCCCGTCGGCACCGTGATCCAGCTCATCCCGCAGGAGGCGATGGTCAAGCGGGCACCTGGGTTCAGCCCGGAATTCGGCGACTGGGAGTTCTTCGAGCTGAACGTGAGCGCGGATGGCACGGTCATCCACAACCGCGGCAACGCGGAGATCAAGAACCGCTTCGGCGGGATCAGCTGCGCGGCGTGCCACTCCCTCGCCGAGCCCCAGTGGGACTTCGTCTGCGAGCAGGACCACGGGTGCGACCCGCTGCCTATCGGGCGCGACGTCATCGAGCAGCTCCAGACCACCGATCCGCGTCCGGTGAGCGAGGGGTAGCCACCCCGCCGACGGTGGCGCCTACCCGTCGACCACCGTGCGCGTCGCCTGCGTTCGCCCGAGGCGGCCTGCCTGGAAGTCCTCCATGGCGGTGACGATCTCGGCGCGGGTGTTCATCACGAACGGCCCGTGGTGGGCGATCGGCTCGCGGATCGGCTGCCCTCCCAGCAGCAGCACCTCGAGGCCCGACGCGCTCGCCTCCGGCTGGTGCGCATCGGCGGTCACCACGAGCGCGTCGCCGGCTCCGAGCACCGCCAGCTGCGCCTCGCGGATGGGTGTGTCGGCGGGACCGACCGTCCCCGTGCCGGCGAGCACGTAGACCAGCGCGCTGAACCCCGGCGTCCACGGCACCTCGAGGCGCGCACCGGGCGCCACGGTGGCGTGCACGTAGGTGATCGGGGTGCGCGTGCGCCCCGGTCCCGCGTGGCCGTCGAGCTCGCCAGCGATGATGCGCACCACCGCGCCGCCGTCGGGCGTGGTGACGAGGCCGACCGCGCCCGCCGCGATGTCCTGGTAGCCCGGCGTCATGAGCTTGGCGCTCGCCGGAAGGTTCACCCACAGCTGCACGCCGTGGAGCACGCCGCCGCTGCGCACGAACGCCTCGGGCGGTCGCTCGATGTGCAGGATGCCGCCGCCGGCGGTCATCCACTGGGTGGCGCCGTTGGCGATGACGCCCCCGCCACCGGTGGAGTCCTGATGCTCCAGCACGCCGTCGATCAGGTACGTGACGGTCTCGAAGCCGCGGTGCGGGTGCCAGCTCGTTCCCCGGGCCTCGCCGGGGGCGAGCTCGACGCTGCCCATGTGGTCCAGCAGCAGGAACGGATCGGCCTCCTGCATCGACAGCACGCCGGGGAACGGGCGGCGCACGACGAAGCCCTCGCCCTCGACGGCTCGACGGGCGTCGACGAGCCGATCGACGGGCCGCCAGTGCGTGGCAGCGCGGTCGAGGCTGGCCAGGCGGGGAAGCGTGAGGGTGTCAGCGGTGATGGCGGGCATGTCGCCCCCTTCCTCAGGGGTCGGATCGTGTCCCGTCCAACATCATTGCAGATGCAAGTATTTCCGATGGTGGCCGCCGGCCCGACCGCCTACATCCCCGTGATGGGCGCCTCGATGGTGCCGCTGAGCGACTTCTCGTCGTCGGTGTACTCGATCTCGGCGCAGAAGGTGTCGCCCAGCGAGGTCACCGTCAGATCTCCCGAGGCGTTCATGTTGCTGCCGTTCACGGTCTCGCCCGCCTGGGAGGTGATCCGGAAGGTCAGCCCGCCGAACTCGTCGGTGTAGGCGATCGGCTCGCCGAGCTCGATGGTCGGTGGCTCTCCCTCGGCGTTGAACGTCGTCACAGCGAGCGTGATGAGCGTGCCGTCGGCCGAGGGCTCGGGGCTCGACACGATGCCGATGGAGTCCGGATCGATCTCCTCGTCGCCGATGTAGACGGTGTAGGCCGCGTCCTCCATCACCTCGACGGCCAGGGTGGACGTCGGATCGAACGCCTCGGTGCCTGGTCCGCTGTAGGTGAGGTCCGTGCCGGCGCACGTGCCACCCCCGTCAGACGCCGGTGCGGTCGTGGTGGCGGCATCGTCAGCCGCGCCGCCGGCGTCATCGCCTCCGTCGTCGCTGCACGCTCCGAGGAGCAGCGTGGCGGTGGCGAGCAGGGCGAGTGTGGGTCGGGTGCGCACGGTGGCCTCCGGGGTCTGGCGGGCGGTCCGGCGCACCGTACCGCGCGACCTTCGTCGTGGTCCGGACCGGCTGGGCCGCGTCGCGGACCGGGCGCGAGACTCCCGCGATGGGGATGCAGGGGGACACCGCACCGATCGATCTCGACGACGACGCGCTGCGAGTCGCGCTCGAGCACGCGGTGGTTCCAGCGCTGCTGGCCGCGGTCGCCGGCGCCACCGGCGACCTGTCGCTACTGCGCGAGGAACTGCGCCCGCAGGCCGACACGGTGATGGACCCCGACGCCGGCGTGCCCCCGCACCGCCAGGCCGAGGGCCGAGCCCTTGCGCTCGACGCGCTGCGGCGGCTGCGCGACGGCGAGACCCCTGCGATCGCCCGCCCCGATGCCGAGACGTTGGCGGCGCTCCTGCACTTCGTGGCCGGCGGCGAGGAGGTCGACGATTACCTCCCGCTGTTCCGCGAGGAGCTCGGCCTCGCCGGTGAGGACGGGCGCGCCCCGCAGTGGTGCCTCGACGACCTCGCACCTGGGCGCGACCTGCCCGTGGTCGTCATCGGCGCCGGCATGTCCGGGCTGCTCGCCGCGCACCGCCTCGATCAGGCCGGGGTGCCGTTCGTCGTCCTCGAGAAGAACGACGACGTAGGCGGCACCTGGTACGAGAACACCTACCCGGGGTGCCGGGTCGACGTCTCGAACCACTTCTACAGCTACTCGTTCGCGCAGCGCACCGACTGGCCGCAGCACTTCTCCTCCCAGGAGGTGCTCCTCGACTACTTCCGGCGGTGCGCAGACGACTTCGGGGTGCGCGACCGCATCCGCTTCGGCGTCGAGGTGCAGCGCGCCACGTGGGACGAGGACGCGGCGCGCTGGCGCGTCGAGATCACCGGACCCGACGGCGCCGAGGTGATCGAGGCTGCCGCGGTCATCAGCGCGGTGGGACAGCTCAACCGCCCGCAGCTCCCCGACATCGCCGGGCGCGACACGTTCGCCGGCCCGGCGTTCCACTCGGCTCGCTGGGACCACTCGGTGGACCTCGCCGGCAAGCGCGTCGCGGTGATCGGCACCGGCGCCAGCGCCATGCAGCTCATCCCGGCGATCGCCGGCACCGCGGCCGACGTCCTCGTCTTCCAGCGCACCCCGGCGTGGCTCATCCCCACGCCGGAGTACTACGAGGACGTGCCCGGCGAGGTGCGCTGGCTGCACCGCCACGTGCCGGGCTACGCGTCGTGGCACCGGTTCTGGATCTTCTGGCGCAACTGCGAGGGCATCCTGCCGTTCGTCACCGCGGATCCGGCCTGGGAGCCGAAGGACGAGGCGGTGTCGATGGGCAACGAGCTAGTCCGCCAGGTGTTCGTCGCCTACCTGGCCGAGCAGTTCGGCGACCGGCCCGACCTCCTCGAGGCGGTCACGCCGCACTACCCGCCGGCGGCCAAGCGCGTGATCCGCGACGACGGCACGTGGGCGCGCACCCTCAAGCGCGACGACGTGCACCTCGTGACCGACGCCATCGCCGAGATCACCGAGCGCGGCGTGCGGATGGCCGACGGCACCGAGCACCCCGTCGACGTCATCGTGTGGGCGACGGGCTTCAGCGCCGCAGAGTTCCTCGCCCCGATGGAGGTGGTCGGCCGCGGCGGCGCGTCGCTGCGCGACACCTGGGATGGCGACGACGCCCGCGCCTACCTCGGCATCACCGTTCCCGGGTTCCCGAACCTCTTCTGCCTCTACGGGCCCAACACGAACATCGTGATCAACGGCAGCATCATCTTCTTCTCCGAGTGCGAGGTGCGCTACGTGCTCGACGCGCTGCGGGTGCTCGCCGAGACCGGTCACGATGCGCTCGAGGTGCGCCGCGATGTGCACGACGCGTTCAACGCGGAGATCGATGCCGCCAACGCCCAGATGGCGTGGGGCACCTCGACGGTGAGCAGCTGGTACCGCAACTCCAAGGGGCGCTCGGCGCAGAACTGGCCGTTCAGCCTGCTCGAGTACTGGCGCCGGACCCGTGCGATGGCACCGGCGGACTACGAGCTGCGCTGAGCTCGGCTGCCGCGACCCTCAGCCGGCGTCGGCGACCGCCGCAGGCTACGCGTCTCCACGCAGGCTTGCTCCGGCGCCGATCGATCCTCGGAGCCCGAAGACCGGCCACTCATTAGGGTGCAATCACCGAGGAGGGCCGGTGGCCGATGACGAGGCGTGATGCCGTGCGAACCGGGGGGATGCAAGCAGTCGTCGCCAGGGGTGTCGCGACAACCGCAGCGTTGCTGCTCATCGCTGCAGTCGTCGGGGTGGTCGGCACCGCCCCGGCGGAAGCCGTGCCGGTGGGCACGATCACCACCGTTGCATCCGATATCAGCTCCCCGGTGGGCATCGCTGCGGGCTTCGACGGGAACCTCTGGTTCACCAGCGCGGACAACGATTCGATCGGCCGGATCACCCCGTCGGGGGTCGTGTCGGACTTCACCGGCTCCGGCGTCGATTCCCCGGCCGGCATCGTGGCGGGGCCCGACGGCAACATCTGGTTCACCAACTGGAACAGCCACTCGATCGGGCGGATCACGCCCACCGGCGTCGTGTCGAACTTCATCGGCCCAGGCATCAGCAACCCGGAGGGCATCACGGCGGGCCCCGATGGCAACCTGTGGTTCACCAACCCCGGTAGCTACTCGATCGGCCGGATCACCCCGTCGGGGATCGTGGAGAACTTCACCCATGCCAGCATCAACGGACCCTCTGGGATCACCGCGGGTCCGGATGGGAACCTCTGGTTCACCAACTCCTACGGCAGTTCGATTGGGCAGATCACTCCTGCGGGGGTCGTGTCGAACTTCACGGGCATCGGCATCAGCAACCCGGAGGGCATCGCTGCTGGCTTCGACGGGAACGTCTGGTTCACCAATCGAGGCAACGATTCGATCGGGCGGATCACCCCCGCGGGTGTGGTCTCGAACTTCACGGGCATCGGCATCAGCAACCCGGAGGGCATCGCTGCTGGCTCCGACGGGAACGTCTGGTTCACCAATCAAGGCAACGATTCGATCGGGCGGATCACCCCCACCGGCGTCGTCACGACCTTCACCGACTCCGGCGTGAGCTCACCGCGGGGCATCACCTCGGGACCCGACCTGAACGTCTGGTTCACCAACCCCGGTAGCAGCTCGATCGGGCGGATCGTCGCGATGGTGTGCGGCGTCGATCGTCAAGGCCCGTTCGGCGATGTGGGCGGCGCCCACCCGTTCTGCACCGAGATCAACTGGTTGGCCGCGAACGGCACCACGACCGGCTACGCCGACGGCACCTTCCACCCCACCGCGCCGCTGTCACGCCAAGCGATGGCCTCGTTCCTCTACGCGCAAGAAGGCCAACCCGCCGTCACGATCTCCGAGCCGAACTTCGCGGATGTGCCCGCGTCGCACCCGTTCTACGCCGCGATCCAGTGGATGGCTGACAGCGGCCTGTCGCTCGGCTCACCGAACCCGCTGGGCGGCAAGCCGCTCTTCAAGCCCGGCGCCACCGTCAGCCGCCAGGCGATGGCCTCATTCCTGTGGCGCAAGAGCGGCGAGCCCACCCCCACGATCACGTCGCAGCACTTCGGGGATGTGAGCTCTGCCAGCCCGTTCCACGCCGCGATCCAGTGGCTGGCTGAAGCCGGGCTCTCCCTCGGCTCACCGAACCCGCCGGGGCTCCCGCTCTACAAGCCGACCGACGCGGTCTCACGTCAAGCAACCGCAGCGTTCCTCTTCCGCTACGAAGCCCTGTGAGCTGAGCGCACGCGGCCAGCCTCAGGTCTCCTCGGCGAGCACGAGCGCCTCGTCGGCTCCGAGGCGGTGCGCACTCGGGGAGCGCACCGCGCCGGCGACGCCGATGAGCACCACGGCGCCGCCGAGCACCTGTGCGGTGCGGATCTCCTGGCCGAGCAGCCACCACGCCAGCGCGCCGGCGAGCACGGGCATGGCCAGGCCGATGACCGGCGGGACGTTGGCGGGAACCCACCGCAGCGACCACGTGATGGCCAGGTGACCGAGCGAGCCTGGCACCACCGCCACCGCCGCGCACAGCAGCAGGTCGTGGGTGCTGATCGGCGTGGGTGCCTCGCCCATCGCGACGAGGAACAGCGAGGTGGTCACCGCTGCGGAGGTGAGCATCGCCACCATGAACGCGATCGGCTCGATGTCGGGCCGCGCCAGCTTCGATCCCACGAAGAACACGGCGTAGAAGGCGATGCTGGTCGCGGCCAGGACCATGCCGAGCGGCTCGCCCTCGGGCCCGGTGCTGCCGGCGAGCGCGACCACAGCGCCGCCGGCCATCGCGACCGCCGACCACGCCCGGAACCGCACGCCGGGCCGCTCGCCGAAGGCCCGCACCGCCAGCAGGCCGACGACGATCGGCGCCAGGGTGTTCATGAGCGTGACGTCGACGACCGAGGTGGTGCGCAGCGCGGTCATGCCGGTGAGCTGGTGCGCGCTGAACGCCACACCGCACGCCGCCGCGACCTGCCAGCCCCGAGCCGACGGTGCCGAGGTGCGGGCGCGGCTGGCGGCGTGCGCGAGGCCCATGGCCGCGGCGCCGAACCACAGCCGCCAGAACGAGAACACCGGGCCGGAGATCGTGGCGCCGGCCACCATCACCGGACCCGTGCTGAACAGCACCGTGCCGAGCCACACCATCGACACCGGGTGCGCGGCGACCGCCTCGCGCACGCCGCCAGCGGCGGGCACAGCGGTGGTGGGTGGCTCGATCATGTCGTCTCCGGGGGTCGAGCGAACCCTACCGACGTCGGTGAGCGTCGCCCGGCAGCATTTCGCCTGGTCGGAAGTAGGTTGAGTCCACGTGACGCGACCCAGGGGGGCCCATGACCACGCTCGGCTACCAGATCCCGAACTTCACCTACCCCGATGTGGCGCCTGACGGCCTCTTCGCCAACGTCGCGGCCCAGGCTGCCGCTGCGGAGCGCGGCGGGTTCGACACCGTGATGGTGATGGACCACTTCTTCCAGCTGCCGATGCTCGGCACCCCCGACCAGCCGATGCTGGAGTGCTACACCCTGCTCGCCGCCCTCGCGCAGCACACCGAGCGGGTGCGCCTCGGCGCGCTGGTCACCGGGAACACCTACCGCAACCCGGCGATCCTGGCGAAGACCGTCACCACGCTCGACGTCGTGTCGGGTGGCCGCGCGCAGCTCGGCATCGGCGCCGGGTGGTTCGAGCTCGAGCACGATGCGCTGGGCATCGAGTTCGGCACGTTCACCGATCGCTTCGCCAAGCTCGAGGAGGCGCTGCAGATCATCGTCCCGATGCTGCGCGACGAGCGGCCGACGTTCGCGGGGGACCACTACCGCGTCGTCGACGCCATCAACCAGCCGGCGCCGCTGTCGCGCATCCCGGTCATGATCGGCGGTTCGGGCGAGCGCAAGACGCTGCGGATGGTGGCGCAGTACGCGGACGAGTCCAACCTCACGTGCGGCCTCGACGAGGTCCCCCGCAAGCTCGACGCCTTGGCAGGGCACTGCGAGCGCCTGGGGCGCGACCGCAGCGAGATCACCGTCACCCTGCAGCGGGTGTGCTGCGTCGCACCCACCCACGACGAGGCGCTGGACGACCTGACGACGTTCTTCGCCAGCCGCGGCCTGGACCTGGCGGGGATGGACGACGACGGGCGCGCCGCGTTCCTCTCGCTGTTCACGTGGGGCGGCCCCGACGAGGTGGGCGAGCAGCTCAGCGAGGCGCTGGCGCTCGGGGTGGATGGCTTCACCTGCTCGGCGGTCGCCAACGGGCACCTGCCTGACCGAGTCGAGCTCCTCGGTGAGGTCGGTCGCCGAGTCGTCGGCGGCTGACGCTGCCGGTGCGAGCACCACCGAGGTGCTCGCGACGCCCGCGGCGCGCCACCATGGGGCATGGCCGACGGTCTCGACTTCTCCCTTCCCGCCCCGGTTGCCGCGCTGGCGGCGGAGGCTGAGGCGTTCGCCGCCGATGCCGTGGCGCGCTACGGCGTGCACGACGACGCGTGGATCAACGGCTACAGCCGTGAGCTGTCCCGAGAGCTGGGAGCCCGCAGCTGGATCGGCATGACCTGGCCGACCGAGCTCGGCGGCGGCGGACGCAGCGCGCTCGAGCGCTTCGTCGTGACCGAGGCGCTCATCGCGGCGGGTGCGCCCATCGCCGCGTCGTGGTTCGCGGATCGCCAGATGGGCCCGACGCTCATCGCGTACGGCACCCCCGAGCAGCAGCAGCGCTTCCTGCCGGGCATCTTGTCGGGCGAGACCGGCTGGTGCATCGGCATGAGCGAGCCCGATGCCGGCAGCGACCTGGCGGGCCTCGGCACCCGGGCGGTGCGCGACGGCGACGACTTCGTCATCGATGGCCAGAAGATCTGGACCAGCTTCGGCGAGACCGCTGACTACTGCTACCTCATCTGCCGCACGTCGACCGATGGGCCGCGCCACGCCGGCATCTCCGAGCTGGTGGTGCCGATGGACAGCCCCGGCATCGAGGTGCGTCCCATCACCGACATGACCACCAACCGCCACTTCTGCGAGGTGTTCTTCAACGGGGTGCGGGTGCCGGCGGCGAACCTGGTCGGCGTCGAGGGAGAGTCCTTCCGCCAGACGATGCGCCAGCTCGAGCACGAGCGCGGCGGCATCGACCGGCTGGTGTCGAACCGTGCGCTCTACCTGGCGGTGCTGCCCCAGGCCGACCGCAGCGACCCGCTGGTGCGCCAGGAGCTGGCCCGCATCGAGACCGGCTACCGCATCGGTCGACTGCTGGTGCTGCGCGAGGTGCTCGGCCAGGCGCCCAAGCAGTTCTCGGCCGCCACCAAGGTCTTCTGCACCGAGCACGAGCAGCGCGTGGCGGACCTCATCGCCCGCATCCTCGGCATGGAGGCGACGCTGTGGGATCGAGCGGCGCGGGGCCTCTGCTACGCACCGGCCTACACGATCATGGGCGGCACCTCGTCGATCCTGCGAAACATCCTCGGTGAGCGCACCCTCGGACTGCCCCGCGAGCCCAAGCCGGTGGGTGCGTGATGCGCGGCCAGGTCGCGGTCGTCACCGGCGCCAGCTCGGGGATCGGGCTGGCGACGGTGCAGGCGCTCGCCGCAGCGGGCGCGACGGTGCACGCGGGGGTGCGCAGCCCCGAGCGAGCCGACGATCTGCGTGCGGTCGCCGAGGCGAGCGCCGGTCGCATCGCGGTGCTGCGCATCGACGTCGACGACGACGCCTCGGTGCGCGACGCGCTGGCGGAGGTGACCGAGCGGTCCGGGCCGGTCGACGTGCTCGTCAACAACGCGGGGGTCTCGGGCAGCGGGCCGGTGGAGGAGACGCCGATCGACGAGTTCCGCCGCCAGATGGAGACCAACTTCTTCGGGGTGCTGCGCACCACGCAGGCCGTGCTCCCCTCGATGCGCGAGCGCGGCAGCGGCACCATCGTGCAGATCAGCTCGCTGGCCGGTCGCTTCGTGCGCCAGGCCATGGGGGCCTACGGCGCAACGAAGCACGCGCTGGAGGCGATGAGCGAGGCGCTGGCGCAGGAGGTGGCGCCGTTCGGGATCCGCGTGGTGCTCATCGAGCCGGGTGTGATCGCCACGCCGATCTGGTCCAAGTCAGCGCCGCCGCCAGCGGAGACCGCCTACGGCCACGCCACCGACAAGTCGCTCGCCTACTACGGCCGCATGCTGCGCGAGCCGACCGACCCGTCGGTGGTGGCCGCATCCATCGTCGAGGCCGTCACCACCGACGAGCCGAGGTTGCGCTGGCCGGTGGGGTGGGACGCGCAGGCCATCCTCGCCGCGCGCCCCTCGGTGTCCGACGAGGCGCTGGTCGCGATGGCGAGCCTGGATGTGGAGGCCTGGAAGGCGGCGTGGCTCGACGCCTTCGGCTTCTCGCTCGACTGATCACGCGGCTCGGCGCGACCACTGCTCCACATTCTCTGGGTAGTGCACTCCCCAGAAAGTGTGGAGTAGCCCCGGCATCGGTCGACACCGATTGGTGCTCAGTCGACGTCACTCAGCCGGCGTCGATGCGGTGCAGGGTGCCGCCGAGGGTGAGGACGTAGATCTCGCCGCCGGCGCCCTCGCCGAAGCTCGACAGCTGCGCCGGTTCGACCTCGAGGCCGAGGTCGAGGACGGTCGGCTCGCCGCTGTCGGGATCGAGCTGCAGGCCCTGCAGCTGGCCGAGGCAGAAGTCGCCGAAGAGGTAGACCCCGGCGAGCGAGTCGATCGCGTCGCCGCGGTAGACGAAGCCGCCGGTCACCGAGCACGCGCCACCGTCGCGGCCGTACACGTGGATGGGATCGACCGCGCCGTCGGGCTTGGTGCCGCCGTCGAACGGCTCGAGGCCTTCGACCTCGTTCCACCCCAGGTTGGCGCCTCGCCCGGCATCCGGGGCCGGGAGGTGGTCGATCTCCTCCCACGCACCCTGCCCGACGTCGGCCACCCACAGGTCGCCGGTGCTCGCGTCCCACGAGAACCGCCACGGGTTGCGCGCCCCGTACAGCCACACCTCCGGGGCGCCGCCGCCGCCCGCGAACGGGTTGTCGTCGGGGATGGCGTAGCCGCGGTCGCCCTCGCCGGGCTCGGAGGGGTCGATGCGCAGGATCGAGCCGAGCAGGTCGCTGGGGTCCTGGCCGGTGTCGTGCGGGTCGCCGCCGGCGCCGCCATCGCCGAGTGCCAGGTAGAGGTAGCCGTCGGGCCCGAAGGCGATGTCGCCGCCGTTGTGGTTCGCGTAGGGCTGGGGCTCGGTGAGCACGGTGCGCGCCGCGTCGTCGGTCACCGCCCCATCCGCGTCGAGCACCAGCTCATCGAGGCGCGTCTCGCCGTCGGGCCCCGAGTAGGAGAGGTAGAGGTGCTCGCCGGTCGGATCGATGGCGATGCCGAGCAGCCCCTGCTCGCCGCCTGCGGTGACGCGCTCGCTGATGTCGACGACCTCGCCGACGACGTCGCCGCTGACCGGATCGACCTGCACGACGACGCCCTCCTGCTCGGCGAGGTAGAGGTGTCCGGTGCCCGGGTGCACGGCGAGGTCGGTGAGCGCGCCGAGGCCGGTCGCCACCTCGGTGAGCACCGGCGTGGTGGGCTCCGCCGACGTGCCGTCGGTGGTGGAGCCATCGGTGGTCGTGTCGCCGGGGCGGCTGTCCTCGACTGCGGTGGTGGTCCCGGTGACGGGCTCGTCGTCTGCGCAGCTCGCGACGAGGAGCAGGAGCGCAGCGGTGGTGGCGAGGGTGCGGATCGACATGGCGACAGTGTGCCGTGCGTCAGCGCAGAGCGGGCGCGTGCACCGCGTCGAGGTAGCCGGCCTCGATCAGCCAGCGGGTGGCGTCGGCCAGCGTGTCACGCGTCGGGCGGTAGGCGACGTCGAGGGCATCGAGCGTGGCGCGGTCGTCGGTGGGCACGCCGCTGGTCATGTACAGCGCCGCCTCGTAGGTGAGCGGGTAGTCGAAGGGCCGCACCCGCTGCGCGAGGTCGATGGCCCGGCCGAGGGTGGTCATGAGCCGCGCCGGCACCCGCACCCGCCGCACCGGACGGCCGAGCACCGCGCTGAGCTCGTCGGTCCACGTCGGCCAGTCGAGGAAGCGACCGCCGGCGAGGAACCTCCGCGGCCCTCGGCCCGGCTCGAGCGCGGCGACGACGAGCTGCGCCAGGTCGCGCACGTCGAGCACGCCGACGCCGCCACGGGTCACGACCATCGCCTGGCTCGCCGCGGCCACGATGCTGTGCATCGCCGAGTCGAGCCGGGGCTGGTCGGGGCCGTAGACGCCGCCGATGAGCAGCGAGGTGACCGGTGCGCCGTCGGCCTGCAGCGCGCGCACCCACGCCTCGGCGTCGCGCTTCGAGCGGCCGTAGGCGCTGATCGGCTCGGCGAGCGGTGCGTCGACGCCGAGCACAGGGGTGGTCGGCGGGTACAGCACCGCCACCGACGACGTGTAGAGGATCGGGTCGCAGCCGAGCTCGACGGCCTGGCCGATGACGTTGCGCGTGCCCGCCAGGTTGCCTTCGACCGCGGCGAGGTCGCCGCTGGCCACCCCGACGGCGGCCGCCGCGTGCAGCACCGCGTCGCACCCCTCGAGCGCCGCGCGCACCGACGTGGCGTCGCCCATGTCGCCGGCGACGACCTCGGTGGGCTCGATGCCGCGGGGGCGCAGCACGCCAGCGACCTTGGCCGGCGTGCGCGCCAGCAGGCGCACCTCGTGGCCGGCGGCCAGCATCGCGTCGGTCGCGTGCGAGCCGATGAACCCGGTCCCCCCGGTGACGAGCACGCGCACGTCGGGATGGTACGTCGGCTCGAGACCTTCGGTCAGAGGGGGGCGGGGCCGCCGAGCGCGACCGCGTCTCGGCTGGAGCCCGCCGTCGGGTCGACGGGACCGGGTGCGGGCACGGGTCGCAGCGTCCCCACGGCGCGCAGCGCGACGAGCCCGGCCAGGGTGATGGCGATGCCGCCCACGAGCCCCACGGCGCGCACCCCGATGATGCCGACGAGCGCGGCGGCGATCGGGGTGGCGACGATGGCCGCCGCCGGTTCCAACGACTGGTTGAGCGACAGGACGCGGCCGTGCGCGGCGATGGGCGCGTAGCGCTGCAGCAGCGTCTTGGCCGGCACGTAGAAGAACGCGATGTCGATGCCCCACAAGAACACCGCCGCATACGCGACCGCCAGCGACGTCGTGCCCAGGTAGAGCGCGGCGGTGGTGCCCGAGGCGATCACCGCCCAGGCGACCCAGCTCGGCTGCGCGACGCGATCGCCGAGGCGGGCGAGCGCGAGGCCGGCACCGACGAGCCCGACGCCGAAGGTGGTCTGGAGCAGGGCGAAGGTGGTGTCGCTGGCGTGCAGGATGTCGCGGACGTACAGAGGCTCGAGCACGCCGAACACGCCCCACAGCGCGTAGGTCGCCGTTGCGATCGCCAGCGTCCATCGCAGGCCGTCGCTCCCGCGCACCACCGCGATGCCGGCGCGCAGCTCGCGTACCGCGGAGGCCGGCTCGTCCTCGTCGGCGGCGACGGGCTCGACGTGCACCGCCAGCGCGGCGAGCGCGCCGACGAGGAACGTGGCGGCGTCGAGGAGGAACGCGCCTTGCAGCCCCCACGGTGCGTTCACGATGGCGGCGGCGACCGGGCCGATGACGATGGCGAGGTCCTGTGCGCCGCCGAGGAGTGCGTTCGCCGCCACCAGGTCCTCGTCATCGACCAGGCGCGGCGGCAGGGAGTCGAGCGATGCTGCGGCCAGCGCCTCCACGAGGCCGAGAGGCAGCGCGAGGGCGATGACCTGGTGGTAGGAGTCGGCCTGCGTGAGCGCCAGCGCGGTTGCGAAGCCCGTGAGGTTGGCGATGATCAGCGTGCGCCGTGGGCCGAGGCGGTCGATGGCCACGCCGAGCATCGGGCCGAGCACCGCGCCGGGCACCGACAGCAGCACGAAGAGCAGCGCGAGGTCGCCGGCGTCGGCATCGAAGCGGAACGCGGCGAAGCCCCAGATGGCGATGATCGCCACCCAGTTCCCGATGGCGTTGACCGCCTGACCGACCAGCAGCGGAGCGAACCCCGGTGCTCGCAGCGCGCGCACCGCTCGACGCTACCGACGGTGTGCGCCCCGGCGGGGGTGCGTTTCGGCCAGTACGGTCGGATCATGGTGGTTGTGCGCCGGTTCGGCGCAGCGCGGTGCGTGCTGGTGGTGCTCGCCGCGTTGGCCGCCGTGCTGCCGTTGGTGCCTGGCGGGCCGTCTGCGGGTGCGGCGGCGGTGTCGTTCGGCATGTCGTCGGTGCGCGCCATGGCGACCGATCCGGTGTCGGGGGTGGTGCTGGTCGCGGGTGACGACAAGGTGGTGGTTGCGGATTCGGCGGGCGCGCTGCTGGGTGAGGTGACGGGTCTGGAGGGTGCGTCGGGCATCGCGATCGTGGGGGGTGATGCGTTCGTGACCGAGCGCACGACCGACACGATCAGCCGTGTCGACATCGCATCGCGCACGGTGACTGCGACGTGGGCGGCGGGTGGCGACGTGCTCGATGCGGCGGTGGTGCAGGACGGGGCGCTGTGGTTCGTGGTCGCTGGTGGCGAGCTGCGCAGGATGGACGCGGCGACCGGTGCGACCGAGGCGCGGGGCTCGGTGGCGGGCACGAGCCTGACTGCGGTTCCGGGAGCTGCGGGACGGTTGATCGCGTGGAGCAACGTGGCGGTGGCGGGCAGCGTGGCGACGACGTTGGTGGAGCTCGACGTGTCGGGTCCGACTGCGAGCGTGGCGGCGACCTCCCCGGTGACGGACCGGTTCACCGACGTGGCGGTGGCCGGCGACGGCTCGGTGGTCTGGGCCGCGTCGCCGACCGACGGCCTCCTCGAGCTCGAGCGCCCGGGGCTGACGCAGACGTTCTTCAGCTACGGCGGCACGAGCCTCGCCTCCCAGCCGGGCGTGCTTGCCGATCCACCGCTGCCCACGTCGCAGATGATCGGCGCCGCTGGTGGCTCGATCGCGCGCTACGCGATCGGCGGCGGGTTGCTCGGAGGCAAGGTCAGCGGGGCGAAGGCCATCCTCGCTGTGGCTGGAGCAGCCGATGGTGCCGGCGTGTTCGCCGTGCGTTCCGGTGCGGCTGGCCCGACGAAGACCATCGAGCTGCTCACGCCGCCCACCGACGAGCTTTGGAGCGACCAGCAGGTGGTTCCGGGCGGCGTCGAGTCGCACATCTATGCATTCGTCGATGCAAGCCGGCGTATCACCGAGGTGACGCTCGAGGGAGTGGCGGTCCCGTGGCGTCCGGCGAGCAGCGTCGGGATCGAGGTGACCATCCCGGCGTCAATCCCGGCGGGCGTGCACGACCTCGTCGTGGTCCGCGGCGACCTCGGTGCGAGGGCCACGACCCTGACGGTCGATGCCGACGCCGAGGTCGTCTTCAGCGGCACGGTGCTTGGCCGTCGGGCGACCGGCCCAGCGACCTACGAGCTGGTGCCCATCCCCGGTGCGGAGATCACCATCTCGGGGCCGAGCCTCGATCCGATCGTGGCCGTCGCGGATCCGTCGGGTTCCTACTCCTCGCCACCGGTCGGGTTCGACTTCGACGTCTCGGTCGTCGCGCACGACCCGAGCGGCGACTTCGTCGATGGCTGGAGCTATCCGCTGCCGGTCTTCAACGCCGGCTCGGTCACCAAGTCCTTCGTACTCCAGGAGACCGCCCTGCCCGACGATTGGTCCGGCATCGACGCGTACCCGATCGAAGGGCTCCTCGCTGTGCCCGGCGGCATTGTGTCGTACGACCATGCCGGTGGCCTCCTGCGATACGACGGTGTCCGAGCGGCACCGGTCGCACTGGGCGGGCTCGCCGACCACGCGCCGCAGCTCGCCTTCGGCGACGGGTCCCTGTGGGCCAACCCCGTGGGTGAGGACGTCGTCACCCGCATCGATCCGGTCACCCTCGACGTCATCGACGAGCTGCCCCGTGGCACCTTCACCACCGGGGGCATCGCCTTCGCCGGCGGCCGTGCTTGGGTGCCCGACACCCGGTTCGGTCCGTCGGGGCTGCGGGGGCTCGATCCTGCAGGTGGCGCACACGTTTCGGTCCCAGGCACCTGGCTCTCGCCGCGGCTCGCCGGGGTCGCGGACGACCCCGACCTGCTCATCGTTGCGGACCAGGCCCCGTCCGGAGTCGTCACGGTGCTCGATGTGGCGGCAGACCCGCCGACCGTCCTGGCGAGCGCCACGCCAGATGGCGGCCGGTGCAACCTCGCTGCATCTGCCGCGCTCGACGCGCTCTGGTTCCAGGACGTCGAGCTGCGGCTGTCTGATCTCTCTGCAATCGACGAGGGATCGTGGGGCAACGGCACCAGCTTCGGCGCAGCGCTCGGCGGCATCGTCGCCGACTCCCGCTTCGGCAGGGTGTCCATCAAGCGGCCAGCGGCGACCGTTGTTGAGGGGCGGGTGTCGACGTCGAACGACCCCTGCTTCGCATCGGCCGTCGCGCTCGATGGCTCGGCGTACCACTCCTACCAGCAGGACCTCGAAGCGATCGACCTCCGTCCGAGGGCCTCGGTCTGGCAGCAGCACCTTCGGCCGGTCGGCCCAGCCACCGCCACGCTCGAGGGTGGGATGCTCGGGGAGGTGTCCGAGGTGCTCGTGGATGGCACGCCCGTACCGTTCACGCTCGTGCCGGCGTACGAGCCCGATGGGTCGTTGTGGACCTGGCATCTGCAGCTGTCGGTGCCTCAGGAGCTGGTGGGTGAGGTGGGTGATCGCCATGTGGTGTCGTTGACGTCGCCGTTCGGGACCGTTGAGCGCGCCGGTCTGCTGTGGACCGCGTACGCGGCGCCGGGAGCTCCGCAGGCGGTGTGGTCGGGGCTCGAGGGGCGCGATGTGCGGGTGTCGTGGTTTCCGCCGACGTCGTCTGGGTCGTTGCCGGTGGACAGCTACGTGGTGTCGTTCGCGGGGGAGGACCACGTCGTTCCGGCGACGGCAGCCATCGGGACGCACGAGCTGCTGATCGACCGTCCACCGTCGGGGACCTGGGTGGCGTCGGTGGTGGCGGTGAGCGAGGACGGCACGGGCCCGGCGAAGGCAGCAACGGCATTGAACGTCCCGGTGGTGCTGCCGGGTGTGCCGGGCGAGGTGGCTGCATCCGAGCTTCCGGGTGGGGCGCTGGTGTCGTGGTCTGCGCCTGGGAACGCGTCCGATGCGGCGTTGTCGGGCTTCGAGGTGCGTGAGGTCGGCTCGGTCGAGGCGGCCACGTTGCCGGCGGATGCGACGTCGTTGCTGGTGGGCGAGCTGCCCGGTGACGTGCCGGTGGCCTTCGAGTTGCGGGCGCTCGGCGCGGACGGCGCATCGGCGTGGGTCGCGGCACCGGAGGTCACCCCGACCGCTGCGGTGGATCTGTTCAGCGATGTCGCCGTCGGACACGCGTTCTACTGGGACGTGTGGTGGTCGGTGCACCGCGCCATCGTCGGGGGCTACGCGGATGGCACGTTCCGCTCGACGGCGCCGGTGACGCGCCAGGCGGCGGTGGCGTTCCTGCACCGCCTGGCGGGCGAGCCCGAGGCGATGCTCGAGCCGGGCACGTTCAGCGACGTGTCGCCGTCGCACCCGTTCGCCGGCGCGATCGCGTGGGCGACCGACGAGGGCATCGTCGCGGGCTACCCCGACGGCACCTTCCGGTCCACCACCGCGGTGAGCCGGCAGGCGGCAGTCGCGTGGCTGTGGCGTTTGGCGGGGGAGCCCGACGCGACGCTGGTGCCGGGGACGTTCAGCGATGTGTCGCCGTCGCACCCGTTCGCAGAGGCGATCGCGTGGGCGACCGACGAGGGCATCGTCGCCGGCTACCCCGACGGCACGTTCCGGTCCACCACCGCGGTGAGCCGCCAGGCGATGGTGGCGTTCCTGCACCGCTACGCCGCCCTGGGGTGAGCGGAGGGCCTATGGTGGGTTGGTTCACCACGGGGGGCCGGGGATCGCAGCGCGCGATCGCGGAGGGCTGCCCGTCCGTTCGATGAGGCTTCCATCCATGCGCCACCTGTCCCGCTGCCTGCTCGCCGTCGCCCTCGCCGGCACGCTGCTCGGAGCCTGCGGCAGCGACGACGGCGACGACGGCGCAGCCACCACCACCGAAGCGCCCGCAGCATCCACCGCGCCGACCACCACCGAGGGTCCTCCGCCGACGACCAGCCCGGTCGCGGCCGAGCCCAACGGCGAGACGTTCACCGTCAAGGCCGTCGACAACTCCTTCGTGCCCGAGGAGGCCAGCGTGGCCGCTGGCACCGAGGTCGTCTGGGAGAACCGGGGCCGCAACGACCACAACGTGATCGCGGAGGTCGATGACGCCCCGTGGACGATCGAGGCCGATGACTTCGCCCCCGGCGAGTCGGGCAGCTACACGTTCACCCGTGCCGGCACCTACCGCTACTACTGCTCCATCCACGGCACCCTCACCGCCGGCATGCCCGGCGTGCTCATCGTCGAGTGAACCCCTAGGAGACCCATGCGCACCCGCACCGTCCGCCTCGCCGGCTTGGCGATGGCCCTGCTCTTCGTCACCGCTGCGTGCAGCAGCGACGACGACGCCACCACCACCACGACCGCGCCGTCGGGGGGCGAGACGACCACCACCGCAGCAGGGAGCAGCGGCACGACCATCAACGTGCCCGACGACCACGCCACCATCCAGGAGGCGGTGAACGCAGCCGCGGAGGGCGACCTCATCCTGGTGGCGCCTGGCACCTACAACGAGGCCGTCGACGTCACCACCAACGACCTGGTGATCCGCGGCCTGGACCGCAACGAGGTGATCCTCGACGGCGAGTTCGAGCTGGAGAACGGCATCCGCATCATCGGTGCCGACGGCGTGGCGGTCGAGAACATGACGGCCAAGAACTACACCCGCAACGGCTTCTTCTGGACCTCTGACGTCGAGGGCTTCCGAGGCTCGTACCTGACCGCGATCCGCAACGGCGACTACGGGATCTACACCTTCGGTGCCCGAGACGGTGTGCTCGAGCACTCCTACGGCGGCGGCAGCCCCGACGCCGGCTTCTACATCGGCCAGTGCTACCCCTGCAACGCGGTGATCAACGGTGTCGTGTCGGAGTACAACGGCCTCGGCTACTCGGGCACCAACGCCGGCGGCAACCTGCTCATCGTCAACAGCACCTTCCGCTTCAACCGTGCCGGCATCGTGCCCAACTCCGGCTCGTACGAGGGCTGCGCCCCGGAGCGCGAGAGCACGCTCATCGGCAACCTCGTCTACGACAACAACAATGGTGAGACGCCGGCGATCGGGCCGGCACTCACCGCGATGTACAACGGCATCATCGTGCCCGGCGGCAGGGACAACCTGATCGAGCGGAACCTCGTCTTCGACCACGAGATCGCCGGCATCGCGCTGGTGCCGTTCCCCGAGGACAACCCGATCAACGTCATCCCCGACCCGCCCGACGAGGACTGCCTCGCGGATGCCATCCCCGCCGAGCCCGACGTGGAGGCGACCCTCGAGGCGCTGATGTTCTGGCCGGCGACAGGCAACACCGTGCGCGGCAACGTCGTCTCCGGCAGCGGCATCGCCGACATCCTCCTCGCCTACGTCAACGAGGGCGAGGTGAACATGGTCTGCGACAACACCTTCGAGACCTCGATGCCCGAGGACGTGGAGACCGTGGCGCCGTGCGAGGGCGAGCAGGGCGACGTCGGCGGCGAGGGCGCGTTCAAGATGCTCGAGCTCACCGGCCAGGAGCGCCCCGAGTCGGTGCCCTACGACGAGGCCGTGTGGCCCGAGCCCGGTCCGCAGGAGAACATGCCCGACGCCGCCACGGCGCCGGCACGTCCCGCCCGCGGCCTGCCGTACGAGGTCGACCTGGACGCCATCACGGTGCCAGAGATGCCCGACCTCGACGCCGAGGGGTGAGCCGCAGCGTCGCCGCAGCCGGGGCGCTGGGTGCGCTCCTGGCTGCGGCGTGCGCAGCCGCCCTGCTGCTGCCGCGGACCGCGCCGGCTGCGGCGGCGCCCAATCCCGGGCGCTTCGTCGTGGAGTGCACCTACAGCCACTCCGCGGCCGACGACCCGATCGTCTTCCCCGGCGAGCCCGGGGCATCGCACCTGCACGACTTCTTCGGCAACGTGGCCGTGGACGCGTTCTCCACCGCGGACTCGATCGCTGCGACCGACACCACCTGCGCCCAGCGCCAGGACCGCGCCAGCTACTGGGCACCCGCGCTCTTCCGCGGCGACGAGCAGGTCGTGCCCGTCTCGTCGGATGCCTACTACCGAGCCGCGCCGGGGGTGGATCCCGCCGCGGTGCAGCCGTACCCCTTCGGGCTGATGATGATCGGCGGCGACCACCGGGCGCCGGGGTTCCAGGACACCGATGTGGTCGGCTGGGGGTGCGGTCGCAACCCGCGGCTCACCGCCACGCCGCACACCTGCGGCCCGGGGAGCCCGCTGACGATGCACGTGCGGTTCCAGGACTGCTGGAACGGCGTGGACCTCGACTCGCCCGACCACCGCAGCCACGTGGCGCGCAGCGAGGGCGGCACCTGCCCCGACAGCCACCCGGTGCACATCCCGCAGCTCGAGTTCGTGATCGTCTACCCGTTCTCGGGCGACCCGTCGGGCCTGCGGCTCGACTCCGGGCCGACCTCCACCGCCCACGCCGACTTCCTCAACGCATGGGAGCCCGAGAAGCTGGCGAACGAGATCGACCACTGCATCGAGCTCGACGCCATCTGCGGCGTCCCGAGCATCTGAACCGACGACCCGAGGGGGACCCGTGAGCACGACCGATTGGGCGACGCAGCTCAGCCACTTCGACCCGGCGTACGCCGCCGATCCCTTCCCGATCTGGGACGAGCTGCGCGGGCGGTGCCCGATCGCGCACAGCGAGTCGTTCCGGGGGATGTGGGTGCCGACGCGCTACGAGGACATCGTGGAGATCGCCCGCGACACCGAGTCGTTCTCCTCGCGCACACCGGTCCTCACCGAGTACGCGGCGCTGACCGACTTCGGGGTGACGATCCCGCCGATCTCATCGGACCAGCCGTACCACACCGAGATCCGCCGACTGCTGCTGCCGCTCTTCGGGCCGGGGCCGATCGAGGCGCTGCGCCCCCAGGTGGAGGAGCACTGCGACGCGCTCATCGACGCCTTCGTCGACCGGGGCACATGCGACGGTTCGACGGACTACGCGCAGTTCATCCCGGTGCAGGTCATCTCGCGGATGCTGGGCGTGCCCGACGAGGACGCGGACCGATTCCGGGGCTGGGTGCACCTGCTGCTCGAGATGGCGCCGACGGACTTCGGTGCCGGCGTCGAGGGGCTGCAGGAGTTCTTCGCCTACTTCCGCGACCACCTGCTGGCTCGGCGCGCCGAGCCGACCGACGACGTCGTCTCGTTCCTGGCCACCGCCGAGCTCGAGGGGCGGCCCATAAGCGATCAGGAGATCCTGGGCGTGTGCCTGCTGCTGCTGATCGCGGGCATCGACACCACCTGGAGCGCCATCGGCGCCTCCCTGTGGCACCTCGCGCAGCACCCCGCTGATGCCGATCGGCTGCGCACCGAGCCCGAGCTGTGGCCCTCCGCGCTCGAGGAGCTGCTGCGCGCGTACGCGCCCGTCACGATGGCGCGCGAGGTGGCCCGCGACGTGGAGGTCGGTGGCTGCCCGATGCGCGCGGGGGACCCGCTGCTGCTGCCGTTCCCGGCCGCGAACCGCGACCCCGAGGCGTTCGATCGCCCCGACGAGGTGCTGCTGGACCGCGCGCAGAACCGGCACCTGGCCTTCGGCGTGGGCATCCACCGCTGTCTCGGCTCGAACATGGCGCGCCTGGAGGTGCAGGTGGCGCTCGAGCGCTTCCTGGCCCGGGTGCCGTCGTTCCGCCTGGCCGACGCCGACGCCGTGCGGTGGTCGGTCGGCCAGGTGCGCGGCCCGAGGACGCTTCCGCTCGTGCTCGGCTAGGTGTCGCCTGGTCGTTCGCGGATGATCCAGCCGTCGCCGGCGCGCCCGACGACGGTGCCCGGCGGGTGCGCGGCGGCGACGACGAGCAGGTGGAGCCCCACCCGGAGTGCCGCGGCGCGCACCTCGTCGGTGACGGTGACGCCGTCGTCCTCCAGCTCGCCCACGAGCAGGGCGGCGTAGGTGAGGATGTCCAGCTCGGGGCGGTCGACCACCTCGGCGGTGGTGGTGGCGCGCTGGCTGCCGAGACCGGCCAGCCCGCGTGCGCAGCCGCAGCGAGCGCCGTCGGCGCACTCGATCCACGGGAGCCGGACCAGCTCGCCGTCGATCGTCCAGCAGTAGTCATCGGGCTCCTGGCCCTGGGTGCGATCGGTGGCGCACAGCACGTGCATGGGGACCTCCTTCGGTCGGGAGAACAACCTACGGTTGGGGTGTGACAGCCCCGGGGCGGGCGCTTGACACGTGACTCGTTCTGGACAAGCATCTGGACAGATGTCCAGCACGCTCTCGACCGAGGCCCCGCGCCGCACGCTGACCGCCCGCCAGGCGCAGACGGTGCAGCACCTCGTCGACGCCGCGGTCGACGAGGTGCGCGCCGTGGGGTACGACGGGCTCACCGTGCGCAACGTGGCGCGGCGCGCCGGGGTCGCGCCCGCCACCGCCTACACCTACTTCGCCTCGCGCGAGCACCTGGTCACCGAGGTGTTCTGGCGCCGCCTCCAGGCTCTCGAGGACGCACCGGTCGATCGGCGTCGCAGCCCGGCGGGGCGTGCCATCGCCGCGCTGCGCGGCATCGCCCTGCTCGTGGCCGACGAGCCCGAGCTGTCCGCCGCCTGCACGGCGGCGATGACGGCCAACGACGCGGATGTCGCCGAGCTGCGCCTTCGGATCGGCATCGAGACCCGTCGCCGGGTTGCTGTCGCGCTCGGCGACGACGCCACCGAGCCGGTCCTGCGCACCCTCGACCTGCTCATCTCCGGCGCGCTGATCCACGCCGGCACCGGCCACCTCACCTACGACGAGCTGCCCGGCCGCCTGGCCGAGGCCGCCGAGCTGCTGCTGGGAGCGCCCCGATGACCTCCACCGAGCCGATTTCGTTCAGCCCGTGGTCCTACGAGGTCCACGAGGACCCGTACCCGTTCTACGCCCGGCTGCGGGCCGAGGCCCCCCTCTACCGCAACGAGGACGAGGGCTTCTGGGCGCTGTCGCGCCACGCGGACGTCATCGGCGCCTTCCGCGATTCGGAGCGCTTCAGCTCGGCGATGGGCGTGTCGCTCGACCCGGCGGCATCGGGCCCGGGCGCGTCGCGCACCATGAGCTTCCTCGCCATGGACCCGCCCATGCACGGCCGCATGCGGGCGCTCGTGTCGCGCGGCTTCACACCGAGGCGCGTGGCGGAGATGGAGCCCCGCATCCGCGAGCTCACCCGCACGCACCTCGCCGCGTGCCTCGAGCGGGGCACCTTCGACTTCGTCGCCGATCTCGCCGGCAAGCTGCCCATGGACGTCATCAGCGAGCTCATCGGCGTACCGCAGGAGGACCGCGCGCGGCTGCGGCAGCTGTCGGACCTCCTGGTCGAGCGCGAGGAGCACGTCCACGACGTGCCCCCCGCCGGCGTCGAGGCCGCCCTCGAGCTCGTCGTGTACTACACCGCGATGATCGAGGATCGGCGAGCGCACCCCACCGAGGACCTCACCTCCGCGCTCCTGGCGGCGGAGATCGACGGCGACCGCCTCAGCGACGAGGAGATCATCGGCTTCCTGTTCCTCATGGGCGTCGCCGGCAACGAGACCACCACCAAGCTGCTTGCCAACGCGTGGTTCTGGGCGTGGCGCAATCCAGAGCAGCGGGCGCTGCCGTTCGACGACCCCGGCCGCATCGTCGAGTGGGTGGAGGAGACGCTGCGCTACGACACCTCTTCGCAGCTGCTGGCGCGCACCACGACCTGCGACGTGGAGGTGGCCGGGGGCACGATCCCCGCCGGCGGTCGCGTCGTGCTGCTCGTCGGGTCCGCCAACCGCGACGAGCGCGTCTTCCCCGACCCCGATGCCTACGTGCTGGGCCGACCCGCCGAGCAGATGCAGCAGCTCGCCAGCTTCGGGTTCGGCCGCCACTTCTGCCTCGGCGCGTCCCTCGCTCGCCTCGAGGCGCGCGTCGCCCTCGAGGAGCTCGTCGCCGCGGTGCAGCCGGGCTACGAGATCGACGAAGCGGGCGCCCGACGCATGCACTCGGTGAACGTCCGGGGCTTCGCCGCCCTGCCGACCACCGTGGTGGCACGGTGAGCCCCGCGCCCCCCGCACCGCACCCGGCGCGTCGCCCGGCGATCGTCACCGGCGCCTCGTCGGGCATCGGGCGCGCCACCGCCCTTGCCCTGGCAGGCGCCGGGCACCCCGTGGCGCTCGGCGCCCGGCGCACCGAGCGCCTCGAGGAGCTGGCGAGCGAGATCGTCGCCGCCGGCGGCGAGGCGGTCGCCCTGCACCTCGATCTCCTCGACGCCGCTTCGGTCGCCAGCTTCGTGCGCGCTGCCACCGCAGCCCTCGGCGATCTCGAGGTCGTGGTGTCCAACGCAGGGGACGTGCAGCCCGTCGACGTCGCCGGCGACCCCGCGGTCTTCGAGCGCCAGCTGGCGGTGAACCTGCTCGGCCCGCAGCGCCTCCTGCACGAGGTGGTGCCGGCGATGGTCGGCCGCGGCCGCGGCGACGTCGGGCACGACACCCCCGTGGTGGCCAGCCCGCCGCGGCCGCACGTCGCGGGCTACGTCGCATCGAAGGCCGGCCTCGAGGCGATGGGCCGCGCCCTGCAGATGGAGCTCGAGGGCACCGGCGTGCGCGCCGGCATGGTGCGCCCCGGCCCGGCCGCCACCGAGGCCGGCAGCGACTGGGACGGCGACGCCATCGGCGCCATCGTCCCGTCGTGGCAGCGATGGGGCCTGCTGCGCCACAGCGGCATGCTCGCACCCGCCGACGTGGCGGCCGCGGTGCTCGCCGTCGTCTCCGCTCCTCCCGGCGGCCAGCTGGCCATCGTGGAGGTCCAGCCCACCGCACCCGTCCGCAAGGGGGAGCAATGACCGATCGTGCCACCGAGCGCACCCCCGCCGAGCCGCGGAAGGTCTCCGGCGGCACCGACGGAGATCACCTCGACGAGCTGCGCCGCGACCCGATCGGCCTGCTGTGGCGGGTGCGCGAGGAGTGCGGCGACGTCGGCTCGTTCGGCCTCGGCGCCAACGACGTCGTGCTGCTCACCGGACCGGAGGCCAACGAGGTGTTCTTCCGCGCCGAGGAGGAGGTCCTCGACCAAGCCGAGGCGTACCCGTTCATGAAGCCGGTGTTCGGCGAGGGCGTGGTGTTCGACGCCTCGCCCGAGCGCCGACGCGAGATGCTCCACAACCAGGCGTTGCGCGACAAGTTCATGCGCGGCCACGCGGAGACCATCGCCGCGGAGGTGGAGCGCATGGTCGGCGCGTGGGACGACGAGGGCGAGATCGACCTCCTCGACTGGTTCGCCGAGCTGCTCATCTACACGTCGTCGGCGTGCCTCATCGGCCAGCGGTTCCGCGAGGAGCTCGACGGCCGCTTCGCCCACCTCTTCCACGACCTGGAGCAGGGCACCGACGCCCTGGCCTTCGTCGACCCCTATGCCGACATCGCCTCGTTCCACCGCCGCGACGCGGCGCGCGTCGAGCTGGTCGAGCTCATCGAGGGGATCATGGCGCGCCGCCGCGACGAGCCGACACCGGCCGATGACGACCGCGACCTGCTCGACGTGCTGCTGTCGATCCCGAACGAGGACGGCACGCCGCGGTTCCTCGCCGATGAGGTGACCGGCATGTTCATCTCGATGATGTTCGCCGGGCACCACACCACCTCGGGCACCGCGGCGTGGACCCTCATCGAGCTGCTGCGCCAACCCGACCAGATGGCGGCGGTGGTCACCGAGCTCGACGGCCTGCTCGCCGATGGCAGCGAGGTGAGCTACCAGGCGCTGCGGGCCATGCCGACGATGGAGTCCGCCATCAAGGAGGCGCTGCGGCTGCACCCGCCGCTCATCCTGCTGCTGCGCCTCGCCAAGGCGGACCTGGAGGTCTGCGGCACGTACATCGCGGCGGGCAAGCTGGTGGGCGCCACCCCGGCGGTGTCCAACCGCCTGCCCGAGGTGTTCCCCGAGGCCGACGCCTTCGTTCCCGAGCGCTACCTCGACCCGCGCCAGGAGGACCTCGCCAACCCGTGGGCGTGGATCCCCTTCGGCGCCGGCCGCCACCGCTGCGTCGGCGCCGCCTTCGCCATGATGCAGCTCAAGGCCCTGTTCGGGATCTTGCTGCGGGAGTGGACCTTCGAGCTGGCGCAGGCGCCGGACACCTACCGCAACGACCACTCCAAGATGGTGGTGCAGCTCGCCCAGCCCTGCGTCGTGCGCTACCGACGCCGCACCGACGTCGGAGCGTCGTGATGGGATGGCGAATCGCGGTCGACGAGGTGCTGTGCCAGGGCCACGCGGTGTGCGAGTCCGAGGCGCCGGAGGTCTTCGAGGTGCCCAAGCACGGCAAGGTCGTCGTGCTCGACGCCACGCCTCCCGATGACCAGCGCGCCGCGGTGGCGCTCGCCGTGCAGTACTGCCCGACCCATGCCATCACCATCCAGGAGGACTGATGCCCAGCTACCCCCGCGCCGAGCTCGAGGAGATGGTGGAGCGCTGGCTGCAGGCCAACCGCGACGCCGAGGCCGCCGGCGACTGGAAGCCCATGGCCGAGCTGTACACGCCCGATGCCACCTACGGCTGGAGCTACGGCCCCGGAACCGACTTCATGGCCGTGGGCCGCGACCAGATCCGCGACATCGCGCTCGGCACCGAGATGGAGGGCCTGGATGGGTGGCAGTACCCGTACGAGGAGATCCTCATCGACGAGGTCAAGGGGCAGGTCGTCGGCTTCTGGCGCCAGGTCGCCGATGCGACGCGAGCCGATGGCACCCACTACGAGATCGCCGGCATCGGCGGCTCGTGGTTCCGCTACGGCGGCGACGCCATGTGGTCGTGGCAGCGCGACTGGTTCGACTTCGGCAACGCGGCGGCGATCTTCATGGAGATGATGAGCGACGGTGCGCTGTCCGAACCGATGGTGGCGCGCATGCACCGCTCGATGGAGCCGAACCGCCCCGGCTACCACCCGGCGTTCCGAGCCCCGGTGCAGCTGTGGGAGGTGCCCGGGTGAGCGCAGGCGACGGCGAGGCGCTCGCAGCGCTCGGCGACCTCGGCGTGCTGCTCGTCGACGGCGAGCTGCGCCCGGCTGGCGGCGGCGGCACGTTCACCACCGTGGACCCCACCACCGAGGAGGTGCTGGGCGCCGCGGCGGACGGCGTCGCAGCAGACCTCGACGCCGCGCTCGACGCGGCGCGCCGCGCCTTCGACGAGTCGTCGTGGAGCACCGACGTCGAGCTGCGGGCGCGGTGCCTGCGCCAGCTGCGCGACGCCATGGTCGGCCACGCCGAGGAGCTGCGCGACCTGGCGGTGTGCGAGGTCGGGGCGCCCGTCTTCCTCACCAGCGGCGCGCACCTCGAGGCCCCCGTGCAGGACCTGGGGTGGATGGCGGATCTGGCCGAGTCCTACGAGTGGCAGCGCGACCTCGGCGAGGCGGCCCCGATGGGCATGCCCACGCACCGCTACGTCGTGCGCGAGGCCGCCGGGGTGGTGGGCGCCATCACGCCGTGGAACTTCCCCAACCAGATCAACCTGGCCAAGGTCGGCCCGGCGCTCGCCGCGGGCTGCACCGTGGTGCTGAAGCCGGCGCCCGACACGCCGTGGTGCGCGTCCGCGCTCGCTCGCCTCGCGGCGACCGAGACCGACCTGCCGCCCGGCGTGCTCAACATCGTGACGTCCTCGGATCACGCGCTGGGCGCGCAGCTGGCAGCCGATCCTCGCGTGGACCTCGTCTCGTTCACCGGCTCGACGGCGACGGGCCGATCGGTGATGCGCAGCGCAGCCGAGCGCATCGGCCGGGTGTTCCTCGAGCTGGGCGGCAAGTCGGCGGTCCTCGTGCTCGACGACGCCGACCTGGCCGCTGCCTGCTCGCTCGCCGCGTTCACCGCCTCGACCCACGCCGGCCAGGGCTGCGCCATCACCACGCGCCTGGTGGTGCCTCGTGCTCGCTACGACGAGGCCGTCGAGGCCGCGGCGGCGACGATGGGCGCGCTCGGGGCGAAGGATCCGCGCGAGCCCGGCACCGTGTGCGGGCCGCTCATCTCCGCTCGCCAGCGCGAGCGCGTCGAGGGCTACCTGGCCCTGGCGTTGGCCGAGGGCGGCACGTTCGCCTGCGGTGGCGGGCGGCCCGAGGGAAGCGAGCGCGGCTTCTTCGTGGAGCCGACGGTGATCGCCGGGCTCGACAACGGCTCACGTGTCGCGCGCGAGGAGATCTTCGGCCCGGTGCTGACGGTCATCGCGCACGACGGTGACGACGACGCGGTGCGCATCGCCAACGACTCGCCGTACGGCCTGTCGGGCGCGATCAGCTCGGGCGACGAGGAGCGGGCGTGGTCCGTGGCGCGCCGGGTGCGAACCGGGACGATGAGCATCAACGGCGGCGTCTGGTACGCCGGCGACGTCCCCTTCGGTGGGTACAAGCAATCCGGCATCGGCCGGGAGATGGGCGTGGCCGGCTTCGAGGAGCACCTCGAGACCAAGGCCGTGGCCGTCGGGATCTGAGCGAGGGAGCGCAGCACATGGGCAGGCACGACTTCTCGGGCAAGGTGAGCATCGTCACCGGCTCGGCGGGCGGCATCGGCGAGGCGTACGCGCGTGCGCTTGCCGATGCCGGGGCGTCGGTGGTGATCGCCGACATCGACGAGGCGAAGGCGGCCGCGGTGGCGGCGTCGATCGTCGACGGCGGCGGCTCGGCGATCGCCGTGCGCGTGGACGTCAGCGACGAGGCGTCGACGCAGGCCATGGCGGCCGCCACGGTCGACGCGTTCGGGGGCATCGACCACCTGGTGAACAACGCGGCGATCTACGGCGACATGAAGATCGACGGGCTGCTCAGCATCGACTGGGACTACTACCGCCGGTTCATGGCGGTGAACATGGATGGCGCGCTGCTGTGCACGCGGGCGTGCCGCGATGAGCTGGTGAAGCGCAAGGGCTCGATCGTCAACCAGTCGTCGACCGCGGCGTGGGTGTACGCCGGCTTCTACGGGCTGGCCAAGGTCGGCGTCAACGGCCTCACGCAGCAGCTGGCGCAGGAGCTCGGCTGGGCGAAGGTGCGGGTCAACGCCATCGCGCCGGGACCGATCGACACCGACGCCACGCGCAACGTGGTGCCCGCCGAGATGGTGGACGCCATCGTGGCCGGCCTCGCCATCAAGCGGCGCGGCACGCCCGATGACCTGGTGGGCACGTGCCTGTTCCTGCTGTCGGACGAGTCGCGGTGGATGACCGGCCAGATCATCGCCGTCGACGGCGGACAGGTGATCCGATGATGGCGCGGGGCGTCGAGCGCTCGCCGGCCGCGGTCGGCTTCATCGGCCTCGGGCAGATCGGCGCGCCGATGGCCACGCACCTGCTGGGGTGGCCCGGCGGGCTCGTGGTGCACGACCTCCGCCCCGAGGCGGTGGAGCCCCTGGTGCGCGGGGGAGCGACGGAGGCCGAGTCGATCGCCGCGCTGGCGTCGGTGTGCGGGGTCATCTCGGTCATGGTGCGCGACGACGACCAGGTGTGGGACGTCGTGGCCGGTCCCGAGCGCGACGGCACCGCCGGCATCCTCGCCAGCGCGGCGCCCGGCACGGTCGTCGCGGTGCACTCCACGATCGGGGCGGACACCGCCGAGGCGCTCGAGGAGCTGGCCCGTCGCTTCGACGTGCACGTGGTCGACGCGCCGGTGAGCGGCGGGTTCATGGGCGCGCACGCCGGGACCTTGGCGGTGCTCGTGGGCGGCGACTCGCTGGCGGTCGACCGCTGCCGGCCGACGTTCGACCTGTGGGCCGGCCTCGTGGTCCACCTCGGGCGGATCGGCAACGGCACCCGCGGGAAGCTGGCGCGTAACCTCCTGCACTTCGTGGCCTTCGGCGCCGCGTTCGAGGCGTCGCGGCTGGCAGAGGCGGCCGGGCTCGACCTCCAGCTCCTGGCGCAGGTGGTGAAGCACTCCGACGCCATCACCGGCGGGCCGGGGGCGATCTTGGTGCGGCGCGCCACGGGGCCTCTGGCTGCCGATGATCCGCTGCGGCCGATCTTCGAGCACACGCGGGACCTGGGGGAGAAGGACCTGCGCCTGGCGCTCGAGCTCGGTGCCGAGCTCGGGGTGGATCTGCCGCTGGGCACGCTGGCGCTCGAGGTGCTGGCGGACGGCCTCGGCGTGGGGCGCAGCGATGGCAGCGACGAGGAGGGGAGCAGCACGTGAGCGAGGATCCACGACGGGCCCGGGGGCTCGAGCAGATGAAGGCCGTCTACGGCTGGGACATCGGCGAGGTGCACGGCGACTTCCTGGCCGCGACCGTCGACCACCTCTTCGGCGACGTGTGGGCGCGCGACGGCATGTCGCTGCGAGAGCGGCGGCTGCTGCTGCTCGGCGTGCTGGCCGGGCAGGGCAAGGGCGACGTGCTGGGCATCCAGGTGGACGCCGCGCTGCGCCAGGGCGACCTGACGCCCGATGACCTCGAGGACGTGGTGCAGCTCGTGGCGCACTACGCCGGGTGGCCGATGGGGGCGACGCTGAACCAGATCGTGATGGAGGCGGTGGCGCGGAACCAGCCGCCGACCGACGCGGCGGCCGACGGCGACGAGGCCTGATGGGGGACCGGCGCTGATGTCCGTCGAGGACCTGGGGCGCGCCGAGCTGGCGACCCTCGTGCGCGAGCACCTGCTCGCCGGGCACCTCATCGACCGCGCCGGCATGCCGCACGTGCTGGGGGCGCACGGCGCCGATGGCATGGGTGCGGTCGCCATCGACGAGTGGATGGGCGCCAGCCCCGTGTACTCGCGACGGATGCGCACGCTGCTGCGCATCGAGGGCGACGACGTCGAGGCGATCTTCAAGGGGATGCAGCTCGACATCGGGGCGCCGCCGCAGTTCCTCGACTTCCGCTACGAGGTGATCGACGCCACCCGCGGCGAGTTCCGCTTGGCGAGCTGCGGCGCGCTGCTGGACGCGGAGCCGATGGGCGACGAGATCGTGCACCTCATGTGCCACACCATCGAGGACCCGACGATGGACGCCACCGCGTGGGCCACGAACCCGCGAGCGCGGATGCGCCCGGCGCACCGGCCGCCGCGGGTGCCCGGCGAGCACGAGGAGCACTGCCGGTGGGTGGTGACGATCGACCCGGAGGTGGAGCCGGTGCCCGAGCCGGCGCCGGTGGCGCGCGTGCTCGCCACGCAGGCCGCTCAGCTGCCGCTGGCGGACCCCGGCGCGGTGCGGTCGCTCGCAGGTGACGACGAGGGGGCGACCGCTTACGACGGTGCGCTGCAGGACGACATCGACCTGGCGGGGTTCGCTCGCCCGACGTTGGTGGCGGTCGACGACGAGGTGTGCCTGCAAGGGCACCTGCTGGTGCTGTCGGGGCTGATCGCGGTCGCGGAGCGCTGGGGGCACGAGCTGGCGACCGAGGTCGGGGTGCAGCAGCTGGTGGGATCTGCCGGGGTGGTGGCCGAGCGCCTGGTGAGCGCTCGGGGGCTCGCTATGCCGGGTGGCGGCGGCGTCGGGGGCGCCGAGGGGGGCGTGGGAGCCGCGGGCGCGATCGTCGAGCTGCTGGCGCTGCACCCGGCGCTCCTGCCGCAGCGGTACACCGGCGTGACGGTGGAGGCCGTGGACGCTGTCGGCGACGTGGCTGCGGGCGGGAGCGGCGCGACGGTGCGCCTGCGCCTCGCGGCCGACGCGCCAGCCCTCGCCGAAGCCGCGCCGGGCGGGTGGCTGATGCTGCTGGCGGACCCGGCCAGCGGAGCGGATGTGGCGCTCGATGCCATCGTGGCGGCGGTCGACCCGACGGCTCGGATGCGCCGCGTGGAGCCCGCCGTCGGCGACGCCGTCACGTGGGAGCTCGCCCACGACGTCGCACCGCTGCCCGAGCCGGGCGTCGTCTCGGTGGTGCGGTTCAGCACCGGCGCCGAGTTCCGCTTCGACGACCGCTGAGCCGGGCGGTCAACGAGTCGCTGCAGAGGCCTGGGGGCTACGGTCAGGCGCGGAGCCGCACACCGCGCTCGGGCAGCGACGTGCCGATAGGGTCCGCTCGTGGCCGACCGCGAACCCGATGCCGACACAGACGACGACACCGACGCCGACCAGCTGGACGATCCCGAGGCCCTCGCCGTCCTCGAGGTGCAGCGCCGGTTCTACGAGGCGTTCGAATCCCGCGATCTCGACGCCATGTCGGAGGTCTGGGAGCACAGCGATCGCGTCACCTGCGCCCACCCGGGATGGGCGCCGCTGCACGGCTGGGGCGCGGTCGTGGCGTCGTGGCTCGGCATCTTCTCGGGTCCGCAGCGCCTCCAGTTCATCGTCACCGACGAGCGCGCCGTCGTCGCCGGCGACATCGCGTGGGTGACCGCCGAGGAGAACCTCCTCGACGGCGCGGACGGGGCGGCGGTGGCCGCGATCAACCTCTACGCCCGCGACGACGAGGGGCGGTGGCGCATGGTCGCCCACCAGGGCGGTCCGGTCAGCCCCGAGGCGCCCCGCCAGCGCTGAAGGTTTCCGGCGCCTGGCGTCTGCTGAGGAGGCCGGTGGGCGGTCGGCCCGACCACCCCGGTAGGCTCCGAATCGTCCGGCGGGCTGTCGCGGACGAGGGACCGAGGGGGTCGACCATGACCGACACTGCTGATCGCACCGACCACGCGACCGCGTACGCCGAGGTGGTGCAGGGGGTCCGCGACGTCTACGCGTCCGGCCGCACCCGACCCATCTCGTGGCGCAAGGCGCAGCTCGACGGGATCCTTCGGATCCTCGTCGACCACGAGGACGAGCTCGTCGCGGCCCTTGCTGAGGACCTGGGCCGCCCCGGCGCCGAGGCCTTCCTCGCCGACATCGGCCACGCCCGCGTCGAGGTCAAGTACCTGCGCAAGCACGTCGCCGACTGGGCGAAGCCGCAGAAGGTGAACCCGGGCCTCACGTCGCAGCCGGGCAAGGGACGCATCATCGCCGAGCCCCTCGGCGTGGCGCTGATCATCGCCCCGTGGAACTACCCGGTGCAGCTCCTACTCGAGCCCCTCGCCGCCGCGGTCGCCGCCGGCAACTGCGTCGTGGCCAAGCCATCGGAGCTGGCGCCGGCGTGCTCGGCGGTGCTCGCCCGCCTCATCCCGCGCTACCTCGACGACGAGGCGGTCGTGGTGGTCGAGGGCGCGGTGCCCGAGACGACAGCCCTGCTCGAGCAGCAGTTCGATCACATCTTCTTCACCGGGTCGACCGATGTCGGTCGCATCGTCATGCGCGCTGCGGCCGAGCACCTCACGCCGGTCACCCTCGAGCTCGGTGGCAAGAGCCCGACCATCGTCGCCGCCGATGCCGACCTCGACGTCGCTGCCCGCCGCATCGCCTGGGGCAAGCTCCTGAACGCCGGCCAGACGTGCATCGCGCCTGACTACGTGCTGGCCGAGCGCTCCATCCGCGACGAGCTCGTCGACAAGATCGGCAAGGCCATCGACGGCTTCTACAAGGGCGACCCGAAGACGTCGGTCGACTACGGCCGCATCGTCAACGAGCGCCACCTCGGCCGCCTCCAGGGCCTGCTGGCGGACCACGGCGGCACCGTCGCCCTCGGCGGCGACGTCGACGAGAGCACGAAGTACCTGGCGCCGACGGTCGTGATCGACCCCGACGTCGACAGCAAGCTGATGAACGAGGAGATCTTCGGCCCGATCCTGCCGGTGCTCGCCGTCGATTCGGTCGAGGAGGCCATCGGCTTCGTCACCGCCCGCCCCAAGCCGCTCGCGCTCTACGTCTACAGCCGCTCCGACGCGCTGGTCGACGACGTGCTGGCGCGGACCTCCTCGGGCGGCGCGTGCGTCAACCACTGCCTGATGCACATCGTGTCGGACAAGCTCCCGTTCGGCGGCGTGGGCCCGTCGGGCATGGGCGCCTACCACGGCAAGTCGGGCTTCGACGTCTTCAGCCACCACAAGTCGGTGCTGATCAAGTCCACGCGCCCGGACCCGCCGATCATGTACCCGCCGTACACGGCGCTGGCCCAGAAGCTGATGCGCAAGCTCTTCTGAGCCCACCCCCTGCGCCCCCACCTCTGTGCGTACCTGAGTGAGCGTTTCGCGCACGCACCTACGCATGGACGCCCGGCTCGGCATCTGTGCGTACCTGAGTGCGCGTTTCGCGCACGCACCTACGCATAGACGCCCGGCATGGGGCGGAGTCGCTCGGTAGCCTCCGGCCATGGCCGTGACCGAGACCTCCCGCCCCGACCCCGATGTCCACCGCGAGCACGTCGCCCAGGCGCGTGCCGCGCTGCTCGACCCCGCGGTCGAGAGGATCGTCGAGATGGTCATCGGCCACGACGCCGAGACCGACACCTTCGACGTGGCCGCACCCGACGGCAGCGTCCGCTTCGGTCGCACGCCCGATGGGGACCACTGGCGCTTCGAGGTGCTCGAGGTCGCTGGCCGCGACCCGCTCGGCAACCAGGACGCCGGCCACCTCGCCCCGATCGAAGCCGAGCTCGAGGTGCGCCACCCGCACCGCACCGCCAACGCCTACCCCTACGCCTTCGAGACGATCGCGCAGCTCTTCGACGCCGCGTCGCCGCCGGATCTGATCTCGGTGCACACCGCGGCGCACAACTGGGAGGACCAGGGCGGGCATCGCGGCGAGCACGGCTCGCTGGATGTCATCCAGGCCCGCGCCCCGTTCATCATCGCCGGCGCCGGCGTGCGCAGCGACGGCCTCGTCGACCGCTCGTGCCGCCTGGTCGACGTGGCGCCGACGGTCGCCGCGCTCATGGGCGTGGCCGAGCGCACCGGCACCGGCGAGAGCGGCCAGGTGCGCGAAGACGCGCTGCTGGCGCGCCAGGACGGCGACGTGCTGCGCGATGTGCTCGACGAGCGCGAGGCGGCGCCGCGCCACGTCGTGGGCTTCCTCCTCGATGGAGCGAACGCCAACGTGCTCTACGCGGCGGCGGCCTCGGGCCTGGCGCCGAACATCGCTCGGCTCATGGCCATGGGCACCTCCTACCGGCACGGCGCGATGAGCTCGCTGCCCACCGTGACCTTGGCTAACCACACGTCGATCCTCACCGGCGCGCACCCCGGCCACCACGGCATCCTCCACAACGCCTGGTGGGACCGCGGCACCCAGCAGCAGATCGTCACCAACTCGCCGGCGCACTGGATGACGGCGATGGCCGGGCTCGACCCCGGCGTCGAGACGCTGTTCCAGGCCATCGAGCGCACCTGGCCCGGCGACGTCACCGCCTCGGTCAACGAGCCGTGCGACACCGGCGCGACGTACACGACGATGGGCCGGCTGCGGGCGGGGGAGATGCCCGACCGCCCGCCGGCGGTCATCCCCCACACGACCGAGCGCTTCGTGCGCCCGGACAAGGAGTACACCTGGTCGACGAAGATCGACCACACCGCGGTCGAGCAGGTCGTCGGGTTGTGGAGCGGGCAGTACGGGGGGCGCGAGTGGCCGCTGCCGCGCTTCTCGTGGGTGAACTTCAGCCTCACCGATGCCGCGCTGCACGAGGGGGGACCGCACAGCGAGGTGGCCGAGGCCGCCATCCGCGACACCGACGGTCGCCTCGGCGAGGTGCTCGCCGCTGTCGAGCGCTCCGGGCGGTGGGATCAGACGGCGTTCTTCCTCGTGGCCGACCACGGGATGGAGGAGTCGAACCCCGAGGTCACCGGCAACTGGGCCGACGCCCTCGACGCCACCGGACTCGCGTACCGCGACGAGGGCTACGGCTTCATCTACGTCAACCCGTAGGCTCCGCGCATGATCGTCGACCCGTCAGCGTCCGCCTCCACCTCGCCGCTGGTGCCCGGTGCGATGGCGATGCCCGGTGCAGCGGCGCTGCTCAGCGGGGCGATCGAGTCGGCCGCCACCCGGCGCTCCCGCCTCGGGCTGGCCGCGCTCATGGTGGGCGCGGGCGTGCTGCACTTCGTGATCCCCAAGTTCTACGAGGAGCTCATCCCGGGCTGGTTGGGCAACCGGCGGGCGTGGGTCTACGGCAGCGGCGTGGCCGAGCTCATCTGCGGGGCGATGCTGGTGGTGCCGCGCACCCGCCGGCTCGGTGCGTGGGCGACGCTCGCGCTGCTGGTGCTCGTGTTCCCCGGCAACATCAAGATGGCGCTGGACGCCGGCGCCCCGCACGACGCCGAGTCGTGGGGCGCGTGGCTGCGCCTCCCGGTGCAGATCCCCCTCTGGCGCTGGGCGCACAAGCACACCCGTCCCTGAAGGCTTCTGGGCGTCCCGGTGAGACTGGGAGTCCACGCAGCGCGCCAAGAAGGTCTGGGCGCGGCGGTGCCCCGGCCGGCGAGCGACCGGGGCACCGTGCAGAGCATGCGAGCCGCGAGGCTCAGGACAGGTACTTGAAGAGCTTCATCAGCTCGTCCTGCGGCGAGGCGGGGACGATGTAGCCCTCCTCGTTGCGGATCTGATCGAAGTTGTCGCGCACGTCCTCGACGGTCAGCTCCGGGTTGTAGTAGCCCTCGGTGAGGCCGATGAAGAAGCGGCTCACGACGCCGCCGGCGGTGGAGTAGACCTCGCCGCTGACGGGGCAGTCCTCGTGCGCCAGCCAGCACACGATCGGGGTGACCAGCTCGGGGGCGAGCTTGTCGCCGGCCGCGCCGAGCAGGTCCTCGGTCATGCGGGTCTTGGCCACCGGAGCGATGGCGTTGACCTTGATGTTGTGCTTGGCGCCCTCGTTGGCGAGCACGCGGGTCAACCCGACGAGGCCCATCTTGGCGGCGCCGTAGTTGGCCTGGCCGAAGTTGCCGAGGATGCCGGAGTTCGACGAGGTGTTGATCACGCGGCCGTAGCCCTTCTCGCGCATGATCTTCCACGCCGGGATGGTGACGTAGAAGGCGCCGAGGAGGTGCACGGCGATGACCGGCTCCACCAGGTCCGTCGTCAGGTTGTGGAACGTCTTGTCGCGCAGGATGCCAGCGTTGTTGATGACGATGTCGACGGTGCCGAAGGCGTCGACTGCGGTCTGCACCACGCCCTCGCCGCCTTCCTTGGTGGCGATGCTGTTGGTGTCCGCCACGGCCTCGGCGCCGAGGTCGCGCAGCTCCTGCGCCACCTTCTCGGCCGGGCCTGCGTCGCCACCCTCGCCCGACACCGAGCCGCCGAGGTCGTTGATGACCAGACGAGCACCGCGCTTCGCGAACTCGAGGCCGTGCTGGCGCCCGAGGCCGCCGCCGGCGCCGGTGATGATGACGACCTTGCCGTCGTAGCCGAGATCAGCCATGGAAATCCCCCTGGAAGGTGTGGTGCGATGGGTGGAGCGGTCGCTCAGACGGGCGCAGGTTAGCGAGGCCGCGCGTGCAGGTTCGATTCGAGCACGACGCCTCTCAGGCGGGGAGCTCGACGCCGAGCTCGTCGGCAACGAAGCCGGTCAGGCGCTTGTAGTCGACCTTGCCGTTGGCGGCGCGGCCGATGGTGTCGATCTGCACGATGCGCTTTGGCGCCTTGAACGCTGCCAGGCAGCTCTTCACGTGCGCCTGCAGCCCCGCCTCATCCAGCGACTCCTCGGGCCACAGCTGCACCACGGCGTTGACGGACTGGCCCCACTTGTCGTCCGGGATCCCGACGACGACGGCATCGTGCACGGTCGGGTGCAGCTTGAGCGCCTCCTCGACCTCCTCGGGGAAGACCTTCTCCCCGCCGGTGTTGATGCACACCGAGCCGCGGCCGAGCAGCACGAGGGTGCCGTCCTCATCCACGGTGGCGTAGTCGCCGGGCATGGAGTAGGTGTCGTCGCCGATGCGGATGAACGTGGCGGCGGACTTCTCCTCGTCCTTGTAGTAGCCGACGGGGGTGAAGCCGCGCACCGCGACCTTGCCGCGGCGGCCGTCGCCGGGCAGCACCTCGGTGCCATCGTCGGCGATCACCCGCGAGTTCTCGCCGAGCACGAACTTCGCCGTCTTGGCCGAGCCGCCCGCGGTCGACACCGACTGGCCGAGACCGATCGCCTCCGAGGAGGAGAACGCGTCCACCAGCATCATGCCGGGGTGGTGGCGCAGCAGGCCCTGCTTGGTCTCCTCGCTCCACATCACGCCCGACGAGGTGATCGTGAGCAGGCTGGAGATGTCCCAGCGGTCCGGCTCGGCGTCGAGCGCCTTGAGCATCGGCTTGGCGAACGCGTCGCCGACGATCGCCAGCGCGTTGATCTTCTCGGACTGCACCTTGTCGAGCATCTCGGCGATGTCGAGCGTGCGCTCCTCGAGCAGCACGACCGAGCCGCCCATGGACAGGAAGATGAGCGAGGTGAACTGGCCGGTGCCGTGCATGAGCGGGCAGGCGGGGGTCTGCACCATGCCGGGGGCGTTCACGGTGAGGTCGATGACGCCGAGGTCGGCGTCGCCGTCGCGGAACATCGGGTTGACGCCGCCGAGCGTGGCGCGGATGAGGTCGTCCTGGCGCCACATCACGCCCTTGGGCATGCCGGTGGTGCCGCCGGTGTACATGAAGTTGAGATCGTCGCCCGAGCGGGCCCACGGCGCTGCGGTGCGCTCGGTGGCCGACGTGGCGGCGTCCTCGAACGGGGTGGCCCAGGTCGGGCACGGCTCGGTGCCGTCGTCGACCCACAGCCAGATGCGCACGGCGACCTTGTCGCGGATCTTGTCGATGGTCGGGACGAAGGAGCCGTGGAACACGACCGCCACGCTGTCGGAGTTGTCCCACAGGTAGACGAGCTCGTCGAGGGTGTACCGGTAGTTGGTGTTGACCGGCACCATGCTGATCTTGAACGCCCCGTACATCGCCTCGAGGTACTCGGGGCAGTTGTAGAGGTAGATGGCGATCTTGTCCTGCTGCGCCACGCCGGCGTCGAGGAGGTGCTTGGCGATGCCATCGGCCCGGCGGTCGAACTCCGCCCACGTGCGGCGCGTCGATCCCTGCACGAGCGCCGGCGCATCACCGATGCGCTCCGCGACGCGCTCCCAGATGTCCGCGTAGTTCCAGCCCGGCATCGTGACCCCCTCGTCGTGCGGCACCGCCCCTCGGTGCGCCGACATCGGGAGTCTAGGAACCTGGCGTCGGCGATCCGGAATCGACAGACGCGCCGAGGGCCCGACCCGCAGCAGCGCGGGTCGGGCCCTCGACGACGAGGGCGACGCTCAGCAGGTGGTGCCAGCGGGTTGGCCCGCGAGGCGGTCCTCCAGCCAGTCGATGCCGCCGGGGATGCCGGCAGCCATGCCCGACAGGTGCTCGGTGAGCGGCACCTGGCTCCAGGTGAGCTGCACGCCCGCTGCGCACCAGGTGTCGCGCAGCGCCTCAGCCGGCGCGAGCGGCACGACCTCGTCGAGCTGCGCGTGGTACTGGTACACCGGCATCGTCGGCACGGTGCCGCCGAGGCGCTGCTGGCCGAGGCGGGTCTGCCACGTGGGCGTGCCGATCGGGTTGGTCGTCACGTAGTCGTCGATCGACGAGAACGCCGTGTCGAGGAACGTGGCGAAGCCGTCGACGCTGACGATGCAGACGTCTGAGGCGTTGGCCTTCAGCTGCTCGCCGCGCTCGTTGAGGTAGGCGTCGAGGTCGAGGTCGGCATAGGCGCCATCGAGCCCGAGCGCCGCCATGAGGGCGAACGCGGTGAACGCGGTTCCGTCGAGGAACTCGGCGGTGGCTCCGAGGTCGGCGGGCACGCCGCCGGCGACCACGCCGCGCACATTCAGCTCGGGGGCGTAGGTCGCAGCGAGCTGCGCGGCCCACGCGGCGCTGCTGCCGCCCTGGCTGTAGCCGGCGATGCCGACCGGCGCGGACGTCGACAGGCCGGCGCCGGAGAGCTGCTGCGCGGCGCGCACCGCGTCGAGCGCGGCTCGGCCTTGGGACTGGCCGACCATGTAGGTGTGCGGACCGGGCGTGCCGAGGCCCTGGTAGTCGCTGACCACGACGGCGAGGCCCCGGTCGAGCGCATCGGCGATGAAGATGCCCTCGTAGTCGGTGCCCTGCGTCATCGTCCACGACGGTGCGCAGTCGTCACCGAGGCCCCTGGTGCCGACGCCCCAGCTCACGACGGGCCGATCACCCCCGCCCGCCCAGGGCGCGTCCGGCACGAGGACCGTGCCGGAGACCGCCATCGGAGCGCCGGTGGCGCTGGTCGAGCGGTAGACGACCTGCCACGACCGCACGCCCGCCTTCGCCGAGCGGGTGAGCGGGTCGAGGGTGAAGGTGGCAGGGCGCGAGCGCAGCACCTGGCCCGGGGTCGTGCCGGCCAGCGATGTGGACTGCTGGTAGAACGCGTCCTTGCTCGGTGGTGGCGGTGGGGCGGGCTTGCACGCTGCCAGCACGAGAGCGATCGCTGCGAGCAGCGCGACCGCCATCCCGCCTCGAGTGGATCGGATTGCCATGGGACCTCCTCAGGACCGTTATTCCCTTATGGGTGAATAACGGGAGGATCGACCATCTCGGTGATCCTGTCAACCACCTTCACCGTGCGCGTCAGGACGACCACGGGGACGGGTGGTGCCCGGCTGCTGCACCTGACCGAGGTGCGCCGTAGGCTGCGCCGCCATGGACTTCGAGCTGCCGCCAGAGGACGACCCGCGCCGCGTCGAGGTGCGCGCCTGGCTGGAGGCCAACCCCGACCCGACGGGCCGCCAGCTCGCCGAGGCCGGCTACGTGGCGCCGCACTGGCCCGCGCCGTGGGGCGTCGACGCCGATCCGATCCACCAGATCATCATCGATGACGAGCTCAAGCGAGCCGGCGTGAAGCGGCCGCAGAACATGATCGGCATCGGCTGGGCCGGCCCGACGATCCTGCACGCCGGCACCCAGGAGCAGAAGGACCGCTACCTCTTCCCGCTGCTCGCGGGTGAGGAGATCTGGTGCCAGCTCTTCAGCGAGCCCGGCGCCGGATCGGACCTCGCCAGCCTCGGCACCCGCGCCGAGCTCGACGGCGACGAGTGGATCGTCAACGGCCAGAAGATCTGGACGTCGCTGGCGCAGTTCTCGTCCTACGGCATCCTCATCGCCCGCACGGACCCGGACGCGCCGAAGCACGAGGGCATCTCGTACTTCATCTGCCCGATGGACGCGCCCGGCGTCGAGATCCGCCCCATCATCGAGATGACCGGTGGGCACACCTTCAACGAGGTGTTCCTCACCGACGTGCGCATCCCGGCGGCCAACCTCGTCGGCGACGTGCACCGCGGCTGGGGGCTGGCCAAGGTCACCCTCGGCAACGAGCGCGTCAGCCTGTCGGGCGGCGGCGCGCTGTGGGGCAACGGCCCCACGTACGACGATCTGCTCGCGCTGATCCGCAACGGCGGCGGCATCGAGGACCCGGAGCTGCGCCAGCGCGCCGCGCAGCTCTACATCGAGTCCGAGGTGCTGCGCCTCATCCGGCTGCGCACGGTGAGCGCGGCCATCAAGGGCCAGCAGCCCGGCGCCGAGGCCTCGGTGCGCAAGGTGCTCGCGGACGAGCACGGGCAGCACATCATGGCGCTGGCGAAGGACCTCCAGGGCGCCGCGGCGATGCTGTCCGGTGGCATCCCCGGCGAGGAGAGCATGCTCACCGCGTCCGAGCTGAGCTGGGGGGAGCCGTCGATGTGGCACTACGGCTACCTGTTCAGCCAGGCCCTCACCATCGGCGGCGGCACCGGCGACGTGCAGCGCAACATCCTCGCCGAGCGCGTGCTGGGCCTGCCGCACGACATCGACGTGGAGCAGGGCAAGACCTGGTCCGAAGCTCGCAAGGCCGCCACCGCCGCTGGGTGAGCCGAGGTCGGCCACGGGTTCGCTCCGACGATCCCTGGCGGGCAGACTGGGCGGCCATGGCCACGACGAGCGGTGACGGGTTCAAGCGGCACGCCAAGGTGATGGCTGCCGAGGACCTGCCGGCGATTCCCAAGGGGACCCACGGCAAGGTGCTGGTGGTGAGCGGCATCGACTGGATCCGCTACCGCGTCCTGTTCGCCAACGGCGTCGAGCGCGGCATGCTCAACGCCGCGCAGCTCACCGCACGCTGAGGGCGCCTGGGGCGTTCTGACGCCGCGGGAACCGTCGCAACGGCCATGATCACGTCGGCCCCGAGAAGCGGGACCGGTCAACCGAGGGGAGCGGGCATGCGCATCGGCTTGCCACTGCAGTACGCCGGGGGCTTCAAGGAGTCCGCAGACCAGGTCGTCGCCTTCGAGAAGGCAGGCCTGGATGTCGTGTGGGTGGCGGAGGCGTACGGCTTCGACGCCCCCAGCTTCATGGGCTACCTCGCGGCGCGCACCGAGACCGTCGACATCGGCTCCGCCATCCTCCCGGTCTTCACCCGCACCCCGGCGCTGATCGCGCAGACCGCGGCCGGCATCGACGCCATGAGCGACGGACGCTGCATCCTCGGCCTCGGCGCCTCGGGCCCGCAGGTGATCGAGGGCTGGCACGGCATCCCGTACGACGCCCCCCTCGGCCACACCCGCGAGGTCATCGACATCTGCCGCATGGCGTGGCGCCGCGAGCGCCTCGAGTACCAGGGCAAGTACTACACCCTGCCCCTGCCCGCCGATCAGGGCACCGGGCTGGCCAAGCCCCTGAAGATGATCGCCAAGCCGGTGCGCGACGCCATCCCGATCTACATCGCCTCGCTGGGCTCGAAGAACGTGGCGCTCACCGCGGAGGTGGCCAACGGCTGGCTGCCGATCTTCTACCTGCCCGAGAAGGCGGACGAGGTGTGGGGCCCGGATCTCGCCGCGGGCTACGCCAAGCGCGACGCGGCCCTCGGCCCGATGGAGACCGTCGCCGGCGGCATCGTCTGCATCACCGACGACCCCGACAGCGTGCTGGCCTTCGGCCGCCCGCTCGCCGCGCTGTACATCGGCGGCATGGGCGCCCGGGACCGCAACTTCTACAACCAGCTCGCCTGCCGCTACGGCTACGAGGCCGAGGCCAAGGAGATCCAGGACCTCTACCTCGACGGGCGCAAGGACGAGGCCGCGGCGAAGGTGCCCGAGGACTTCCTGCGCCTCACCAACCTGGTGGGCGACGAGGGCTTCGTGCGCGAGCGCATCGAGGCGTTCAAGGCGTCCGGTGTCACGACGCTCAACATCACCCCGATCGCGTCCGACCCCGTCGAGCTGGTCGAGAAGGTGAAGGCCTGGGCGGGGTGAGCGACGCTCCGGCGTCGGCGCCGGCCGCCACGCCGCCGTCGGAGGCGGAGGAGCCAGCCGCTGCGCGGCGCGGCCCGAGCCGCAGCGCGCTGATCGTCGCCGCGGTGGCGCTCGTGCTGGCCGTGCCGGTGATCACGAGCTCGATCGTCGCCTTCGGCGGCGGCTGGATGCCCACCGCGGACGTGGCCGTCATGTCGCTGCGCGTCGAGGACGTGCTCAGCAGCGACCCGCCGCTGGTGGGGATGCACACCACCGCGACGGAGTACGGCAGCACCGAGTCCGTGTTCCACCCCGGCCCGATGACGCTGTGGCTGCTGGCGCCGTTCGTGGCGATCTTCGGTGGCGTGACCGGCATGCTGCTGGGCACCGTCGCGATCAACCTCGCGGTGCTCGGGGGCATCGGGTGGGTGGCGCACCGCCGCGGCGGGCTGCCGCTGCTGGCCCTCACCGGTGTGCTCACCGGCCTGCTGCTGTGGGCGCTGCGGGGCGAGATCCTGCGCGATCCGTGGAACCCGCACATCGCCATCCTCGCCTTCGCGCTCCTGCTGCTGACCGCGTGGGCGGTGAGCGACGGCGACGTCGCGCTCGCGCCGCTGCTGGTGGTCGTCGGCAGCTTCCTCGTGCAGAACCACGTCACCTACGCGCTTCCTGTTGCGCTCCTCACCGCGTGGGGCGCGCTCGGCGCCACCTTCGTGGTCCGCTCGGCGCGCGCCACCGGCTCCCCAGCCGACGGCGTCACGCCGGCGCCGGGACGCTCGACGCTGGTGCGCGCCGCGCAGCTGTCGCTGGGCGCGGCGGTGCTGCTGTGGCTCGCGCCGCTCATCGACCAGGTCGCCGGCGAGGGCAACCTCGGCAACATCCTCGGCGTCGTGCTGGACGGCGAGGGCGGGCGCCTCGGACTCGCGGACGGCGTCGACCGCCTCCTCGCCTCGCTCGGCGCCGCGCCGCTGTGGCTGAGCCACACCACCGACATCTTCCGCGTGGCGCAGACGCCGTCGGTGCTCGACCGGATCGTTGCGGTGGCCATCCTGGCCGCGATGGTCGCCCTGCTCGTGCTGGCGCGCCGGCGAGGTGACCGCTCGACTGCTCGGCTGCTCGGGACCGCCTTCGTCGCAGTGGGTGCCGCGGCGATCGTGCTCGCCAGCGCGCCGACCGAGGACGCGCTGCGCATGTACTGGTACCGGTGGCTGTGGCCGCTCGGCATGTTCGTGTGGCTCTCGGTGCTGTGGGGCGCGCTGCAGGCGCTGACCGATGGCGTGCGCGCCCGGGCCGTCGATCTGCTCCCGGTGGTGAGCCTCGGGCCGCTGGCGGTGCTGCTCGTGCTCGGCTTCGGCCAGCCGTCGATCCTCGACGACGTCGACGGCGCCCGCTTCGACGAGCTCGGCGCGCTCATCGACCAGACCGCAGCTGCCGCGCCCGATGACGGGCCGTACCTCATCTCGACCGAAGGCACCATGTTCTGGCACACGTCCACGCTGGTCGCCGGCCTCGAGCGCGCCGGGCTCGACATCCGCGTCGAGCGCGACAACATCCCCTACGGCGACAGCCGCACCGTCGAGCCGGGCACCACCGACCTGCGGCGCCTGCGCGTCCTGGGAGGTCCCGTCGCGGCGGTGGCCGAGGACGAGGATGCCCGGCTGGCGTTCGTCCCCATCACCGCGGTGCCGCGCGACGAGGTGGTGGCGCGCATCCGCGCGCAGGTCGACGGCGTGCCGGTCACGCTCAGCGACCCGGAGCCCCTCGAGCTGCTCATCTCCGGGATGGCACCCGGTGCCGTCGCCGCCGAGGTCGGGGTGGGGGAGTGGACCCCGGCGTTCCAGGCCTACTTCGAGCTCGTCGTCGCCGCGGCCGAGCGCGACCGCCCGACGGACGCGAGCGCGCCGATCCGCCTCGATCTGGCGTCGCTGTCCGACGACGACCTGCTCGGGGTGTTCGGCGTCGGCTCGCTCATCTCGGCGGTCGATCCGTCCGTGCTCGCCGACGACGTGCGCACGGTGCTCGCCGACCCGCTCTTCCAGGACGGCTACACGACAGACCCGACCTCGGGCATGGCGACGTTCCTCCTTCCCCCCGGCTGACCGCACCTTCCCCACACCAGCGAAATCTCGGTGGTGGTGCCGGTTGGGACCGGTAGGTGCACCGAGATCTCGGCGGTGGGGCGCTGGGGCGGTGGTCAGACGATGCGGTAGGTCTGCACCGCGTGCGCCACGACTGCGCCGTCGGCATCGGTGGCGGTGATCTCGGTGAAGATGAGCTCCCGGCCCCGCTTCACCGTGCGCGCCTCGCAGCGCAGGTCGCTGCGCTTGCACGCCCCCACGAACTGCACCGTCATCGAGATCGTCGAGGCGCGGCTGCCCTTCGTGAAGTCGTGGTTCGACCACGCGGCCGCCGCACCCGCGGTGTCGATCGCGGACGCCACGACCCCTCCGTGGTAGAAGGTGCCGTCGTTGGTGAGCTCCTCTCGGAACGGCACCCGCAGCACCACGTCATCGGGCTCGTAGCGGTCGAACGTGATGCCCAGCCACCCCATGAACGGTGCGTGCGGCATGAGGTCCTTCACCGCCGCGCGTCGGCGGTGCTGCTCCTCGTCGCTGAGCTCGCCGGTCATCGATCGCGCTCCTCCCACGCTGCGCCGCCGCGGGGCGGATCGTGGCCGGCAACGTAGCGCGCCCGCCGCGGCGATCGGCGGGGGTCCGCCGTCGCGGGCGCCTCGCTCAAGGCTGCGTGGCAAGGTGTCGATGCAAGAGGCCGTCGGCAGCGCGCCGATGGGGTGGAGGGCGTGATGGCTCAGGACGCGGCGCTACCGAGGAGAGCGTTCCTCAGGATGAGCGGGACCGGCGCCGCTGCGATCCTCATCGCCCCAGGTGTCTTCGCCCGGTCGTGCAGGAAGAAGAAGCCGCCGTTCACCGGCTACGGGCCGCTGCAGGCAGCCAACGCGGACGGCCTCAAGCTCCCGACCGGGTTCACCTCGCGCATCGTCGCCACCACCGGTGTCGAAGTCGGCACCACCGGCTACCTGTGGCACCCCAACCCCGACGGCGGCGCGTGCTTCCCCACACCCTCGGGCGGTTGGATCTACGTCTCCAACAACGAGGCCGGCGCCCCGGGCGGCGGTGTGGGACGTGTCGAGTTCGACTCGACGGGCGCGATCGTCGCCGCCGGCAGCATCTGCTCGGGAACCGACCGCAACTGCGGCGGCGGGGCCACGCCGTGGGGCACGTGGCTGACCGGTGAGGAGGTGTCGCGCGGCATGATCTGGGAGTGCGACCCGACCGGTGTCGCGCCCGCAGTCGCCCGACCGGCGATGGGCAAGCTCACACACGAGGCCGCCGCGGTCGACCCCGCCACGGGGAAGGTGTACCTCTCCGAGGATCGCAGCGACGGCGGCCTCTACCGGTTCACACCAGCTGTCGCCGAGGACCTGTCCGCCGGCGTGCTCGAGGTCATGACCGAGGTCGGTGGCGTGCTCGGGTGGGACGTGGTGCCCGATCCGAGCGCCACGACCACCTCGTGTCGCCACCAGGTCCCCGGCACGAAGGTGTTCAGCGGCGGCGAGGGCATCGAGCACGCCAACGGCTGGATCCACTTCACGACCAAGGGCGACAACCGCGTGTGGCGCTACCGGCCCGCCGACGACACGCTCGAGATCGTCTACGACGACGACACGAACGTGAACCCCATCCTCACCGGCGTCGACAACATCACCATCGGGGCGATGGGCGACCTGTTCGTCGCCGAGGACGGCGGCGACATGCAGGTCGTGCTCATCACGCCCGCCGGCGTCACCAGCGCCGTCGCGCAGGTCGACGGCGTGAGCTTCTCGGAGGTCACCGGCCCGGCGTTCAGCCCGGACGGCTCTCGCTTGTACTTCAGCTCCCAGCGCAACCCGGGCACCACCTTCGAGGTCACCGGCCCCTTCCGCTGAACCCGTGCGCACAGGGGTTCGGGGCGGGCGTTCAGCGAGCGGGTGTCAGGGGGTGCGGAAGCCGCCCGGGCGAGTGAACGTGTCGCACCGGATGCGCCCCGGTGTCAGCAGGATCCCGCGTGGGTAGTCCTCGAACAGCCACCGGGCGAAGTTCCGGCGCGTCCAGTCGCTCGTCCCGGCGAGCGCGATGGCGGTGCGCGCTCCCTTGCGGTGCGCGAGCGCTCGCTCCAGCAGCGCCGCCATGCGGTGATCGGGCACCAGGTCGTGCGCCAGCGTGCGCCGGTAGCGCTCGACCGCCACCTCGGGGTTGGTCGGCCCCGCGGCAGCGATGGCGTCAGCCGCCCACCGGCCCGTGAGCAGCGCCTGCCCGATGCCCTCGCCGGTCATCACATCCGCCGCGGCGATGGCATCGCCGACGAACAGCGCTCGGCGAGTGGTGGGGATCTGCTCGTCGACCGCGGCGGGGATCGGCCAGGCTCGGTGCGTGCCCTCGATCGTCGCCGCGGGGCCCAGCACGCTGCGGATGTGCGGCCTCGCCAGGATCTCCGGCCACAGCCAGCGCATGTCGGCGACCGTCCAGCGCCCGCCGCGCTGGATGCCGAAGCCGACGTTCGCGCGCCGCCCCGGCAGCGGGAAGGACCACACGTAGCCGGGGAGCAGGTCGGGCTCGAACCAGATGAAGAAGTCGCGCCCCGCACGCGGGTGGACATCGGACACGTACGCCCGGAACGCGTGCCACTCGCCGAGGTAGCCGGGGCGGGCGACGCCGAGGTGCTTGCGCAGCGGCGACCACATCCCGTCGGCGCCGATGACGTAGCGGGCATGGACGTCCTCCGCCTCGCCGCCGTCGACCTCCAGCACGACGCGGTCGGGGTGCTCGGTGGCGCCGGTGACCGCACGACCCTCGAGCACCTCTGCACCGGCCGCCCGGGCGAGGTCCACGAGCGCGGCATCCAGCTCGAGGCGGGGAGCGACCGCGGCGTAGGTCCCGACGCCCTCGGGCAGGTCGAACGTCCAGGTGCGCCGCGACGGGCTGCTCAGCCACAGCCGGTGCACCTCGGTCCACGATGGGACCGACGCAGGCGAGAACCCGAGCGACTCGAGCTCGCGGATCGCCAGGGTGGTGATGCCGTCACCGCACGTCTTGTCGCGTGGGAACGTCGCCTTGTCGAGCACGGTGGTCCGCAGCCCGTGGCGAGCCAGCGCGATGGCCGCCGCCGTGCCCGCAGGACCGGCGCCGACCACGGCGACGTCGGTGGTGAGCACGGTCCGGAGCCTACGGAGGAGGCCCGCCAGCCACCAACGTGGCGGCGCGGCGGCTCACGCCAAGGCGCGGAGCTCGGCGAACGCGTCGCGCAGGCAGTCCATGAGGAGCTCGGGATCGTCGACGGCCGCCGGGTCGACGTTGACGCCGATGTGCACCTCGTCCTGGTAGCTGAGCAGCGTGATGTTCGCCCCCGCGCCGGCCATGGGGCCGAACGCGAACTGCGCCTCCACCATCGCCCCGGCCAGGTACACCGGGAACGGCGCCCCCGGCACGTTGCTGGTGGTGAAGTCGATGCCGCGCAGCATGGCGCCGAAGACGCTGGTGGTGATCGACGTCGGCAGCCGGCTGAGGAGGCCCGCGAGCGGCTCGGTGAGCGCGAGCGCCGGCTCGTGGCGCAGGCTCTCGACGAGCTCGCGCACCGCGGTCATGCGGGCGATCGGATCGGGCAGGTCGGCAGGGACCTCCGAGCGCGACGGCGAGAACTGGTTGCCGGCCTTGTTCGCCGTCTCGTCGGTGCGCACGTTGATGGGCATCGCCATGCGCAGCCGCTCGATCGGTGTGCCGCGCTTCTCGTGGTAGGCCTGGAAGCCGCCGATGACCCCGGCGACGAAGGCGTCGTTGAGCTTGCCGCCCGAGACGCGCGCCGCTGCCTTGAGCTCGCCCAGCGGCAGGGTGATGGTGTCGAAGTGCACCGACAGCGACCGCTTGCCCATCAGCGGGCTGAGGGGCCGCGTCGTCGGCAGCAGCCACCTCGCCACCGACGTCGCGGTGCCAGCCACGGCGAGCATGGCGCCCACCGGATCACGCGCCGCGTCGCCGAGCCCTGCACCGATCTGGCGCGTGGTGTCGAGCACCGCACCGGCTTGGCGGCGGGCCTCGAAGGCGAGCGCGTCGAACGCCCGCTCCACCTCACCGGCCACGTGCGGCGCCGGTGCGTCGGGCATCGGGCGCTCCTCGGTGGGGTGGCGCTCGAGGTCGAGCAGCTCGAGCTGGAGCTTCACGCCGCCCACGCCGTCGGTGATGGCGTGGTGCACCTTCTGGATGATCGCGGCGCGCCCGTCAGCCAATCCGCTGACGATGTGGAACTCCCACAGCGGCCGAGCGCGGTCGAACCCCTGCATGGCCAGCGGCTGCGCCATGGCGAGCACGTCGGCCTCGGTGGCATCGCCGCTGAGCGACATGAACCGGAGGTGGTAGTCGAGGTCGAAGTGGGGGTCGATCTCCCAGCGCGGCGGCGCGACGGAGTACGGGTGGCCGCGCACCCGCTGGCGAAGCCGAGGCACGACGCGAGAGGCGCGCTCGACCAGGCGCACCAGGCGGTCGCGGTCCGGTGCCTGGTCGAGGAGCACGACGCTGGTGATGGTGCTGCGCAGCATCGGGTCCTTCTCGATGCTCCACATCAGCGCGTCGCTGTCGCTCATGCGCGGCGCGAACTCGATGTCGAGGTCAAGCTCGTCGGCCATCGTCTCCCCCGGGAGGTCCTCTGCGGTGCGCTCCAGTGTGGGCGGCCGCGTCGCTGCTGTCGAGTCGCCGCCGGAGCGGTTCAGCAGTTGACGCCCTCAGCTGGGCGGTAGACGGCGTGCACGGTGTCCACCTCGGTGCGCCCGTCGGCCACCCAGGTGCGCGTGCGCTCGGTGGTGACCCGGGTGCAGCGCCCCGATGGTGCCTCGCTCTGGCCCGTCTGCTCTCCCACGACCGTCTTGGTGGAGTACAGCTCGATGGTGATCGACGTGTCGGTGTAGGTGGGCCACAGCAGCACGGCGTGCTCGGTGCTGTTGCGGACCTGCAGATCAGGTGCGGGGAACGAGAGGGTGGCCTCGCGCCCGTAGGGGTAGCGCGAGATGTAGATCGAGTGGCTCTGGTAGGCGTCGAAGTCGAGACCGGCGAAGAACGCGGCGTTGAACAGCGTGGTCGCGTACTGGGAGATGCCGCCGCCGACGTCCTCGTCGAAGACGCCGTTCTTGATCACGCCGGCGGAGACGAACCCGTTGGCGGTGGTGCGCCGGCCGACGAAGTCGTTCACGGAGAACACCTCGCCAGGCGGGATGATGACGCCGCGGGTGAGATCCGCGATCCGGTGGATGTTCTGCACCCTTCCCTCGCAGCAGCCGTGGTTGGTGGTGAACGAGCCGACCAGCTCCTTGATGCCGAGGCCCTCGGCCCACGCTCGGTCGTTCTCGTGCTGCACCTCGCCGAGGCCCACGGCGACCTCGTGCTCATCGGCGATGAGCGCGTCGAACACGATGCTGGCGGCGTCCTCCGCGCAGCACCGCTGGCCGGCGGTGCCGTCGAGCACGACCGGCACCGGCGCCTCGCCGCTGCGGTCGATGTCGAACGTGGCGGGCGTCGGCATCGCCTCGAGGTCGCCGAACAGCTCCTCGAGGTCGGTCTCGATCGCGTCGTCGATCGGCGAGAGGACGAGCCGCTCGCCGGTGAGCTCGCTGGCGAGCCAGGTGCGCTGCTGCCCGGTGGTGACCTCGCGGGTCTCGTCACCGATGCGCACCACCAGCGGTTCCGCGGTGAGGGCGTTCGCCTCCGACGCGAGCTGCACCGCCACCTCGTCGTCGAGGTCGGGCAGGACCTCGACGAGGCCGACCTCGACGGTGACCGGCAGCCCACCTGTCTCCGCTGCCGCCTCGAGGCGCCGCGCGAGCTCGGCGAGGTCGAGGGTGGCCCCGGCCACGCCCGGCACCGCTGCCAGCTCGCCGTCGACCAGCTCGATGCTCGGCTCGACCGGCTCCTGCTTGTTCTCCGCCACGATCTGCTCCATCGCTGCGGCGAGCGTTCCGGAGCTGATCGTGAAGTCGGCGTGGCCCTCGAGCGGGTCCAGCATCGAGCCGAGCCACCGCGCCGGTCGTGAAGCCATCGCGCCGTCGCGCCCGACGTTGCGCAGGGTCAGCCGCGTGGCCGTCTGGTCCAGCACGAGGCCGACCTCGCCCGCGGTGGACTCGAGGTCGCCGGCGGGCGTCTTGACGGTCACCACCGCGTCGGCGAGGTCCTCGTCGACCTGCGCGAGCGCATCGAAGAGCTCGGCATCGGCCAGGCCTCCCACGGCGTGGCCCTCGAGCTCGACGTTGCGCATCGTCTGGCCGGCGTGGACGGTGGTGTCGAGCGCCCACCCGCCGATGACCAGCGCGAGCAGCACGGCGGGGACGATCGCGGCGACGAGACCGAGGGTGCGGGCTCTGGGCATGGCCCACCACCTTGGCACGACCGGCGGAGCCGCGGTAGTCGCCACCGGCGACTCGACGGGCGATGCGCCGTGTCCGCGCGCCATGATGGGCCAGCTGGCCGAGGCCCGAGGGGGGACCGTGGTACCGATCAACGAAGGCCGTGTGTGCATCGTGACGGGCGCAGGGCGCGGCATCGGGCGGGAGCACGCCCTTCTGCTGGCGCGCACCGGTGCGAAGGTCGTGGTCAACGACCTCGGCGGGTCGATGGACGGCGACGGCCGTGCGCAGGGGCCGGCGCAGGAGGTGGTCGACGAGATCGTCGCCCTCGGCGGCGAGGCGGCGGCGAGCTTCGACGACATCTCCACGTGGGACGGCGCGCAGCGGCTCGTGGCGCAGGCCGTCGACACCTTCGGGCGCCTCGACGTGCTCGTGAACAACGCCGGCATCCTGCGCGACCGGATGCTGGTCAACATGACCGAGGCCGAGTGGGACGCGGTCATCACCGTGCACCTCAAGGGCACGTTCGCCCCCACCCACCACGCCGCCAACCACTGGCGTGAGCGCTCGAAGGCGGGCGATGACGTCGTCGCTCGCGTCATCAACACGTCGAGCCCGTCGGGCATCTACGGCAACATCGGCCAGACCAACTACGGCGCGGCCAAGGCCGGCATCGCGTCGTTCACGATCATCGCAGCGATGGAGCTGGCACGCTACGGCGTGACGGTCAACGCCATCGCCCCCGCGGCGCTCACGCGGATGACCGAGAACCTCGGCATGGGACAGGCGCCAGACGATGTCAAGGAGCAGATGGCGCCGCGCTGGATCGCACCCATCGTCACCTGGCTGGCCAGCCCCGAGTCCAGCGCCGTGACCGGACGGGTCTTCGACGTCTCCGGACGCGCCATCTCGGTGTCGGAGGGATGGCATCGCGGCCCGACCGCGACCCCGGTCGAGGACCCGCTCGAGCTGGGTGCGATCGTCAGCGAGCTGGTCGCGCACGCCCGACCGAACGCCGACATGTCCGGCCGCGACCGAACCGACTGACCACCCGCCACCCACCACCCGACCCAGAACGCGGGTGTGAGCAGTGAGGAGATGACATGCCCATCAACCCCGATGCCGTCGGCACCAAGGGTGAGCCCGCCACCACCACCTGGACGTCGAAGGACTGCCTGCTCTACGCGCTCGGCGTCGGGGCCGGCACCGAGGAGCTGGCGTTCACCACCGAGAACTCCAACGGCATCGAGCAGCGTGCGCTGCCCACGCAGGCGGTCGTGCTCGCTGGGGGGATCATGAGCGCGATGCGCACCATCGGCTCGTTCAACCCGGCGATGCTCGTGCACGGCGAGCAGGGGATCGTGCTGCACCGCGAGATCCCCGTCGAGGGCACGGCGGTGTCGGTCGCCCAGATCACCGGCATCTTCGACAAGGGCAAGGGTGCGGTGGTCGAGCTCGAGATCGAGACGACGCTGGAGGGCACGGGCGAGCCGCTGTTCCAGAACCGCTTCGCCGCGTTCCTGCGCGGCGAGGGCGGCTGGGGCGGCGACCGGGGGCCATCGGGCGCACGCAACGAGGCGCCGGAGCGCGCCCCGGACCACCAGGTCACCTACCAGACGCGCATCGACCAGGCGCTGCTCTACCGCCTGTCGGGCGACCGCAACCCGCTGCACTCCGACCCGGAGTTCGCCAAGATGGCCGGCTTCGACCGGCCCATCCTCCACGGCCTGTGCACCTACGGCTTCACCGGCCGCGCACTGCTGCACGCCCTGTGCGACAGCGACCCGGCGCGCTTCGGCGGCATGGAGGGGCGCTTCAGCTCCCCGGTGATGCCGGGCGAGTCGCTCACCGTGTCGATGTGGGACGACGGCGACGGCGCCATCTTCCAGACCACCGGCGAGGACGGGCGCGTGGTGCTCGACAACGGTCGGTGCACGGTCCGCTGACCTGCGAGCGCCCCGCTGCGCTCCTCAGCTGATGGGCCCACCCACCAGCACCCGTCGGCCCCCGTCGCCACGCTCGACGGCGTAGATCGCCAGCTCGTTGCGACCATCCACCAGCAGCGAGGGCGGCAGCACCGCGACCGCGCGCCGTCCGTCGCCCCCGGAGCGTGCCAGCGGCGTGGCGGCGACCGTGCCGTTGAGCGCGATCGCGAGCTCGGTCGGCTCGCCCGGGGGCAGCGTGATCTCCATCCACGTCGGCGGCGAGGGCCCCGTCGCGTCGACGGCGTCGAAGCGCTCGATGCCGTCGACGGTCGGGTCGAGCTCGCTGGGACGGATGCGAAGCTCGGCGACGGCGCTCCCGATCAGGTCGCCGTTCGGGCCCTGCCGGTAGACGTCGAGCGGAAGGGGCCCGGGGTTGCGTGCCGCGCTGTCCAGCAGCGCAGCGAACCAGCGATCGCCGTCGATGGTGGTGAACCGGGCATCGGCTGCGAGCTCGGTGTTCGAGCCCACCCACACCCGGCGGTCGCCGTCGCGCTCAGGGGGACGGCTCGGGTCGAGCGCGACGCCGAGGACTCCGGGGCGAGGTGGCATGTTCGCCTCGGCCAGAACGGTCGGCAGCACGTCGAGCGACGTCACCGGCGCGTCCACGATGCTTCCAGCGCGCTGCCCGGGGAGCTTCACCAGCAGCGGTGCCCAGTAGATCTCGTGGAGGGTGTCGGGGCCGCTCGCGCGCAGCGACGCGCCTCCTCGGAAGGCGACGCCGTGATCAGCGGTCACGACCACGAGCGACTCGTCGAGCACGCCGAGGTCCTCGAGGCGCTCCAGGATCCGGCCGAGCTGCGCGTCGGCCCACTGCAGCTGGAGCAGGTGGCGGACGCGGTTCGCCTCCGCTGCTCGATCGTCGGACCACCCGCCGAGGAACGAGGCCTCGAGCTCCCTGCCGCCGTGCTCGCGGCCGTCGGGCAGGAACCGCCACGGTTGGTGCGGGGCGAGCGCGTGGATGTAGTCGAGACGCGGCCGTTCGCTGCGGCCGAGACCGTCGATGAACGAGTCCAGCGCCTGCGGCGCGGCGAGCACCAGCTCCTCGTCGCCGACGAACACCGCGCCGGGATCGTTGCCCGCAACGGTCGACGTCGCGGACTCCGCGCCGGGGACGACGCGCTCGGCGAGCAGGCGCCAGGCATCGTGCACGAGGCCGGCGAGGCCCGAGCCGCCGGCGTTCGGCGCGTTGCACCCCAGCTCCGGTGCGCAGAGCCACTCCGGCTCGATCACGTGGAGCTCGTAGGTCGGCGCGAGCAGCGAGAAGAGGTTCACCGGATGGTGGGCTGCTGCGGGCAGCTTGCGGAACTCGGGCTCCGTCGACGTCACGATCGCCGGGAGCGAGTAGGCGGTGCCGGGCGCGATGACGGTGTGGTTGCGGTACCAGGTGGCGGTGCCCGCGAGGCTGGCGAAGGCCGGGTAGCGCGCGCCGCTGATCGTCCCCGAGCGATCCATCAGCGACAGCGTCGGCAGCTCGTCCAAGACGATGAACACGATCGGCGGGTGCTCGCCGGGCACCGACTGCGCGCTCGGGGCCGCGCCGCCACCCCCGAACGGGACGTCCGCGACGGGTGACACCAGGAGGAACCAGGCAGCGAGCCCCGGTACGAGGACGCTGAGCGAGCTGAGGATGGAGCGCGTGGCAGGTCGATGCGCGCTGAGGCCCACCGCCGCGGCGGCACCGACGGCGAGCGCGACTGCGAGGAGCCTCGTGAGATCTGCCTCGGCTGCGAGCTGCATGGCCCAGAGGAGCGCTGCGGCAGCGAGGAGGATCCCGTGCAGCGGCACGACAGCGCGACGTTGCAGCCTTCGCGCCAGCTCCTCGATGCCCCACGCGATCAGCGGCGGGGCGAGGAGGAGGATCGCGGTGAACGCGGCGATCTCCACCGGCGTGGTGCGGCGCAGCACGAACGTGCCCGGATCGTCGGCGAGGTCTGCGAGCACCGGCTGAGCGATCGCCAGCGCGCTCACGCCGGCGAGCTCGAGGAGTCGTCGGGTCGGGTCGGGGATCGTGATGCGGCGCACGTCGATGGTCGTCAGAAGAGCCGGAGCTCGTCGGACTCGATGCCGCGCAGCTCGTCGTAGTCGACCTCGAGCCACGCGATGCCGCGATCGGTCGCCAGCACGCGGGCCTGCGGCTTGATCACCTGCGCCACGAAGACGCCGCGCACCGGGCGCAGCATCGGGTCGCGGTTGAGGAACTCGAGGTAGCGCGTGAGCTGCTCGACGCCGTCGATCTCGCCGCGCCGCTTGATCTCGATCGCCACCGCCGCGCCGCTGGCGTCGCGACACAGGAGATCGACGGGCCCGACGTCGGTGGGGTACTCCCGACGCACGAGGCGCAGCCCGTCGTCGATCGCGGCGGGGTTGGCGGCGAGCAGCTCCTGGAGGTGGGCCTCGACGCCGTCCTTGCGCAGCCCCGGGTCGGCGCCGAGCTCGTGGTCGACCTCGGCGAGGACCTCGGTGACCGTGATGGTGAGCTGCTCGCCCTTGGGGTTGCGCACCACGATCTGGCGGTGGCCGTCGTCGTTCGTCCCCTCGACCACGACGTTGGGGGCGTTCATCCAGTTGAGCGGCTTGTACGCCCCGCCATCTGCGTGGATCGCCACGCAGCCGTCGGCCTTGAACATGATGAGCCGCGGCGCCAACGGGAGGTGGGCGGTGAGCCTCCCGGCGTAGTCGACCTGGCAGCGCGCGACGAGCAACCGCATGACGCCGCGACGGTACTCGTTCGTCGCGCTCAGCCCTTGCGGCGTCGCCGACCCTTGGGCTGGTGCGACAGGCGCTCGCGGATCAGCGCGCGGCGCTCCTGGAGTTCCTTGTAGGTCAGCGACTCGACGCCCGCGTCCACGCCGAAGCTCCCCTTGATGCCGGTCATGTCGACCTCGTAGGCCGACGGGTCGACCCCGATCTGCGCCGCGATGCGCTCGCCGTGTGCTTCGGCGAAGTACATCGACAGGTGCTCGATCTCCTTGAAGAGGTCGAGCTCTGGGGCGAGCGTGGCGATGGCGCCGTCGAGGAACACCATGTTCTTCACGAAGAGCATGAGCTCCTTCGGGAAGCGCGCGCCGTAGCCCAGCAGGGCCTTCACGATGCGCTGGATCTCCGCGACGAGCACGTCGGGGTCCATCGTGGTCGGGTCGACCGGTGGCTGGTCGAGGCCGAGGTCCACGGTGATGGCGTCGAGGTCGGCGTCCGCCGGCAGCGCGCCGAGGTCGCGCAGCGCCTCGAGCTGGATGCGCACATCGTTCATCGTCCCGCCGATGAGCAGCCGCAGGAAGGCGAGGCGCTTCACCTCGTCCATCCGGCCGGTGATGCCGAAGTCGAGCAGGCCCGTGCGTCCGTCGGGCAGGACCATGAGGTTCCCGCCGTGCAGGTCGCCGTGGAAGATGCCCTGGAGCATCGCGCCCTCGAGGAAGCCGATCATGCCGGCACGCACCACCGCGGTGGTGTCGACGCCCGCGGCCTGCATGCCGACGACGTCGTCGAACGCGAACCCGTCGAGGCGCTCCATCACCAGCACCCGGCGAGTCACGAGCGAGGGGTGCGGACGGGGGATGACGTACGAGCGCTGGCCGAGATCCGCGAAGGAGCGCGCCACGTCGAGCATGTTCTCGGCCTCCATCCGGAAGTCGAGCTCCTCCACGATCGTCTCCGCGAACAGCTCCACGAGCGCCGGCGGGTTGGCGAGCGCGCTGATCGGGATGCGGCCGACGAGGAACGGCGCCAACCACGCCATGACCTCGAGGTCGGCGGTGACGTGGCGCTCGACCGATGGGCGCTGCACCTTGACCACGACCCGCTCGCCGGTGCGCAGCGTCGCACCGTGCACCTGGGCGATCGATGCTGCTGCGATCGGCGACGGATCGAACGAGGAGAACAGCACCTCCAGCGGCGCGCCGAGGTCCTCCTCCACGACGCGCCGCACCACCGCGAACGGCTCGGGCGGCACGCGGTCGCGGCACATCTTGAACTCGCTGACGAGCTCCTCGGGGAAGATCCCCTCACCCGAGGAGATGATCTGGGCGAGCTTGATGTAGGTCGGCCCGAGGTGCTCGGCCGCGATGCGCAGGCGGCGCGACACGCCGGCCTTCGACGTCGAGCCGCCCTTGGGTCGCTCGACTGCGGCCCAGAGCGCCAGCGCGGTGCCGAAGCGGCTCGTCACGTGGACCATGCGGCGGAGGTGCGGGACCCGGTGGGGGCGGATCAGCTCCGGCACCAGACGACGCGAGCGCCACCGCAGCGCCTCGACGTGCTGGCCCCACGGCTGCTGCCCTGGTGCGATCAGCCACGGCGGCTCGTCGCTGAAGGAGCCGAGCACCAGGTCGGCGGGCGCACCAACGGTGACCTCTGTCGTCGCATCCCCCACCCGAAGATCCTCCCACGCCCCACCCACGTCGCTGAAATTGCGGCGCTGGGTGCTGCGAAGCAGCCATTCAGGGGGTCAGATCGAGAGGGCTCGCGCGGAGGGTGAGACGGTGTCGCGCTCAGTAGCGCGGCGGACGCTTCTCGCGCAGCGCGCGCACGCCCTCGGCGAACGGGGGCTCGGCCATCATCGACTCGAGCCGGTCGGTGGCATCGGTGATCGATCCTCCGAGGCTGCCGGGGCCGCCGAGGAGGTCGCCGTACACCTGGCGCTTGGTGGCAGCGAGCGAGCCGGGAGAGATCTCGTGGGCGAGGACCCGCGCGTACTCGTAGGTGGTGGGGAGCAGGTCGTCGGCGGCCACGACGCGGTTGACGAGTCCGAGCGAGAGCGCCTCCTCGGCGAGCACCACGCGGCTCGACAGCAGCAGGTCCATCGCCGGACCCAGGCCGATCAGGCGCGGCAGCAGCCACGAGAGCCCGTACTCCGCTGGAAGGTGCAGGCGCCCGTGCGCGGTCGTCAGCTTCACCCCGGCAGCAGCGAACCGGAGGTCGCAGTAGCAGGCGAGCACCAGGCCGACGCCCGCGGCGGGCCCGTTGAGCGCCGCGAGCACCGGTGTCTCGAGGCCGAGGTGGAACGCGAAGTCGTGGTCGAAGTCCCCACGCACCCCGTAGCCGGGCATCGGGGGCTCGCTCGGCAGCCCAGCGTCGTAGCCGCCGCGCGCCACGTGGCCTTCGAGCGCAGCGGCATCGGCGCCAGCGCAGAAGCCGCGGCCGGCGCCGGTCACCACGATGACGCGGACCTCCTGGTCGCCCTCGGCCTGCTCGATCGCCCACCGGTACTCGTGGTGCATCCGTCCGGTCCAGGCGTTGAGCCGATCGGGCCGGTCGAGCGTGATGGTCGCGACCCGCTCCGCGACCTCGTACCGGATCGCCTTGAGCTCCACAGCTCAGCCCTCGAACGCGGCGAGCGCCTCGAGCGCGGCCGAAGCCAGCTCCGGCCGGCAGATGAGCAGGTCCGGCAGGTAGGGGTCGGTGTGGTTGTAGGTGAGCGGCGAGCCGTCGATCCTGCTGGCGTGCAGCCCGGCGGCGAGCGCGACGGCCACCGGCGCGCACGAGTCCCACTCGTACTGGCCCCCGCTGTGCGCATAGACATCCGCCTCACCTCGCAGGACCGCCATCGCCTTGGCGCCGGCGGAGCCCATCTCGACCAGCTCGCCGCCCAGGCGCTCGGCGAGGAACGTGGCCGCCGCCGGCGGCCGGGACCTGCTCACGATCACGCGGGGCGGGCCGTCGACCGGGGCAGCGAGCGTCGCCGGCGGGTCGGTGCCCAGCACGAGGTCGAGCGCCGGCAGGGCCACGGCGCCGGCGACGGGGACGCCGTCGAGGCACAGCGCCACGTGCACCGCCCAGTCGCTGCGGGGCGCCTCGGAGAACTCGCGGGTGCCGTCGAGGGGATCGACGATCCACACCCGGCGGGCATCGAGGCGAGCCAGGTCGTCGCTGCCCTCCTCGGAGAGGACGGCGTCGCCCGGTACGGCATCCGCCAGCGCCGCCATGAGGAGCTCGTGGGCCCGGGCGTCGCCCTGCGCCTTGAGCTCGGCGCCCTCCGCGCCTTCGCCGGCCAGGCGGGCCCGCAGCTCGATCAGCAGGGCGCCGGCGCGCCCGGCGAGCTCGGCGGCCAGGCGGTGGTCCTCGGGTCGGGTGGCGTCGTCGGTCATGGGCGGGCACCGTAGCGCCCGGGTATGCGAGAATCGCCGTTCGCCCAAGGAGGCACCATGGCGGATCAGGCGCTGCTGGACGAGCTCCACCTCACGCACCTCAAGCAGCTCGAGGCGGAGAGCATCCACATCATCCGGGAGGTGGTCGCTCAGTTCGAGCGGCCCGTGATGATGTACAGCATCGGCAAGGACAGCTCGGTCATGCTGCACCTGGCGCGCAAGGCCTTCCACCCCGGCAAGATCCCGTTCCCGCTGCTGCACATCGACACGACGTGGAAGTTCCGCGACATGATCGCCTTCCGGGACCAGACGGCGAAGGATCTCGGCATCGAGCTGTTGGTGCACTCCAACCCCGAGGGCCTCTCGCAGGGCATCAACCCGTTCGACCACGGGTCGAAGAACTACACCGACATCATGAAGACGCAGGCGCTCAAGCAGGCGCTGTCTGATCACGGCTTCGACGCCGCGTTCGGCGGGGCGCGGCGCGACGAGGAGAAGAGCCGGGCCAAGGAGCGCGTGTTCTCGTTCCGCGACCGCAACCACCGGTGGGATCCGAAGAACCAGCGCCCCGAGCTGTGGAGCATCTACAACGGCCGCGTGAGCCCTGGGGAGAGCATCCGGGTGTTCCCGATCAGCAACTGGACCGAGCTCGACGTCTGGCAGTACATCTACCTCGAGGACATCCCGATCGTGCCGCTGTACTACGCGGCGCCCCGCCCGGTGGTCGATCGCGACGGCGTGCTGATCATGGTCGACGACGACCGCTTCCGCTTCGAGCAGGACGAGGTCGCCCAGCAGCGGTGGATCCGGTTCCGCACCCTGGGCTGCTACCCGCTGTCGGGTGCGGTCGAGTCCGAGGCTGCGACGCTTCCCGACATCATCCAGGAGATGCTGCTCGCCACCCGATCGGAGCGAGAGGGTCGTGTCATCGACTACGACCAGTCCGGGTCGATGGAGGAGAAGAAGCGAGAGGGCTACTTCTGATGTCGCACAAGTCCGACCTCATCGCCACCGACATCCTCGCCTACCTGCAGGAGCACGAGAACAAGGACCTGCTGCGGTTCCTCACGTGCGGCAGCGTCGATGACGGCAAGTCCACGCTCATCGGTCGCCTGCTGCACGACTCGCACATGATCTACGAGGACCAGCTCGCCGCGCTCGAGTCAGACTCGGCCAGCATCGGCTCCGCGGGCGAGGAGCTCGACCTGGCGCTGCTCATGGACGGCCTCAAGGCCGAGCGCGAGCAGGGCATCACGATCGACGTCGCGTACCGCTACTTCTCCACCGCTCGGCGGAAGTTCATCATCGCCGACACGCCGGGCCACGAGCAGTACACGCGCAACATGGTCACCGGCGCATCCACGTGCCAGCTGGCGATCATCCTCGTGGATGCACGCCACGGCATCCTCGAGCAGACCAAGCGGCACAGCTACCTCGCCGCGCTGCTCGGCATCCGCCACATCGTCGTGGCCATGAACAAGATGGACCTCGTCGACTGGTCGCAGGCGCGCTACGACGAGCTCTGCGCGCAGTACCGCACGACGGTCGCCGAGCGCGTCGGCATCAAGGACCCGGTCTTCATCCCGATGTCCGCGCTCAAGGGCGACTGGGTCGTTGAGCCGAGCGAGAACCTGGACTGGTACGACGGCCCGGCGCTGCTCGAGCACCTCGAGACGGTCAACGTGGATGAGGACGCCGACCTGGAGCACCTGCGCATGCCGGTGCAGCTCGTCGTGCGTCCCGACCTCGACTTCCGGGGGTTCGCCGGCACCATCTCCGGCGGCGTGCTGCGACCCGGCGACGAGATCGAGGTGCTGCCCAGCGGTGTGCGCTCTCGCGTCGAGCGCATCGTGACCTACGACGGCGACCTCCCCGTCGCCGGGCCCGGTCGGGCCGTCACCGTCACCCTCGCCGATGAGGTCGACATCAGCCGCGGCGATCTCCTCGTGCACCCCGGCCGACCGGCACAGCGCGCGTACGAGGTCGACGCCACGGTGGTGTGGATGGCCGAGGAGCCGATGGTGCCCGGCAAGCAGTACCTGCTGCAGCAGGCCAACCGCCGCAGCAACGCCCACGTGCAGACGGTCCACCACCGCATCGACATCAACTCCCTCGACAACGTCGTCGCGCCGACCCTCGAGCTCAACGAGATCGGCCGCTGCACGGTCGTGGCCGACGAGCCGCTGCTGTTCGACCCCTACGCCGAGAACCGCGTGACCGGCGCGTTCATCCTCGTCGACCGCCTGTCGAACGCGACCGTCGGCGCTGGGATGATCGATGCCGAGGCCAGCGGCTGGGACGCTCGGCCAGACGCGCACCTCACGGGGCACAGCAGCTCCATCACCGCCGACGAGCGCGAAGCTCGCTACGGGCAGAAGCCGTGCACGGTGCTGCTCACCGGCCTCACCGGTGCAGGGAAGTCGACCATCGCGGTCGCCCTCGAGCGACGGCTCTTCGAGCGCGGCCGAGCGACGGTGCGACTCGACGGCGAGAACCTCCGCCTCGGCATCAGCCGCGATCTCGGCTTCGGCCACGCCGATCGCTCCGAGAACCTGCGGCGCAGCACCGAGGTGGCGCGCCTGCTCAACGACCAGGGGCTCATCTGCCTCGCGGCGCTGGTGGCACCCGAGGCGCCGGTGCGCCAGCGTGCCCGCGAGCTCGTCGGCCCCGATCGCTTCGTCGAGGTGTTCCTCGACGCGCCGCTCGAGGTGTGCCGCGAGCGTGACACCAGCGGGCTGTACGAGGCCGCGGACCGCGGCGAGATCGAAGAGCTGCCCGGCGTCAGCGCACCGTACGACCCACCGAGCGGCGCGGACCTCGTGCTCGACACCGTCGCCAACGACGTGCCCGCGTGCGTCGAGGCGATCGTGACGCTGCTCGTCGAGCGCGGCTTCCTGCTCGGGCGTCGAGCTGGCGGAGACGGGTGAGCGAGCCCCGATCCGAGAACATCACCTGGAGCCACAGCCAGGTGACCGCCCGCCGACGGGCCGAGATCCTCGGACACGCGCCGGCGACGCTCTGGTTCACCGGGCTGTCGGGATCGGGCAAGAGCACCATCGCCATCGCGGTGGAGGCGGCGCTGGCCGACCGCGGCGTCGCTGCCTACGTGCTCGACGGCGACAACGTCCGCTTCGGCCTCAACCGCGACCTCGGGTTCTCGCCCGAGGACCGGGTCGAGAACATCCGCCGCATCGGTGAGGTGTGCCGCCTGTTCCACGACGCCGGCCTCGTCGTGCTCACCGCCTTCATCTCGCCGTACCACGCGGATCGCGACCTCGTCCGCGCGCTGCACCCCGAGGGCGGGTTCCACGAGGTGTTCGTCGACACGCCGCTGGCGGTGTGCGAGGCGCGTGACGTGAAGGGCCTCTACGCCAAGGCCCGCGCCGGCGAGATCCCCGAGTTCTCCGGCGTCAGCGCACCGTACGAGCCGCCACCGAGCCCCGAGCTGCGCATCGACACCAGCGACCGCAGCATCGAGGGGTGCGTGGACGAGGTCCTGGCGCACCTGCGGGCCGTCGGCGTGCTCGCAGCGCACACGTCGTAGCTAGACCGAGTCGCGCCCGAGGCGGATCGCCGCCTGCACCACGGCGCGCACCTGGTCCTCAGGCGCGCCGGCGTCGAGCAGCGCCCGGACCCTGCCCTCCAGGTCCACCGCCTGGGCCTCGTCCACCCGCGGCGGGCCGTCGCGCCGCGCGCTGACAGCGGTGACCGCGAGCAGCACCAGCACCGCGGTGCTGGTCACCAGCCCGATGGCGACGGTGGCGTCGTTCGCCTCCGCGATCTGGGTGGCGATCATCCCCGCGACGCCCAGCGCGCAGGTGGCGAGGACCAGGCGCCGCACGGCGCGGGCGCTCACGGGCTAGCTCCGCGCCAGCGGCTTGTACTTGATGCGGTGGGGCTGGTCGGCCTCTGCGCCGAGCTCCTTGCGCTTCCACGCCGTGTAGTCCGAGACGTTCCCCTCGAACCACCGCACCTGGCTGTCGCCCTCGAACGCGAGCACGTGCGTGGCGACGCGATCGAGGAACCAGCGATCGTGGCTGATGATGACCGCGCACCCGGGGTAGCCGTCGAGCGCATCCTCCAACGACCGCAGCGTGTCGACGTCGAGGTCGTTGGTGGGCTCGTCGAGGAGCAGGACGTTGCCGCCGGTGGTGAGCATCTTGGCCAGGTGCACGCGGTTGCGCTCACCGCCGGAGAGGTCGCCGACGCGCGCCTGCTGGTCGGCGCCCTTGAAGTTGAACGCCGCGACGTAGGCCCGGCCGTTCACCTCGCGCCCGTTGACGGTCATGGCGTCGCGGCCACCGGTGATCTCCTCGTAGACGGTGGCGTCGGCATCGAGCGAGTCGCGGCTCTGATCGACGTAGGCGAGCTGCACGGTCGGGCCGACGGTGAGGGTGCCCGCGTCGGGGAGGTACCGGTCGTCGTGCTCGGCATGGGTCGCCTCCACGATCATCTGGAACAGCGTCGTCTTGCCGGCGCCGTTCGGGCCGATGACGCCGACGATCCCAGCGCGCGGCAGGGAGAAGGTCAGGTCCTCGATGAGGAGGCGGTCGCCGAAGCCCTTCGCCAGGTGGTCGGCTTCGATGACCAGGTCGCCGAGGCGGTCACCGGGCGGGATGGTGATCTGCAGCTTGTCGATGCGCCCGTCGGCGGCCGAGGACTCCGCGAGCATCTGCTCGTAGGCGCCGAGGCGGGCCTTGGACTTGGCGTGGCGGGCCTTGGGGGCCATGCGCACCCACTCGAGCTCGCGCGCCAACGTGCGCTGGCGCGCGGCATCGGTGCGGTCCTCCTGCGCGAGTCGCTCCTGCTTCTGCTCGAGCCATCCGGTGTAGTTGCCGTGGTACGGGATGCCGCGCCCGCGATCGAGCTCGAGGATCCACTCCGCGACGTTGTCGAGGAAGTACCGGTCGTGGGTGATGGCCACGACGGTGCCGGCGTAGTCCTGCAGGGTGCGCTCGAGCCACGCCACCGACTCCGCGTCGAGGTGGTTGGTGGGCTCGTCGAGGAGGAGCAGATCCGGACGCGACAGGAGCAGCCTGCACAGCGCCACCCGACGACGCTCGCCGCCTGAGAGGACCGTCACGTCCGCGTCGCTCGGCGGGAGGCGGAGGGCGTCCATCGCGATCTCCGTCGTGCGCTGGAGGTCCCACGCTCCTGCGGCCTCGATCTTGGCCTCGAGCTCGGCCTGCGCGGCGCCCACCTTCTCGTAGTCGCAGTCCGGGTCCGACCAGGAGGCCATGAGCGCCTCGTAGTCGACGAGGAGCTGCGCGGTGGCGCCGACGCCGTCCATCACGTTGCCGAGCACGTCCTTGTCCGGATCCAGGTGCGGCTCCTGCTCGAGCAGCCCGACGGTGAACCCGGGGGTGAGCCGCGCCTCGCCGGTGAAGCCGTCGTCCTTGCCGGCCATGATGCGCAGCAGCGTCGACTTGCCCGAGCCGTTGTGCCCGATGACGCCGATCTTCGCGCCGGGGAAGAAGCTCAGCGAGATGTCCTTGAGCACGTCCCGGTCCGGCGGGTGGAACCGCCCGACCTTGTGCATCGTGAAGATGTACTGCGCGGCCATGGCGCCAGAGGGTAGCGGTCGCTGCGCGCGCCTCGGCCCGGACGCGCACGACCCCCCGCACCGGCATCCGGTGCGGGGGGTCGTGTCGAAGCCAGATGGGTCAGCGCCGCTTGGCTGCTGCCTTCTTCTTGGCTGGTGCCTTCTTCTTGGCCGGAGCCTTCTTCTTGGCTGGGGCCTTCTTGGCAGGTGCCTTCTTCTTGGCTGGTGCCTTCTTCTTCGCGGGCGCCTTCTTCGCAGGTGCCTTCTTCTTGGCCGGAGCCTTCTTCTTCGCGGGCGCCTTCTTCGCAGGTGCCTTCTTCTTGGCCGGAGCCTTCTTCTTCGCTGCCTTCTTCTTCGCTGGTGTCACCGGCGCCTCCTCGGCGTTGAGTGGATCCGCAGATTTTCTACCATCCTCATCGCCATCGGTGCGGGAACGAACATCGGTTGTGGCCGGTTCGAGCTCTTCGATGACGCCGAGAGCGGGTGCGACATCGATGCCGTGACGGTCGCCGTCGACCGATGTGATCGTGAACCGGTACCTCCCACCGAGTCGCAGCACCGACCGCGCGCTCGGCGGCGCAGGGTCGCCGAGCGCGACGACGGGCACGTAGCAGCTGATGCCATCGACATCGATGTAGGCACCGTGCGAGGAGAACCGGTCGACCGTTCCGACGACGTCGGCCCCCGGGGGGTTGGCGCCGATGAACTCGAGGAACGGGAGGAGGTCGTTGATCGCCTCCAGCGGGCGCTGCGTGCCACGGGACCGGTTGCGCCCGCTGCCGCGCTGGCCATCCTTCGACGTCGCAGCGTCCTTGGGTGTGCTGGCGGCAGCGGCGCGCCCGCCGCCGCGGCCACGTCCGCCGGCGGGCGCCTTGGCCGCTTTCTTCGCCACCTTGCCGGTGTCGCCGACCTTCGGGGGGGCGCCGCTGGCGCTGACGATGACCTCATCGGGCTTCAGCCCCGTGACCTCGCTGGCCTTGCCGCGTCCGCCGCGTCCGCGTCCGCGGCCACCACCGCCACCACCTCGGGTGGCCTGGCGGCTGACGGCGCCGCGCACCGGCCTGCGGTACTCGAACACCCAGCCGATGCCGGTGATGGGCACGCCGCCCACGAGGCGACCGTCGTCGAACAGCCAGGTGTACTCGCCGTGGAACTCCTGGAAGGAGTCGTTGGAGAGGACCGTGGCGCCGACCTTGTCGGCGATCTTCAGGATGAAGGCGTCGCCGCGGCCGATGACGCCGGCTGGGGGGCGCACGAGCTCGCCGGCGAGCAGCGCCTCCTCGTAGAGGTCGCGCTCGGACGGATCGATGCGGTTCGGGAAGGTGGCGTCGACGACGACGGTCACCTGATCGAAGCTGTGGTCCTTCAGGAATGAGCGGACGGCCTCGTCGAGCTGCGCCAAGCTGGGCTTGGTGCGCCCCTCGGTCGCCAGGTTCGATCCATCGACGACCAGCTGGGTCTGTTTCATGTGGTGTGTGCGGCTCCTGCGATGTGCACGAGTCGGACGATCCGCACTCGTGGTGCGCCGGGTCCGGTCGCTGCAGCCACGGCGGCGGGCGGGGACTCCAGGCCTGGTGCGATGGCGGGCGGGTGGATCCTGCCCAGCCGCTGCACCCGCAGCACCCGGATCGAGCCCGTCGACCGCTGCGCGCAGGCGCACCGTCACGACGTCTTCTCCACTATGCCACCTCAATCGGACGAAGGAGCACATCAGCGTCCGGTGCGTCGCGTCCCCGCTGGGTGATCGTGGCGCATAGCCTGCGCCTGCGCTGCCCGGTGGGGTGGCGCGGCGAGCACCGGGAGCCGCAGCGTGGACGACGTCACCGACGAGGTCACCGACCTCCTCCAGCACCTGATCCGCAACGCCTGCGTGAACGACGGCGACATCGCGTCGGGCAACGAGGACCGGAGCACCGATGTGCTCGGGCAGTACCTCGATGGGGTCGGCCTCGACGTCGAGCGCTACGAGCCTGCTCCGGGCCGCGCCAGCCTCGTGGCCCGCCTCGAGGGCACCGATCCGGCGGCGCCGACCCTGCTGCTCATGGGGCACACCGACGTCGTGCCCGTCACCGAGGACCGGTGGCGTCACGACCCGTTCGGCGGCGAGCTGATCGACGGCGTCGTGTGGGGACGTGGCGCCGTCGACATGCTGAACCTCACGGCATCGATGGCGGTGGCCACTCGGCACCTCGCCGACGGAGGGTTCCGACCGAAGGGGACGTTGATCTACCTCGCCGTCGCCGACGAGGAGGCGCTCGGGACGTGGGGGGCGATGCACCTCGCCGAGCACGAGCGCGACGCGGTGGTGGCGGACTACGTGATCACGGAGTCCGGCGGCATCCCGCTGCCGAGCCCGACGGGCATCAAGCTGCCGGTCATCGTCGGGGAGAAGGGCGTGCACTGGTGCCGTATGCACGTCACCGGCAGCCCCGGCCACGGCTCGCAGCCGTACCGCACCGACAACGCGCTGGTGACGGCTGCCGCCATCGTGACGCGACTCGCCGAGCACCGTCCGGAGACGCAGATCCACGACGTGTGGCGTCGGTTCCTCGAGGGCATGGACTACCCGCCGGAGCTGATCGAGCCGCTGCTCGACCCGGCCACCCTGCCCGGGGTGCTCGACGGGCTGCCGCTGGCGATGGCGCGCCAGTTCCACGCGTGCACCCACACCACCATCGCCCCGACGGTCGTGCACGGCGGCGTGAAGACGAACGTGATCCCCGACGCGGTGGCGCTCGATGTCGACATCCGCACGCTGCCGGGCCAGACCGGCGAGGAGATCCGCGCCATGCTCGACGACGTGCTCGGCGACCTCGCCGACCATGTGACCCTCGAGATCATCGAGGACGACCCCTCGTCGGCATCGCCGATCGACACCCCGCTGTGGGACAGCCTCACCCGCACGAGCCAGCGCTTCTACCAGGGGGCGACGACCGTGCCGTACCTCTCGGTCGGCGGCACCGACGCGCGGTTCTTCCGCCGGCTCGGGATCACCTCCTACGGCTACGGCCTGTTCAGCGAGCAGATGTCGATGGAGGACTACGGCGGCATGTTCCACGGCGACGACGAGCGCATCGACCAGGAGTCGCTGCGGCTGTCGACCGAGCTGTGGGACGCGGTGGCGCGCGACCTGCTCGGATGACGGCGATCCGCGCCGCGCTCTTCGACTTCGGGGGCGTGATCCTCTCGAGCCCGTTCGAGGCGTTCGCCCGCTTCGAGCGCGAGCGCGGGCTGCCAGAGGGCTTCCTGCGGACCGTCAACGCGACCGACCCCGACGCCAACGCGTGGGCCCGCCTCGAGCGCAACGAGCTGACGGTCGGCGGGTTCGACGAGGCGTTCGCTGCGGAGTCCGCCGCGCTCGGCCACGCCGTGCGCGGCAGCGAGGTGCTCGGGCTGCTGGCCGGCGACGTGCGACCGGCGATGGTCGAGGCGGTGCGCCGCTGCCGCGAGCGCCTCGCGACCGCGCTGCTCACCAACAACGTGGTGGCCGTCGATGCCGAGGCGATGGCGGGGACCGCGCACGGCGAGGTCCTCGGGCACTTCGATGTGATCATCGAGTCGTCGAAGGTCGGCGTCCGCAAGCCGGAGCCTCGGTTCTACGAGCTGGCGCTCGAGGCGCTGGGCATCGAGGCCCACGAAGCCGTGTTCCTCGACGACCTGGGCGTGAACCTGAAGCCGGCGCGTGCCATGGGCATGGCGACGATCAAGGTCGGCGACCCAGCCGTCGCCCTCGCCGAGCTCGAGACCATCGTCGGCTTCCCCCTCGCCTGACCCCATCCCCCAAGCTTCTCGGCGCGCTGCGTGGACTCCCAGTCTCACCACGCCGCCGAGAATGTCCACGTGGGAATCTCGGCGCGCTGCGTGGACTCCCAGTCTCACCGCGCCGCGGAGAAGCGGGAGTGTCATACCCCCGGTCTTGAATCTCGTGCATGACCACCTCACCTGCCCCACCCGCCACAGATCGAGCCGACAGGTGGCCGAGCCCGTTCCCTGGGGTCGATGCCCACCCGGTCGAGCGGCTCATGCACCTCGCGGCGATGCAGCACGGCCTCGTCTCGACCTACCAGGCAGAGGTGATCGGTGTCGGGCGGTCGCGCCTCCAATCGATGCAGCGGCGCGGCGTGCTCATCCACGCGGGGCGAGGGGTCTGGGCCCTACCGGGATCGCCGGAGACCGAGCGCCAGGTGCTGCTGCGACCGTGCCTCTCCTACGGCGGCGTCGCCTCTCATCGAGCTGCGGGCTCGCTGCACCGCATCGAGGCGTGGACGGAGCGTCCCATCGAGCTGACTGTCGAGCGCTCGCGCTCGGTGGACGTCCCCGGTGGGATCGTGCATCGGACGCAGGACCTCATCGCCGACGACATCGTGATCATCGACTCGATCCCGGTGACGTCGCCAGCGCGAACGCTCGTCGATCTCGGCTCGGTCGTCCCGGCGGTCCTGGTGAGCAGGTCCGTCAACCACGCGCTCCGCCTCATGCTCACCACGATCGTCGAGCTGCAGCTGGTCGCGGACCGCGTTGGGCGGCACGGCCGGTCGGGAGCCGGCGTGCTGCGCCGCGTCCTCGATGGGAAGGTGGCTGAGCACCAGCTCATGGAGAGCCCGCTGGAGTCGGATTTCCTCGACCTGTGCATCGTGCACGGCCTCCCGGCACCGTCGGTGCAGCACCCTGTGCGGGTGAACGGCAGGGATCGCAGGCTGGACGTCGCGTGGCCGAGCGTGAAGCTCTGCGTCGAGCTCCTCGGGTACGAGCATCACGGCCAGCGCGAGCGCTTCGAGGAGGACAGGAGGCGGACGAACGACCTGCAGCTCGCTGGGTGGACCGTGCTCGAGTTCACCGCCGATGACGTGCGCCGGCGTGGGTCCAGGACGATCTCCCTTGTGCTGCGGATGCTCGACCGACTGGGCTACCCGGGTTGAGCGTTCACGTCAGCGCCACGCCGATCATCTCGGCGTGCTGGTGAGCCTGGGAGTCCACGTACGCCGCCGAGAAGGTGCTGGTGGGCTTCTCGGCGTGCTGGTGAGACTTGGAGTCCACGTACGCCGCCGAGAAGATCAAGCGGGGAGGTCGAAGACTGCGGCGGTGAGCTCGTCTTGCTCCTGGACGTGGATGGCGTGCGTCCCGGTCGCAGGGCTGCCGGACGCTTGTCGGCTGATGCGGGCGATGTCGTAGCGGTCGCCCAGGTTCTCGTAGAGCTTGCCCTTGACGTAGCTCCAGGCGCCCATGTTCTCGGGCTCCTCCTGGACCCAGCGGACCTCGGTGGCGTTCGGGTAGCGCCCGAGGACCTCCTCGACCTGCGCGTACGGGTACGGCGCCAGCTGCTCGAGGCGCACGATCGCCACCGGCGCGTCGAGCTCGTCTCGACGAGCGAGCAGCTCCTGGGTGACCTTGCCCGAGCCGATGACGATGCGGCGCACCCCGGCGCGGTCGGTCACGCCGGGATCGTCGAGCACCTCCTCGAAGGTGCCGTCCACCAGCAGGTCGACCGAGGAGCGGGCCTGCTTCGAGCGCAGCAGCGACTTCGGGGAGAACACGATGAGGGGCTTGCGCACGTCGCGCACCATCTGGCGGCGAAGGACGTGGAAGTACTGCGCTGCGGTGGTGGCGTTGACGATCTGCATGTTGTCCTCTGCCGCCAACAGGAGGAACCGCTCGATGCGCGCCGAGGAGTGCTCGGGGCCCTGGCCTTCGAAGCCGTGCGGGAGCAGCAGCACGAGACCCGAGGTCTGGCCCCACTTGTCCTCGGCGGAGACGAGGAACTGGTCGATGATGATCTGCGCGCCGTTCATGAAGTCGCCGAACTGCGCCTCCCAGATGACCAGGGCGTCCTTGTTGGCCACCGAGTACCCGTACTCGAAGCCGAGTGCCGCGTACTCCGACAGCAGTGAGTCGTAGAGCCACAGGCGGGACCCGTCTCGTGTCAGGCCCGCCAGGGGCTCGTGCTCCGCACCAGTGGCGTAGTCGACGAGCACCGCGTGGCGCTGGGAGAACGTGCCGCGGCGCGTATCCTGCCCTGCGAGGCGCACGGAGATGCCGTCAGCGAGCAAGGTGCCGAATGCGAGCGCCTCGCCGAGCGCCCAGTCCACCTCGCCGCCGGCGAACATCGACGCCCGCGCCTCGAGCTGCTTGGCCAGCTTCGGGTGCACGGTGAAGCCATCGGGCACCGATGCCAGCGCGCGCTCGACCTCGTCGATCCGCGTGCGGGGCACGCCTGTCACCGCGTGCGGCAGCACGCCGGTCGGTGGCGGTGCCGGCTCGGCTCGAACGCCGGCGGGCGGGGCGCTGGCGCGGGTGTCCTCGAGGGCAGCTTGCAGCTTGGCCTGGAAGTCGTCGAGGGCGGCCTCAGCCTCCTCGACGGTGATGTCGCCACGCTTGACCAGCGACTCGGTGTAGATCTTGCGCACCGAGCGCCGAGCGTCGATGCGCTGGTACATGAGCGGCTGCGTGTAGCTCGGGTCGTCGGCCTCGTTGTGGCCGTGGCGGCGGTAGCAGATCATGTCGATCACGACGTCCTTGTTGAACGCCTGGCGGTAGGCGTACGCCAGGCGAGCGACGCGCACGCACGCCTCTGGGTCGTCGCCGTTCACGTGGAAGATCGGCGCCTGCACCATCTTCGCCACGTCGGTGCAGTACTCCGACGAGCGTGCCGAGTCCGGTGGGGTGGTGAACCCGAGCTGGTTGTTGATGATGACGTGGATCGTCCCGCCGACGCGGTAGCCCCGGATGTTGGACAGGTTCAACGTCTCGGCCACCACGCCCTGGCCGGCGAACGCGGCGTCGCCGTGGATGAGCAGCGGCAGCACCGGGTACTTGCCGGGCGGCTCGATGCCGTCCATCCTCGCCCGCACCATGCCGACGACGACCGGGTCCACCGCCTCGAGGTGCGACGGGTTGGCCGCCAGCTCGACGGGCAGCGTGCTGCCGTTGCGCGACGTGAACGTGCCCGACATCCCGAGGTGGTACTTCACGTCGCCGGACCCCTGGGTGGACCCGGGCTCGACGTAGCCCTCGAACTCCTTGAAGAGCTCGCCGTAGCCCTTGCCGATGATGTTCACCAGCACGTTGAGCCGCCCGCGGTGCGCCATGCCGAGGACCGCGGAGTCGAGGCCCTCGTCGGCCGCCGCGCCGAGGATGGCATCGAGCAGGGGGATCGCCGATTCGGCGCCGTCGATGCCGAAGCGCTTCTGCCCGACGTACTTGCGCTGGAGGAACGTCTCGAGCGCCTCTGCCGCGTTGAGGCGGTCGAGCACGTGGCGCTGCTCGCCGGCGTCGAGCGCGGTGTCGGCACCCTCCACGTGCTCCTGGATCCAGCGCTTCTCCTCCGGATCCTGGATGTGCATGTACTCGATGCCGACCGAGCGGCAGTAGGCGTCGCGCAGCACCTTGAGGATGTCGCGCAGCGCCATCACCGACCGGCCGGCGAGGGGGCCGTAGGTGGTGCGGGTGAGGAACTCGCGGTCGAGGTCCCAGATGGTGAGGCCGTACGTCGCCGGGTCGAGCTCGGCGTGCATCGACGGCTCCTTCGCCGCCAGCGGGTCGAGATCCGCGATGAGGTGGCCGCGCACCCGGTGCATGTTCATGACCGCGTGCACCGAGACGTGCTTCTCGAGCTGCGCCTCCTGCTGGTCGAGCGGTCGCACGTCGCGGCGCCACTGGACCGCCTCGTAGGGCACGCCGACCGAGCGGAACACGAGGTCGTAGAAGCCGTCCTCGCCGAGCAGCAGCTCGTGCACCCGCTTGAGGAGCATCCCGGACTCCGCGCCCTGGATGATGCGGTGGTCGTACGTCGAGCTGATCATCATCGACTTCGACACGCCGAGGTCGGCCAGGGTGCGCGGGTCGGCACCCTGGTAGGCGGTGGGGAACGCCATCGCACCGACGCCGATGATGACGCCCTGGCCCGGCATGAGCCTCGGCACCGACTGGATGGTGCCGATCGTCCCCGGATTGGTGATCGTCACCGTCACGCCGGCGAAGTCATCAGGGCTCAGCTTGTTGGAGCGCACCTTGCGGATGAGGTCCTCGTACGCGTTGACGAAGTCGATGAACTCCATCGCATCGGCGTCGCGCACGCACGGCACGAGCAGCGTGCGCGAGCCGTCCTTCTTCTCCAGGTCGACGGCGATGCCGAGCCCGACGCGCTCGTGGTGCACCACCCGCGGCTCGCCGTCGGGGCCGGCGACGAAGCTGGCGTTCATCGCCGGCACGTCATCTGCGATGGCACGGACGACGGCGTAGCCGATGAGGTGCGTGAAGGAGACCTTGCCGCCACGGGTGCGCCCGAGGTAGCCGTTGATCACGTTGCGGTTGACCTCGAGCAGCTTGGCGGGCACCTCGCGGAAGCTCGTCGCGGTGGGAACCGCCAGGCTCGCCTCCATGTTCTCGACGATTCGTGCTGCCACGCCGCGGATCGGATCGCCTGCGACCTCGACATCGCTCGGTTCGGCCTCGGGCGCGGGTGCAGTCGGTGGCGGCGGCGCAGCGGCCTGCGTCACCGCAGGCGAGGCGAGCTGGCCCGGGCGGTAGTCGGCGAAGAACTCGTGCCAGCTCTCGCTGACCGAAGACGGGTCGGCGAGGTACTGCTCGTACATCTCGTCGACCAGCCAGGCGTTGGGACCGAGGGGGGAGGGGGTCGCGTCGGGCATCGGGGCGAAGGATACCGGTGGGCCCGGCCCGGCCCGACGGGCCGCACCTGCGGCGATCACCGGCGCGTACTGTGCGCGGATGCGCATCGTGACCTGGAACGTGAACTCGCTCAACGCCCGCTGGGAGCGCGTCGAGCAGTGGATCGAGGCGAACGAGCCCGACGTGCTGTGCCTCCAGGAGACCAAGATGGCCGACGTCAAGTTCCCAGCGGCGGCCTTCGCCACGTTGGGGTACGAGGCTGCGCACCACGGCGACGGGCGCTGGAACGGCGTCGCCATCATCAGCCGCGTCGGGCTCGACGACGTGCGGGCTGGCTTCACCCCGGAGGTCGAGCCCGACAGCGACACGAGGCTGCTGTGGGCGACGTGCGCCGGCGTGCGCATCGGCTGCGCCTACGTGCCCAACGGGCGCGAGGTCGGCCACGACCACTTCCACTACAAGCTGAGCTGGCTCGGGCGACTCCGAGACGACCTGGCAGCGAACGCGTCACCCGACGCCGACGTGGTGGTGGTGGGCGACTTCAACGTCGCACCCGACGACCGCGACGTCTGGGACCCGGCGCACTTCGTGGGCAGCACCCACGTCACGCCCGAGGAGCGTGCCGCGCTGGCCGCGGTGCAGGACTGGGGGCTCGTCGACGTGTTCCGCCAGGAGCACGAGGAGCCTGGGCTGTACTCGTGGTGGGACTACCGCGACGGGTCGTTCCACAAGAAGCACGGCATGCGCATCGACCTCGTGCTCGCCACCGCGCCGCTCGCGGCGCGCACCGAGGCGATCGTCATCGACCGCGAGGCGCGCAAGGGGACGAAGCCGAGCGACCACGCACCGGTGGTGTGGGACGTGGCCTCCGGCTGAGAGGAGCGCTCAGGCGTCGTCCCCGCGGCTGCCGGTGTAGGCGACGATCATCGTCGTGGCCAGCGCGATCGCCAGCAGGGCGACGATGCCGCGCACCAGCACGACCTGATCCTCGAGGTCGTCGAGCTCCCGGTCGTCGTGCGAGGAGGCGACGACCGGTCCGCCGCCGTCATCTGCGCCGACCACGACCGTGGGACCTTCGGGCACCCCTGACGGCTCGTGCGACACGATGCCGAGCTCGGCCGCTGCGGCGCGCAGCGCCGCACCATCGCTGGTCGAGCACGAGATCGCGGCGAGGTAGCCCTCCTCCGGGTCGCGGTTCGCGACGATGCCGACTGGTTCCCCGATCGCCTCGAAGGTTCGCCCGCATTCGTCCGGGCCGCCACGTCCTGTCCGGATCTCGGTGATGATCTCGACGTCGCCGACGAGCACCTCGCGCACCGCCATGGTCCACTCGATCGGCGCCGTGGTGGCGTCGTCGAGCGAGCGCGACGAGACGGGTTCAGCGATGAAGACCGCATCCGCCGACTGCATCTGGCGCAGGGGGTCGGGCTGCACGCAGGAGCAGGCAGATGCCGCAGGTGCGAGCAGCAGCCCGGCGCCGAGCGAGAGCACGACCGCGGCGAGTCCGGCGGGGAGGGCGGCGCGGCGACGGGGACGACGGGTCGACGGCGTGGTCTCGGGCATGGCGCACAGTCTGGCATCGGCACCGGAGGTGCGCGGGACGCCGCCGGTGGGCAACGATGCGTGCGTGGGGGACGAGCCGGAGGCGACGATCGGTGACGAGTGGGGGCTCGACGTCGAGCCCGAGCTGCGCGCTCGCATGATGCAGCGGTTCCTCGCCCCGCCCGACGAGGGGCTGACCGATCACCGCCGCGAGCTCCGCCGCCTCGCGGACGCGGTGCGACGCACCATCGCCAGCATGGTGCGCACCACCGCCCCGGTCGACGAGCTCGCCGCGCTGGCCGACGAGGCGACGCTGGTGGCCGAGCACATCGAGCGCTACCCCCACGGCACGATGTACGAGGGCATCGCCGAGGCGGCCAACGCGGGCCCGGACCCGCACGCCGGGTTCGACCACAGCCCGTTCATTGGGCGGTCCAACCCGCTGGCGCCGCCGATGCAGCTGCGCGTCGACGACGACGGCACCGTCCGCGGCACCGTGCGGTTCGACGGTCCGTACGAGGGGCCGCCCGGCTGCGTGCACGGCGGGTTCGTCGCCGCGGTCTTCGATGAGCTGCTGGGCGCGGCCCAGTCCTCCAGCGGTCCGCCGGGGATGACGGGCACGTTGACGATCGTCTACCGGTCGCCGACGCCGCTGCACACCGACCTGACGCTCGAGGGCGTGACGATTCGGCGCGACGGCCGCAAGATCTTCACCCGCGGCACGCTGCACGCTGGCGAGGTGCTGTGCGCGGAGGCCGAGGGCATCTTCATCTCGATCGACCTCTCGCGCTGGAAGGAGCTCAAGGAGGCCCGAGAGGCCGACCAGCGCGGCGACGCCGGCTGACCAAGGCCCTGCTCAGCGCCTGCGGCCGGTGCGGAGGACGACCACGACGGCAATGAGCGAGGTCGCGACGGCAGACGCGAGCGCGACCGCCGGCCAGCGACTTCCGGATCCATCCGCGGGGGCGCTGGCACCGATGGCCTCCTCGTCGCCCAGGTCCCCATCGCCTGCGTCCACGCTGCCGTTCGAATCCGTGTCGGTCGGCGCTGGTGCATCGTCGGCGGGTGGCTGGCCGTCGGCGAGCGAGCGCAGCTCGTCTCGCTCGTGCACCGCTGCCATGGTCTCGGTCACCTCGAGCGGCGCGTCGAGGCGCGCGACGAGCGTCGGCCGCCACGCTGGAGCGAGGAGCACCTGCTCGACGACCTCGGGGGCGTCGACGTCCCACGTCGGGGTGCCGTCGCCGGCGAGCCCGATCCACGTCGCGCCGTAGGACGACGATCGCTCCGGGTCGGGTGCACCCGCCACGGTGCGGGTGTGCACGCCTGATGGGTCGTGCACGCGACGCGCGCCCTCGCGCATCTCCAGCACCCGGGTGCCGTCGGCGGCGATGGCGACGCGAGTCACCTCGCCCGCGGGCTCGACCGGCCACGAGGCGGTCGAGGACAGGTCCGCGTCGATCGTCAGCAGCTCGCGCACCGGGGAGAGCTGGTTGTCGCCGCTCACAAGCGCCGAGAGGCCGCCGTCGGGGTGGGGTACGAGGGCGCGCACCATCGTTCCAGTCTCGAGCGTCGCCACGGGCTCGAGCGCACCGGTGTCGAGATCCAGTCGGGAGAGGGCACCGCCTGAGGCCACGACTACCTGGCCGCCCGCCGTGACTGCGACCTCGGCTGGCCCGCCGACGTCGACGCGGTGCACCTCGTCGCCGGTGTCGGTTCGCAGCACGGCGATGCTCCAGCCGTCAGCCTCGACCGACTGGTACGTCCCGACGGCGAGGCTCCCGTCGGGTGTGGCGCAGAGCAGTTCCGCCGGGCGAGCCTCACCGAGGCGAGCGAGCTCGGTGGAGGTGGAGGTGGCGGTGTCGCTCACCACGAGCGGCAAGGTGCGGTCGCCGTTGGGCTCCCATCGGTGGGCGAGCACCGTGCGACCGCCGGGGCAGATGGTCGCCTCCTCCGATTCGCTGGGCAGGGCGCGCCACGCGACGACGTCACCCCGTGCGTCGCGCAGCTGCACGCTGCTCGGCCCCACCTGCCACAGCGAGACCGACGTGGCGGGCCCACGTGCCGTAGGCGCCGGCAGGTCGATCGCGATGCCGCGCAAGCCTTCGGGGGTGATGCTGCCGACGCAGGCACCGATCATCAGCAACCCGTCGCGGCTGCGAGTGGTCACGACCGCGGCCACGCCACCTGGTTGCGCCACGCTGCCGCACGAGGTCGAGTCGGTGAACACGGAGAGGTGCTCGACGGCGGCGCCGGTCGGGGTGGTCTCGTCGCCTGCCACCACCTCGTCCACCGCGAGGACCATCTCGATGAGCCTCGGGCGCATCGCGCTGTCGAGGTCGTCTCGCTCGTGCACCGCCTCGACCGTGCCGATCACCGCGACGTCACTCCTTCCGACGACCTCGGTGAGCGGCGGGGGCGGCGAGCAGCTGCATGCCTGCGCCCGCGGCGCGTGCACCAGCAGGGTTGTCACCGCGAGCACGGTGAGCACCGCGATGCCGGCAACTCGGCTGGTGCCGGTAGACGACGTCACCGCTCACCCCTTCGGTCGAGCTCCATCGCTCCGGCACGGCGCCGCACCCCGAGCGCGATGCCGAGGCCGCCCATCGCCGCGGCGATCGCCGCCAGTGCGGCGAGCCCGTCGGCGGCTGCGACGCTCGCTGCAGGAGCCGTCGTCGCCTGCGCCGCGGGCCAGCCGTCGGGCAGCACGCGGGCGCGGAGCGCGTCGCGGGTGCGCACGCCTTGCAGCGCTGGGTCCACCGGACGTTCGGGCACGAACCGGGCTGCGGTGCCCACCGGCACCACCAGATCCACCGACGTGTCGCCGGGCTCGGACCACGTGATCTCGCCGCCCGAGAGGCCGAGCCACACGGGCTGGTTCGCAGCCCTCGCCGACGAGGCTGCAGAGCGCTGCTGGTCGTCGGGCACGAAGCGACCGCGCACGGTGCCGTCGGGTGCGAGCAGCGTGGCGTGCAGATCGTGGTCGACGACGAGCAGCGAGCCGTCGGGAAGCGCCGTCACGTCGCCGTGCAGGTTGGGCTCGACGATGTCGATGGCGCTCGCTGTCGTCAGGCCGGGGTCGGTGCGAAGCATGGCGGCGTACGGCGGCGCGCCGGCAGTGACCGCCTCGGGGCTGGCGAGGAGCACCGCGACACCGCCGTCGACCAGGGCGACCGTCTCGATCGGGACCGCGTCTTCGGGGACCACCGCGATGGGTGACAGCCGGCCGGTCTTCGCGTCGAGCAGCTCGAGCGCCGCATCGGAGGTGACCACGAGTTCGCCGTCCGCGGTGACGGAGACACCGCCTCCGTTCGGCGACGTGGTCTCGGAGATCGTGGCTCCCGTCGCGGCGTCGATGACCGCGAAGCGCCGCGGCTCGTCGTCGGTGGCGTGGTGCGTCCGCACAAGGCGGCTGGCATCGCTCGCCGCGCACACGACGTCGCCCCCGCCTTCAGGAAGCGCGCCCGTGCGCAGCGTGCGGCGCTCCATCGTGGTGACATCGACGGTGACGAGCTGGTCTGGCTCGCCCGCACCCCACAGGTCGGCGATCACGACCTCGCCGCCGGGGCAGATCGACGCCTCGTGCGCGCCGCGCGGCAGCGCGCCCCAGGCGACGACCGCCCCGTGGATGTCTCGCAGCTGGAGGTCGCTCGGGCCCTCGCTCGATCCAGCGGTGACGAGCGCGACCGGACCCGCGCTGGGTGGTGGGGGCAGATCGAGCGCGATCCCATCCACGTCGTCGACGGCGATGGCTGGGACGCACCCCTCGACGAAGAGGCGTCCCCCGTCGCGGCTGAGGAGCACCACCTGCGGCCCCCCTCCCAGCTCGAGCTGCCCCTCGCTGCACCCCATGAGGGGGTCCTGGACGGTGATGACCGTGCCGGGGGCGATGCTCGAGCCCGGGTCATCCACCACGACGGCGTCGACGCGGAGCCGGCCCTGCCTGCGCATCCCCGAGCCCGGGAAGTCGTCGTCGACGCCGTGGTAGGGCGTGACGCTCTGTAGCTCGGCGACCAGGACCACGTCCGCGCTGCCCACGGCCTCGAGCGGCTCCTCGACGTAGCCGCACGAGCAGGCACCGGCGCGGTCGGGCAGCAGCACCACGACGATGGCGACGAGCACCGCGACGAGCACCGCGGCCTGGGCTCGCCGCGCCAGCGCACCCAGCGACATCAACCGCACCACTCGTCGACCAGCGTGGCGAGCGCGGCGAGGTTGTCGCGCAGGCCGCTGACGATGGGGCGCTCGGCCTGGCGCCCGACGATGGGCACGCGCACCGCCACGTCGCCGCTGCCGACGCGCACGCAGCCGTCGCGATCGGCCAGGAGCCGGCTGACCGCGGTGGCGTGCAGCTTGTCGGGGTAGTGGTCGGGGAGGATCGTGGTGTGGCCCTCGAATGCGTCTCGGTCCCACAGCGTGTCCTCGACCCAGCTGAGCCGCTGCGGATCGACCACCGCGGTGACCGCTCGGGGGAGGTCGCCGCGGAACCGGTAGCGCAGCCGGGTGCGCACCTCGCCGCCGCGCTCCTCGATGCCGACCACCTCGGGTGCGTGGGTGGCCGGCAGCTGCCCTACCGATGCCCAGAACCCGGCGTCGCACAGCGCGGCGAGCACCGCATCGGGCGTGGCGCTCAGGACGTCGCGGGTCTCGAAGCGCATGGGGACATCATCGTCCGTGCTCGGCCACGATGCGCAGCACCTCGGCGCCGTAGCGCTCGACCTTCACCGGGCCGATGCCCTTCACCGCCAGCAGCTCGCGGTTGCCACGGGGCCGCCGCTCGGCCACGGCGATGAGCGACTCGTTGCCGAGCACGGTGAACGCGGGGTTGCCGGCGGCCTTGGCGATGCCCGAGCGCCACACGCGCAGCGCTTCGAACAGGGCCCGGTCGGCCTCGCTCAGCGCGTCGAGCTCGGTGGCCTTCGAGGTGCGGGGCGTCGCGCGGCTCTTCGCCCGCTTGAGCACGGCGCGCTGCTGCGCCAGGTGGCGGCGCGGGTCCGATGGGGCGCGCCCGGCGGCGAGATCTGCCAGCACGACGCCGATCTCCTCGAGGTAGGGCGACACGGAGCGCTCCGCGGTGCGGGTGCCGAAGGTGCGTGTTGCGGACCACGTGCAGTGCAGCGCGCGCTCAGCGCGCGTGACGCCGACGTAGAGGAGGCGTCGCTCCTCGGCCTGGGCGGCGCGGGTGCGGGCGTGGCCGATGGGCACGAGCCCCTGCTCGAGCCCGACGAGGTGGACCACCGGCCACTCGAGCCCCTTGGCGGCGTGGAAGGTGGAGACGTCGACCGCGTCGGCATCAGCCGTCGGCGACTCGCCCATCCGGCGCAGCCACGTGAGGAACGCCGAGATGTCGCCGGCCGCGTCGAGGCTGAGGAACTCGCGTCCGAGCCGCACGAGCGACAGGAGGGCGTCGCCGCGCTCGGACTCTCCCTCGGCTGCGTCATCGTCGTCGTCGTCGCCGCCTGTTCCCGCCTGGTGCGCCTGCGCCTCGAGGTCCGCCAGCGCGGTGCCCAGCTCGCCGCCGGTGGCCTGCAGCGAGCGCAGCACGGCGGCGATGTCAGGACGGTCGAGCAGCGAGGTGCCGCCGCGCAGCGCGACGGGGATGCCACGGCGACGCAACGCCTCGGCCATCTCGGTGGCCAGCGCGTTGGTGCGCGCCAGGATGGCCTGGTCGCGCCAGCGGCCGCCGCTGCGGTGGATCGTGGTGACGGTGTGCGCCACGTGCTCGGCCTCGGCCGCGTCGTCGGGCAGCTCGGTGACCGTCGGCAGCGGACCCTCGCGCTCGGGAGGGCGGAGGCTGGCGGTGAGCCCGCCGCCTTGGAGCACCGCGTTGCCGGCGCTGACGATGGCGCCGGTGGATCGGAAGTTCTCGTCGAGCGCCACGCTCGTGCCGCCGAAGTGCCCAGCGAAGTCGGTGAGCGCGGAGGCATCGGCGCCGTTCCACGCGTAGATCGCCTGGTTTGGGTCGCCGACCACGCACAGGTCGGTCGACGGGCCGAGCCACGCCCGCAGCAGGTGCAGCTGGAGGGGGTTGACGTCCTGGAACTCGTCGACGAACAGGTGACGGTGCAGCCAGCGCTGCGACGCCGCCCACTCCTCGTCGTTGCGCATCGCCCCGGCGGCGAGGCGCAGGAGGTCGTCGAAGTCGACGAGGCGCTGGGCGGACTTGTGATCGAGGTAGCGCTGGTAGGTGGCGGCCACCGTGGCGGCGTCGATGCCCTGCACGCGGCGGTCGGCGTCGGCGGCCGCCTCGGGGTAGAGCTCGGGCGACACCATGCGTGCCGATGCCCACTCGATCTCGCCGGTGATGTCGAGCGCGGCCGTCGGGCCCGAGCGCCCGGGCAGCAGCCGCGCCACGGTGCCGACCTTGCGCTCGAGCAGCGCCGGCTCGGCCACGCCGCGGGCCTCCCACCGGCGGCGTAGCTGGGCCCAGGCGATGGCGTGGAACGTGCCGGCGGTGACCGAGTCGCGCAGGCCGAGGGACCACAGGCGCGAACGAAGCTCGCCAGCGGCCTTGCGGGTGAAGGTGATGGCCAGCACCCGGCGGGGGTCGACGTCGCCGACCGCTGCGCGGTGGGCGATGCGCCGCGTCAGCACGCGCGTCTTGCCGCTGCCGGCCCCGGCCAGGATGCACAGGGGCGCGGCCTCGACCGTCACCGCGTGACGCTGCGCGTCGGTCAGGCCACCCAGCAGCTCGTCGGCATCCATCGTGGGTCGAACCTAGCGCCGGGGTGTGACAGCGTGGCGCGGTGCTCGACGTCCCCCTGGAGCGGTTCGAGGTGCTGGTCGGCGAGGCGCTCGACCTCCTTCCCGTCGACCTCGCGGCGCGCATCGACAACGTGGTGGTGCGGATCTGGGACGACGCGCCGTGGGACGGCGTGCTCGGGCTCTACGAGGGCGTGCCGCTCACCGAGCGCGAGGCGGCGTACACCATGGTGCTGCCCGACCGGATCACGCTCTACCGCCTGCCGATACTCGAGCGGTGCACCACCGAGGACGACGTCATCGACGAGGTGCGCACCACGGTCGTCCACGAGGTCGCGCACCACTTCGGCATCGACGACGACCGCCTCGAGGAGCTGGGCTGGGGCTGAGGCCGCACCCGGCCCGAGGCACCTCTCGGAAGTAGGCTGCGGAGATGCCCTACCCCTCGAAGCTCCTCAACGACGGCGAGGAGATCGTCCTCGACCTCCGCCCCCACTGGTGGGCGGTCACGCCTCGCACGATCCTGCTCGTGGCTGCGCTGGTCGTTGGTGCCGGGATCCTCACGAACGACCTCCACGAGCTCGTCGACCTCCTCGTCGCCCTCGTGATCCTCGCCGCCCTCGGCTGGGCGGCGATGGCGTGGGCCGGCTGGCTGAGCACGAGCTTCACGCTCACCACCGATCGCCTCATCTACCGCTCCGGCATCCTGCACAAGAGCGGCATCGAGATCCCGATCACGCGGGTCAACACCGTCATGTTCGGCCAGGGCCTCTTCGAGAGGATCCTCGGTGCGGGCGACCTCGTCATCGAGTCTGCCAGCGAGCAGGGTCAGCAGCGGTTCTCCAACGTCCGCAAGCCCGAGCTCGTGCAGAACACGATCCATCGCCAGATGGAGGCGAGCGAGCAGCGCGACGCCGATCGCATCGGCGGCGCGGTGCGCGGCGCCGGCAGGATCTCGGTCGCCGAGCAGCTCGAGAAGCTGAGCGACCTGCACGACCGAGGCGTGCTCAGCGACGACGAGTTCGAGCAGCAGAAGCGCGCCCTGCTCGGCGGCTGATCGCCACCGGGTGCGCATCGTCAGCCTCGTCCCGTCGGTCACCGAGACCCTCGTCGCCTGGGGCATCGAGCCGACCGCCGTCACCCGGTTCTGCGAGCGCCCCGATCTCCGCTCCGTCGGCGGGACGAAGGATCCCGACGTCGCGTCCATCGTGGCGCTGGCACCGGACCTCGTCGTGCTGTGCGAGGAGGAGAACCGCCTCGAGGACGCCGATGCCATCGCTGGTTGCGGGATCGCGGTGCACGTCGTGCGGATCGACGAGGTCGACGACGTCGAGCCGGCGATGGCGGACCTCGCCGCAGCCGTCGGCCACGCCGGGGCGCTGCTCGACGGTGCGCTGCGCCCTGCGGCTGCACCTCGCGGCGTGCGCGCGCTGGTGCCGATCTGGCGGCGACCGTGGACGATCCTCGGCGAGCGCTGCTACGGCAGCTCGGTGCTCCGCCACCTCGGCATCGACCCTGTGGCGGTGGGCGTGGGCCGCTATCCGCAGCCGACCCTCGACGAGCTGCGCTCGGTTCGGCCAGATGTGGTCCTGGCGCCGAGCGAGCCGTACCCGTTCGGCGAGCGCCACCGCGCCGAGCTGGAGGCGATCGCGCCCGTTCGATTCGTGGACGGCGCCGACCTGTTCTGGTGGGGGTGGCGCACGCCGGCGGCGATCGACCGCTTGGCAGCGGTGCTCGCCGCTACGTGAGTGAGGTCGACTCGTCGTGGGTGTCGGCCCAGTGCTTGATCGCGGTGAGCAGCATCTCGGTGGTGTGGAGCGTCTCGCGCTCCGGCAGCGTGTCGGGCAGGCGCTCCATGATCAGCGGGGTCACATCGCTGAGCTCGCCCCAGCCGCCGAACATCGGGTCGAGGTCGCCGGCCTCGAGCGCCTGGAGCGTCGCGCTGATGACTCGGGAGGAGAGGTCTACGGCGCCTTCGGCGTTCGGCAGCCCAGCGCGCTGGCGCAGCCGGTGCGCGGTGGCGAGCGACCGGTTGCGCTCCTGGATGATCGACGGGACGGCGAGGGCACGTCGTACGATGTCGCGGTACTCCATGGGGTGCCTCCTCGGTGCGTCGATCGGTCTGGAACCTACACCTGGCGCTTCGCTAGCGCTGCCGATCGCTCCTGGCGTGGCGGGGCGGTCACCGACCGGTCACCGCTGCCCCGCCTGCAGCGCTGACGTGCCAGCCGTCGGGGAGCGACGCTGGGCTCGTGACGGCGACGACGCAGCCGCCGAACCCGGCACCGGTGAGGCGCGCGCCGAAGACGCCGGGTGTCGAGATGAGGCGTGCCACGAGGGCGTCGAGCACCGGCGTCGAGACCTCGAAGTCGTCGCGCAGGCTGGCGTGGCTGGCCACCATCAGACGTCCGAGCTCGGACAGGTCGCCGGCGCGCAGCGCGTCGGCCGCGGCGCGCACGCGGACGTTCTCCGTCACGACGTGGCGTGCCCTGCGGCGGATCTCCTCGTCGTCGATCGCATCGAGCGCGCCGATGTCGTGGATCTGGCGGAGGGGACCGACTGTGGCCTCGGCGGCCTCGCAGCTGGCGCGGCGCTCGGCGTACGCCGAGCCGGCGAGCTCGCGCTGCTGGCCCGAGTGGATGACCACGACCTCGACGTCGTGGGGGATCGGCACCGGCTCGATGGCCAGGGTCGCGCAGTCGATGAGCAGCGCGTGCCCCTCGACGCCGGCCGCCGAGGCGAGCTGGTCCATGATCCCGCACGGCACGCCCGACGAGCGCTGCTCGGCGCGCTGGCAGAGCTGCGCGAGCGCGAGCGGGTCGTCGCCTGGTGCGCCGAGGGCGAGCGCGACGGCGACCTCGAGCGACGCGCTCGACGAGAGGCCGCCGCCGAGCGGCAGCGTGGAGGTCACCTCGCCGACGAACCCGGCGACAGGCTGCATCTCGGCCACGACGCCTGCGACGTAGCGCGCCCACGGCGGCGAGGCCGCCGACGGGTCGTCCACCTCCAGGCCCACGACGGCGGCGCCCGCCTGGTCTACCGAGGTGAGCTGCACGACGTCACCACCTCGCTCGCCGCGCACCGCGGTGCCGAGGTCGATGGCCATCGGCAGCACGAGGCCGCCGGTGTAGTCGGTGTGGTCGCCGATCAGGTTGACGCGCCCCGGTGCCCACGCCTCGATCACGTGGGCGCCTCGGTCGTGCCAGCGGCGCGCAGGTCAGCGGCGGCTGCTGCGGGGTCGACGGGGTTGAAGAAGACGCCGCCGCCGAGCTCGCCGGCAGCCACGAAGCGCTGGGTGCCCGGGCTTCGGTAGAGGGGGGCGATGTGGACGTGCAGGTGGGCGGTCGGCCAGTCGCCGCCGTCGGTCGGCCGCTGGTGGATCCACAGCATGTACGGCATGGGTGCATCGAAGAGCGCGTCGAGCCGAGCCAGGGCATCGACGAGCACGGCGGCCATGGCGTCGCGGCCGGCGTCGTCGAGGGCGGGGAGGTCGGCGACGTGCTCGGTCGGGGCGACCTGCAGCGCGTAGGGCCAGGTGGCGGCGTCGGGCACCCACGCCCGCCAGCCGCCCGCCTCGCTGACCACGCGGTCGCCGGGGTCGGCGGCGCACAGGACGCACGGGCCGTCGCGCAGCTCCTCGTGCGCGGCGGGCGGCACCTCCTCGAGGGCGTAGATCTGACCGTGGGGGTGCGCGATGGTCGCACCGACCTCCGGGCCGCGGTTCTCGAACACCAGCACGTAGGCGACGTCGTCGTGGGCGCCCAGCGCGGCGGTGCGCTCGGCCCACAGGTCGACGACCTTGCGCGCGCCGCCCGTGCCCAGCGACCAGAACGAGGCGTCGTGCTCGGGGGTGTAGAGGACGACCTCGCAGTGCCCGTGGGGGAGCGCGGGCCACCGGTTCGTGAACCACCGCACGTCGTAGGGCTCGGGGGCCTCGATGCCGCCGGGGCAGAACGGGCACCCGGCGGCGGGCAGGTTCGGGCGGCCCTGGCGCTTCGCCACGATCACGACCTGCTCCCCAGTCAGCGGATCGGTGCGCAGGTCGGTCAGCGGCGTCGTGTCACCCATCGCCGCCCATCGTGGCAGAGCCGACCAGGCCGAACCTCTTGACCGGGTGGTCAAGTGGCGGGGAGGATGGCGGCATGGCACATGCACCCGTCAACGGCGTCGAGCTCTGGTACGAGACGTTCGGGGATCCCGACGACGAGACCTTGCTGCTGGTGATGGGGCTCGGTGCGCAGTCGATCGTGTGGGACGAGTCGTTCGTGCACGGCCTCGTCGAGCGCGGCTTCCACGTCGTGCGCTTCGACAACCGCGACGTGGGCCTCTCCACCAAGATCGTGCACGAGGAGGACGCGACCACCCTCGTCATGCGGCGCTTCGCCGGCGAGGAGGTGCAGGCGCCGTACCTGATCGCCGACATGGCCGCCGACGCGGTGGGTCTGCTCGATCACCTCGGCATCGACCGAGCGCACGTCGTCGGCGCGTCGATGGGTGGGATGATCGCGCAGCAGATCGCCATCGACCACCCCCACAAGGTGCGCACGCTCACCTCGATCATGTCCACCACCGGCGACCCCGACGTGGGCCTGCCGACCGCCGAGGCGATGTCGGTGCTGCTCACCCCCTCGCCGGTGGATCGCGACGGCGCCATCGAGCGCGGCGTCGAGGTGAGCCGGATCATCAGCGGCCCGCACCACTTCGACGAGGAGCGCGCTCGCAGCCGAGCGGAGCGCACGTACGACCGCGGCTTCCACCCCGATGGCGTCGTGCGCCAGCTGCTCGCCATCCTCTCGTCGCCCAGCCGCACCGACGCGCTGCGCTCCGTCGATGCTCCCTCGCTCGTCATCCACGGCGAGGCGGACCCGCTGGTGACGATCTCCGGTGGGCACCGCACCGCCGAGGCGCTCCCCGACGTCGAGCTGGTCGTGCTCGAGGAGATGGGTCACGACATGGCGCCCGAGGTGTGGCCCCACGCGTACGACGCGCTGGTTCGGCTGCGTGAGCGTGCCGCTGCACGAGCGGACGCCTGACCGCACCCACCGAGCGATCGATCGCCGATCGCACGTGACCGAGGAGGACCACGCATGGCCGGACCGCTCAGCGGCGTTCGCATCATCGAGATCGCAGGCCTCGGGCCTGCGCCGTTCGCATCGATGGTGCTGGCGGACATGGGCGCGGACGTCGTGCGCGTCGACCGCTCCTCGTCGGTGCGCGGGGGTGATCCGTCCACGCCGCCGGTCGACCTGCTCAACCGAGGTCGACGGTCCATAGGCCTCGATCTCAAGTCGTCCGATGGCGTCGAGGTGCTGCTGTCGCTCGTCGAGGGCGCCGACGCGCTGGTGGAGGGGTTCCGCCCCGGCGTGGCCGAACGACTCGGATTCGGACCTGACGTGTGCTTGGCGCGCAACCCGAAGCTCGTCTTCGGACGCATGACTGGGTGGGGTCAGGACGGCCCCTACGCACCGACGGCGGGCCACGACATCAACTACATCGCGCTGTCGGGCACCTTGCACGCCATCGGTCGCGCTGGCGAGGCACCGCTGCCGCCGCTCAACCTGGTCGGCGACTTCGGCGGCGGCGGCATGCTGCTCGCCTTCGGCGTGGTGTGCGGCATCCTCGAAGCGCGCAGCTCCGGCTCGGGGCAGGTCATCGACGCGGCGATGGTCGACGGCGCGGCGCTGCTGTCCACGATGATCCACGGTTTCCGGGCGATGGGGATCTGGGAGGACGATCGCGGCACGAACCTCCTCGACACCGGCGCCCACTTCTACGAGGTGTACGAGACGAAGGACGGCGGCTACGTGTCGATCGGCTCCATCGAGCCGCAGTTCTACGCCGAGCTGCTGGAGAAGACGGGCCTCGACGGCGAGGACCTGCCGTGGCAGCACGACAAGGCGCACTGGCCGGAGCTCAAGGTGCGCTTGGCCGAGGTGTTCCGCTCCAAGACGCGCGACGAGTGGGACGCCATCATGGAGGGAAGCGACGTCTGCTACGCGCCGGTGCTGTCGATGGCCGAGGCGCCGACGCACCCGCACAACGCGCAGCGCGGCACCTTCGTGGAGATCGCCGGGGTGACGCAGCCCGGTCCGGCGCCGCGCTTCAGCCGCACCGCTCCAGCGGTGCCCGAGCCACCGGCGCACGCCGGCCAGCACACCGATGAGGTGCTCGCCGAGCTGGGCTTCGATGAGAGCCGCATCGCCGAGCTCCGAGCCGCCAGCACCGTCGCCTGAGCTGAGGATCGCCGGTACGCGGAGCGCGAGGTCGGCCGTAGGATGCCGGCCATGGCGACGCTCGTGTGCTTCCACGCCCATCCCGACGACGAGGCGATCGCCACCGGCGGGACCATGGCCAAGGCTGCCGCTGCCGGCCACCGCGTCGTGCTGGTTGTGGCGACGCGAGGTGAGCACGGCGAGGTCGTGCCTGACGTGCTCGTCGAGGGCGAGCAGCTGGGCCTGCGCCGCGTGCAGGAGACCTACGAGTCCGCCGCTGCGCTCGACATCCACCGCGTCGAGTTCCTCGGCTACGTCGACTCCGGGATGATGGGCGAGCCCGAGAACGACGGGCCGTACTCCTTCTGGGGCGCTGATGTGGAGCACGCAGCCGAGCGCCTCGCTGGCATCCTGCGCCAGGAGCAGGTGCACGGCCCCGTGGTGCTCACCATCTACGACGACCACGGCGGCTACGGGCACCCCGACCACATCCAGGTGCATCGCGTCGGCGCCCGGGCCGCCGAGCTCGCTGGGGTCGATCGCTGCTTCCAGGCGACGATGAACCGCACGCACATCCAGGCCCTGATGGAGGCCAGCGCCGACGCCCTGGCCGAAGCCGGCGTCGATCGACCGGAGGCGCCCGGCGAGGACACGTTCGGATCCCCCGAGGGGATCATCACCCACGCCATCGACGTGCAGGACTTCGTCACCCGCAAGCGCTCGGCGATGATCGCGCACGCCAGCCAGATCGGCGCCGACTCGTTCTTCCTGGTCATGCCGATGGAGGCGTTCGAGATGGGCTTCGGCACCGAGTGGTTCATCGAGCACGGCGGCCCCGCTCGTGCCGAGGGCGCCCCCTTCGGCGACGACCTCCTCGCCGGCCTGGCCTGACGTCCCTCCGCCTACCTCCGCTCTGGTGGGACCACCGCGTCACCATGCGCGAAACGTCCGACCGGAACGTGGGCGCTGGCCTCCGGCGGCCGCGGTCGCCATCATGGCGGGGTGACGAGCGCGGGGGAGTGGGTCGAGCGCGACGCGAAGGTGGTGTGGCACGGCTTCACCCAGATGGCCACCTACGCGCAGAACGCGCCGATCGTCGTCGAGCGCGCCGAGGGCCGCGAGCTCATCGATGTGGACGGCCGTCGATACCTGGACGCCATCTCGTCGCTGTGGGTCACGACGCTCGGCCACCGCGTGCCCGAGCTCGACCAGGCGGTGCGCGACCAGCTCGACCGCGTGGCGCACTCCACGCTGCTGGGCAACGGGAGCCGTGCCGCCATCGAGCTCGCGGAGGCGCTCGCAGCAGTCGTGCCGGTGCCCTCCCCGCACCTCCTGTTCGCCTCCGACGGCGCGGCGGCGATCGAGCAGGCGTTGAAGATCGCCTTCCAGAGCTGGTTCAACCGCGGCGTCGAGGGGCGCACGACGTACCTGGCGCTCGGCGATGCGTACCACGGCGACTCCGTCGGTTCGCTGTCGCTGGGCGCGGGCGGGTTCGGCACCGACCTCTTCGACCCGCTGCGCTTCCCGGTCATCCGAACGCCCGGCTACGCGGACCCGGCGTGGGCTGACCGTGCGGTCGCCGCGGTCGAGGCGCACGCCACGTCGCTCGCCGCGCTGGTGCTCGAGCCGCTCGTGCAGGGCGCGTCGGGCATGCAGCACGCGACTCCCGACGACGTGCGACGCGTCGTGGAGGCAGCGCAGCGAGCGGACGTGCTCGTGATCGCGGACGAGGTCGCCGTGGGCTTCGGGCGCACGGGCACGCTGTTCGCCTCCGAGCGCTGCGGCATCACCCCCGACATCCTCTGCATCGGCAAGGGGATCACCGGGGGCTACCTGCCGCTGTCAGCCACCGTCGTGGCGCCGCACGTCTACGAGGCCTTCCTCGGCGAGGACCTGGGCGAGCGCACGCTCTACCACGGCCACTCCTACAGCGGGAACGCGCTGGCCTGCGCGGTGGCGCTGCGCCACCTCCAGCTGTTCGACGAGCTCGACGTCCTCACCAACGTGGCAGAGCGCGCCGCGCAGCTCGAGGCGCTGCTCGTCGAGCGGGTGGCGTCGCACGCGGCGGTCGGTGCGGTCCGCCAGGTCGGCTTGATGGTCGGCGTCGAGCTGGCGCCGCCCGAGGGTGCGGTGCGCTGGGGTCGTCGAGCGTGCGCCGGTGCGGTCGAGCGCGGCGTGCTGCTGCGGCCGCTCGGCGACGTGGTGGTGCTGATGCCGATCCTCACCTCGACCGCGGAGGAGATCGACCGCATCGTCGAGGTGCTGGTCGCGTCGCTGGACGACCTCGTCGCCGCGCCGTGACGACGTCCGGAGGACCGGGCCCCTGGGTCGAGTGGGTCGACGGCGAGCTGGCGCGCATCGAGGCCGCCGGCCAGTGGCGTGCGCCGCGCCCCCTCGACAGCGGTCGACCGGCGACGTCGATGGCCGACGGCACGCAGGTGGTCGAGTTCGCATCCAACGACTACCTCGGGCTCTCCCAGCACCCGGCGGTCGTCGCCGCGGCGCACGAGGCGCTGGATCGATTCGGCGCCGGTTCGGGAGCGGCGCGCCTCGTCGTCGGCGCCCGGCCGGTGCACGACGAGCTCGAAGCGGCGCTCGCGGCGTGGAAGGGCACCGATCGAGCGGTGCTGTTCCCGACCGGCTTCGCCGCCAACCTCGGCGTGCTCGGGGTGCTGGCCGATCGCGACACGCTGGTGGTCTCCGACGAGCTGAACCACGCCTCGATCATCGATGGCTGCCGGCTGGCGCGCGCCGAGGTGGCGATCGCCCGCCACGCCGATCCGACGCACGTCGCCGAGCTGCTGGCGGGCGCCGGCGCTCGGCGAGCCATCGTGGTCACCGACACGGTGTTCTCCATGGACGGCGACCTGGCGCCCATCGAGGACCTGCTCGAGGTGTGCGCGGCGACGGGAGCGCTGCTCGTGGTCGACGAGGCGCACGCGGTGCTCGGCCCCGAGGTCCGCGCACATCCCGACGTGACGATCGTGCGCGTCGGCACCTCGTCCAAGACCCTGGGCTCGCTCGGCGGCTTCGTCGCTGCCAGCGGCGCGATCTGCGACCTGCTCGTGAACCGCGCCCGCCCCTACATCTTCACCACCGCCTCCACGCCGGCGGACACCGCGGCCGCGCTCGCTGCGGTCGGCGTGCTGCGCAGCGACGAGGGTGCGACGCTCGTCGACCACCTGCGTGCGCTCGTCGAGCGGGTGCGCCCTGGGCACCCGTCGCCGATCGTGCCGGTGGTCATCGGTGACGAGCGCGACGCGGTGGCCGCGTCCGCCGAGCTGCTGGCGCAGGGGCTCCTGGTCCCCGCCATCCGGCCTCCCACGGTCGCCCCCGGGACCTCACGCCTGCGCGTCGCGCTCAGCGCCGCGCACACCGTCGAGCAGGTGGACCACCTCGCCGCAGCGCTCGCTCAGGTGACCGCACGTCGATCCTGACCCGCTCCGCAAGGTAGGACTGGGCTAAGGTAAGGAAAATCGGCGAGCAGGTCGCCGAAAATCGGCGAGTAGGTCGCCGAAAATCGGCGAGCAAGCAGCGAGGTTCGTGATGTCCGATCTGGCCTACATGCCACGCGGCGTCGAGCCGAACGTGCGTGCTGCGCTGAGCGACACCCCCATCGTCGTGGTGCAGGGAGCCCGTCAGGTGGGCAAGAGCACGATGCTCCAGCGCGTCGCCGGCTCCCTCGACATGCCGGTGCTCACCTTCGACGATGCCGCAACGAGGCAGCTCGCAGCGCAGGATCCCCGCGGCTTCCTCGATCGCCACCCCGGGGGTCTCGCGGTCGACGAGGTGCAGCGGGTCCCCGAGATCCTCCTGGACATGAAGGCAGCGGTCGACCGCGACCGCCGGCCGGGGCGCTTCCTCCTGAGCGGGTCAGCCGACCTCCTGCGCCTGCGCGGCGTGCACGACAGCCTCGCCGGGCGAGCGGAGACGATCGTCCTCGAGGGGTTCGCGCAGCTGGAGCGATCGGGTGGAGGCGCGGCCACGTTCGTGGATCGAGCATTCGGCAGCGGCCGCCTCGTCGAGGGCACGCCGGATGTGACCCGCGAGCAGTACCTCGAGCTGATCTGCGCGGGCTCCTACCCCGAGGCGCTGGGGCGCTCGGGCGCCAGGCGTGACGCCTGGTTCGCCAGCTACCTGGAGCGCATCATCGACCGAGATGCGCCCGAGGTCGCCGGCCTCCAGAGGCTGCGCGACCTGCCGACGTTGCTCCGCCTGCTCGCCGCACGCAACGCGGTGGAGCTGAACGCGACGCGCCTCGCAGGCGATGCGCAGTTCCCAGCTCGGACGATCGAGCCCTACCTGGATCTGCTCGAGACGCTCTACCTCGTGCACCGGATCCCGTCGTGGTCGACGAACCTCGGCAAGCGGGTCGTCGCTCGCCCGAAGGCGGTCCTGGCCGATACCGGGCTGGTGGCGCACCTCGTCAACACCTCGGCGGCCGACCTCGTGCGCGGGGCGAACCCGTCGATCCTCGGCCGCCTCGTCGAGGGCTTCGTCATCGGCGAGATCCGCAGGCAGCTCGGCTGGTCGGATGTGCGCGCACGCCTCTTCCACTTCCGCGATCACGGCGGAGCGGAGATCGATCTGGTGTGCGAGGCAGCCGATGGTCGCGTGGTCGCGATCGAGGTGAAGGCGACGGCTCGGCCCAACCCGCACGACGCGCGGTGGCTCGTGGCTGCGCGCGACCGACTCGGGGACCGATTCGCTCGGGGCGTCGTGCTGCACCTCGGCGCGGAGGTGCAGGAGATGGGGGATCGGATCGATGCCGCACCCCTCGGGACGCTGTGGACGCCATGAGCGGATCGCGGCTCCGAGCTTCCCAGCAGGGGTGGCGCTGGCCGACGATGAGCTGCGGGCCGCGGTAGGTTCGCTCGATGCGTCCTGATCGTCTGGTGGTGGTGTGCGGCACGGGGACCGAGGTCGGCAAGACCTGGGTTTCGGTTCGCCTGATCGAAGAGCTGATACGTCGCGGGCGCACCGTCGCGGCCCACAAGCCAGCCCAGTCGTTCGAGCCCGGCGCCACCGGACTCGATGCCGAGCTGCTGGCTGCGGCCACTGGCGTCGAGCCCACCGACGTCTGTCCGGGCCATCGCTCGTACCCCCTGGCCATGGCACCACCGATGGCTGCCGCTGCCCTGGGGCGCCCGGTGTTCACCATCGGGGACCTGGCAGCGGAGACGTCGTTCGTCGAGGGCACCGACGTGGGCATCGTGGAGACCGCCGGCGGTGTGCGCTCACCGCAGGCCGACGATGGCGACGCCGTCGACCTGATCCTCGCGCTCGACCCGGACCACGTGGTGCTCGTCGCCGATGCCGGTCTCGGCACCATCAGCGCGGTGCGCCTCTCGGTCGAGCCGCTCGAGGCCCGGTGGCCGATCGTGGTGCTCAACCGCTACGACGACAGCGACGCCCTGCATCGAGCGAACCGCACCTGGCTCACCGATCGCTGCGGCATCGACGTCGTGACCTCGCCGATCGCGGTGGCCGAGCGCATCGACCTCGGTGTGACCGACCGACGCACCCACGTACCGGGCGACATCGCGTGAGCGATCGCTTGCTCGCCCGCGCGGTGAGCGCCGCGGCGTGGGAGCAGCGACCCGACGGCCCGACGTGGGTCCCGGACGACTACGAGGCGGAGGGCTTCGTGCACCTCTCCACGCACTCGCAGCTCCAGGGCACCCTCGACAAGCACTACGCGGGCGTGGATGACCTCCAGATCCTCTGGCTCGATCCGGCGCAGCTGCGCGCCGAGCTTCGATGGGAGGTGGCGCGCGAGGGCCAGGAGTTCCCGCACCTCTACGGCCCCATGGACGTCGCCGCCGTCGTCGCGGTCACCCCCGTCATCGACGGGCAGGCCCCGCACGCGCCGACCGCTGCCTGAACCGCGCCGCTTCGTCGGGTGGGAGCCGCAGGTGGTCGCCGCTGTACGGTGGGCGGCCGTATGAGCGACCAGAACCCCGTCATCAAGATCAACGCCATCACCGTTCCCGCCGGCAGCGGCGATGAGCTGGCCAAGCGCTTCGCCGCCCGGGCCGGGGCGGTCGACGACCAGCCGGGGTTCCTCGGCTTCGAGCTGCTGCAGCCCACCGACGACCGCACCACGTGGCTGGTCATCACGCGCTGGCGCGACGAGGCCGCGTTCGATGCCTGGGTGGCGTCGCCCGCCTTCGGCGCCGGCCACAAGACCGAGGCCGCGAGCGATGGCGACCACGCCGGCCACGCGCACGCCGCTGGCGGCCACCCGCACGGCGGGGCCGAGGCCGGCGGGGCCGAGGCCGGCGGATCCCACGGAGGTCATGGCGGTCACGGCGGGCCGATGTCGACCAGCGCCGAGCTGTGGTCGTACACCGTCGCCGGTGGCAGCACCGGCCGCAACGCCGACGGCTGAGCCGACCGGACCGTGCACACCGCCGTGCTGGGCAGCCAGCTCGTCGAGCTCCACGAGGGCTTCGCCTGGTTCATGATCATCGGCAACGCGCTCGCCGGCATCTGGGCGCTTGCCGCACACAAGTACCCGAACCTGCGCACGAGGGCGTTGTGGTGGTTCACGCTCCTCGCCGAGCTGACGATCTTCGTGCAGGTCGCCCTGGGTGTGGCGGTGATGAACGTGGAGGGCATCGAGCCGGCGCAGTTCCACATGTTCTACGGCTTCGTCGCCATCATCGCGGTCGGGATCATCTACAGCTACCGCCAGCAGATGGAGCGCCACCGCTACCTGCTCTACGGCGGCGGCGGCCTGTTCCTGATGGGCCTCGGCATCCGGGCCATGCTCGTCGGCGCGTCGGCCTAGCCCCCGCCCACCACGCCCCACCGCTGAGATCTCGGTGCTGAGTCCGGTCAGGGCCGGCATGGACACCGAGATGTCGCCAGGGGGCGTCCTCGGCCTCGGCGTCGGCGTCAGCCGCGCAGGCCGCCTGCGCCGTTCAGGCGGTGGTAGAGCCCGCGCTGCGACTTGGGCAGCCGCACCAGCTCCGCGTGCAGCAGGTCGTGGGTGCGCCGGGCGTCGTGGTCGGGCTCGAACCTTCCGTCGATGGGCACCCGCGCCCCGATGTCGCTCGCCTCGAGCTGCCCGAGCACCAGTCCGGCGAAGAACGCTGCGCCCCGCACGTTGGTGAGCAGTGGCTCGCCGACGCGGGCGACGGGTCGACCGAGCACATCGGCGTGGATCTGGCACCACACGTCGGACTGCGCGCCGCCGCCGATCATCCGCAGGTCGTGGAACGGGTGGCGCAGCACCTTCTCGGATGCCTCGAGCAGCCAGCGCGAGTTGTGGGCGACGCCCTCGAGCACGGCTCGCACGAGCTCGGCGCGCGTGGTGGCGAGCGACAGGTTCAGGAAGCTGCCGCGCAGATCGGCATCGGCCACCGGCGAGCGCTCGCCGTTGAGCCACGGCGCGAACAGCACGCCGCCGCTGCCGCTCGCCGCGGTGGCGGCCACCGCCGTGATGTCGTCGAAGGAGACGTCGCGGGTGGGACCGAGGCCGTCGTCGGCGAGCAGGACCCCGTTGCGCAGCCACTCGAGGCAGACGCCGGCGGTCTCGTGGTTGTTGGCCAGGATGTAGCGGTCCGGCAGAGCGGAGGGCACCGTCGCCATCTGCCGCGCGATCGACGTCTTCTTGCTCGGAGCGTGGCAGCCGATCCAGCCCGACGTGCTGACAGACACGTGCGCCGCGTAGGGCTCGATGCCCCCGGCGCCGAGCGCGGCGGAGTGCAGGTCCGGCAGCGCGGTCACCACCGGGACGCCTGGTGGCAGGCCGAGCTCGCTCGCCACCGAGGCCTGCACCGTGCCGCGCACCGACTGCGTGGGCACCAGCGGCGGCAGGCGCGTCGGGTCGACCGCGGCCAGGCGCACCAGCACCGGGTCGTACGCCGCGCCAGAGAGCGATCGGTTGTCGGTCAGCCAGGAGAGCAGCATCGAGGCGGGCGACGCAGCGACCGTGCCGGTGAAGCGCGTCGCGATCAGGTCGATCGGCTCGAGGAAGGTGGCGGTGCGGCGGTAGACGTCGGGCTGCTCGCGCTCGATCCACAGGCGGTGCCCGAGCGGGTCGTTCCCCTCGGTGCTGGGCGCACCGCCGGCGCGGCGGATGAACTCGAGCACGGTGCGCGGCGCGAAGCCCTCGATGCTGACGCGCCCGCCGAGCACGGACCGGGCGTGGTCCCGCCCGCGGGTGTCCATCCACAGCATGCAGTCGCCGACCGCCTCGCCTGCGGCGTCGACCGGCACCGTCGAGCCCCACTGGCCGGTGACCGCGACAGCGACCACCCCCGCCATCTCATCGGGGTGCGCGGCAGCGATCTCCTGCGCTCCTGCGACGACCGCTGCCCACCACGCATCGGGGTCCTGCACCGCAGCGCCATCCGCGCTGACGCGCGGCTCCACCCGCCGGTGCGCGGAGCCGACCACCTCGCCGCTCAGCGACACGAGCGCGGTCTTGGGGCCACCGGTGCCCAGGTCGACCGCCAGGACGATGCCCGGCGCCGCGTCGCTCATCCGAGGGCCATGGGGATGACCTCACGGCTGCCGTCGGGGCCGACGTGCTCGACGGTGAGCGGGATCCCGCCGCCTCCGGCGCCGATGGCCATCTTCCCGACGACCTCGCCGGCGAGGGTGAGCAGGTCGTCGACGGGCACCACCACCTCGGGCGCGTGCACCCCGGCGCCACCGGTGAGCACGCCGCGTCGGTGCAGCACCGCCCCCAGCGCGGCGGGGATGCCGGTGCCCTCACCCGCGCCGGCGCCCTCCGAGCTGAGCGAGCAGATGTAGGTGTGCTCGGCGCCGTCCTTCGTGCCGCCGACCACCACGCGCAGGCAGCCGCCGGCGCCGGTCACACCCGCCTCGGCGAGCAGCGCCGGCCGCTCGTCCTGGAGCATCGCCACCATCACGTCGATGGGCGCCACCTCGACCCCGCCGACGTCGATGGGCTCCTCGCTGGCCATGCCGGCACGTACCAGCTCCTGCGTGCGCTCGAAGTAGCGCAGCGGGTAGACGACGCCGAGGTTGGTGGCGCGCCGAAGCGTCGGGAACGCGAGCGGCAGCGTGATCGTCTCGGGATGCGGGTAGGGGAAGACCGGGAACGGGCCGACGCCGGGGAAGTCCTCGGTGTGCACGAACGCGGCGCCGCTGTCCTCGAGCATGCGCACCGAGATCTCCTCGCCGTCGACGAACAGCGGCACGTCGTTGACCATGGCGTGGATGCGGTGCTTGAGCACCGCCGCTCCCTCGCTCGGCTCGCCGCCGTGGATGTGCATGATGTCCGCCGAGGTCACCTCGTCGAGGAGCTGCTCGGCGCACAGGCGCACGAAGATGTTGGCGAGGCCCGGCGAGTTCCCCATGCCGATCAGCGCGGTGACGCCTGCGGCTCGGGCGGCGCCATCCATGGCCAGCAGCGCCCGGGTGGCGTCGAGGTCGTCGCAGATGTCGACGTAGCCCACGCCGGCGGCGATGGCGGCGGCGAGGGTCGGCGGGCCGAAGCGGTAGAACGGACCGACGCAGTTCAGCACCACGTCCGCGCCAGCGAGCAGCGCGCCGAGCGCTGCTGGGTCCGAGACGTCGACGCCGGCAGGCCGGAGCCGCTCGTCGCCGAGCGCCGCTACCACCTCGGCGGCGACGTCCTGGCGGAAGTCGGCGACGACGATTGCGTCGAGCTCGTCGACCGTCGTGAGCGCCTCGACGGCCACCCTCCCGACGCCACCAGCGCCACCCAGCACCACGATCGAGCCCACAGCCCCTCCTCAGGTCGCTCCGGGCCGTGACGCTACGGCACCAGCGCGCGTGCCCCGCCCACGATCGGCGCGCACGACCTCACACCCCGTAGCCCATCCTCCTGAAAATGCGAGGGTTGTCCCGCTCCTGCGAGGACAACCCTCGCATTTTCAGGCTCTCCTGACTGATCCGTGGGTCATTTCCGGCCTGGGAGGACGGGTGGGTGGCTGCCGAGGCTGAGCATCGCGAGGGCGATGAGGGGTTCGGGGCCGTGGAACCCGAACGCGACTCGGGTGATGAGTCGGATCTTGGTG
>JBBRAZ010000006.1:0-121458 GCA_038206295.1 Acidimicrobiales bacterium
CTGCGCGTCGGGCGTCACGTCCGCTACCGCCACGGCGACCTCGACGCCTGGATCGACGCAAGGGTCCGCACCCCCGGCGCTGTCACAGACGCCGGGTAGGTTGACGACGGTCGAGCCCTCGATGGCCGGGCACGACTGCGAACCGGGGCACTCCCCCGCTGCTGGCTGTCCTCTCCGCAATCCGGCGCACATAGGTGCGCCGATCCCGGGAGGCCACGTGGCCAGCATCGATCGACGACCCGACGGGCGGTGGCGCGCCCGCTGGCGGCTGCGCCCAGGGGGCCCGCAGCGCACCAAGCACTTCGACCGCAAGCTCGACGCCCAGCGGTTCCTGACGCGCATCGAAGCGCAGCAGCTCGACGGCTCGTACGTCGACCCTGACGCCGGACAGGTCCGTGTCGCCACCTACGCCCGCACGTGGCAGGCAGCGCAGCTGCACCGCCCCACCACCGTGGCGCAGGTCGACGCGCACCTCCGCAACCACGTCCTGCCCACCTTCGGGGACCGGACCCTCGCCTCGATCCGCCCCAGCGAAGTCCAAGCATGGGTGCGGCACCGCAGCGAGCACCTCGCGCCGGCGACCGTGGAGGTCGTCTACCGGATCTTCTCCTCGATGCTGCACGCGGCGGTCGCGGACCGGCTCATCGTGCGCAACCCCGCCCAAGGCGTCCGCCTCCCCACCGTCACTCGCACGGCGGTCGTGCCGCCGACCGTCGCGCAGGTCGACGCGGTGCGCGGTGAGCTCCCCGAGCGGTACCAGGCGCTCGTCACGCTCGCGGCCGGCACCGGGATGCGCCAAGGCGAGTGCTTCGGGCTCACCGTGGACCGCATCGGGTTCCTGCACCGCACCATCACCGTGGACCGCCAGCTCATCCTCACCGGCACCGGCCCACCGGTCTTCGGGCCACCCAAGACCGCGGCGTCGATCCGCACCATCCCGCTGCCTGACGTCGTCGGCACCGCGCTCGCGGTGCACCTCGAGCGCTTCCCGCCCGGCGATGACGGCCTCGTGTTCACCAACCCCCACGGTGGCGCGATCCGACGGAACCGCTTCAACGAGCAGTGGCGACCCGCCACGCAGCGCGCTGACGCGCCGTCGCTGCGGTTCCACGGGCTGCGCCACTTCTACGCGTCGCTGCTCATCGAGCACGGCGAGTCCGTCAAGGTCGTCCAAGCCCGCCTCGGCCACGCATCAGCCACCGAGACCCTCGACACCTACGCCCACCTCTGGCCCGACAACGACGACCGCACCCGCGCCGCCGTCGACGCCGTCCTCGGCACGCCCACGCAGCCCGGTCGGAGGAGCGGCTGATGCCGACCCCATCACAGAATTTCGTATTACGATAATGGAGCACGAGATCCACCCATCGGCCCGCAAGCACGGCGTCGCCGACGACGACATCCATCACGCCATCGATCACCTACTGGTCGAGGCCGACATCGACGAGGGAGACAAGGTGCTCAGGATCGGACCCGACTACAGCGGCAACCTCCTCGAGGTGGTCTCCATCGTTCGACGCGACGAACCAGAGCTGGTGATCCACGCCATGCGAGCACGGCCCGCCTACGTCCGCCTCCTTCCCGCACCCGGACCGCACGATGACTGAGCCCGAGACGAACCGGGGCCGCACCCGCAGCGGCGCCGCCATCACCGACGAGCTCGTCGAGCGATGGGCGCGCGAGGCCGAAGCCGGCTACGAGCCCGAGCGCCTCCGACCACGCGGCCGACCATCCATGGGGTCGGGACCCGCGACGAGCACGCCGGTGCGCCTCGACCCCGAGCTGCGCGCCGCGGTCGAGCAACGAGCCGAGCGCGACGGCACCACGATCTCCGACGTCATCCGAGACGCTCTGCGCCACCACCTCGACGAAGCAAGCTGAGAATCTCGTGACCGGCGCTGCACTGCGCGCCGGTACCGACGACCATTCGCTGCGCGACGATTCAGCTCGAGCCGGCTGTAGCAGGCGAGCGATAGTCAATCGACTCGGAAGACGAGGCCTGCTTTGTCGGTCCCTACGGCGAGCATCGATCCGTCAGGTGAGAAGTCGACTGAGAGGGTGCTCCCCACGTCCGCAGGGAGCTCTACGGCAATCATTTCGGGCTCACCATCTGGTGCGACGAGTCCGAGCGCTGGCTGAAACGATTTCCCGAGAGGCGGATCCAACGAGAAGAAGCCGGTCGCCACGAGTTGCTGGTCAGGCGACACAGCGACGTCATTGATCAGCACCCCTGTCCAGAGCACGGACCGACGCACCAACCCTGTCGTGAGGTCGATCCAGGCGATGACCGTGCTCGATGGGATGTCGCCTACCGAAGTTTCATGTTTGGGCTCGTCCGGCCGGTACGCGACCACCGCCTGATCACCGGAGGACAGAACTACCTGCTCGATCGACATGCCGGGCAACGAGAGGATCCGAGGGGGAGTCTCGAAGAGTGACTCGGTGATCGCCATCTCACCGAACGAGGCGACCGAGCGAACAATGGTCCACGCTGTCGCTCCCTCATTTACGGCGAGGGAGCGAAGCATGCCCGGAGCGAAGCTCGTCTCGGCCAACAGTTCGAGCGAGGAGGAGCGAACGCTCACATGCCCCGACCACGAAGGCACGACGAATGTGTCCGGCCCAACGCCGGCGAGGATCGCCGATCCTTCACCGTGCCCATCGTCGACCGGCCCTGCAACCACCGCCAGCTCGCTCGTGGACAGCACCGCGATCTGACCTGACGTGTTCTTCACCGCGAGACAGTCACCGCGCCTCGAGAACGCCAGCGACGACATGTTCGATAGTGGCTTCGCCACACGAAGCCGCTTCCCAGTCGAAACGTCCCACATCACGAGGTTCCGTCCGAGCGCAACGATCCGCTCTCCATCGGGAGCGAACGACAGCTCGGCCCATGTCGCACGCAGGCGTCGTACCAGCTGCACTCTCGCCACCTGTAGACCCTTCCTCGTCGCCTGTCGCCGCACCGAAGCCCCACCCTGGAGGACGTCGGGTCATCGGGACGATATCGGTGGGGCGTGTGCGGGTACCGGTCTCAGTGGACCTGACGCGCTGAGGACTGGCTGAGGACTGAACGCCGGCTCGAAGCCCGCAAGGCCAGCGCCACCAAGGGAAGACGGGCCAATCGGCCCGACCCCCGCCTACAGACCGACTCACCACCACCCCAAGTGCCGAGGGGGCGAAATGGCCCCTGACCTGCGGTTTCGCGATTTCGAGATCCCAGCGATTCCTGTCAGAGCGCTTCCTCGGAGCACAGCCCCCCGACGGTCAAGTCTCACGCCCGAGCGAAGGCCACCAACGGCAGATAGTCACCGTCGTTCGCCGCCCGGAGCGCCTCAAGGTAGACCTGCCTTGCATCCCCATCCTCGTCGAGGCGCCCGCCAGCGCCCCACGTGAACGCAGCTTCGTCGACCGAGAGCAGGTAGAGGTCGGCGACGAGTCGCGTGCAGCGACCGTTGCCGTTGGGAAACGGGTGCACCACCACGAGGCGGTGATGAAGCCGCGCTGCGAGCTCGTCCACCGAGTAGGTCTCGTGCTCGTGCCAGAACCTGGCATCGTCGATCGCCTGCTTCGTCTGTTCTGAAATCTGGGCAGGGTCGACGCCGATGTTCGTCGCCCGCTTCCGCTGGGTCCCCGCCCACCGCCACACATCACCGAACATCCGACGGTGAAGCTTGAACACGAACGCGTAGTCGAGCACCGCGGCAGGGCCTCCGCGGGCTGCGCGCGCTCGAGCCCACGGCAGTGCCTTGGTGATGTTCTCTGATTCGACGACGTTGAGATCGCCGCGAGTTGCCACGAAGTCGGGAATCAGCCCAGCTAGATCCTCGTCGTCTAGGGGAGAGGCACCCTCCGGATCGGGGCCGATGGTGCCTATGGTGAAGTCGCTGCCGCCATCGCCACCATCTGACTTCGACGCGCCGCCACCTGCAGATGACGGGTCGGTCACCGCTGATTCCACAGTCGATTCGCAGCGATGACGCGTTGCGCCTCTGCCTCGAGCTGGTCAGCAAGGCGATCTGGTTCGACAGCCTGATCCTCGAGCGCCATGGTCGTCCCGACATACCCGATCGTCTCTGCTGCCACGCGGCGTGCCTGGGTCTGCACGTTCTCCTCGAGGCTCGAGTTCGGCACAAGGGCGTAGACCAGGGTGCAGTCGAGCGCCCTGGCGACCTCGGCGAGCTTGCCGATCGTGATGCCACCTTCCAGTTCGGCCTTCTCGAGCTTGGCCACCGCGGGCCCGGAGATGCCGAGCCGGCCAGCCAGCGCCTGCTGGCTCATCCCGAGGGCCATGCGGATGGCTCTGACCCAACCCGAACGTGGGCGTGCACCGATGACCGTCAGGTCAGTGGCCGCGAACCTTCGATCGAGTTCCCGCCGTGCTTGAAGGGCTCGCTCCGGACGTGTCATAACCTAAAGGTTACCAGTCGCTGCACTGAGCACAACCTATTAGTTGGAATTATCTACTGATTTCCAAACCTATAGGTGTAGCAATGAGCATCCTGCCGCCCGAGCTAGCGACCCATCATCAGGTCTGCCTCTTGCTCCCGCGAGCCCACGGCCACCACGGCTTGCCTTCGACGTCCCGTGTGTAACCCCACCCGAGCCAGACGTTCAGCGCGAGCCACAACGGGCCGACCGCCCATCCGCCCCAACGAACCAACACCTCGTCGGAGCCCCGCGTGTGAAGCACCGGTCCACCCGACCAGAACACCGGCATGCAGGCGATCACGAACACGAACGCTGCGATCCGCAGGGGGTGACCACCGAGCCAGCGGAACCAACCTCTCGGCCACACCCGGATCCGGTCCCCCGACTCCCGCTCCATCACGTGGCCATCGCGCATCGACCAGATGCTACGACCTCGGTGCCGCGCCGGGCTGGTGCGAGCCTGGAGCAGCACCTCGGGCTCTTGGACCTGCATGCGGATGAGGCCTCAGATCATCGTGAGTCGCCAGCAGTGGCGGCACCGACTCTCTGTGCAGGGCCTGAAGTACGGTGGCCGGATGGAGGCGACGGCTGGCATCGAGGGGTCTGACCCTCATCGCGTGCGGCCTCTGATCTCGCCCATGGTCGCACCCGCCCGCCTGACGATCGTGCTCGCCATCGCGCTTGCAACGCAGTTCGCCCACCTCGCGGTCCGGCTCTCCTACAGCGACTGGTACATCATCGATTCGAATCCCGCCGAGGGCTCCGAATCGATGATGCTCGGCGGAATAGCTCTCCACGGAGGCGACCTCCAGGGCCCCGGTAGCGACTTCGTCGGCGTCGCACTGCAGTTCACCTTCGTCGCGTTCGTCGCATGCTGGTGCTTCACCCTGCGCAGCGACCCCGCACGATCACGAGGCCGAGTGCGCGACGCCACCACGTCACTCGTCGCCGCGGCCGTCCTCGCTGCCCTTGCTCCGCTGTGGATGACGGGCAAGTGGAGGGACGCATCTCCGCTGAGCGCCGACGCTCGGTGGGGACGCATCATGGGCGCCCGATCCGTGTTCGCAATCGGATGGCTCGCCACCAACTTCCGACTGATGAGCTACGTGAACTCCTGGAACACGAACGATCCCTCGCTGGTGGGGTCCGCAGACCCCGGGCCCGTCATCCTCTACAGCACCATCTCGGTCGTCGTCCTGATCGCCGCCGCACAGGTGATGCGCACGATTCTGGACATCGCCCTCACCAACGCCCGCTACGACGCTGCCGACACCGCATCAACGCAGCTCGTCCGATAGCGAACGGGCCGCCGCGTGTCGGCCCAGCGCACGGAGAGCCATGCACACCCGGATCGAGCGAGGCGTCGCACCGATCGGCGGCGCAGCTGCCGACGGTCTGGAGGTTCGCTTGAAGGACGTGACGCACCGGGCCGGGCACCTAGCTCCTACTGATCGCGCAGACCGCGTCGCGGACGCGCCACAGGAGGGAGCCGGAGGTTCGGAGAGCAGTGTTCTCCACATGACGAAGCCCCTCGTGCTCGTACTTGCGGCTCTCCTCTCCCTGGCGGCCTGCAGCTCGGACGCAACCGGCAACGGCTCGTCGTCGAGCGATGTGGACAGGTCTGGCGTGGAGGAGGTCGAGGTCGCGATGATCACCGCTCTGCTGGAATCGGACTTCGACACCGTCCGGATCCTCGTCCTGCCCGACCAGCGCGAAGTCGTCGATTCGCTCGAGCAGGTCGCTGAGCTGAGCCCATCTCCAGACCCCGAGATCGTCAGCGTCGAGGCAACCGTCATCGAGGAAGATGGCGCGACAGCCATCGTTGACTACTCGGGCGAGTACTGCCTGCCCGAGAGCACCACAGAGGTCCAGGTCACCGCCGTGGGATCGAACCGCGAAGAACCCGAGACGATCCCCGGGAGCAGCTTCGTCGTCACGGAACCGGAGCAGTGCTTCGACCTCGATGAGATCTTCCAGACCGACCACGTCGAGCTCCAGCTCATCGATGGCGAGTGGTACGCCCCGCTGCCCGAATGACCCGGCCAGGGCACGGGTGGCGCCGGATCCAGCGGACGACCGCACGCTGCCCTCCCCTGGCGATTGACGTTACCGGTGGTAACCGTTACCGTCGGTAACGCATGTCCCCCGGCACCACCCCACCGCCGAGCTCGGCGCCGGCGACCGCCCCGACCCCTGCTCCGACCACTGCGCGGGAGCAACGCCGCGAGGCCCTCCTCGACGATCTCGTCGCCGTGGTCCGCAGTGGCGGCGCCTTCGTCACGATGGAGCAGCTCGCCGCCGGCTGCGGAGTCACCAAGCCCATCCTCTACAGGCACTTCGATGGGCGCGACGGCCTCGTCCACGCCATCGCCGAGCGCTTCGTCTCCCAGCTCGCCGACGCCCTCGACCCGGCGCTGCGCAACGAGGATCCCGCCGTCGAGCGCCTCCGCGCCGCTATCGATGCCTACCTCGCGCTGCTCGAGCGCGAACCGGACCTCTACCGCTTCCTGTCCACCCACGTCGGCGGTGACCGCGACGTGCTCGCCGGCATGGTCGCCGAGCACGTCGCCCTGGTCCTCGAGTCGCTGCTCGCCACCCGCGCCACCGATGCCGACGCCGCTCGTGCGTGGGCCTACGGACTCGTCGGCATGGTCCACCTCGCCGGCGACTGGTGGATCGCCAACCGCCCCTACCCCCGGTCGACGCTCGTCGACCACCTCACCGACCTGCTCGGCCACGGCCTCATCGGCCTCGGCCTCGACCAACCCCAGGAGCCACGATGACCGACCGCCTCGACGTCGACGCGTCCATGACCACCTCCTTCACGTGGGACTACGTGCAGCACCGCCCGGCGCTCACCAAGCTCTACGAGAAGGGCAAGGTCTCGCAGTGGAACGCCACCAGCGACATCGACTGGACCCCGGAGGTGAACTTCGGCGAACCCGATCCGATCATCGGCCCCGAGGAGCGCGCCATGCTCGATGGCTTCATGGGCTTCGAGTCCGAGGACTCCCCCTTCCACGGCATGGACGAGGACCAGCGCGCGGCGATGGGCTGGGAGTTCCAGGCGTGGATGGTGAGCCAGTTCATGCACGGCGAGCAGGGAGCGCTGGTCGCCACCGCCCGCCTCGTCGAGACCGTCCCCGACATCGACTCCAAGTACTACGCCGCCAACCAGGTGGCCGACGAGGCTCGCCACGTCGAGGCCTACGCCAAGTACATCAACGACAAGCTCGGTGCCCAGCACAGCTACCCCATCAGCGTGCCGCTCCAGTCGCTGCTGACCGACATCATGACCGAGCCCCGCTGGGACATCACCTACCTCGGCATGCAGATCATGGTCGAGGGCTTGGCGCTCGCCGCCTTCGGGATGGGCAACGTGCTGTTCCGCGACGACGTGATCAAGCAGATCACCGACTACGTCATGCGCGACGAGGCCCGGCACGTCGCCTTCGGCGTGCTCTCGCTGCAGGAGACCATCCCGCAGCTCTCGAGCGCCGAGCTCGCCGACCGCGAGGAGTTCCTCCTCGAGGCCACCGACCTCATGTACCAGCGCTTCCTGCTCGAGCAGGTCTGGGAGCGCGTCGGCGTCGACGTCGAGAAGGGCAAGGCCTACGCGCAGACGAACCCGCTCATGGTCATCTTCCGCCAGGTGCTGTTCTCGAAGATCGTCCCCAATGTGAACAAGCTCGGCCTGATGACGCCGAAGGTGCGCGAGCGCTTCGAGCAGCTGCAGGTCGCGCACTTCGCCACCTACGTCGACACCGCCACCGAGGAGCTCCAGGCCGAAGCCCTCTCCGAGGTCTGAGCGCCCGCCGGTCGTCGATGCTCAGCTCGGCGAGCCGAGCTCGTTGCACGAGAGCAGGACCGCGCCCCGCTCATCGACGCGCACCCGGCTGATCGATGCCGTCGTGAGGTGGATGCGCCATCCGACCTCGTCGCCCACGCCAAGCGCCCAGGCCAGCGCGATCTTGATCGGCGCGACGTGTGACACCACCAGCACGTCGCGCTCGATCGCCTCGTCCCGCAGACCCTCGAGCGCGGCGCGCACCCGCACACCGAGCTGCTCGTGCGACTCGCCACCTGGCGGGGCGAACGACGGGTCCGCCCGCCACGCCGTCCACTCCTGCGCCGTCACCTCCACCACCGGTCGCTCGTCCCAGTCGCCGTAGTCCAGCTCGACCCAGCGGTCATCGACGTCCACCAGCCGCTCGAACGCCGCGGCTGTCTGGCGGGCGCGCAGCAGCGGGCTCGCGATCACGCGATCGACTTGCCCGATGTGCTGCGCCGCGGCGACGGCCTGCGATCGTCCGACCTCGTCCAGCGGGTTGTCGACGCGCCCCTGGAGCAGCCCTGATGCGTTCGCTGCGGTCTGCCCGTGGCGCAGCAGGATCAGCACGACGACCTCAGCGCACGAGCGCCCGGTCGAGCTGACCGGTGGAGACGAAGCGCCGACGCCGATCGGGATCCGAGAACCCGAACGCCCGCCAGCACCACAGCAGGGCCGCTGCTCCCACGGCCTCCATCACCACGAGCACCGTTGCGGAGCGCTCGAGCTCCGGCAGCGCCACGCCGGTCAGGTCCGCCCCGGCGAGGAACGGCCACCAGAAGAGATCGCCGTTCGACCAGGCACCGTCGAGCGCCAGGTGCAGGAGCATCCCGATGGCGATGCCCACCCACCGACGCTGCACCAATCGCCGACCGCGAGCCCCGACCATGACCAGCACCAGCGCCGCGGCGCTGCCGACCATCGTGTGCAGCGCGGTGGGACCGCCCACGAGCACGTCGAGCAGCGGCAGCAGCGAGCCGAGCATGACCATCCGGAAATCGATGGCCGGACTCTGGAACACCTGCCAGGTGATCACGAACGCCAGCCCGGCGAACCACAGCAGCACGATGGCTCCTCAGCGGGCCAGCATGCGGTTGCACTCCGGGCACCGCACGATCTCGTCCGCCGCCGCGTGGCGCACGTGGTCGGCCTCCACCGCCGAGAGGCTCAGGTGGCAGCCGGTGCACCGGCCTGCCTCGAACCGGGCGACGGCGACGCCGCCGAGCTGGGCGCGCAGCTCGTCGTAGGTGCTCAGCAGCGCCGCATCGACGTCGACGAGCAGCTCCGCTCGTCGCGCACGCAGCTCGCCCACCTCGGCGTCGATCGACGCCACCGCCGCGGCGATGGCGTCGTCGAGCACAGCGACCCGCGCCTCGAGCGCTGCCAGCGCCGAGTCGGCCGCGGCCAGCTCGGCGTCCACCGGCTCGATCTGCTCCATCAGCACGAGGGCCTCGTCCTCCAAGGTGCGCTGGCGGACCTGCAGCCCGTCGACCTCGTGCTGCATCGCGACGAGCTCCTTGGGCGACGTGGTGGCGTACATCTGCTGCTGGACCGTCGCGACCTTCCGCTCGACGGTGGCCGCGTCGTTCTCGAGGCGCTGCTCCTCGGCGGCCAGCTCGTCGCGCACTGCGGCGCGGGAGGCTCGACTCGCTGTCGTGGCAGCGATCTCAGCGGTGACGCGCACCCGCTCCGCCTGCTCGTCGAGGTGGGTGCGTCGGTGTTCGAGCTGGTCCAGCGTGGTGTCCAGGTCCTGGACGGCGAGCAGGGCATCGAGCATGCAGGTCCTCAAGGTCAAGGTGGCGGTGGTGGGGGCGGCGGTGGTGGTGGCGGCGGTGGTGGTGGTGGTGGCGGCGCACCGGTCGTCGGCGGCGCACCCGTCGTCGGCGGCGCACCCGTCGTCGGCGGCGGCGCATCGGTCACCGGCGGACCGGTGCCCGGCGGTGCGGTCGTCTCAGGAGCGGTGCCGTCGGAGCCGGTGGTGGCGGGCCCCCCGCCGCCTGCGCAACCCTCGCTCTCGTCATCCTCGTCGCAAGGGGCGGGGCCGCCACCCCCGTCGTTGCCGTCGTTGCCGTCGTCGATCGGAGCGACGGTGCCACCGGCCTTGATGAACCGGCCGCGCCTCGTGCTCTCGCAGCGAGGGAAGTCGATGTCCTCGAGGCCCTCGTGGTACGCGTTCATGAAGTGGCTGAACATCATGGCCGGGTAGGTGCCGCCCATGACGGTGCCGACTCGACCCACGCCGGTCATGCGGATGCGCTTGTCCGGCGCCCCCATCCACACCGCGGTGGCGAGCTGCGGCGTGAAGCCGACGAACCACGCATCCGCGTTCTCCTGCGTGGTGCCGGTCTTGCCCGCGGCGTGGTGGCCCGAGACCCGAGCCCGGGTGCCGGTGCCGCTGCGCACGTTGGCCTCCAGGGCCTCGGTGGCCAGGCAGGCGGTCTGGCGGCTCATGGCCCGACGGCCGTTGGGTCGGTCCTCGAAGATGAGGTTGCCGAAGCGGTCCTCGACGCGGTCCACCACGTGGTGGGGCTGGAAGATCCCGCCGTTGGCGATCGCGGCGTAGGCGTTGGCCATCTCGATCGGGATGACGTCGTTGACGCCGAGCGGCAGCGACAGGACCGGCTCGAGCGGGCTCGACATGCCGAGCCGGCGGGCCATGGCGATGATCTCCTCCTGGCCGACGACCGTGCCGAGGCGCACGAACGCGCCGTTGGAGGAGGCGGTGGTGATGCCGGTGAGGGTGCCGCCCTTGCCGCTGACCGGGTACGGCTCGCCGCCGGGGTTCGGGAACACGCCGCCGCCGCCGATCGAGTCGCTGAGCACGTAGCCCTGCTCGAGCGCGGTCAGCAGCGCGAACGTCTTCATCGACGAGCCCGGCTGCCGGCCGGGGCTCTGCGTGGCGACGTTGTACTTGTAGGTCGCGAACCCCGGACCGCCGACCATGGCGCGCACCGCGCCCGTCGCCGGCTCGACCGCCACGATCACCGCGGTGAACGGCCGCTCGTCCTCCGGCATGATCTCAGCGCGCGCCGCGAGCGCTGCGGCCTGCGCCCGTGGATCGAGGGTGGTGTGGATCCGCAGGCCGCCCTGGAAGACCTGGTTGTAGCGCTCCTGGTAGCTGGTGCCGAGCCGCTCGTCGTCGAGCAGCTGCTGCTTGACCTCCTCGAGGAAGTAGTCCTCGGGAGGCGCCTCGAGGAAGTTGACGTTGCGGCGCTGCGGCAGGGGCGACTGGTCGATCTGCGTGGCCTGCTCGGGGGAGATGAGGCCCTGCTCGCGCAGCTGGTCGAGCGCCAGGCCCCGGCGCTCCTGGGCCGCCTCGGGGTGCAGGGTCGGGTCGTACGCGGTGGGATTGGCGATCAGCCCGGCGAGCAGCGCGGCCTCGGCCCAGCCGAGCTCGCCGACGCTCTTGTTCCAGTACACCTCAGCCGCGGCCTGCACGCCGTAGGCGCCGCCGCCGAAGTAGACGGTGTTGAGGTAGCGCTCGAGGATCTCGTCCTTCGACATCTCGCGCTCGATGCGAACCGCCAGGGCCGCCTCGCGCGTCTTGCGATCGAGGTTCTGCGCCGGGGTGAGCAGCGCGTTCTTGACCAGCTGCTGGGTGATGGTCGAGCCGCCCTGCTCGACCCCGCCCGCCTCGACGTTGGCCACCATCGCCCGCACGGTGGCGCGCAGGTTGACGCCGCCGTGCTCGTAGAACGACTCGTCCTCGACGGCGATGATCGCCTGCACCACCGGGTCGGGCACCTTGTCGAGCGTGACCGGCTCGCGGTTCTGCTCGGCGTGCAGCTCGCCGAGCAGGCTGCCGTCTGCGGCGTAGACGTAGGAGCGCGTCGCCAGCTCATCGAGCTGGAGGTCCTCCGCCACCCCCTCGTTGGCGCCGACGAGGTCCATGGCGCGCGGAGCGAGCGCGACCGCAGCCCCGGCGAGCAAGAGGGAGCCGACGAGGACGATGGCGAGGAATCGGAGCAGGGAGCGCACGCGATCCAGACGATACCGCCGCTGAGGCAGACCGCCTGGTCAAGGCCCGTGCCACACTGACCCCCATGGCACACGATCGACGGTTCCGCTTCGGCGTCCAGGCCTCCACCGCCCCGGACGCCGCCTCATGGACCGCGCTGGCGCGCGAAGCCGAGTCGCTCGGCTACTCGTCGCTGTTCCTCCCCGATCACTTCGGCGACCAGCTCGCCCCGGTGCCGGCGATGATGGCTGCCGCCGACGCCACGACCACCCTGCGCGTCGGGGCGCTGGTGCTCGACAACGACTACAAGCACCCGGTCGTCCTGGCGAAGGAGATGGCGACGATCGACGTGCTCAGCGGTGGGCGCCTCGAGCTCGGCCTCGGTGCCGGGTGGATGACGACCGACTACGAGCAGTCGGGCATCGCACACGACCCCGCTGGGGTGCGGATCAGCCGCATGCAGGAGGGCCTCGCGGTCATCAAGGGCCTGTTCGCGCCCGGTGCGCTCGACTTCGCCGGCGACCACTACGTGGTGACAGGTCTCGATGGGCAACCGAAACCGCTGCAGCAGCCCGGCCCGCCGATCCTCATCGGCGGCGGTGGACGCCGGGTCCTGTCGATCGCTGCGCGCGAGGCCGACATCGTGGGCATCAACCCGTCGATGCACGCCGGCGCGATCGGATCGGAGGCCGCGGCCGACTCGACCGGCGAGGCCACCGACCGCAAGGTCGCATGGGTGCGGGAGGCCGCTGGCGAGCGATTCGCCGACCTCGAGCTCAACTCCCTCACCTTCGCGGTGCTCGTCAACGACGACCGCACCGGCACGCAGGAGATGGTCGGCAAGATGTTCGGCCTCGACGGGGCGGCGATGGCCGACGTCCCCCACGCCTGGATCGGCTCGGTCGACGAGATCTGCGACGACCTCGAGCGGTGGCGCTCCCGCTGGGGCCTCAGCTACTTCGTCGTGCAGCGCGAGGCGATGGCAGCGGCGGCGCCGATCGTGGCCAGGCTGGCGGGGACCTGATCAGTCGTACTTGGCGAGCAGGGAGTGCACCCTGCTCAGCAGCTCCTGGTTGACGCGCTGCACGTCCTCTTCGCTGAGGTCCTCGGTGACGGCGAGCGCCGACTGCTGCGATGCCACGAGGATGTCGTCGGAGCTGCTGACCTCCTCGACGACCTCGCCGACGACGAACGTGCCCCAGGTCGGCAGCGGCTCGTACTCCTGCTGGTCGCCGAAGTCACCGGAGTCGAAGCTCGACGACGAGTCCCAGGCCGCGTCCGCCGCGTACGGGTCCGCGGCGTCGTCCGCGTACGTGTCGGCGCTCACCGGCGGCTGCCACGTGCTCAGGCCGCCCTCGGGCTGCCAGGTGGCGAACGAGTCCGCCGGGCTGTCGTAGTCGTCGTAGCCGTCGTCGCCGTCGGAGGCGCGGGCGACGTGCCCGCCGTCGTGCTCGTCGTCCTCTTCGTCGTCCCAGTCGTCGGCGCCGGCGGCGCTGCGTCGCAGCACCACCACGGCCGCACCTGTCACGAGCAGGGGCACGACCGCGAGGGGCGGGCTGACGAGCGCTGCCACCGCAGCCGCCAGCGCGACGCCGACGACGATCACCAGCAGGAGCATGCGGTCACGCTGCATGGACGTCCGCCTTCCGGGGCTCGCTGCCCCCGCTGTGCCACATGGGGCCTCCCATCGGCAGGTGCCCCATCCGAATCAAGTGCGTCTCGCCGAAAGGTAGTCGTTCCCCACGGGTGCCGCACCCCGGTCGCAGCACCCGGGTCACGCGCCGAGGCGAGACCGGACGTCCCGCTTGATCGCCTCGAACCGGGCGTCATCGATGCCGCCTCCGGCCAGGATCTTCTTCGCCTTCCACTCCGGTGCCTCGTAGTCGACGGGCGCGTCGTCGACCGGCACCTCGGACCCGTCGACCGCCAGCTGCACGGTCGCGGTCGCGCCTGAGCCGAGATCCTCGAGCTTGATGCGCACCTGCGCCTCGGCGCCGCCGTCACCGGCGATCATGAGGTAGTTCCAACGGTCTGCCATGTGCTCTCCCCCGCGGGTCCAGGTTGACTATCGGCAGGTCGCGGTCGCCCTTGAACCCTCTGGCGCGCTCGGCCTACCTGCGAGGCCCGGCGGCGTAGGCGAGGTTCGCCAGGGTCTGGCTGAGGATCTCACGTCGCGCCTGGTCCGCGCCCTCGGGCCCGTAGCCCAGCGCCATCGCCAGGTGGTCGCCGAACAGCAGCCACCCCAGCGATGCTGACACCCAACCACCGACCAGGACCCGGGGATCGAGGTCGGGATCGAACAACCCCTGCTCCTGCAGCGCCTCGACCCGAGCGATGAGCACCTCGATGGCCGGGAACCCCACCTGGAGCCGATGGGAGTCGGCCTGATCGAGCACGGATCGAGCCAGGATGCGCCAGAAGTCGGCTTGCGCTGCGGACTCGAAGAGGAACTGGGCGGCACCGAAGAGCCCCCCCAGGTTGGCCCCCGGTAGGTCGGTGGGGGCCAGCTCCCTGGCGACCGCGTCCGCCTTGTCCTGCAGCACCGCCGCGAGGAGCTCGTGCTTGGACGGGAACAGGTCGTGGACCCGACCGCGAGGGAGCTCGGCGCGCTCTGCCACGTCGCGGATCGACACCGCTGCGGGACCGCGCTGCGACATCAGAGCGGATGCGGCATCGACGATCGCCCGGCGCGTTGCGTCGGCGGAGCTTTCCTGCGTCATCGAGTTCCCCCTGTCGCGCCCACGGCGCGCGGGGAGGCTACCGCGCCACGTGGCGCAGCGCCGACCGTCAGAGCCCGACCGACCCGCCGGCGCTCGAGAACTGCGACGACGTCGCGTTGCCGAGGAAGCTGACCGCGAGGAAGCACACGAGCACGATCAGCGCCATGAGGAGCGTGTACTCGACGAGGTTGTTGCCGTCGTCGTCGCCGACCCCATCGGATCCGCGCCGGATCTCGCCGACCCGACCGTTCATCCGCTCGATGATCTGGTAGATGTGCTGCACTGCCCGCCTCCTGGGGTGATCTTCGGTCGCGCGGGTCGGTCGGTCAATGGGACGAACGGACTGTCTGCGGTAGGTACCTCACGCAGAGTGGTGAATTCTCTAGCTGCTGGTCACGCGCCGTCGCGAAGTAGTCGATCCGATCGTTCATCGTCACCGCGATCGCCGGCCCGAGGTGCACGCCCGCCTTCAGGTGCAGCGCACCGCCGGGTCCGTCGAGCGCCCGGGGTCCGCGCTGCGCGTCGCACATGGCGGCCACCGCTGCTGCAAGGTTGGGGAGCACCGCCATCACAGCGTCCTGCACCCGCTCTGGCGTCGTTGCCTCCCTCGACTGCGGGAGCCTTCGGAGTCCAGGGTTCTGCGGATGAGGTGCGTGCGGCGGTCCGGCCGGGCACGATGGGTCGGTGCCGCATCTACCCCGCCTGCAGCGTCGCGGCGCACCCCGGTGAGCACCGGTGCGCTGGTGGCGATCGCCGCCGCGCTGCTGGTCGCCATGGTGGTGGTGGATGTCGTGCAGCTGGTCTGGGTGGCGCGGCGCGCCAACCCCGTGCCCACGCCGCACCGGGACGGATGGACCGTCGGCACGATGGCCGACGTCACGCCCGGCGACGTCGTGCGCGGCTTCCACCTCGGACCGCGGCCCGGGATCGTGGCATCGGTCGCCACCGATGACGGCACGACCGAGGTGCACCTGACCGACGGGCGTCACCGCCGCCTGGCCGCCACGACGCCGGTGCGACGCTGGCGGCCACCGTCCTGAGCGATCTCGCTCAGCCGGTGTACGCCGGCGTCGCGACGATCGGCGCTGCCGGGCCGCCCGGGGTCGGCGCAGCCGTCGTCGACGGCGACGTCGCGGTCGTGCTGGTGGTGGACGGCGTCGTGGGCGCCAGCTCGTCCTCGCACGCCACCGTGACGCTGAAGTCCGTGCGCACCGTCGCCACCTCCGCCTCCACCGTGCTCACCACCCGGAAGTCGGCCACGAGCGCATCGGCCGACAGCGTGCAGCGCAGGTAGCCGCGGTCCTGCGCGTTGACGTAGTCGATGGACGGGTTGCCCTCGAGGATCGACTCGATGACCGACTGGAGGGCATCGCTGGAGGTGGAGCTGATCGACGTCGTGACCAGCTCGGTGCCCACTCGGGGGCTCGCCGGGTCCTCGATGTCACGGGTCAGGTGCGCCGCACCTGCGGCGTGGATGTCGCCGGACAGCACGACCGGGCAGCTGCCTGCCGCCGCGAGCTGGTCGACCAGCGTCTGGCGGGCGATGGGGTAGCCGTCCCACTGGTCCATGTTGTAGACGGACTCCAAGATCATCATGTGGCTGAAGACGACGCTCTGCGCCACCAGATCCCAACGAGCCGGCGAGGATGCGAGACCGTCGGCGAGCCAGCCCTCCTGCGCCGCGCCGAGCATGGTGCGCCCCGGGGCGGTGCGCTCCGGACAGTCGAACGCCGGGCCGCCGCCGCACGCCGGCGCGTCGCGGTGCTGGCGCGTGTCGAGCACGTGGAAGCGCGCAAGCGCGCCGACGTCCACGCGCCGATGGATCCCGAGCGCTGCGCCGGACGGCGCCGCCACCCGCACGGGCTGGTGCTCCCACCACGCCTTGTAGGCCGCTGCCTTGCGCACCGCGAACTGCGCCGGGTCCGCGCCGTCCTCGGTCCACAGGCCGCTGTAGTTGTTGTCGAGCTCGTGGTCATCCCAGGTGACCACCCACGGGAACGCGGCGTGCGAGGCCTGCAGGTTGGGGTCGCCCTTGTACAGCGCGTACCGGTTCCGGTAGGCGGCGAGGTCCTTGACCTCCGGGCTGTTGTGGGCCCGGATGCCGCGTCCCCCGCCTTCGTAGATGTAGTCGCCGAGGAACACCACCAGGTCGAGCTCCTCCTGGGCGAGGTGCTCGTGCGCGGTGTAGTAGCCGTCGGTCCAGCTCTGGCAGGAGGCCTGCGCGAATCGGAACGCAGCGGGCATCGCACCGGGCGCCGGCATCGTGCGGGTGCGCCCGACGGGGCTCTGCCACCCCGATGCCACGAAGCGGTACCAGTACCACGTGTCGGGATCGAGCCCGGTCGCGTCCAGGTGGACGGTGTGCGCGTCGGCAGGCACCGCGTCGACGGTCGAGGTCAGCACGACGTCGGCGAACCCGGCGTCGGTCGCCACCTCGACCTCGACGGCGACGGGAACCGCCGGCATGCCACCACCGGCGAGGGGATCGGGTGCGAGTCGAGTCCACAGCACGACCGCACTCGACGTGGGATCACCCGATGCGACGCCGAGCGTGAACGGATCTGCGGGCAGGCTCACCTGGCCGAGACGGCGGGCGACGGCAGGAGCAGTGCTGGGGAGCGCGAGCGCGGTGCCCGTCGCCACGGCGCCGATGAGGAACGAGCGACGAGTGGTCACCCCACGACGCTACGTGCTGTGCTGGCGTGGTGCCGTCCACCGACTCGCTCCGGCGCTCCGTCGAGCGCCTGCGGCGGGGCTCGTCACTCGATGCCGCGGTGCAGGCCGAGCTGCAGTGGCAGGGCGTCACCGACGTGCTCCCATCGGGACTCGAGCTCACGTGGCTCGGCACCGCCGGCTTCCGCCTCGCCGTGGACGGCACCGTGCTGCTCATCGACCCGTACGCGACGCGTCGCGACCTGGCCACGACGGTGCGGCGGGCGCCGCTGCTGAGCGACGAGGCGCTCGTGCGGCGTCACCTCGGCGAGGCCGACGCAGTGCTCGTCGGCCACACCCACTTCGACCACGCGGTCGATGTGCCCGCCCTCGCCCGCAGCGGTGCCGCCGTGTACGGCTCGACCTCCGCACGGACGTTGCTGGGCGTGCACGGGCTCGCCGATCGAGCGGTGGTCGTCGAGCCCCACCAGCCCATCGAGATCGGGCCGTTCACCGTCACGTTCGTCCCCAGCACCCACTCGAAGCTCGCCCTCGGGCTCACTGTGCCGCAGGGCGGCGAGCTGACCTGCGACCACATCGACGGCCTCTGGATGGGCTCCTACCGCTGCGGCCAGGTCTGGGGCATCGCCATCGAGGTGGCGGGAACCACCATCTACCACCAGGGCAGCGCCGACGTGCTCGACGACGAGGTCCGCCACCACGACATCGACGTCTTCTTGTGCGGCATCGCCGGGCGGCGCTGGTCGCCGCGCTACCTCGAGCGGGTCCTCGGCCTGCTGCGGCCCCGCGTCGTCGTGCCTCACCACCACGACGACTTCTTCCGCCCGCTGGATGCGCCGATGGGCTTCTCCCTCAACGTCCACCTGCGCTCAGCGTGCGAGGACCTCGCATCGATCGACTCCGACGTGCAGGTACGGACGCTCACGCCGCTGGTGCCTGTCAGCGGATGAGTCGCCGGCCCAGCTCGCGGGCGAGCGCTGTCGCCATCGCCGCGGCAGCCGGGTGCACGAGCATCCCGTGGAAGCCGTGGATGAGGTCGTCCGCGCAACGCAGCTCTGCCTCGCCTCCTGCGGCGCGCAGGGCCTCGGCGTAGGCCGCGCCGTCATCGCGCAGCACGTCGAAGCCGGCGGTGTGGACGATCGCCGAAGCGAGACCGGCGTGGTCCGCCGCGCACAGCGGTGACGCTCGCGGGTCGGTCCAATCGTCCGGCGAGCGGAGGTACTGGTCGCGGAACCACGCCACCTGCGCGGTGGTGAGCCCGAACCCCTCGGCGAACGTGCGATACGAATCGGCCAGCAGCCGAGCGTCGGTGAGGGGGTACACCAATACCTGCACCGCGGGCTGCGGCAGCCCGAGCCGGCGGGCCTCGAGGCACAGCGCGGCGATCAGGGTGGCACCTGCGCTGTCGCCCATGACCGCCGGCGGGGTGGCTGCCACCCCGAGGGCGTCGGCCTGGCCCAGCATCCACTCGTAGGCGGCGACGACGTCGTCGACCGCGGCGGGGAACGGGTGCTCGGGAGCGAGGCGGTAGTCGACCGCGACCACGATGCAGCCGCTGTCGGCCGCCAGGTGGCGGCACGTCGGATCGTGCGTGTCGAGGTCCCCGACGACGAAGCCGCCGCCGTGCGCGTAGACGATGCACCCGGGCACCGCCGGGGCGTCGTGCGGTCGGTAGATCCGCAGCGGGAGCGGTCCCCCAGGGCCGTCGATGCGCCGATCCCACACGTGCACCGCCTGGCGCGACGGCGAGCCGAGGCGGGTGAGGCGCCGCATGTCTCGGCGCATGACCTGCGGGTCGAGGACGTCGTCGGTCGCGCCGGTGCGCTCGCCGAGCGCCAGGAGGAGCTGGATCCCGCGATCGAGCCGTCGGCCGTCTCGCCACACGGGCTCGGGGGCGCCGAGCAGGCGGAGCAGCGGCTCGGGCCGAGCGGTCGCCGCTCGGGCGAAGCGGGCGAGCGGAGGCCAGCGGTCGCGCATGGCCAGCAGTCCACCACGTCCTGGTGGCGTGGGCCCAACGGTGCGGCGCGTCAGGCAGCGCCGCGGAATGCGGTAGCCGGGTCGATGCGCAGCACGCGCCGCAACGGCAGCAGCGCGGCGGGGGCACCGACCAGCAGCGCAGCGCCGAGGGTGGACGCCACCGCCGAGGGCTCGACGATCAGCACCACGTTCGGCACCGTCGCTGCGACGACCTGGGCGAGCACCACCACCGTCGCGGCGGCGACCGCCGTGGCGCCAGCCACCGCCCACGCCGCCTGCGCAGCGACGACGCCGACGAGGCGAAGGCGCGAGGCGCCGAGCGCCTGCACCACGCCGTAGGCACGCAGGTTGGCAGCGGTGACCGACGAGAGGGTGAGCGCGACGAGCGCCAGGGCGATGATCAGCCCGACGGCGTGCATGGTGCGGATGACGTCGGTGTACATGTCGTCGACGAGCGCCGCCTCCTGGTCGATGAAGGCGGAGCGGGACTGCACGGTGGTCTCAGGCAGCGCGGCGCTGACGCGCACCGCGAGGGCCTCGTCGTCGGTGCCCGGCTCGGCACCGACGAGGAGGTAGCTGGTGCCCTCGCCGGCCAGCTCGGCGTACTGCTCGGTGGTGATGAACACGGTCGTGTTGGCCAGGCTCGTCAAGCCGTCGGTGATGCCGGTGATCACCAGCTGCGCACCGAGCACGTCCAGGCGATCCCCGACGCCGACACCGAGCTGCTGGGCTCCGCCGCGGTCGATGAGCACCTCCCCCGGGCCGGGCATCTCCCCGGAGCGGAGCTCCTGCGGGCCGCCGCGCCCGGAGGTCGGATCGAAGCCGAACACGTAGCTGATGAGGTGCTGGTCGGGTCCTGCGCTCACCGTCGTGGTCATGTGGCGCAACGGTTCGACCCATGCCACGCCCGGCACCGCGGCGGCCCGCTCGGCCACGTCGTCGCCCAGTGCACTCGTCGACAGCTGCATGGTCCGGACGCCGTCTTGCGACACGAGCACCGATGCCGGCGACCGATCGAGGTACGCGGTCTCCTGCGAGGTGAATCCTGCGAACAGCGCGGTCATCAGCAGGACCAGCAGGAGGCCTCCGCCGATGCCGAGCAGCGCGAGCGCGCCGCGCCGGCGGTCCTCGAACAGCGTGCGCCGGCCGACCGGCACCAGCCCGAGCACGTCACCCACCCCCGAACGCGACCGCTGGCTCCATGGCGGCCAGACGTCGAGCCGGCAACCACGTCGAGACGACGCCCATCGCCAGCGCCGCCATCGCCACCCGCAGCGCCGCTCCCTGCGAGACCGCGACGGCGAACTGCGGGCGCAGCGCACCGAGCACCTCAGTGCCGACGAGGAACATCCCCACGCCGGCCAGGGTCCCCATCGCCGCCAGCAGCAGCGACTGGATCAGCACGAGGCGGTAGAGGTGGCCGCCGCCGGCGCCGAGGGCCTTCACGATCCCGTACTCCCGCGACCGCTCGACGATGGAGCCGTAGACCGTCAGGGCGATGACGAGCGTGCCCACGACGAAGGCGAGACCGACCATCATCTGGAGCGCCACGCTGTACGCCTCGCCCTTGAGCGCGAGGTCGTTCGCCGCCAAGTCGTCGGCAGACACGACGTGCAGTCCGCCGTCGCCCAGCGCGGTGGCGACACCCGTGGGGTCGTCGGTGCCGACGAGCACGAAGCTGGTCGTATCCGGCGCAGACAGGAGCTGGTCGGTCGCCTCGTGGGTGACGAAGGCGAACGACATCATGAACAGGTCGGCGTCGCGAGCGATGCCGACGACCTCGAAGTCGCGCCCGAGCACCTCGACGGTTCCGCCGAGCGAGGCGCCGCTGCGCCGCACGAGCTGCTCGCCGACCACGATCTCATCGGGGGCCGCCGGCGCTCTCCCCTCGGCCAGGTCCCAAGGCCCTCCGGGCTGACCGGGCTCGGAGCCCACGACGTAGGCGGGCACGCGAGCGCCGTCGACCACCGGGATCGTGAAGAGGCCGCGCATCGGCGCGGCCCAGTCGACGCCGGGCGTCCCGCGGACCTCGTCGAGCGCGGACCGCTCGAGCACCGACGTCGAACCGAGCAGGCTGGTGGTGCCCGGCTGCGCCACGTAGAGGTCGGCGCCGCTGCGTCGCTCGTAGATCACCACCCGCTCGTCGATGCCTGCGGAGAGGCCCTGCAGCAGCAGGATCAGCATGAGGGCGAGCCCGACGCCGGCTGCGCCCGACACGAACCGGCGCGGCTCGTCCAGCACGAGGCGCCGGGCGAGCGGCACGCGGCGGCACCCCCCGCTCCCCTGGGCTCCGCGCCGTGCTGCACCTCCCACCTCGCCGTCCTCTCCCCCGCCTCTGGATCGCCCGTTGACCGTCGATCGCATGCACTCTATTATTCACTCACACGTGAGTGAGTCAAGTGGAGATCGAGAGGACGCCGTGGGGACCACCAACGTCGAGGCGCCCGGGGCGGTCCGTCGGCTCCCGAGCGGCTTCCGGGTCGGCATCTCAGACTCCGGCTACCAGTCCGAGGGCGGGTTCAACGGTCCCGGTGAGCCCACCAACAGCTGGGCCCACTGGGAGCGCAGCGGGCGAGCGGTGCCCGCTGGTGCTGCGAACGAGCTGTGGGACCGGTACCCCGAGCACCTCGACGCTGCGGTGGAGGCGGGCTGCGACACCTACCGCACCAGCGTCGAGTGGGCTCGCTGCGAGCCGCACCCCGGGGTGCTCGACCACGACGCCATCAGGCACTACGCCCGGATCCTGCGCGCCTGCCACGAGCGTGGCATCGAGCCGGTGCTCGCGCTGCAGCACTTCACCTACCCCGACTGGTTGGGCCCCGACCTCTGGCTCGACGCCTCCGCACCCGAGCGCTTCGCTCGCTGGGCCCGCATCGTCGTGGAGGAGCTGGGTGAGCACTGCTCGCGCTGGGTCACCATCAACGAGATCAACGCGGCCGCGATCGGCAGCTACCTGATCGGGTACTTCCCGCCCGGTGGACGCCTGCGCCGAACGGCCATGCTGCGGGCCACCGACCACATGCTCGCCGCGCACGTGCGGGCCTACGACGTCCTGCACCAGGTGCAGCCCGAAGCGGTCGTGGGCACCAACACCTACGCCTTCTGGGCGTATGACACCGACCGCATCCTGAGCGACGTGCTGCTGTCGCGCTCGCACGGCGTCGAGCGCCACGACCTGCGCGAGTGGCTCGCCGCGCGGCGCGACGCGTTCCACGACGCGGTGCTGAGCGACGTCCCCAGCCAGGTGCGCTGGTGGGACCGCACGGTGCACCGCTCGCTGCAGGCCTACCTGCGCATCGACCAGGCCCTCCCCGCAGCGATCGAGGCCGTGCACGCCAGCGCCAACGAGCGGTGCATGGACGTCGCGCAGGTCAGCTGGTACGACCCACGGCTCGCCACGTACCCCCGCTGGCCGGGCCGCCGCTCGCTCGGTCGCCGCCGCTGGGGTGTCGATCCCGCGCACTGGGAGCAGACGCCGAGCCCGCAGCACCTCACCCGGTACCTGCAGGCCATCGCCGAGCCCAGCCAGGAGATCTGGATCCTCGAGAACGGGCTGTGCAACGCGATCATCGACGGCGTCGCCCACCAGCGCCCCGACGGGTGGGACCGCCCGCGCTACATCGCGGCCCACCTCGACGCCGTCCTCGATGCCATCGAGCTCGGCGTGGACGTCACCGCCTACCACCACTGGGGGCTCTTCGACAGCTACCAGTGGGGCGACTACGAGGCGTGCTTCGGCCTGCGCGGCGTGGATCGCGAGCATGGGTGCAAGCTGCTCGAGCTGGACTCCATGGGCCGCGACAGCGTCGCCGCGCTGCGCACCCTCGTCGACGCCCGCCGCCCCACCCCACCACCCCCCTAGACACGTTCTTGGTGCGCTGCGGGTACTAGAAGTCTCAGAACCCTTCCCAGGCCGCTCCGGGGCGAGGGGTCGGTTCGTCAGGCCGTCGGGACGCGTGAGGCGAGGCGCTCCAGGGCGTCGCTGGCGTCGGTGCGGCGGTCCGCGGCCAGTGCCTCGGCCGGGATGCGGCTGCGTAGGCCGCCGGGCAGCGGGAAGTACTCGTCCTCATCGGTGGCGCGCAGCGACTCGAACCCCTCGATCGGGTCGAGCACGTCGAGGACGTCCTGCACCAGCTGCTCGGGCACCGACGCTCCGGCGGTGACGCCGACGATCCCGGTGAGGTCGCCGGGGAGGTCGAGCGCGGTCTCGATGCGCTCCACACGCCGGCAGCCCGACTCACGAGCGACGCGCTCGAGCGCGTTGGTGTTCGACGAGCTCTGCGAGCCGATGACGATGATGGCGTCGACGCGACCGGCGAGCGCCCGCAGCGCCTGCTGACGGTTCGTTGTCGCGAAGCACAGGTCGCTGCGCTCCGGCATCCACACGTCGGGGAACCGCGTCGCGGTCGCGTCGCGCACCGACGCCCACTCGTCCATGGCCAGGGTGGTCTGCGACAGGAAGGCGACCGGCTTGCTGGTGTCGGGCAGCGCGGCGACGTCCTCCGCTCGCTCGACCAGGTGCACGGCGTCGGGTGCGACGGCCATGGTGCCGATCGCCTCGTCGTGTCCGGCGTGGCCGACGTACACGACGTCGAACCCCCGCCCGGCGCGGACCTTGACCTCGTGGTGGACCTTCGCCACCAGGGGGCACACCGCGTCCACCACCAACGAGGCGCGGTCCCGCGCCGCGGCGACGACCTCGGGCGCCGAGCCGTGCGCCGAGAGCATCACCGGCGCGCCGGGCGGCACATCGGCCACATCCTCGACGAAGACCACCCCCGCCCGCTCGAAGATCTCCACCACCGATCGGTTGTGGACGATCTCGTGGTAGCAGTAGACGGGCGCCTCGAAGAGCTCCACCATCCACGCCAGCGACTTGATCGCCATCTCGACACCGGCGCAGAACCCGCGGGGCTCGGCCAGCACGACCTTGCGAACCTGGGACACGAGGACCTCCTTGCTCGGCGCCACCACCGGCGCGCTCATCGCTGCACCCGCTCGGCCACCAGGTGGCGTGCGAGCGCCCGTGCGCGTCCGTCGACCTCGACCACGCCGGGCAGGTCATCCAGCGCAGCGCCGTCGTGTCGGTCCAGCACCTCGGCGAGCAGCGGGGCGATGTCCACCCAGCGCAGCGACCCCTCGAGGAGTGCGGCGACCGCCACCTCGTTGGCGGCGTTCAGCCATGCCGGGGCCGACCCGCCGGCACGGCCCGCCGCGTAGGCGAGATCCAGGCAGGGGAAGGCGGCACGGTCCGGTGGCTCGAAGTCCAGCCGACCGACCGCGGTCCAGTCCATGGCCCCGAACGGGGTCGGGAGGCGATCGGGGAACGCCAGCGCGTAGCCGATGGGCAGGCGCATGTCGGGCATCGACAGCTGGGCGATGGTCGCGCCATCGCTGAACTCGACCATCGAGTGCACGATCGACTGCGGGTGCACCACGACGTCGATCTCGTCGAAGCCGATGCCGAACCCGGCATCGCCAGCTGGCGCGCCGAACAGCTCGTTCGCCTCGATGACCTCGAGGCCCTTGTTCATCAGGGTGGAGGAGTCGACGGTGATCTTCGGCCCCATCGTCCAGGTCGGGTGCGCGAGCGCGTCCTGGAGGGTGACGGCCTCGAGCTCGCCGCTGGTGCGGCCCCGGAGCGGTCCGCCGCTGGCGGTGAGCACGAGGCGCCGCACCCGGCCCGGCACGTCGTTGGCGCGCAGGCACATGTGCAGCGCGGCGTGCTCCGAGTCGACCGGGAGCAGCTCGGCACCCGGTGTACGTCGAGCCCGCTGCACGACCGGTCCCCCGGCGACCAGCGACTCCTTGTTCGCCAGCGCGAGTCGGCCGCCCGCCTCCAGCGTGGCGAGGGTGACCTCGAGCCCAGCGAAGCCCACGACGCCGTTCACCACCGTGTCCGCCTCGTCCGCCAGGCTGGCCAGGGCCTCGGGGCCGCTGCGCACCTCGCACGCCGGGAGCGCCGCGGCGAGGCGCTCCACGATCGCCGGGTCCTGCGTCGAGACCGCCACCACCTTCGGTCGGTGGTGTCGTGCCTGGCCGATCAGCACCTCGGGATCGCGGCCGCTGGCGCCGATGGCGACGAGCTCGTAGCGCTCGGGGTCGGTGGCGAGCACGTCGAGGGTCTGCGTGCCGATGGAGCCGGTCGAGCCGGCGATGGCGACGCGCTGCGCGCTCATCGTGCCACCGGCTCCGCGGTCCGGGTGCGGATGAGCTCGACGACCTGCTCGGCGCCGTTGGCGTCGACGCCTCGCAGGTCGAGCAGCTGACGACGGTCGTCCTCAGCAGCGCGCACCGCCGAGCGATCGGCGCGGGCGAGCGCGGCCTCGGTCCCCTCGTCGTGGACCAGCTGCGCCCACTCGACGAGCTGCTCGACCATCTGGTCCTCGGGCACCACCTTCACGACCTGCCCCTTGACGAAGAGGTGGCCTCGGCCACGGCCGGCGGCGATGCCCAGGTCCGCCTCGCGGGCCTCGCCCGGGCCGTTCACGACGCAGCCCATGACCGCCACCTGGATCGGGATCGACAGCGCCTCGAGCGCCTCGCGCGCCGCGGTGGCCACAGCGATGACGTCGACCTCGGCTCGCCCGCACGACGGGCACGCGATGAGGTCCAGGCCCGTGCGCTCCCGCAAGCCGAGCGCCTCGAGCAGCTGGCGCCCGGCGCGGGCCTCCTCGACGGGATCCGCGGTCAGCGAGAAGCGGATCGTGTCACCGATGCCCTCGGTGAGCAGCGATGCGATGCCTGCGGTGGCCTTGATGAGCCCCGCCGGCGGCGGCCCGGCCTCGGTCACCCCGAGGTGCAGCGGGTGGTCGGTGACCTCCGAGAGCAGCCGGTAGGCCTCGATCATGAGCGGCACCGACGACGCCTTCACCGAGATCTTCACCGCGTCGAAGCCGACCTCCTCGAAGTACGCCAGCTCGCGCTGCGCGGACTCGACCATCGCCTCCGGGGTGACACGCCCGCCGTGCGCCTCGTAGAGGGCGGGGTCCAGGCTGCCGCCGTTCACCCCGATGCGGATCGGCACCCCGCGCTCACCGCACTCCTTCGCCACCAGCTTGATGTGCTCGGGCTTGCGGATGTTGCCCGGGTTCAACCGCAGGCACGCCACCCCCGCCTCCAGCGCAGCGAGCGCCATCTTGTGCTGGTGGTGGATGTCCGCCACGATCGGCAGCGGCGAGCGCGGCACGATGCGCGCCAAGCCCTCTGCCGCTGCCAGGTCGTTGCACGTGCAGCGCACGATGTCGCAGCCCGCAGCGGCGAGCGCGTAGATCTGCGCCAGCGTCCCCTCCACATCCGCGGTCTTCGTCGTCGTCATCGACTGCACCGACACCGGCGCACCCCCACCGACGCTCACCGAGCCGACCTCCACTCGCCGGGTCGCTCGTCGCTGCGTGCTCATGGCCGTCCTCCGTCGTGCAGGTGGCCGTCCTCCAGCCACAAGATCCGATCTGCGATGCCTGCCAGCCGGTCGTCGTGCGTGACCACCAGGCTCGTGCGCCCGTCCTCGTCTGCGAGGCGGCGCAGGAGCGAGCCGATCTCGCGTCCGTGGGCTGAGTCGAGGTTCGCGGTGGGCTCGTCGGCGAGCACCAGGGGCGGGTCGTTGGCCAGCGCCCGAGCGATGGCGACGCGCTGCGTCTCGCCACCCGACAGCTGCGAGGGCCGGAAGTCGGCGCGGTGCGCGAGGCCGACGCGCTCGAGCAGCCTCTGGCTGCGGGCGGCAGCCGCCCGGCCGCGCACACCGGCCAGGTTGCATGCCAGCGCGACGTTCTCCGTGGCATCGAGCGCGGAGAGCAGGTTGAAGTCCTGGAACACGAAGCCCAGGTGCCGCGCCCGCAGGCGTGGGAGCTGGCGCTCGGGCGTCGCCCCCACGTCGGTGCCGCCGATGAGGACCGTGCCAGAGGTCGGTCGCAGCATCGCTCCGAGCAGCAGGAGCAGCGTCGTCTTGCCGCTTCCCGACGGCCCCATGATCAGCACGACCTCGCCGTCGCGCACGGTGAAGCTGACGTCCTGCACCGCGGGCACCGCCAGCGATCCCTGCCCGTAGACCTTCGTGAGCTCGCGCACCTCGATCGCAGCGGGGCGGTGCACGCCTGGTGCCGTCCGAGGGGGATCGGACGGCACCGGGCGATGCACCGCGACCGCGCGCCGGGCGGCGGCGCTGCGGCAGCGCGCGCAGTGCCGCTCGCCGACGGCGACGATGCCGTCGCATCGAGCACAGGTGCGGGTCCGGGTGCGCATCAGGCGCTCATCGCTCGTGCGAGCTCGCGCACGCGCGCCTCGGTCGTGGCCTTGCCGAATCGCCGGTCGCGGGCCTGGAACTGACGGATGGCCCCGCAGAGCTGTGCGCCGTCGAAATCCGGCCACAGCACCTCGGTGAACACCAGCTCGCTGTACGCCAGCTCCCACAGCAGGAAGTTGGAGATCCGGTACTCGCCCGACGTGCGCACGACCAGGTCGGGGTCCGGCATGTCCGGGAAGTACAGGTACGAGCCGATGGTTTCCTCGTCGACCTTGGCGCTCGGCACGCCGTCGTCGATCATCCGCTTCACGGCGTCGACGAGCTCGGCCCGGCCGCCGTAGTTGAAGGCGAAGGTGAGGGTGAGGCCGGTGTTGCCCGCGGTGTGCGCAGCAGCCCGGTCGAACTCCCGGCGCAGCCGACCCGGGACCCGCCGGTCGTTCCGGCCGAGGAACCGGATGCGGATGTTGCGGTCGTGCAGCTCGTCGAGGCGCCGGATGAGGATCATCTCGTTGAGCTTCATGAGGTAGCGGACCTCGCTGAGGGGGCGCTTCCAGTTCTCCGTCGAGAACGCGTAGACCGTCAGCCACCCGACGCCGAGGTCGTCCGCGGCGTAGATGGTCTGCAGCAGCGCCTCCTCGCCGGCGGCGTGGCCCTCGGTGCGCTTCTTGCCCCGCAGCTGGGCCCAGCGGCCGTTGCCGTCCATGACGCAGGCGATGTGCGTGGGGATGCGGCGGGGGTCGAGTCCCTCGGCGATGGCCAGGTGGTCGTTCATGGGTGAGCTCCTACGGTGTCGAGGCTTCGTGCGTTGATGAGGGCGAGTGCGCTCGCTGCGACGCCGGGGCCGTCGAGGCCCACAGCGCTGCGCACCTGGTCGGGGGTGCCGTGGGCGAGGAACGCGCACGGGGTGCCGAGCACCTCGACGCGCGGCGTCGAGGGCCAGCCAGCGGTGAGCGAGGCGAGGCGGTCGGCGACCTGGGTGCCGATCCCACCCTCGCGCAGGCCGTCCTCCACGGTCACCACGTAGGGGTGGCGGGCTGCATCGGCGAGCATCACCGGGTCGAGCGGGCGGATGCAGCGCGGGTCCCAGACCGTGGCCGCAACGCCGTGGTGCTCGAGGAGCGTCGCTGCCTCGTTCGCCGCCTCGAGACCCTTGCCGATGCCGATGAGGCAGACGTCCTCGCCAGCGCGCACCAGCCGGGCGGCGGTGCCGTGGCCGACCTCGGCCGCAGCAGCGCGGGGTGGCAGCGTCTTGGACCACCGGATGGCGACGGGCCCCGGCGTCGGTCCGGTGACGATGGCCACCGCCTCGCGCAGCATGACCGGCAGCTCCTCAAGCGAGGCCGGCGCGAACATCGTGATGCCCGGCACCTTCGAGAGCAGCACCATGTCGAGGAGCCCGTGGTGCGAGGCGCCGTCGTCGCCGGTGATGCCGGCTCGGTCGAGGCAGAAGATGACGGGCAGCCCGTGCAGGCCGACGTCGTAGACCACCTGGTCGATGGCGCGGGTGAGGAACGTGGAGTAGACCGCGAGGATCGGCACCAGCCCGCCCATCGCCATCCCAGCTGCGGCGGTGACGGCGTGCTGCTCTGCGATGCCCACGTCGATGCAGCGTGCGGGGTGCAGCCGGGCGAAGTCGAGGAGCCCGGTCGAGTCGGGCATCGCCGCGGTGATCGCCACCAAGCGGGGGTCGTCGGCTGCGAGCGCGAGGAGGGTCTCGCCGAAGGTCACCGTGTAGGACCCCGGCTTGGCGACAGAGGTGTCGTGGAGCCGCTTCACCTGGTCCTGCTCCGCCGCTGCGTGACCGCGCCCCTTCTGCGTGAGCACGTGGATCACCTGCGGGCCGGACCGCCCAGACGCGTCGAGCAGCGCCCGCTCGATCGCAGCGATGTCGTGGCCGTCGATCGGCCCCGAGTACCGCAGCCCCAAGGTCTCGAAGAACTCGGGCGGCTCGCCGCCAGCGCCGGTGAGGTCGATCGCGATCTCCGGGTCGCCGCGGCGTCCCGGGTGCATCCGCAGCAAGCCGGCGCCGAGCCGCGAGGCGGTGGGCGCGTAGGACCGGCCGTTGTCGTTGAGCACCACGATGCAGTCGGTGCCCGAGTTGCCGAGGTTGTTGAGGCCCTCGTAGGCCATGCCGCCGGTGAGCGCCCCGTCGCCGATCACTGCGACGACGCGGCGCCCCTCGCCGACCTGCGACGCCTGCGCGGTGGCGATGCCGTGGGCGTAGGACAGCACCGTCGAGGCGTGGCTGTTCTCGATCCAGTCGTGCTCGCTCTCGTCGCGGCTGGGGTAGCCCGACAGCCCGCCACGCTGGCGAAGGTCGTCGAAGCCGCCACGCCGGCCGGTGAGGATCTTGTGCGGGTAGGTCTGGTGGCCGGTGTCCCACAGCAAGATGTCGTGCGGGCTGCGGAACACCCGGTGGAGCGCGATCGTGAGCTCGACCGCGCCGAGGTTGGAGCCGAGGTGCCCGCCGTGGCGCTCGACGGACTCGATGATGACCTGGCGGATGTCGGCGGCGACCGCGGCCAGCTCGGCGGGGGCGAGACCGATGAGGTCCCCCGGCGCCTGCACCTCGTTGAGCATCGTCAGCACCACGCCTTCCCTCCCGATGTCGCCTCGGCCCCTCGGCCGACTGCATCCGTCCTCCGGTGCAGCCCGACCTTGACCGATCCGCTGTTGGGAGTATTATTCACTCACGGGTGAGTGAGTCAAGGGGCAATCTGCGGTTACCCTCTGGAGACCGTTCCGGGGAACCGACACGACGACCGGCCAGAGCGCTGGACCAGGGAGGACGACCATGGGTGGCGACGCCGCACCGCAGCAGCAGGGCCGGGTCCGGCTTCCGCCGGAGGCGCGCAAGGCGCTCCTGCGCCAGAGCGCCCGCGCCGTGTTCGCCGAGCGGGGCTACGCGGTCAGCGGGCTGGCGGAGATCGCCGACCGCGCCGAGGTCAACAAGCGCCTCGTCTACTACTACTACCCCGACGGCCGCTCCGAGCTCTTCGTGGCCGTCATGCAGGAGGTGGCCGACGAGCTCCTCGACGTGGTCCGCGCCGCCGTCTCTGCGCCGGTCAACACCGCCAGGCGCACCGAGCGCCTCGTCGACGCGCTCGTCGGCTTCTTCGTCGCGCAGCCCGATGCGTTCGGCCTCCTGTTCCGGGAGCCGCTCGGCGCACGCGAGCCCGAGATCATCCAGGAGGCAGCGGCGGTGCGCTCGGAGGTGGCTCGCGAGCTGGCCCGTCTCCTCGCCGGCGCCGGGGCGACCGCACCGACCATCACGGCGGTGACCGCCGGCGCGGTGGGCTTCATCCTCGAGGTCGTCGACCTCGTCGTCACCGGCGACGCCGACCAGGCCACCGCGACCGACGCGTGCCTCTCCTGCATGCTCGGCCTCATGTCGCAGCTCGGCGGCTGAGCAGATGGACGGCGCCGCCTTCTTCGATCTCGACAAGACCGTGATCTCGCGCTCGTCGATGGTCGCCTTCGGGCGCCCCCTGCTCGATGCGGGGATGATCAACCGTCGCCTCGTCGTCCAGGCGGCGTGGCGCAACCTGGTGTTCGGACTCGCCGGCGCCTCCCCGGCGCGCATCGAGCGCTACCGCCGCTCCGCGATGTCGATCATCGAGGGGTGGGAGGCCGCCCGGGTGCGCGCCGTGGTCGAGGGCTCGCTCGACGAGGCCATCGGACCGGTGGTGTTCGCCGAGGCGATCGACGAGGTCGGCGTGCACCGAGCAGCTGGGAGGCGCACGGTGCTGGCCTCAGCTGGACCGGTCGAGATCGTCGAGCCGGTGGCCGCCATGCTGGGCTTCGACGCCCACCTCGCGAGCGTGGCGGACGTCGACGCCGACGGTCGCTACACCGGGCGGTCGGACCGGTGGCTGCACGGTGCGGAGAAGGCGGTCGCGGTGCGGGCGATGGCGGCCGCAGACGGCATCGACCTCGCCACGAGCTGGGCCTACAGCGACGCTGCATCCGACGTGCCGCTGCTCGAAGCCGTCGGAACGGCCGTGGCGGTCAACCCCGAGCGGGCGCTCGAGCGCATCGCCAGCGAACGCGGGTGGCGCGTCGCCTCGTGGACGCGCCGAGAGGGCCTCCCCACCCCAGACGCCTGACGCCGCCTCCCCGCCCCCACTACCCGTTGCTTCTCGGCGGCGTGGTGAGACTGGGAGTACACGCAGCACGCCTAGAAGATGGCTGTCAGAAGGCGTCGACGGTGCGCCGATCCGTGGCGAGGCGCTGGAACCCGCCGATGAGCAGCTCGGTGAGCAGGTCGATCGTCGCCGCGCTGGACCATCCCGGCTCTGCCACCTGACGGAAGCCGACCGCCTCCACCATCGAGATGCACGACACCGCCAGGACGCGTGCCGCCTCCTTCGGGATGCCGCCGTAGGGCGCCCAGCCGTTCTCCATGAGGAACGTCAGCGCGGCCTCGATGCGCTGACGCCCGGCGACGACCTCCACGTGAGCGGAGTCGGTGCCCGTCTGCTCGACGAGCCGGATGATGGCGGCCTCGTGGGGGTGGGCCTCGATGAACTCGAACAGCGAGCTCACCGTGAGGCGCACCATGGACCGCAGCGATCGGTCGATCGCCAGGTCGATGCGGGCGCCGGTCCACTCGAAGACGCGCTCGACCGCATCATCGACGACCGCCACCCACAGCTCCTCCTTCCCGCCGAAGTGCTCGTAGACCGCGGGGCGCGCCACGCCTGCGGTGCGCGCGACTCGCTCGATGGTCGCCCCACGGAACCCGTGGATGGCGAAGACCTCCCGAGCGCCCTCGAGGATGACCCGGCGCTGCTCCTCGACGGGCAGGTTCCGGGGTCGGCCAGGTGGTCGCTTGCCCTCGCTGGGCACCATCGGGCCTCCCGTTGCGCTCGGCTGGCCACGCCTCGTCACGTGACCCTTGACACATTATCGACACCGTTGTACAAAATGTTTCGTACACGAGTGTCGATAACTGATGTGGGGTGAGGCCGGATCGTACCGGCCGGGGTCGGAGGACCAGTGGCGACAGGCGCGCAGGCAGTGGTGGTGGAGGATTCGGCCGGTGGCCTCGTCGGGGAGGCACCGGATGCGAGCCCACGACGCCGACGATGGTGGCACCCGCCGATCCTCCTCGCCCCCGGCGAAGGCGTCTTCGATGACCGGACCCGTCAAGTCGGCACCGCCTTCCTCTGCGCCACGCTCCCGGTGATCGCGGTGCTCGGCGCGCTCGTGCGAGGCGAGCGCAGCTACCTCACCTCGTGGGCTCTGGTCACGTTGCTCTACACCGCTCCCGCCCTCGTCGCGACGCGCATCGCCGGCGCACGAGCACCCGAGGACGACCGCCGATTCTGGCGGTTGTGGGGTCTGGGACTCGCTCTGGTGCTCCTCAACAGCCTCGCCATCATCGCGGTGCAGGTGTTCGGGATCACCGCGATGCGGCGCGTGGGCGCGGTGGCGGTCGTCGCCGGCATCGTGGCGTTCGCAGTACCGCTCGTGATCATGATGCGGTCACGCTCCGGCGGTCGCGCGCTGTCGCTCGATCTCACCGAGGGGGCGCTGGTGCTCGTCGGCACCGCGTCGCTCGCTCCGCTCGTCGTGGGCCAGCAGATCCTCGATGCCCCCTCCCCGTGGTTCACGATCCCCGCCGCGCTCGCGACCGTCGGACTCATCTGCTCGTTCTCGTGGGCGGTCATGCTGTTCGTCCGCCTGGATGGCGCGCACCGGGTCGTCGAGGCGCTCGGCGTCGCACTGGCGCTGCTCGGCGCCCTCAGCGCGGCGGCGCAGGTGGCGCAGGCGATCTCGGGCTTCACCCTGCTCGCGTCGCCGTTGCTCGCGCTGCACGGCCTGGTCATGGGACTTGCGCTGCTGACCCCGCTGCACCTTCCGCGCACCGTCCCGGCCGGCCTCGACCGGTTCCCACCGCAGCAGCAGGTGCGCAAGGGCGGTGTGCTCGCCGCGGTGCCGCTGCTGGTGGTGCCGGTGCTCGCAGCGGAGGCGGCGACCGTCGGCGCCGACGTCACGTGGGCGAGCACGTACGTGGCGTCGGTCGTGGTGACCATGCTCGTGCTGTCGACCGTTCGCCACGTGCTCGCCACCGGAGAGACGCGCCGGCTCTACGCCGAGGTCGAGCGATCCTCCGAGGAGCGGCGCGAGGTCCTCGCAGACGTCATGGCCGCCGCCGATCACGACCGCCACCGCATCGCTGCCCAGCTGCACGAGCAGGCCATATCCACCTACGTCGCGCTCACCACCTACGCCCGCTCCGCAGGCGACGACGACCGCGAGTCCCGAGCGCTGCACGCCGTCGCCGAGGATCTCGAGCGACGCGCCGAGGCGCTGCGCCAGCTCATGGTCGCGGTGCGTCCGCTCGAGGTCGCCGACCAACGCCCCACGAGCCTGGCCGCCTCGATCGCCGCCTACCTCCACAGCCTGCACGGAGACCGCCGTGCGCCCCAGCTCACGCTGCGCGTCGAGAGTGGCCTGGAGCTGGACTGGACGACCGAGACCATCGCCGTGCGGATCATCCAGGAGGCGTTGCGCAACGTCGCCCACCACGCAGAGGCGACGTTGCTCGACATCACCATCGGCTACGTCGATGATGCCGTCGAGGTCACCGTCGACGACGACGGACGTGGCTTCGATCCTGGCTCGACCATGTTCGAGTCCGGCATCGCCTCCATGCGCGCCTTCGCCGCTCTGGCGGACGGCAGCGTGGCGGTGACGAGCGCACCCGGTGTGGGAACCACGGTGCGCGCCCGCCTCGGGGGTGGCGGCGACCTGCAGGCGGTCCCCCACGGCCACGACGGCACGGTGATCGACCTGCGCGACCGCGTCGCCGGCCGGCGCGGCCAGCACGCTGCGAGCCACTAGCGCCCGCTCACCCCTCCAGGGCGAAGCTCTGGAACCACACCGGAGCCTGTGCTGGGTCGACTGACAGCGCGTGCAGCTGCCCGGTCGGGAGGTCGGTGGCATCGATGCCCTCGCCCTCACCCTCCACCGGAGCGAGCGCCCCGACGCGAGTGACCCCACCGGTGGTCAGGTCGACCCGGTAGATCCCGTCGGCGTCATCATCGGTGGCGAGCCAGATCGCTCCACCGAGCACGTCGCCGCCCTGCACCCGCTCGACGGTCGCCGAGAGCTCGATCGGCTCGAGCGGCTCCCAGGTGACGACGTCGTAGCGAAGCACCGAGTCGTCAGAGAAGCCGCTCATGCTGTAGGCCACGCCGTCGGCGACGCTCACCCAGGCGTTGTGGGACTGCGGCACCGCGACGTGGTCGGTGATCTCCAGCGTGACCGGATCGGCCAGCAGCATCCGCTGCTCGCCCCGTTCGTAGTCTCCCTGCTCGAGAGGCAGGTAGAGCACCCCATCGGCCACGTCGCCATCGCCGATGTGATCGAAGCCCTCAGCAGCGAGCTCGGCGGGGATGGCGTCGGTCACCTCAGCGACGCGGACCAGGTCGTCGTCGGTGCGGTAGAGCGCCTTGTTGGTGGTGAAGATCCAACCGTCGTCGACGCGAGCGAGCCCCTGGCGATAGGCGGCGCTCACCTCGATCGCGGGTGCAGGGACCGCCGTCGTCGGCGCGGCGGAAGCCGTCGTGGTGCTGATCGAGGCAGCTGGCGATGCGGTGGTGGCTGACGGTGCGGACGTCGGTGCCGGAGCGACCTCATCGTCGCTGCAGCCGGTCCCGATCACGACGAGCGCGACCAGTCCGACTGCGACAGCGATGCGCATCACTCGGCTCTCCGACCGGAAGCTCGGCACCACCACATCGCTCACCGCAGCAGTCTGCCCTCCACTGCATCGGTGCGCCCGATGCAACGCTGCCGCCTAGCTATGCGGCAGCGGGAGCCACGTCGAACCCTGCGGGGCTCCCGGTCACCCGGGAGGCCACGGCGTCGACCGGCTTGCGGCCGAGGCGCCAGATCTTGCGCACGACCGAGCCGAACTGGCTGCCCAGCGAGCCCGTGGCGTACGGCAGGCCGTAGCGCTCGCAGATCTCCTGCACCTGCGGAGCGATGGCCTTGTAGTGCCGAGCCGGCAGGTCGGGGAAGAGGTGGTGCTCGATCTGGTGGCTGAGGTTGCCCGACATGACGTGGAACACCCGGCCGCCCCCGATGTTGGCCGAGCCGAGCATCTGGCGGAAGTACCAGTGGCCCTTGGACTCGCCCTCGCACTCCTCGACGGTGAACTCGTGGGTGCCCTCGGGGAAGTGGCCGCAGAAGATGATCGTGAACGCCCAGATGTTTCGCCCGATGTTGGCCACCGCGTTGCCAGCCAGGGTGGAGAGGAACAGCGGACCCGTGAGCAGCGGCCAGAAGAGGTAGTCCTTGCCGAACGACCGCGCCGTCTTGCGCAGGCCGTCGCGCAGGGTGGGCCACGCCTCGGCGAACGTCTTCTCACCGGACTGGAGGCGGTCGAACTCGACGTCGTGGAGCATCACGCCCTCCTCGAAGAAGAGCATCAGCGCAGCTGCCGCCGGCAGGTTCGCCCGGTGCGCGGGGTGCCAGGGCTGGTCCTCGCTCATGCGCAGCACGCCGTAGCCGACGTCGCGGTCCTTCCCGACGATGTTGGTGTAGGTGTGGTGGAGGTGGTTGTGGGTGTGGCGCCACTGGTCGCCGGGGCACACCGTGTCCCACTCGAAGCCGGTGGCCGACAGCGCCGGGTCGCGCGTCCAGTCGTACTGGCCGTGCATGACGTTGTGGCCGATCTCCATGTTGTCGAGGATCTTCGACACGGTGAGCATCGCGGTGCCCGCCAGCCACGCCGGCGGCAGGAAGCCGGCGAACAGCAGGCCACGGCCGCCGACCTCGAGGCCGCGCTGGAGCTTGATCATGCGCCGGATGTAGGCGACGTCCTCGGCGCCGAGACCGGCGATGATGCCGTCGCGGATGGCGTCGAGCTCGCGGCCGAGGGCGTCGAGCGCCTCGGCATCGAGGCCGTAGCGCTCGGCGGTGCGCGGCGCGAGCGCCAGGGGGCGGTCGGGGGTGCTGGTGGTGGTCATGGGTGCGGACCTCACAGGTCGATGGCGACGTCGCCCACGGGGGCGTTGACGCAGAGGCGGATGTGGACGTCGGCCTCGTCGGTGACCTCGCCGGTCACGACGTTGCGGACGGTGCCGCAGCGAAGGCTGCGGGTGCAGGTGTGGCAGATGCCCATGCGGCAGCCGTGCGCGGGCTGCAAGCCGGCCTCCTCGGCCTGCTCGAGCAAGGTGCGGCCGTCGCTGGCCACCGAGAGGCCCGAGGCGTCGAAGCGAAGCGTGCCGCCGACGGCGCCGGCCTCGGCGATGACCTGCGGCAGGGTGAAGGCCTCGACGCGCACCTGGCCTGCGAGCCCGGCTGCGTCGTGGTGCGCCTGCACCGCATCCATGAGCGGGGCGGGGCCGCACACGTAGACCGTGGCGTCGCGCCAGTGCGGCTCGGCCGCCTCGAGCTGCTCGGCGGAGAAGAAGCCGTCGAGGTCGCCCGCGCCGGGCTCGTCGGTGAAGACCCGCACGACACGGACGTTCGGGTGCCGGGCGGCGAGCGCGTCGAGCTCGGCTGCGGCGACCTGGTCGGCGGCGGTGAGGCAGTAGTGCAGGAACGTCACGTCGCCGTCGTGGCCCTCGTCGCACAGCGTGCGCAGCATGGAGAGCACCGGGGTGATGCCGCTGCCGCCGCTGACGAGCAGCAGGCGCGCCGGGCGCGGCGTCGGGAGCGTGAAGTCGCCTTGGGCGACGGTGAGCCCGACGACGTCGCCGACCCGGGCACGGGCCACGAGGTGGCGGCTGACGGTGCCCTGCGGGTGCGCCTTGACCGTGAGCTGGAACCGGCCGTCGGTGCGATGCGCTGAGCTGCTCATCGAGTAGCAGCGGGTGTGGCGCACGCCGTCGATCTCGACGGTGAGCGCAACGTGCTGCCCGGCCTCGAAGCCCCGCCAGTTGCGGTTGGGCGCCACCGTGAGCGTCACGCTGTCGGCCGTCTCGTGCTCGATGGCCACGATGCGGCCCCGCACCTCGGTGCTGGAGAACGTCGGTGCGACCAGCTCGGCGTAGCGGTCGAAGGGGTGCGGCGACACCAGGGCGTCGAGCAGGCCGATCGATCGGCGCAGGAGGCCGACCGGCGCCAGGGTGCTCGGAGGAGACTGAGTGAACATGTGTGCACTCTGCCCCGACGGTGCACACGTGTCAACCGATCTTGGTGTGCTGTTGGACACACCGCTCACTGCTGGCCATGCTGCCTGCGCTAGCGTCCCCCGGGCGGTGCACGACCGTCCACTGGAGCACACCATGGCCGCACGCCACCACGACCGCACCGACAGCATCCGGTCGCGCAGCGAGAGCAAGGAGCTGACCCGCCGGGCGCTCGTGCGCGCGGCGCTCAAGCTGCTGTCGCGCAACAGCTTCGACAGCATCAGCCTGCGCGAGGTCACCAGAGAGGCGGGCATCTCCCCCACCGCCTTCTACCGCCACTTCGACGACATGGAGGAGCTGGGCCTCGTCCTCGTCGAGGAGTCGTTCGGCAGCCTGCGCCAGATGCTGCGCGACTCCCGCGCAGATCCAGCGATGAGCGGCGATGCCATCAACCGATCGGTCGAGGCCGTCGTCGCCCACGTGCACCGCCACGCAGACCACATGCGCTTCATCGCCCGCGAGCGATACGGCGGCGTGAAGCAGCTGCGTCGGGCGATCCGCCGTGAGCTCGACCTCTTCGCGGAGGAGCTCGCCATCGACCTGTCGATCTTCCCGTTGATCGATGCCTGGAGCCCAGACGACCGGCGCATGCTGTCGGATCTGCTGACCGAGACGATGGTCGCCATGGCCGCCGAGCTCGTCGAGGCCCGGCCCGACGAGGAGGCGGCGATCGCCAGCCGCGGCCGCCGCCAGCTCACGCTCGTGACCCTCGGCATCACGCTGTGGGGTCGTCACGACCGCGCCGACGAGCCCTGAGCGCTCCGACCGCAGCGCGCGCCACCCGCCATCTGCGAGCATCGGGCACCGCAGCGCGCCACGAGGCGCCGCACCGCCGAGGAGCGACCCATGCCCCGCATCCGTGAGATCCCCCGCGCCGAGGTCGAAGCCCCCGTGGTCGAGATGATGTACGGCTTCATGTTCGGCGACCGCGACCCGGTCGCCGAGCCGGGCACCACCACCGGCACGCCCGGCACCTGGTGGACCACCTTCGCCCAGTCACCGGACATCTTCGAGCACTGCGTGCAGGGGTTCGGCATCTACCGGAGCTCGAAGCGTCGCCTCGACCCGGTGCTGCGCGAGCTGGGCCAGACCCGCGCCGGGTGGGCGGTGGGCAGCCAGTTCGTGTTCTCGCAGCACTGCAAGAGCTGCCGGCACCTCGGCATGAGCGAGGAGAAGATCGCGGCCATCGCCTACTGGCAGGCATCCGACGAGTTCACCGAGGTCGAGCGCCTCGTGCTGGCGTACACCGACGCGCTGGCCATGCAGGGCGGCCGCATGCACGACCAGCTCGTGGAGAAGCTCAAGGAGCACCTCGACGACCTCGAGCTGCTCGAGCTCACCTACATCACGTCGCTGTACATCATGCACGCCATCATGAGCCGGGCCCTGCGCACCGAGTGGGACGACCGCGACGACCCGATGGTCGAGATCGAGTCGCCGCCGGGCTTCGAGGGCTACGACGTCGGCGCGGCGATCAGCGGCCAGGGGTGAGCGCCGTGCCCGAGTCCGACGACTTCACCCCGCCGAGCACCGCAGAGGCGCTGGCGCGCCTGTCGATGCCGCTCGAGGACGCGATGCGCACCCAGCGCGCCATCCGCAAGCTGCGCACCGACCCCGTCGACGACGAGCTGCTCCTGCACCTGCTCGAGCTCTCGCTGCGCGCCCCCACCAGCTCCAACTCGCAGGACTGGACCTATGTGGTGGTGAAGGACCGCGACCAGAAGCACCGCCTCGCCGAGCAGCACCGCAAGCTCTACCGCCTGTACAACCCGATCGTGGAGCGCCAGGCCCGCGGCGACGAGAAGGCGCTGCGCCAGATCCGCCCGGGCCAGTGGCAGACCGAGCACTTCGAGGACCTCCCGGTGTTCGTGATCCCCTGCTACCGGCGCAACGTGAAGCACAAGCCCGTCGGCCGGCCGCAGATCTCCGTCGCCTCGTTCTACGGCTCGGTGTTCCCCGCGGTGCAGAACCTCCTGCTGGCGTGCCGGGCCGTGGGCCTCGGCGCCTCGATCCAGACGCTGCCGATCTGGTCCATCCCCGCCACCCGCAAGATCCTCGGGCTGCCACGCAGCATCAACCCGGTGTGCATCATCCCCATCGGCTGGGCGCGCGGGAGGTACGGACCGACCACGCGCCCACCCATCGGCGAGGTCGTGCACGTCGACACCTACGGCAACCGCGCGTTCCTCGCATCGAGCGACGACGCGAGCTGAGCGCGAACGCCGGCGCGCTGCGGATCTGCAGCCTGTCGTGATGGCACCGCCACTCGGCGGGGTAGAGCTGCGGCCGCAGGCGTGCGCCCCTCAGGACTTGCGGAGCACGAGCGCCTGGGCGCACACCGGGTAGCCAGAGCCCACGAGGTGATCGGCGAGCTGCTGCTGCACGGCATCTGGGTCGAACGCCTCGAAGCCGACCAGCTGCGATGGATCCCCGATGACGAGCTCGAGCCCGGATGCCTCGACGAGCGCCGCGACGTCGACGTTGCGGCCCCAGCGATTCGCGGTGCGGGAGGTGAACGGCGCCAGGTCGAGGAAGAGATCGATGGTGAGCACGGTGTGACCACCTGGCCGCACGACGCGGGCGATCTCACGCATCAGCGACGGGAGCTGATCCTCGTCGATGTGCTCGATCGTCGAGATGGAGTACGCGACGTCCACGCTGTCGCTCGGGAGCGCTGCCTGCTCGAGCGTGCAGCGACGCAGCTCGACCTCGGTGCGGAACGCCCGATTGCACCGAGCGAAGATCACGTCGTTCAACGGGAGCAGCCCGCCATATCCACCCTCGCTCGGGTCGACGTTGATGACGTGCGCACCGCATCTGTCGAGCACGAACTGGAACCCGGAGAGCGCACCGCCGATGTCCACCACGCGCATCCCCCGGCGCACGTCGACTGCGTGGAACGCCCACGGGTACTCGGCCGAGCGGATGTCGTTGTTGCTCTGGAGCGCGAACAGGCCGAGCAGCTGGGGAGCACGGCGAGCGATCCGCCGCGCCTCGAGTCGCCGACGACGCACGAGCTGCTGCGCGGCGGCATTGCCGTGCGGCGCGCGCCAGCGGCGGTTCCACTTCTGGTGAGCGGGTGGGATCTCACGGGGGAGCAACATGGGCGCCTCGGCTCGGCGACGAGACAGGCGCCGGGTGCGTGAGGCTATCCCGGCGCCGCCGCGCCTCGCTCAGCGCCGATCGGGCCGCCGGGCGGCGTCGGCCAGGGCGGCGAACGAGCCTCCGGTGATGGCGAGGGTGCGCTCGGTGCGTGACGCGATGCGCCACCCGGCCTCGGTCCGCAGGTAACGATCCTGGTAGGTGGCGGTCACGTCCATGCGCTCCTCGACTCCCTCCCACACGAGGCCGTGGCGGGCCTCGACGTGCACCTCGCCGGCCGCCTCGTCGTCGCCGAGGTCGCGCACCCGGTGCGTCGACACCGAGTGCAAGGTCCAGTCGAAGAGCGCCAGCGCCTCGGGCAGCCACGCCACGATCTCCTCCGGCGTGCCGACGATCCCACCTGCCGATGAGTAGTCGATGGTCGCGTCGGAGGTGAACAGCGCCGCGAGCGACGACCACGCGCCCTCATCGACTGCGTACGCGTAATCGACGACGAGCTCGGCGATCTCGGCGCGATCTGCGGACGTGAGCACGGTGAGAGCCTTGCACGCCGCCGGGGCGCCGAGCGGCGATGTCGATGCGCTTCGAGCCTGGTGCACCACGAGGCAGGCCTCCGCCGGCCGTCTACGGCTCAGCGGAGCGCTACCTTGCCCGTCACCGGGCAGCGTCGAGTCGAGGAGCCGAGGATGGGGATGCTGAAGGGGCGAGAGGTGCCGGTGCTCCGGTTCCAGATGCGAGAGAAGCTCTTCGGCATCGGCGACGACCACTGGATCGAGGACGACCAGGGGAACGCCGCCTACAAGGTCGACGGCAAGGCGGCCAGGCTCCGCGACACGTGGGTCCTCGAGGACGCGGACGGCAACGAGGTCGCGACGATCCGGGAGCGCAAGCTCACCATCCGCGACGCCATCAAGATCGAGGTCGGCGGCCGAGAGGCGACGGTGCGCCGGGCGCTGATCGGCATCGGCGAGCGGTTCACCATCGACGTCGACGGCGGGCCGGACCTCAAGGCCAAGGGCAAGATCGGGGATCACGAGTACGTCATCGAGCAGGGCGGCGACAAGGTGGGCGAGATCTCCAAGAAGTGGTTCCGGCTCCGCGACACCTACGGCGTCGAGGTGCACGGCGGCGCGAACCCGGCGCTCATCCTCGCCATCACCGTCGCCATCGAAGCGCTCGCCAAGGATTGACCACCGCCGCATAGGCCCCAGCACCCTCGAGGTCCTCTCGTGCCCGACTCCTCTTCAAGCGATCCCGCCGGCCCGATGCCGGCCACCGACGCCACTGCGGCGGCCAACGCCGCAGCCGCGACCAGGTTCGACTTCACCGACCGCGCCGACTTCGAGCGCGTGCGCCGCGGGATGCTCGCCCAGCTCGATCCGCCGGTGATCCGCGGATCCATGGGGAACGCGACCGACGTGGGCCGGTTCGCGTTCGTCGACGGTCCCCCACCACCGTCGGTGCACCCAAGCCTGTGGCGCCAGGCCGAGCTGAACAACGTCCACGGGCTGTTCGAGGTGGTGCCGGGGATCTACCAGGTGCGCGGCTACGACATCTCGAACATCTCGTTCATCCGCAGCGACCGCGGCTGGATCGTCGTCGACCCGCTCACGGTGGCCGAGACCGCGGCTGCGGCTCGCGGCCTCGTGGACGCGCACTTCGGTCCGCTGCCGATCGTGGCGGTGATCTACACCCACAGCCACGCCGACCACTACGGCGGCATCCACGGCGTCGTCACCGACGAGGACGTCGCATCGGGCGCGGTGGAGATCATCGCCCCCGACGGCTTCCTCGAGGCCGCGATCGACGAGAACGTCATCGCCGGCCCTGCCATGACGCGGCGAGCGACATACATGTACGGCGTGCTGCTGCCCGCCGGCCCGCTCGGGCACGTCGATGCCGGCCTCGGTAAGACGATCCCGCTCGGTGACCGCGGCCTGATCGCACCGACCCTCTCGATCACCGAGGAGGTGACCGAGCTCGTCATCGATGGCGTCACCGTCGAGTTCCAGCTCACGCCCGGCACAGAGGCGCCGGCCGAGATGAACTTCTACTTCCCAGGCTACCGAGCGGTGTGCCTGGCGGAGAACTGCTCCGCGACGCTCCACAACGTCTACACGCCGCGGGGCGCTGAGATCCGCGACGCCCTCGCGTGGAGCACGTACATCGACGACGCCATCGACCGCTTCCTCGACCGCAGCGACGTCGCCTTCGCCAGCCACCACTGGCCGCGGTGGGGCCGCGACGACATCGCCGCGTACCTCGGCGGGCAGCGCGACACCTACCGCTACCTGCACGACGAGACCATGCGGCTCGCCAACCACGGCCACACCGCGGTGGAGATCGCGGAGATGGTCGAGCTTCCGCCCGCACTGGCAGGCGAGTGGTTCAACCGCGACTACTACGGCACGGTCAGCCACAACGTGAAGGCCGTGTACCAGCGGTACCTCGGCTGGTTCGACGCCAACCCCGCCCACCTCCACCCGCTGCCCCCCGTCGAGGCCGCTCAGCGCTACGTCGCCTACATGGGCGGCGTCGAAGCGGTGCTGGCCCGCGCGCGGGAGGACTTCGCCCGCGGCGAGTACCGGTGGGTGGCGCAGGTCGTGGACCACCTCGTGTTCGCGGAGCCGACCAACCGCGCCGCCCGCCTGCTCCAGGCTGACGCGCTCGAGCAGCTCGGGTACCAGGCCGAGTCCGGCCCCTGGCGGTCGTTCTACCTGACCGGGGCGCAGGAGCTGCGCAACGGCACGCCGTCGATCCCGGGGTTCCGCGGCGCGGTCAGCGCCGACGTGATGAGCGCCATGACCCCGACCATGGTGCTGGACAACTGCGCGGTGAAGCTCGACGGCTCTCGCGCCGCCTCGCACCGCCTGGCCTTCGACCTCGAGCTCACCGACCGCGGCGAGTCACGCCACGTGGTGGTGGCGAACGGCACGCTGCGTCACCGCCCCCTGCGCGACTCGGCCGACACGAGGATCGTCACCACCATCCCGGTGCTGATCGACGTGACCAGCGAGCTGCGCACGGTCGACGACGCCATCGCCGACGGGTCGCTCCAGGTGACCGGGCCCCTCGAGCCGTTCACCACGTTCGTGTCGCTGCTCGATCAGTTCGACCTTTTCTTCGCCATCATCGAACCCTGAAGGTGCCTCGGCCGCACCCCGCCGCGCTCACGCGGGGTAGGTGGCGACTTCGGTCGCCTTGATGCTCACCCACACGGCATCGCCCTCGCGCAGCTCCAGCGCTGCGATCGCTGGCGCGGTGACCTCGGCGACCATCGGCAGCGGGTCGCCGAGCTGCACGCGCACCCGGTCGCCGAGCACATCGATGTGCGCCACGGACGTGCGCCACCGGTTGCGCGGGCTCCCCTCGGGTTCGCGGCGGTGGAGCGCGATGGCTGCCGGGGCGATGGTGGCGAAGACCGCGCCGTCGTGGTGCGCGGCGGCGATGAGTTGCGCACCGGCGTCGGTGGTGATGGTGGTCCCCGCTGCGTCGCCGCGGATCAGGTTGGTGCCGAGCAGCTCGGCGACGTAGCGCGTCCGTGGCTGGGCGGTGACCGAGGCGATCGCGCCGGACTGCGTGATGCGGCCGCCCTCGAGCACCGCCACGTGATCGGCGAGCGCGAGCACGTCGACGGGGTCGTGGGTGACCAGCAGCGTCGGTCCGGCGACCGCGGCGAGGAGACGCCGGAGGTCGCGCCGCACCTCGACGCGCGTTCCAGGGTCCAGCGAGGCCAGCGGCTCGTCGAGCAGGAGTGCGTCGGGCTCGGTCACCAGCGCTCGGGCGAGGGCGATGCGCTGAGCTTGCCCGCCTGACAGCGCACGGGGCTTCGCCCCGGAGAGAGCCGTCAGCCCCATCCGCTCCAGCATCGCTGCGGCCAGCGCTCGGGCCTCCGCTGCGCCGGCTCCCCGCGAGCGGGGACCGAAGGCGACGTTGTCGAGCGCGCTGAGGTGCGGGAGCAGGAGATGATCCTGGTGGACGATCCCGAGCCGCCGCTGCTCCGGCGGCACGAACGTGCCCGGTGGCGCGTCGAGCGTGCGCCCGTCGAGCGCGATGTGGCCGGCGTCGACAGCGACGCTGCCGGCGATGGCGCGCAGCAACGTGGTCTTGCCCGCGCCGTTGGGGCCGAGCACGGCGGTGACCGCTCCCGCCGGGCAGCGCAGGTCCACGTCGAGCGCGAGCGCTCCCAGGCCGAGGGCGAAGCTCGCCTCGAGGCTCACCTGCGCACCAGCCACCGGTCGCGGAGCGAGACGAGCACGACGAGGGAGACGACGAGCAGCACGAGGCTCAGCGCGATCGCCGCCTGCTCGTCGCTCTCGAGCTCGAGGTAGACCGCGAGCGGCAGCGTCCGGGTGCGCCCCTCGACGTTGCCGGCGAAGGTGATGGTGGCGCCGAACTCGCCCAAGGCCCGAGCCCAGGCGAGCACCGCGCCGGCCGCGACCGATGGCGCGATGAGCGGCAGGGTGACGCGGCGGAACACCGTGAGGCGATCGGCGCCGAGGCTTGCGGCGACCTCCTCGTAGCGCTGGTCGACGCCGCGCAGCGCGCCCTCGACGGTGAGCACGTAGAACGGCATGGCGACGAAGGTCGCGGCGACGACCGCGCCGGCGGTGGAGAACGTGAGCTGGATGCCGAACGCGTCGTGGAGCCAGCTGCCGATCGGGCTGCGGAGGCTGAACGCGGCCAGGAGCGCCACGCCCCCGATCACCGGCGGGAGCACCATCGGCAGCAGCACCAGCCCGCGGATGAGCGGGCGACCGGGCACCGCGGTGCGAGCGAGCACCCACGCCAGCGGGGTGCCGAAGACGACCGACAGCGCCGCGGCGGACACCGAGCAGATCATCGAGAGGCGGATCGCATCCACGGCCTGGTCGGTCGTGAGGTCGCTCCACACCGTCGACCAGTCGGCTCGCTGGAGGATGCCGACGAGCGGCAGAGAGAAGAACAGCACCGTGAGCGCGGCGACGACCACGACCGGGATGGGCGGCCGTCGCCCGGACCTGCTCATGTCGGGGGCAGGAACCCGTGGGCCGCCAGCACGGCCTGGGCCTCGTCGCCGCGCACGTACGCCACGAAGGCCTCTGCGGTGCGGGCGTCGCCGGCGTCCTCGGCCAGCGCGATCGAGTAGGTGGCCACGACGTTGAGATCGGGCGGGATCGCAACCGCCGCCACGGCGTCCTCCGCGCCCAGTGCGTCGGTCACGTAGACGATGCCTGCCACGGCATCGCCGTGGACGACCGCAGCGAGCGTGGCACGGACGTTCTGGCCGCGGGTCACCTTCGACTCGTCGAGCACGACGCCCGCTCCGTCGAGCGCCACCGCCGCGTACCGTCCGCACGGTGCGTCTTGCCCGCACAGCGCGATCACCCCGGCGTCGGAGAGATCGGCCAGCGAGTCGATGTCCGTGGGGTTGCCCGGCCTCGTCACGATGACCAGCTCGTTGCGAGCGAAGATCGCCGGATCGCCGGCGATGAGGCCATCGTCGACGAGGTTGGTCATGCTGATCTCGTCGGCCGACGCGAACACGTCGACGGGGGCGCCCTCACGGATCTGGCGTGCCACCGCAGACGACGAGTCGAAGGTGAAGGTGACCTCGACGCCGGGGCGCGTCGCTCGGAATCCCTCGCCGATCTCCTCGAGCGCGCCGGCCAGCGACGTGGCCGCGGCGACGGTGAGCGTCACGTCACGTTCCCCTCCGCTCGTGCCCCGCACCTCTGGCTCGTCGGCTGCGCTCCCGCACGCTGCGGCGAGGAGCGAGGCACCGAGGAGCACCGTGGCGAGCGCGACGCGCAGCGACGCGCGCCCCAGGCCCATCAGACCGTGAGGATCTGGAACCGCTGCAGGAACGCAGCCATCGCCTGGCGACTCACCGGGACACCGGGTCGGAACGATCCATCGGCATAGCCCTCGACGACGTCGTTGTCGGCGAGCCAGTCGATCTCGCCGCAGAACGGCTGCTCGACGGGCACGTCGGAGAAGGCGGCGTCGACGCACGCCGGATCCTCGCCGGCAGATGCGCCCGCCATGCGGTAGAGGAACGCGGCGGTGCTCTGGCGGGTCACCGTCGCATCCGGTCGGAACGTGCCGTCGAGGAAGCCGCCGGTGATGCCGCTGTCGGCGAGCCACGCGATCTCGCCGCAGAACGGGTGGTCGACCTGCACGTCGCTGAACGGGGCGATGGCGCACGTCGGATCGGCGCCGTCGGGCGAACCCGACATGCGGTACAGGTAGGCGGCCATGCTCTGCCGGGTCACCTGCGAGGTGGGCCGGAACGTGCCGTCGGCGTAGCCGGTGGTGACGCCCTCATCCGCGAGCCACGTGATGTCGGCGCAGAACTGGTTTGCGGCGGGCACATCCGCGAAGCGGTCCCCATCGCACGACGGCGAGCGGTGCACGGTCTGGTTCGCCATCGGGTGGTGCTCCCGGCACGGCTGGCCGCGCAGCGCGTCGCACGCAGGGCGGTCGGACTGCGCCTCGATGGAGGTGGGGATGCGACGTCCGTTCACGGCGGGCAGCACCGGCAGCACCAGCGACGAGGCCATCGGTCCGCCGAAGGCGACGTCGTGGGTCGTGGCCCCGAAGTCGTCGGTCTCGAAGTCCCACAGGGCGGTGTCCGCGCCGGGCGTGTTGATCTCGAGTCGGAGCGTGCTGCCGGCGCGGAAGCCGTGCGCCACCGACGCCAGCGGCACCTGGAGGTGCACGAAGCGACCCGGCTCGAGCTCCTGGTAGTCCCCAGCGTAGAAGAGGTGCTCCTTGAGCAGGTCGGTGGACGCGACCGGATCGAGCGTGCGGTAGCCGGCGCGGAGCAGGCCGTGCTGCACGCGGACCTCCTCGGCAGGCACGCCGTCGAGCGGATCGGTGTCCTCGTACACCTCGGAGAGGACCACCTCGATCGGCGCGTCCGTGCCGGTCGAGCGGAACCAGAGGTCGACGTAGCCGGTGCCCGCCACGACGACCTGGCTCGTCAGCGGCGCCGACTCGTACGCGAGCCCCTTGCCGTCGGCGGTCACCTTCCAGTCGTTGACGACCTGCGGCTTGAGGTGATCGCCGCTCACGAAGTAGTGCGTGTCGAGCACGGCCGCGTCGAAGGCGAAGCGGTCGATGCCCAGCGTCGACGGCGCGGCGTCGTCGAGGCCGCCATCTGGACCCAGGTAGAAGGTGCGAGGCGTCGCGTCCGGCGGCGGCCACGACGGGAAGTTCATCGAGAACCGCTGCCGATGCGCCCCCGGGTAGTCGGGGAAGCTGGAGCTGGCGCCGACCTCGAACAGCACGCGCACCGGCGACTCGGCCTCGTAGAAGGCCAGCGAACCCGCGTAGTCGCCGTACTTGGGCGTGGCCGTGCCGTAGAGGTGGAAGCGGTTGGTCTCGAACGTGAGCCCCGGCACCCCGAAGTTGTCGGCGAAGGACGGTCCGGCGTTGAACTTCACCGTCGAGTTCACGAGCGGGATCTCTCGATCCACGTACAGCGAGAGGAACTCGAACCAGCGCGACAGCACCAGGGGCGACAGCGAATCTGGATGGTGCCCGTTGTACATCGTGAACTTCTTCTGGCCCTCGGGGACCGAGGTGAAGTCGTCGAGCATCACCGCGAAGCGAGAGCCGGTCTGCTCGTCCTGCCAGGCGCCGGTCAGGTACACGGGCACGTCGATCTCACCGACGAGCTGCGAGAGGTTGCGGGCATCTGCGTCGACCGGGCGGCGCTCGAGCGAGCGGCCGAAGTCCTCGAACGACATGTTCTGGCTGCGGAGGTCGAGGTTCGATGCGCAGGTGGTGTCGCCCCCGGCGATCTGGTTCGCCACCCAGGCCGCTCCCCCGGCCGCCTCGTCGTCGCGCTGCGCCAGCCACTCCCGGGTGAACCCGCTGTTGTAGATGCCCCCAGGCCACTGCTGCGTCCACGGGTCGTCGATGACCGACATGGGCGTGATCGCCGCCAAGCTCGGCGGGTTGGTCGCGGCGACGTACAGCTGCGTGATCCCCGAGTACGAGATCCCCATCATGCCGACCGCGCCGTGCTTGACCCACGGCTGGCGGGCAACGGTCTCGATGATGTCGTAGCCGTCCGCTGCCTGGGCAGCGTTGAACACGTCGAACACGCCGCCGGAGCAGCCGCTGCCACGCACGTTCACGCCGACGTACGCGTAGCCGAGGACCGTCGCCAGGTAGCCGCCGGCGTCTGGGCCGTCAGGCGTGCCGGGCTTCGAGGGGGCGTAGCCGGAGTACTGCACCACCGTGGGGTAGGGCCCGGCGCCGTAGAGCCACGGGTCCGGGAGCCGCACGTTGACCGACAGCTCGGTGCCGTCCCTGGTCTCGAGGTAGCCGTAGCCGTCCGCGTCGGTCGATCCCGGCTTCACGCCGCCGGTGACCTCGGTGACGACCGACGGCAGCGTCTGACCCTCGTACAGCGAGACGTCCGGCGTGTCGTCGATGTCGAGCACGTCGAAGGGGTCGCTTGCCTCGACGGTGCCGGCGAAGGGCTCGCCGGGGACGCCCTCGCTGACGACGCGATAGGTGCCTGGCTGCAGGGTGCCGCCGTTGATCGTGGGCAGGATCCCGTCGGTCTGCGGGTCGTGCACGAGGAAGTCGTCGGGCACGTACTGGAAGGTGAGCTGTCCGAGATCGTCGGTGAAGAGCGTGACGATGCGCTCGAGGGTCAGCCCGTCGACCAGCGTGAGCGGCGCTCGTGGCATGGCACCCGTGACGGTGGCCTGCTCGACGCCGGGATTGATCGCGAAGGTGGCCGGTGCCGCACCGGTGAGATCCACGATGCCGCCTCCGGCGGCACCAGCTGGTGCGACCGGGCCGGTGATGGCCACCGCCAGGCTCGACGCCACCAGCGCCACAACCAGCAGCACGCTGTTCGAACGATTGCGCATCGGTCCCCCTGTACCTCGACGATGCCGCGAGACGACGAAGGTTAGCGATCCGACCGCGTTGCGCGGCAGTCGGCCGCCCCCGCCAGGCAGCTCCGCCGACGCCAGCTACATTCGCTGCTTCACCGGCGCCGGGGGGCAACGCGATGCAGGAGCTGGACGGGAAGGTCGCGGTCGTCACCGGCGCGGGCAGCGGCATCGGTCGCGCGCTGGCTCTGGCGCTCGCCGGGGAGGGGATGCGCGTGGCGCTCGCCGACATCGACCAGGACGCGCTGGGCCAGACCACGCAGCTGCTGGTCGATGCTGGCTCCGCCGCCGGCGATGTGCGCACCCAGCGCACCGACGTGCGCCTCGAGGCGGCGGTGGACGCCCTCGCGGATGGGGTCTACTCCGACTGGGGTCGCGTCGACGTGCTGTGCAGCAACGCGGGCGTCGTCGTCGGCGGGCCGCTGTGGGAGCGCCCGGTCGCCGACCTCGAGTTCGTGCTGGGCGTCAACCTCTGGGGCATCCTCCACGGCATCCGCTCGTTCGTGCCCCGCATGCTGGCGCAGGGCGGTGAGGGGCACATCGTGCACACCTGCTCATCGGCCGGGTTGCTCTCGTCGACCTTCGCCGGTCCCTACACCATCTCGAAGTTCGCAGCGCTGGCGGCGACCGAGTCCCTCGCGATGGACCTGGCCGCGATCGGATCGACCCTGAAGGTCACCGCGCTGTGCCCGGGCTACGTGCAGACCGGGTTGGCCGCCACCTCGATGCGAAGCCGTCCCGATGAGCTGGCGGTCGAGGCGACGCCGATCACCGAGGTGGTCATGGGAGCGCTGGCGGCGGCCCTGGATGCGGGCATCGCCCCTGCATCGGTCGCGACCCAGGTCGTCGCTGCCATCAGGAGCGAGCAGTTCCTCGTCCTGACCCACGAGCACCACCGAGACCACGTGCTCGCTCGTGCAGAGCGGCTCGCAGCGAACCAGCTCCCGGAGCCGGGCGACTACAGCTAGGGCCGTGCCGCCAGCTCAGTGCTCGTGGTCGTGCCCGTCGTCCGCGAGCGTCGACGGCGGCGCCATCTCGTGGTGGCCGTGGCCGTCGTCCCCGAGCGTCGACGGCGGCGCCATCTCGTCGTGATCGTGTCCGTCGTCCTCGACCATCTCGTCGTGGTGGCCGTCGTCGTGCTCGTGCGTGCCGGCATCGCTGGCGAGCACCGCCGTCGTGAGGGCGACCACCACCAGCGCGGGGACGCCGGCAGCCAGAGCCATCACGGGAGCGCGGAGGCCGGCGCCCAGCCGCGGCCGGGCGAGCAGCGCGGCGGAGCCCACGATCATCAGCACCTCGAACGCTGCGCACAGCTGATCGACGGCGGTCGCGGCCTCGGCCACGCCGGCATGACTACCCCACGGCACCCCAGAGGTGCGGCTCACCGCCCAGATACCGAGGAACACGGCGTTGGCGACGATGTTCGCGACCAGCAGCCATCGCCGCGGACGCAGCAGGATGGCGAACGCGATCGCGATCTGGAACCACCCGGATGCGGCCATCGTGAGGCCGTCCATCGACGAGTCCTGGGAGTGGGGGGCGATCATCGCCAGGTGGATGATGCCCGCGCCTGCGGAGAGCGCCGCCATGACCAGCCTGACCGGCAGGCTCCAGATGTCGTGCTCGTCATCTGCGATCGAGATCGCCGCTGCGTCGCTCATCGTGCCCCCATCGTCGTGACCAACGTCACCGGTGCCACAGCCTGGCCGATCGAGCATATGCACCGTGTGTGCCGTCGCGGCCTCACCCCGCGTTCGCGCCACCAGCGACGGTCTCGGCGCGCGACGCTGGCGCCACCATGACCAGCCCAGACGCCATTCCTCTTGATGCCACGACCATCCGGCTCTACCTGCGCCACGCCTTCACCGGCATGGAGCGGGTGCTCGATCGGCTCGATGACGACCTCGTCAACCAGATCCCGGGCGCGTGGGGCACGAACACGCCGGCGGGCCTCATCGTGCACTGCTGCGAGCTCGCACCATCGTGGTTCGAGGTGCCAGGACTCGGGCGCGAGGGCGTGCGCGACCGCGAGGCCGAGTTCGCCGCCCAGGCGACGGTGGCTGAGCTCCGCACCCGCATCGCCGCGACCGTCGAGCGGACAGATGCGCTCGCCGAGGAGCTCGTGGCCGGTCCGAGTGCGGGCGATCACCCTCTGAGGGACTTCATGCCCGGTGCCGACCGCAGCGATGGAGCCCTGGTGCTGCACGTCCTCGAAGAGCTGTTCCAGCACCTCGGACACCTCGAGGTCACCGCCGACGCCTTGGCCGGCGGCGCCTGAGCCGAGCTGCGCTCGCGGCTCGGGACGCTGCGGTCGCCAGCTGCGACGCTAGATCAGGTCGACGTGCCCCACCCGGGCAGCTTGCTCGCCTGCTTCACCCACCGAGCGAGCTGCGCCTCGTCGAGGACGTCGTCCTCGTAGATGTCGAGGTAGCGCCCGTCGTCGTTCTTGAACTCGCCGGGCGGCGGCGGACGCAGCGCCCCGCCATCGAAGAAGGTCACCTTCACGTACTTCGTGAGGACGTGGAAGCTGAGGAACCAGCCCTTGCCCTCGACGCCGTAGAAGGGGGAGTTCCACCGCACCGCCTTGCGGACGTCGGGGAGCGTGCGGCTCACGACGTCGTCGATGCTGCGCCCGAGGGCGCTCTTCCAGCCGGGCATGGCAGCGATGTACTCCTGCACGGGTGCGTCGCCGTCCGCCTTCGCGATCTGAGGGTTGCCGCCAGCGAGGAGCTTCGGCTCCTTGTTCGGCGCCTTCTTGGCCGGCGCCTTCTGCGCTTGGGTGCCGCGCCGCGGCGATCCGCTCGTGCCCACAGCATCGCTCCTTCTGTCGACTTGCGCCCTGGGCGCGCCGGATCGGCGCCACCAGCGTGGCACTCGGGCGCGCAGCACGCACCTGGACCGAGCCGGCAGGGCGGAGCGTCATGGTCGATCGGTTTCCGCTGAGCACGTGCAGCTGTGCTGTGGAGGGCGTCGCTGGGGTAGAGCACCGGGGAGTCCACGCGCACCAGCGTCCCAGGGAGCGAACGATGAAGATCGGTAACACCGAGGTCCGGGCCATGGGTGGCGCACCCGGGTGCCTCGCCATGTTGGCGGCATCGCTGGTGGCATCGGTCGTGCTCACGGTCCTGCTGAACACGCTGCTCCGCTGAGCAGCGACCAGGTGACCCTCGACCCCTACGAGCTCGGCCTCGCCATCGCAGGCGTGGCCGCCCTGCTCGCCGCCTGGCTCCCGGCGTATCTCTCGCGCCGCGCGCTCTCCCTGCCGATTCTGCTCGTGGCAGCTGGCGCGGTCGTCTTCGCCCTCCCGATCGGGCTGGAACCGCCCGATCCTCGCGACCACCTGCAGATCGTCGAGCGGCTGACCGAGCTCGGCGTGATCATCGCGCTGATGGGCGCCGGTCTGCGGATCGACCGGCCGTTCAGCTGGCGCACGTGGGGGACGACCTGGCGGCTGCTCGCGATCGCCATGCCCTTGACGATCGCCCTCACCGCGGTGCTCGGTGCACTCGTCGGAGGTCTTGCCGCGACGAGCGCCCTCCTTCTCGGCGCCGTGCTCGCGCCGACCGATCCCGTGCTCGCGTCCGATGTGCAGGTCGGAGAGCCGACGCTGGACCGCACACCCGAGGCCGACGCCGAAGACGACGTGCGATTCAGCCTCACGAGCGAAGGCGGGCTCAACGACGCCTTGGCCTTTCCCTTCGTCTACGCAGCCATCGCCATCGCCCACGAGGGTTGGGCACCGTCCGACTGGATGCTCGAGTGGTTCACCCGCGACCTGGTCGCTCGTGTCGCCATCGCTCTCATCGTCGGGTGGCTGGTCGGTCGACTCCTCGGCGTCGTCGCGTTTCGACCCCCGGGACGGCTCAGCGCACTGGCCGAGACCCGCCAGGGCTTCGTCGCCGTGGCCGCGACGCTCCTCGCCTACGGGACGACCGAGATCGTCAGCGGGTACGGCTTCCTGGCGGTGTTCGTGGCCGCCGTCGTGCTGCGAGGCTCAGAACGCCAGCACGAGTTCCATCGCGAGCTGCACGCGTTCACCGAGCAGACCGAGAACCTCCTGGTGGTCGGGCTGCTGCTGCTGTTCGGTGGGGCGCTGGTGGGCGGCGTCCTCGAAGGCCTCACGTGGCCAGGCGCGGCTGTCGGCCTCCTCCTCGTCTTCGTCGTCCGCCCGCTCAGCGGCCGCGTCGCGCTGAGCGGAACCCACCTCACCCACGAGGAGAAGTGGGCGATCTCCTTCTTCGGCGTGCGCGGGTTCGGCTCGATCTACTACCTCGCGTACGCGCTCACGGCTGCGCCGTTCGCGGACGCCGACCAGCTCTGGGCCATCGTGTCGGTGGCGATCGTCGCCTCCATCGCCACGCACGGCATCACGGCGACGCCCATGATGAACCTGATCGACCGGGCGGCTCGTCGTCGGCGCAGACGTCGACCCGCAGGACCGGCGGGCGCAGCCGCTCTGCGACTGGAGGCCGAGAGCGCCGAGGTGCTCGATCGGCCCGCCGATGCCGTCGATGGCCAGCTCCTCTAGCGCCGCTCCGTCGCAGCGATGGGTGCGCCGCGTCAAGCGTCACGGCCACCGAGCTCAGCACTGCACGCGATACGCCACCAGCACCGCGCCCGTGCCGAAGCGACGCTCGTCGATGAGCTCGAGGTCCATGCGCAGATCGGCTGGGAAGGCCGGCTTGCCGGCGCCGACCGTCACCGGGGAGAGCATCAGCCGGAGCTCGTCCACGACCCCGGCTCGCAGCGCATGGGCGGCGAGCTCGGGACCGCCCACCAGCAGGTCGGCCGACGACGCCTCCTTCAAGGCCCGCACCTCGTCGGCCTCGAACGCCGCCATGATGCGCGTCCGCGTCGTGACCGGGGCGGCGAGGGTGGTGGAGTAGACGAGCTTGTCCGAGTCCTGCCACGCGGCGGCGAAGTCGGCCAGCACCGCAGACTCCTGGAAGAACGACGGCTCCGTCTCCCACACGGCCATCGTCTCGTACATGCGGCGGCCGAGCAGCTGGGTGCCGATGCCGCGCATCATCTCGTTCCAGAACTCGTGCACATCCTCGTCAGGCTCCGACCAGTCGAAGGAGCCGCTGGGGTCCTCCGTGAAGCCGTCCAACGAGGCGTTGGTGGCGTAGACGAGCTTGCCCATGCGTTCCTCCGAGCGGGTCGGCGTCAGCGCATCCGCTACGTTCGACGAGCCAACCGAAGCATTCTCATCGCGGCCGAGGGCACGAGCAATCGGTGTGGACCGCGGTGGACGGCGACCCCTCCCCCGATTCCAGGGCGATGCAGCTGCAGACACCTACGGGCGCGTCACAGGTCCTGCGGATCATCGGAGTACGGGATGGGGTGGTCGCGGCCCAGCTCGCTGAACCGCTCGTTGAGCGCAACAGCCAGGAGGTCGCGCTCCGGGGGGCTCGGCACGAGTGCGCCGAACAGGATCGCCTCGATCTCCAGCTCGCTCGCCATGCCGCCGACGGTGAAGTAGCGCCACCACAGGTCTGCCACCGACATCTCGAGGGCCCGGCGCGCCTCCTCGAGCGGGTCCAGGACCTCGCCCATCACCGGTGCTCCTCGGCTCCCCGGTCGCGATCGACGGATGCGACCACCTCGGCCGCGTGCACACGGACCGTGACGCCTGCCTTGCGGGCGGCGCGATGCAGCGCGCCGGCCACATCCTCTGCAGTCAGCCCGTTGCGCTCCATGATCACCCCTTGGGCTTGGTGGATGACCTGCCGTGCGGTCAGGGCGCTCGTGAACCGTTGCCTCACCTCGTCGTCGGTCTCCTCCGGGCCAGCGGTGGTCAGGATCTCCGAGGCCTGCGCGGAGAAGAGCGCAGCGAGCTCTTGGTCACGAGTGCTGAACGCGTGCTCCTTCGACGAGTAGATGTTGAGCGCGCCTTGCGGCCGGTCCTTGGTCATCAACGGCGACGACAGGATGCTGTGGATGCCCTGCTCGAGTGCGAGCGGCACGAACTTCGGCCATCTGTCCTCGTCTTCCAGCGACTCGATGTAGAACCACCGGCCCTCGGCCTTCGCTGACAGGCACGGCCCCTCACCGGTGTCGTACTGGTGACCGTCCATCTCCTTGACGGCGTCGTCGCTCGCAGCGACCGTCATCAGGCGACCATGACGCTCGAGGGTCACGCTCACGCCATCGGCGTTCTCGACGGTCGACGCGGCTACAGCGGTGACCAATCCGAGCGCGGCGTCGACCACCCCTGTGCTCGACCGCACCAGAGCGCCGGAACCGCTCGCTGCAAGATCGACCTGGTCACCGTCGCCAGCGACTTGCGGGACATCGTCGTGCGCGCCGCCCCCGTGTGGCGTCGAGGGCTCCGCCTCGACGAAGGCGACGAGAGCGCTCATGTCGGTGATGTCGAAGACCCGCCGCACGAGCTGCGACGCGGACCGGACCGTGCACGTTCCGCCCAGCGGCTGCAGATGCTGCACGACGCTCGCGAAGGCATCGACGCCGGTCGCATCGATGAACGACACACCGCCGACGTCGACGATGAGATCCCGATGTCGGGGGTCCACCGTGGCGTTCAGCGCTCCGGCGACGACCGCAGCGGTCAGCAGGTCCAGCTCGCCGCCGATCGCAACGACGACGGAGTCGTCGAGGAACTCGATGCCGAACTCCAGGTCATACATCCGATCGTCGCTCATGGCGACCGCCATCCTGTGTCAACGTCCGTGCACACGATCACCCACCGCCCCTCCACACCCACGATCAGTGTCGCCCGCGCAAAGCGTCCCAACCAGAGACCTAGGTCACATCGGCGACGCCGCTCCAGCTCCGGCGTCATAGCGATGTCAGCTCGTTCGAGCCTGCGTCTGGCAGCGAAGCGCCTCACCCTCAGCGGGGCCCGCCTCCCGCAGCGAGCACATCGACCTCCGCTGACCGTGGCCGGGATCGCCGCCCCCGTCCCTTCGATCTGGACCTCGCCGTGTGACAGGAGGCCACCAAGGTCACGACTGCTTCGCCAGCCACTGGGTATGGGTGGTCCATGGACGCAATCACACTGCTCAAGAAGGACCACAACACCGTCGAGAAGCTGTTCAAGCGCTTCGAGAAGGCCGGCGACAAGGCCTACACGACGAAGCGAGCGATCGTGGACAGCATCATCGAGGAGCTCTCGGTGCATGCATCCATCGAGGAGCAGCTGTTCTACCCCGTCACCCGCGCCACGGTGCCGGAGACCGAGGACATCGCGCTGGAGAGCCTCGAGGAGCACCACATCGTGAAGTGGGTGCTGAACGAGCTCGACTCGATGTCCCCCGAGGACGAGCGCTTCGACGCCAAGGTCACCGTGCTGATGGAGAACGTGCGTCACCACATGGAGGAGGAAGAGGAGGAGTACTTCCCGAAGGTGCGAGACGAGCTCGGCCGCAAGGCGCTGAACGACCTCGGTGACGCGCTGGCGGCCGCCAAGAAGATGGCGCCGACGCACCCCCACCCCTCCGCCCCCGACGTGCCCCCGGGCAACATCGTCGCCGGCGTGGCCTCGGGCATCGCCGACCGCGTCAGCGACACCGTCAGCGGAGTCGCCCAGGGCAGCGTGTCCGCCGCTGGCGACGTGATCGCCACGGTGCTGCGCCGCAAGAAGCCATCCGCGCGACCCACGGGCAACAAGATCGCCCGCAAGACCGCTGACAAGGTGCGAGGCAGCATCGACGATGCGGCCGACGCCATCATCGAGAAGACGCAGGAGGCCAAGCGCAAGGGCGAGACCACCGTCAAGCGCACCTCCCGCACGACGACGCGGACGGCCTCCGCCGCGACGTCGGGCGCGAAGGGCACCGCCCGCACCGCCTCGCGCGGTGCTGCCAAGACGGCCAAGGCAGCGAAGTCCGGTGCCAAGGGAACCGCGACCTCCGCCCGCAAGGGCAAGGGCGACACGAAGAGCACGGCCAAGCGCGCCCTGACCACGACGGGTCGCACCGCCTCCAGCGCCGCGAAGCGCACCTCGACCCAGGCGAAGCGCGCCGCGACCACGACCGGCCGTACGGCGTCCAAGGCCGCCAAGAGCAAGAGCACCCAGGCCAAGCGCACCACCGCCAAGGCGTCGGGCAGCGCCGGCCGCAAGACGTCGGCGAGCAGCAGCCGCAAGGCCGCCTGACCGCACGCCTCACCAACGATTCGCTGGCGCCCCGACCACTTCGGTCGGGGCGCCAGCGCGTGCGCCACTCGTCGCCGCCGGTCCTCGCCCGAATCGGCAGGTGGAGCGCGTTGCGTCGAGGGAGTCACGTATCGTGTCGGGGGCTTGAGAGGCCGGATTATGTTGACGGCGTGCGACGACGTGCCCTCCCAGGCGTCATGCGAGGGCTAGACAGATTCGTGAGCTGGAGATGACTAGCTCGTTCCCGACGCAACAGGCTGATCTGCAGTACTTGACCGAGGGAGGTCAAGAGACCGAGATCATGTACAAGTTCGGATTCGAGCTGCGCGAGTTCGCCCTGTTCCCGCTGCTCGATCACCCGCCAGCGGTCGTCGAGCTGCGGGGTCCGATGACCGCAGAGGAGGCGGAGGACTACCACTCGACCCAGATCGCGACGCTGGCAACAGCTGAGGTGGACTTGGTCGAGACCATGACCTTCAACAACGTCCCCGAGGCGGTCGGCGTCGCCCGCGCTGCGACTCGAGCTGGGTTGGCTGCGGCGATCTTGTTCACGCTGGACAGCAACCACCGGCTGCACTCCGGTCCGACGCTGAAGGAAGCGATCGAGGCCGTCGACGCCGAATGCGGTTCGGACCGGCCCGTTTTCTACGGGATCAACTGCTCGCACCCGCTCGAGTTCCTTCCGGCCATCGAACCTGGTGACTGGTTCGAGCGGGTCCGCTGCCTGCGCCCGAACGCCGCCATGATGGACAAGATCTCGCTGTGCACCCTCGGGCACCTCGAGTCCGGCGACCCCGTCGATCTCGGCGAGCGCATGGGCGCAATCGCCGAGCAGTACCCGCACCTCGACATCTGGGGCGGATGCTGCGGCACCTGGGAAACCCACCTCGAAGAGATCGCCCGCAATGTCAGAGCACGCTGAGCACGACACCTGCTCGAAGCCCTCCCCGTCCGGGTGTCGTCGCGGTGCATCGCACCGGGGCGCGAGATGACCACCATCTCCTCGCGGGTGATCGAACGTGCCACCCCGGAGGACGTCGTGTCGCTCACGACCGACGTTGGTCCGACCCCTATGCAGGTCGGTGCGATCGTCGTCCTCGACACCGGTGATCGGCCGTTCGCCGCGGATGCTGCCGCCGCATCGATCAACGAGCGGATCAGAGCGGTGCCGCGCCTGCGCCAGCGGCTCATGGTCTCGCCGGCCGGGGGCGGCCGACCGGTGTGGATCGACGACGGCGCCTTCGACATCGCCAATCACGTGACCGCCACCCCGTGCCCCACACCAGGCGACGAGCCGGCACTGCTGGGTCTCGCGGCGTCGACGATCGCTCGCCCACTGCCGAGGACCCGACCGCTGTGGTCGATGACGATCGTCGAGGGACTCGCCGACGGTCGCGTCGCGCTTGTCGTTGCGTTCCATCACGTGTTGGCGGACGGCATAGGCGGGTTGGCCGTTCTCGCGGCGCTGGTCGACGGCGTAGCTGCACCACCTCCTGCGCCATTTCCTCGGCCTGCCCCATCCCGCCGTGATCTTCGTACCGATCGGCTCCGCTCGATTGCGGCTGCGGTGGCGAAGTCGCCGCAGTTGCTCCCACGCGTTGCGACCGCGGCGCAAGAGCTGCGCCCGCGAAGCGCCGAACCACCCTCGCACTGTTCGCTCAACCGGCCCACAGGAGGGAGACGCAGCTTGCGAGTGGTGCGGGTTCCACTCCCCCACGTGCGTCAGCTCGCCCATCGGCACAGCGCAACTGTGAACGACGTGCTCCTGGCTGCCATCGGCTCCTCGCTCGGAACCCTGCTGGACCGCCGCGGCGAGACGATCGACGCAGTGGTGATGTCCGTCCCGGTAGCGGCCCGCCGTGCAGCCACCGCCACGTCCCTCGGCAACGAGGTCGGTGCCGTTCCCGTGCGGATCGTGACGCACGGTGATCTGACAGCACGGCTGCACGCAGTCACCGAGGCCACTCGGGCTGCCAAGAAGCATCCGCCCGGCTCGACTGCTGCGTTGCTCGTCCCGCTGTTCCGGCTCCTCGCCCGGCTGGGCATCTTCGGTTGGTTCATCAACCGCCAGCATCTCGTGCACACGTTCGTCACGAACCTCCGCGGCCCCGATGAAGCCCTGTCGATGTTCGGCGCGCGGGTGACCGACCTGATCGCGGTCGCGCTGGTTCCCGGCAACGTCACGGTCTCGTTCGCTGCGCTGTCCTACTGCGGAACGCTCGCGGTGACCGTCGTGGCTGATCCCGACACGTGCCCAGACCTGGACGCTCTCGCCGCTGCCCTCGACGAGGAGCTCCACAGGACAGGATGACCGCACGCCACGAGCCGGGCCACAGACCGGCCCGTGGGATCGACACGTAGACGGGCGAGTGGGCCGACGCCGGCTACCGTCAGACGGTCGCGGCCGAGCCGGCGGTGACCCGAAACCCCGCGAGCCGCTAAGAGTCAAGGACCGGTGCAGATGTTCGACGTGTCCGCTGTCGTGGCCTGTGATGCCGAGCTCGAAGCCGTCGTCGGCGCGCGTCCTGGCGCGGTCATGCTCAAGTCGATCCGCTTCCTGGACGAGCACTGCGAACGGTTCCTGGCGTGCTCGCCCTGCGCGGTGGTCGGCACGACGACCGGGGAAGGATCGCTGCAGGCGATCGTGTTGGGCGGTGAGCCCGGGTTCCTGGCACCCCGATCCGACACCGTGCTCGAGCTCGGCGACGTGTCAGGCAGGGACGTCGTCGACGGCTCCCCTGCCGGCCTCATCGCGCTGGTGCCCGGCTACGGCGAGACGCTGCGGATCAACGGTCGGCTCCGCGTGCGTGACAACATCGCAACGCTCGACGTGGAAGAAGCGCTTCTGCACTGCGCGAAGGCGATCATGCGATCGGAGCTGTGGACGGCACGAGGAACCCCACAGTCGCACGACGGCGCGGCGGCGTTCCTCGCTGACGCGCCCTTCGTCGTGCTGGTGTCGACCGATGCGGACGGCAACGCAGACGCGAGCCCCAAGGGGGATCCCCCGGGTCTGATCCGCCAGATCGACGACACCACCATCGCCATCGCCGACCGACCCGGGAACCGTCGCACCGACACCCTCCACAACCTGATGGACGACCCGCGCATCGCACTGCTCGCCATGCAGCCCGGAAGCCACGACGTCGCCGAGATCCGCGGGACCGCCCGGGCGTGCACCGACAGCGCGCTGCTCGAGTCGATGCGTGTTCGCAACCGGACACCGAAGGCCGCGCTCGTCATCGATGTCGAGCACCGTGAGCTTCGCAACGAGCCCGCGCTGGCCGCCGCCGACCTCTGGAACCCGAGCCGGCACATCGCCGACAGCGCGCTCCCTCGGGCCGCCACGATCTGGGCAGACCACGTTCGGCGCAACACCGACTCGGGCACCGGGGCCAAGGTCGCGCGACGGCTCGTGAGCAAGACGGCGCTCGCGGCCGGTGTCGCCCTCGACTACCGGACCAACCTCTGAGCAACCAACCCCACCGGGCGGAAGGACCAGCTCGCAGAGGCCTCAGAGCGTCGTCAAGGACCCACTACGACCTGATGGGCACCCGGGCCGCCCAGACGTGTGCCGGAACGGACCGTTGCGGTGTCACTGCGGTGTCACGGGCATGCCGGTGAGGAGACGATCTCACCAACCTCCTTGCGCTGCAGGACACGAGGTCTGCGTTCCGGGTGATTGAAAGCGATCGATCGCGAGTCAGGAGAGGCCGGTCACCCCGACCGGCGACCTGACGATGCCGTTGCCATCGCCGAGCTGCCCGTTGCGATTCGAGCCCCAGCACCACACCTCGCCTGCTTCGGTCGAAGCGCACACGTGATCGTCTCCCACGCTGATGCCGCTGAACTCGTGCTGTCCCAGGACGGGCGCCGGCACGTGACTGTCGGTGAAGGTCCCGTCGCCGACCTGCCCGAGTCGATTGTCACCCCAGCAGGAGGCAGTGGTGGCGATCAGCGTGCACGTCGTTGGTCGCCCGGCGGCGATGGCGGTTGCCGAGCTGACCCCGGTGACCGTCACGGGCGTCAGGCTGTTCGTGGTCGTGCCAGGACACCCTACGAACAGCCACCGGATCAGGTCGACCCCGACTGCCCGGTGTCAGGCTGGCTTCTGGCCGACGCAGTGCCAGTTGAGGGTCAGCAGCTCCTCTTCCTCGGCCTGGATGTACGAGACGCTGTTGGCGTTCATGCGCTGCATCAACGCGTCGGTCTTCTTCGGGATCAGGTGCAGCGTCGCCAGGAACCTGAACACCGCCTCGTAGCGGGTGAACAGGGCGACTTCCTTCTTGATCAGCTCGACCGCGGGCCTCCCCACCGAGGACACCAGCTCGAAGCCGGCGTCGCGGTAGGCATCCTCCCAGTACCGGTAGTACCAGAACCCCCCGAACACGGTCAGCTCCCGAGTGTGCTGAATCAGCGTGCGCTGGTGCTCATCGTCACGGTCATACGCATCGAGCGCGGCGACGTCGTTGATGACGAAGCGCCCGCCCGGCTTCAGGACCCGCAACACCTCCGAGAAGGTGAAGGCGTGGTCGCTCACATACGTCATCGGCTGGATCGCGTAGACCGCGTCGAAGGACGCATCGTCGAACGCGAGGGCCTTGTTGAAGTCACCGACCGAGAAGTTGTCCCGCGCCAGGTTCGGGTTCCGCCAGGCCTTCTCGATCTGCGACCGGTCCAGGTTGACCCCGTAGGGGGTCGCCCCGGTCAGCTCGGCCAGGTGCTCCGCAATCGCACCGCACCCGCAGCCCAGGTCCAGCACCCTGTCGCCGGGGCGCAGGTGCAGGTCCTTCGCCACGATCCGCTCGAAGAGGATCTGGTTCTGCAGCACCGACTGCTTCGGGTCGATCGTCGGCGGCATGTACATCTTCTCGACCGAGCCGAGTGTGCACAGCAGATGGATCACCTTGTACAGCTCGGTCAGCTCGTTGCTGCTGCCCTGGGGATACCCGCGCAGTGGCACGCCGGCCTCGTAGTCGGCCTTGGTGTTCTCCGGCGAGTCCACGAACAGCTCCTCGTAGGACCGCATGTACGCCGCGTAGTCCTCGTCACTGATCGTCAGCAGGCCACGCAGCGCGCCGAGTCGATCAGCCAGTGTGGTGGGCTTGTGCTTGGGCATCGAGCTCTCCGATCAGGGCAGGCAGGCAGCGCCCGGTACGGGCATTCGAGCGGTCATGACGCCGTCGCTCCCCGCGAGGCGATCTGCACGAGGAGATCGAGACGGCGGCGGCGGGCCGCCTGCGATGCAACATCGGTCGCCAGCAGACCGAACAGGCCGGTGAGGAACGTCATGGCGAGATCCACCGCATCGATGTCGGGCGCTCGGTCAGCGATGGCATCGACGAGCATCAGCCCCACTGGGTGGTCGTCGACCGCCTGACCCTGTGCGACCTCGGGACGGAACTGGCCTGCGCACAGGTCACGGACCAGCCTCCGGCCGAGTCGGCGCTCTGCCCGCAGGACGGCATCGACCACGGCACTGAACACGGCCTCGAGCGAGTCAGCCCGTTCGCTGACGACGACCGCCGAAGCCGCGATGCGACGCTCCTCGATGAGGAGCAGCTCGCGCAGGACCTCGTCCTTGCCGGCGAAGTGCACGTAGAAGGCGCCCCGGGTCACACCCACGCGTTCGGTGATCGCGGCGATCTCGGTGTCGGCGAATCCACGTCGCTTGAACTCCTCGACCGTCTCGGTGAACAGCCGAGTCCGAGTCGCTTCGCGCCGGGCCGAGCGAGCGCTGGTCCCGGTGGTCCGCGATGCTGCCTCAACACTCTCTGGAGCCTGCACGCCCAGGACACTAACACGCGTCACTGACGCGCGTCAGTGTCCTGGTCACAGAAGGGACCGTGCTCCATGGCTCGTGGTTCGGTTCCTCCACATCGACGAACCCTGCAGCAGATCCGAGCACGCCCGTGAGCAGGGGCAACACGGGCGAGGTGGTGTCATTTCGACAACGAGTGGAGAAGTGGGACACGGCGGGCGCTATGGGAGCACGACGAGCTTTCCGGTCGCCCGCCCCGCTTCCATGTCGGCGTGGGCTTCGGCGATCTCGTCCAGGCGGTACGCGCGGTGGATCGGCACGCGGGCCTCGCCGGCGGCAACCGCGTCGAGGAACTCCTGCAGCACGGCAGGCGACAGATCGCTGGCGTCGCCGCCGTAGGCGGTGAGCCGCACACCCCGGGGCAGGTACTCGATCGGGTAGAAGTCGCGCACCGTCCACTGGTTCGACAACATCCCGGTGAAGCACACCACGCCATGTACCCGCGTTGCCCGGAGCGTGTCGGGCAGCGTTGGTGTCCCGACCAGCTCGAGTGCGGTGTCGACGCCGTCGGGGAGATGCCGACGGACCTGGGTGGCCACATCGCCGTCGTCCACCAACGGGTACGTCACACCGATCTCGCGCAAGACGTCGGCGCGTTCGGCGTTGCGGGTGGTGGACAGCACCGTCATGCCGAGCCGCGCAGCGAGCACCGCTGCCGCCATGCCGACCGAGGAGGTGCCGCCGCGGATCAGGATCGACTGACCGGGTCGGGCGTCGAGGCCAACCGTGAGCGAACCGTGCGCGGTCTGGAGCATCTCGGGTACGGCGCCGAGCGTGGCCCAGTCCAGATCGCTCGTGAACGAAACGGTCTGTCGAACGGGCACGCACGTGTACTCGGCGTATCCGCCGTCGAACGTGCGGCCCATGCCACCCATCAATGCTGCGACCTGTGCGCCCGGTGCGAGCTCACCACCGGGACAGCTCACGACGGTGCCGACGGCCTCGATGCCCAGGACACGAGGGAACGTCACCCCGTCTGCGAGGCCGAGGCGGGTGTGCAGCTCAGAACGGTTGAGCCCGAACGCTTCGACCTTGATCAGCACCTGACCCAGTTCGGGTGACGGTACGGGCACCTCACGAATCTGCAGCGCGTCAGGCGGCCCTGGCGCGTCGAGGACCACAGCGCGCATCGTCGTCGGGTCTCCGTTCATGGGGCACCCCCTTGCTGGTCAGCGATGTGCCCCCGCAGGTCTCGCACGGTCGACGCGAACGACGCGAGCCGCTCAGGCGAAACCGCCACACCCAGCCGGGCAGCGAGCTCGTCGTCGCACGAGCCCTTGGCCGCTCTGAGCACACGCCGCCCGGCTCGGGTGAGGGTGACGACCGACGATCGGGCGTCGTTGGGGTTCGGTGCACGGACACACCACCCAGCGCGCTCGATGCGATCGACCAGCTTGCTCACCCCGCCCACCGAGATCGACAGCTCCTCGGCGATGTCGACGACTCGACAGTCCACGACGCGGTCCATCACCTGCATCGGCTCGAACCAGGACAGCGGGACGTCGTGATCTTCACGAAGCCGGCGATCGACCCGATCCCACAGCTCGGTCTCCAACCGCACGAGATCACTGAACAGGCAGGCGAGCTCGACCGCTGGGACCTTGGACGACCCATACGTAGTTTCCATGGAATGGAGTCTAGACCCAGATGGTTACATTCCGTGGAAACCACCTAGGAGAAGGACACACCATGCACGCCAGTGAGAGCCAGATCCGAGACCTGCTCGCGACCTACGAGCGAGCCCTCAACACCAACGACGCCGATCTCGCCGCCTCCTGCTACGCCGCCGACGGGATCTTCATGCCCACCACGCTGCCAACCGTCACCGGCGGCGACATGGCAGACGGGTACCGGAAGATCTTCGATGCAATCCGCCTCGACGTCACGTTCGCCATCGACGAGCTCGTGGTCACATCCGACGTAACCGCGTACGCACTGACCCGCAGCGCCGGAACACAGACCGTCCGAGCCACCGAGAACGAGTCGGCCGAGTCCAACCGTGAGGTGTTCCTCTTCCAGCGGAACGGCACCGATGGCTGGAAGATCGCCCGATACATGTTCAACAAGCCCGCGTGAGCGGCTGCACCCGACAACCCTCGCGCTCACCAAGACCCGGTCGTGCCCCCGGACCGACGACGACGCCGACTCGACCGATCGGCACGCTCGCCCTTTCGGTCGACGATGGCTACCCCTCCGACCAGCTCGGATGGGTGACCGACGAACCGCCTGAGCTCAGGGTCGCCGGACGGGCGATCGGACACGAGACCTACCCGCTGACCAGGCACAACGTTGTGATTTCGACAACAACCAGTGGGCGCTGAGGGACTCGAACCCCCGACCCCCTCCCTGCAAGCAACCCCGGAAAGCGCGAGAGTCGCAGTTACTTGCTTTTCGCCAGTGACTTTGCGACAGTGAGCTGATGAGCACATCGCACCGACGCGAAGCGATCTCGGAGCGAGCCAGCGCTGGCGCCAACTCGTGCTCGCTGCTGAAGGCGGTCTCCGTCGTCGGCGACTTCTGGAGTCTCGGCATCCTGCGCTGCACGCTCTTCGGCCTGCGCCGCTTCGGCGAATTCGAAGGTGAGCTCGGGATCGCCAGCAACGTGCTCACGCAGCGACTGGCCGGTTTGACCGACGCCGGTCTGCTCGAACGAAGCGCCTATCAAGACAACCCCGCCCGCTACGAGTACACGCTGAGCCCGTCCGGCCGAGAGCTCCTGCCCGCTCTGCTCCTGCTCAAGTCGTGGGGCGACCGCCACCTGCAACCCGACGGCGCATGGACGTCACTACGCCACCGCGGCTGCGAGAGCGCGCTGGTCGTCGACGCCCGTTGTCCCGATTGCGGCAACGTGCTCGCCCTCGACGACATCGAGGCCATCGCACTGCGAGAACTCCCGAAGTGAGATGCGGCGCCGCCTCACCAGCAACAGCTCCATGCGTTCCAGGAGGACCCATGACCACCACCGAACGACATCAACCAGCCATCGAACGTGAAGCGCGCAAAGTCGTCAAGCTCGATCGCGGCCCGTTCCGGAAGCTCTCTAGTCGGATGCACTGCCGGATGTACCGCCTCACCGGTGGCCGCTTCGGCGGGCAGCTCGATTCGGCGAGTGGCGTCCGGCCCATCCTGCTGCTCGAAACGACCGGCCGCAGGACTGCTCGCAAGCGAATGACGCCACTCGTGTACCTGCGAGATGGCGAATCCTGGGTCGTGGCCGGCGCGAACGCCGGGCGCGACACGGATCCGGCCTGGGTCTTCAACCTCCGCAGCGATCCCCACGCCACGATCACCGTCGGCCGCGACGTCATCGATGTCGTTGCCACCGAGCTCGACCCCGCCGAAGCCCAAGCGATGTGGCCAGCGTTGAATGGCATGAACGCGCAGTACGAGGAGTATCAGAAGCTCACCGATCGAACCGTGCCCGTGATCCGGTTCCACCGCGACTGAGCGGCCCGAAGGCACCCTGCTCCGGCCGCTTCCGCAATCGCCGACGGCCAAGCGCGCAAGACGTCGGCACGTTCGGCGTCGCGGGTGGTGGACAGCACCGTCATGCCGAGCCGACCAGCGAGCACGGCGGCCGCCATGCCCACCGAGGAGGTGCCGCCGCGGATCAGGATCGGCTGACCGGGTCGGGCGTCGAGGCCGACCGTGAGCGAACCGTGCGCCGTCTGGAGCATCTCGGGTACGGCGCCGAGCGTGGCCCAGTCGAGATCGCACGCGAACGGAACGGTCTGTCGAACGGGCACGCAGGTGCACTCGGCGCAACCGCCGTCGAACCTGCAGCAGACCCATCGTTGCTCACCCGTCGTACGGTGCGCTCAACCACAGTCCACGGCAACAGACAAGGCAGCACAGACATCCCGCATGCGCTCGTCGCTCAAGCGGCCGAGGCGATCAACAAGGACAGCGACCGACACGCTCTCGACCGAGTCGAGGTTGACGGCGCTTCGCCGAGGGACTGGATCGCTACCGGGCTCGAGCAGTACCTCACTCGGCAAGCCTCGGATGGTCGTGGTGCACGGGGCGACAAGGGTTCGCCCCAGGCGGGGAATGGCGGCGTCGCGGCTCAACACGAGCACCGGCCGACGGCTGATCTCCGGCAGCTCGCACCACCACAGCTCGCCCCGCCTTGGCTGATCCTTCACGATGCAGCCGCTGCGGCGCGGAACGACGCGAGATCACCCCACTCGTCGGGCTCGTCGATCGGATGCTCGTCGTACGCCGCGTAGGCGCCATCCAGCTCCGCGCCTCGATGCTGGGTCAGCAGCGCGTCGAGCGCTAGATCGAACAATGCAGCGTTCGAAGCCACGCCAGTCACCTCGTGGGCCCGAGTGAGCAGCTCGCCATCAACCGTGGTACTGACGCGTGTGCGAGTCATGGCATAACCATGCCATGACTCGCACACAGCTGCAACATCAGCTCTGGGCAGCTCCCTGGATTCCCGACCACGGGCATGGTGCGGTCGTCTTCCGATCGGCACGACGCGGTCGCCTCGATGCCAAGCTGCGCCCGCAGGAGGTCGCATGGCTCGAACTGGCCGACGGCTGGAACCAGGGTCAAAGCGGTGTCAACGGAGGGCGACGATCACGCGTCGAGCGGATTCGCCACATGAAATCCGCGGCGCTCCGCTGCATCACATAGTGCTGGGTCCGCACTCGTGACGATGTCCGCCTCAATCAAGAGCGCGGCGGCAAGGTGAACTGCGTCGTAGCCGCGAAGCGCCTCGTGCTCGGCGAGATCCGCCGCCTCAGCGATCAGCTCTTCGGTGACCTCGACGACGGTCAACCCGTCGAGCAGGCCCACAAGGTCGCGCTTGGCTGCTCGTTGCGCACTCGCGGTGAGCCGGCCCACTCGCTCAGCAGCCGCGAGCGCAGCGCGCGCCTCCACCACGATCAGGGCAGCTGCCGCCAGCACGTCGGCCGAGTCCCAGATGAGCGCGGCCTTCTCTGATCCGTCCTCCTCGATCAGCAACTTCAACAGCGAGGACGTGTCGACGTAGGTGATCACCGCCGCTGTTCGGCGACCAAGTCGCTGACCGAGCCTGCCGACGTGATTCGTCGTGCCGGGCGGCTCCGCGAGGTCCGCTTTGGAGCTCGAACCACCCCAGACGCGATGAGCGTCGCCAGCCGGTCCGTTGCGTGGTCGAGCGCGGACAGCCGTGCAACCGGCTTGCCGCGATCGGTCACAACCACGTCCTCGCCCTCCCGTACGCGATCCAAGTACCGACTCAAGTTGTTCTTGAGGTCGCGAATACCGACCTCAACGTACGGTGTAGCTACATTCATGCACCCAGTATAGCCACATGCACACCGCCATCATCAACAGGCTGCTACCCAGCCTTCAGACTCCATTGCGCCGGTTCGTCGCCGTGCTCGTCGACGCAGTTGACGCCGGCTCGCAGTGACAACGAGTGGGCGCTGGGGGACTCGAACCCCCGACCCCCTCCTTGCAAGCGGGCCAACAATCGGCAGTAGTGCCTCTACCTACACCTATGGCTTGCCCGTGAGCGCCCAGAGCCGCCAGATTGGTCGAGAACCGCCAGTTCCGGTGTCAAAACGGTGTCGACTCGTTGGGGTTGACTCGCCGTCGCGCTGCATGGCGCGGCGCCGCTGGGCGGCCTCGACCAGCTCAGCGAACGCGGGGTTCCTCGCCAAGCGAGCGTGGACGATCCCCTGACAGACAGGGCTGTCTCGCTGTGGCTTCGGAAAGCTCACCGATTCGCATCCCTGCAGATTACTGACCTCTCACCCTTGACCTTCCAGTACAGAGGAAGCTTTATCCTGCGGTCATGGAGATCGAGATCCTCTACTTCGAGGGCTGCCCGAACGTCGAACTCGCCGAAGACCGAGCCCGAGAAGCGACCTCCGGCCGCTCCGACGTCTCCGTGGTCCGCCGACGCATCCGCAACGAAGCAGATGCACAGCGTTGGGGCATGTACGGCTCGCCCACGATCCTCGTCGATGGGACCGACCCGTTCACCGATCCAGACAGCGACGCGACCTGGGCGTGTCGCATCTTCTTCTCTCCCGAAGGCGCGTCGGGGGTGCCGACAGTCGGCCAGCTGCGCGAGGCGATCGGGTGATTGAGCGCAAAGAGGCCGCGCGGCTTGGTGTCGCAAGCGCGATCGGTATGACCATTTGCTGCACTCTCACCGCGCTGCTCATCGGCGGAGGGCTCACAACAGCGATCAGCGCGATAGGCGGTTCGCTCGGTCTGGCAGCGCTGAGCGGGCTGCTGTGCGCTGCCTTGCTGGTCGCGCACCAACACCGACGCTGCCTCGACCGGCCCGCCACGTCGCAGCCACTCTCGGTCGACTCGTGCACGGAATGATCATCTGCATGACCACCGAGAAGGCGAGTGCGCTCAGGTCACGTCTGCACGGCCGGCGGCCACACTCGGTGCGCCCGTGTTGCCAGAAGGTGTCGCCCCGAAGGGGGATGCCGACGGACGTGACGTCACGAACCGCCTGGATCAGATCAAGGTTCGCCCTGTAGGGATGAATCGCTACACGAGCAATCTCACGTCACCCTGACAGACAGGGCTTCGGTCACGGCAGCGCACGGTCGGAGCTCTTGACCTCACGACATCGAACAAGCGAGGCCCGCGCCGAGCCGCCGCTCGGTCGCGCGCCCGTCCGGTCAGGCGGCTCGTAACACGGGTGGCACTCCCCGTGCGATCAGGTCCTCCGGCGCGGACTCGGGTCCGGCGAACATGGCGACCACGAGCGGGAAGACGTCCGGGTGCATCGCTGCCATCGCTTCGCCGAAGCGCGCTCGACGGTCACTTCGGTCCGGCCCTGCCAACACGGAGCTCGACACGATGATGTCGGCGATCACCTCGAGCCGGCGCACGAGGTCGAGCCGCTGTGCCGCGTACGGCGCGAAGTCCTCAGCCGCGCTGGCGCCAGCGATGATGAGGTCCCGCACGGTACGAGCGTCGCGCATGGCCACGGACAGTCCGCACCCGATCGATGGGTCGGTCTGCCCGGCCGCGTCGCCGATCAGCACCACAGCGCCACGGGCAGGGGTGGCGGTGCGGGTCTGAGTGTTCGGGAAGGTGGCACACGGACCAGCAGGCACTGCTGCCTCCACGAGGTCAGCAAGATGGGTAGGCCCGTCGCGCAAGTCGTCGATGAAGTTGACGGTCCCCGCAGTGCCGGCATACCGAGTTCGGTCCTCCACCGGGACCACGTGATACACGCGCGCCCGGCCGGCACCCTGGTGGAACACGAGGCTCATGCCGCGGTCGTGCTCGGCGACGAGGTCGTGATCGTCGGGGCCGGCCAATCCGTCGAGCAGCAGCCCTGCGACGGCGGCGGTGGCGTCGACCTGGTCAAGCTCCACCCCGATGGCCCTGCGCACGGTCGACGACCGTCCGTCGGCGCCCACCACGAGCCGGCCGGCGACGTGCTCGCTTCGCCCCTCCCGACAGAAGCCCACCACGGCGGCGTCCGCGTGCTGGGCGACCGACACCTCGCGAACGCCCCTGCGTACGTCGGCACCGGCCGCAGTCGCCGCGTCGAGCAGCGCCTGGCAGGCGTCCGGATGATGCAGGTTGAGGTTGCCGTCGACGCCCGGCACGAGGATGCCGACCGGGATGTCCCGGGCCTCGGTATCGCCCTCACCGAAGCGACGCCACGTCGGCGCAATGTGGGCGCCCGCTCCTCGCAGCACGGATCCGACGCCGAGGCGGTCCGCCTCGGCGACGCCCCACGGCATCATGCTCTCGCCCCGCACCCGATCGACGAACCGCTCGGTTGCCTCCAGCGCCACCACGTCGAGGCCGGCACCGGCCAGCGCCGTGGCGAGCGAGGCCCCCGCGATGCCACCGCCGACCACGACCACATCATGTGCTCGATCCATCGGGATCCCCTTCCCTTATCGTTGCATTATTACGTTACACTGCAACGTAACAATGCAACGATAAGGTGTCAACCCATGGCCCGCCCCGCGAAGCACGACGAACGCACCCGAGAAGCGGTCCTGGATGCGGCCGAGGAGCTCCTCGCCGACGGCGGCCTCGAAGCAGTCACCGTCCGGGCGGTGGCCGATCGGGTCGGGGAGTCGACCCGTGCGGTCTACAGCCAGTTCGCCTCGATGGCTGATGTCATCGGCGCACTCGGAGCACGCGGCTTCCAGCTCGTCGCCGACGTCGTCAACGCCCTCCCGGCCACCGACGACCCACTCCACGACCTCGTCGAGGTCGGAGTTTCAGGCTTCCGAGAGTTCGCCGTCACCCGACCCCAGCTGTTCCGCATCACCTTCCACCAGATCAGCAGCGAGATCACCCGCCAGCCCGAGGCGGCCCCGGCCCTGCACGCCTCCTACGAATCTCTGGCGACCAGGTTCCAGCGCGCGATCGACACCGACCGTCTGCCGAAGCGACCACTCATCGAGTACACCTTCGCCTTCCATTCCTTCACGAGCGGACTCGCGGCCAACGAGCTGAGCATGCAACCTCCGCCAATCGGGGCGAGCTTCTGGGGACCGGCACGAGACGTGGACATGGTGGGGCTGTGGCGCACCGCATTGGGTGCCTTCATCATGGGGCTGGCGAACGGAGCCGTCCCCCCGCCACGCCGAGCCCCGGGGCGACGACCCGGATCGGCGAGTCCGAAGCGATGAGGTCCGACGATCCAATGCGGGTCACGTCCCTCCCGAAGGCAACTAAGGCTCCGCGTCCGAACCTGTGAGTCCCCGCCATCGGCGGCGCGCCAGGGCCGCAGCCCCCTTCGGCGCGACGGCAATCGGCGGCGGTCGCCCGGTCAGATCTCAAGGAGGTGCAGCCCCTCGCGGCGATGCAGGCTCAACGCTCGCCAGCTTCGTCAGGCGCTCCGTCGGTGATGGCGTCGAGGATGGAGTTCTTCGCCGCTGGCTGACCCAAACGCGCGGTTCGTCTGGGCGAACGTTGTGAATATGACAACGTGTGGACCTTTGGGGACGGCTTTCAAACCCTCGTCGCGTCGTGGAAATCCTTGCAGGACAGGGGTCAGCGAGCCCGCAGCGCCTGCCGAAGGCCCTTGACGACACGCGAAATCGGGCCTCGGAGGGCCCGTTGGGCTCGGTCCCGGAGGAAGAGGGACGGCTTTCAAACCCTGTTCAGCGGCGACTGTCCGAGCACGACGTCGACAAGCTCGTCGGTGCCTACCTCGACGGATCATCGATCGACGCACTCGCCACGTCGATCGGCGTGAACCGGACGACCATCATCACCCACCTCGACCGCCGCGGCATCGCACGCCGGAGGTCGGTCCGCAAGATGACCGACCGCTCCGTCCGCCAGGCAGCGAAGCGCTACGAGGCGGGCGAGTCGCTGAAGGTCGTCGCGAGTCGGTTCGACGTCGACGCGAGGACCCTCGCCAGGGAGTTCAGGCGAGCCGGCATCGAGACTCGCCCTCGGCGTGGTTGGCACCCCCCTGCCTGATCCGACTCGTCCATCTCCAGAGCTTGGGCGACCTCGCACCATGGGGCTAGACCTCGCAAACTGCGATCGTCGGCGCGTCGCGTCGGGCCTTCTCGGTTGCCGTCGGCAGCTCGGCCAGCACCGTGTACTTCGTCTGGTGGAGTTCGATGCCGAGCGCCTCGGCGTCCCCGGCGGTCAGGCACTCGAGCAGGTCCTTGGATGCGAGGGTGCGACCACCGGACGCGCAGGCCTCGATGCGGGAAGCGTCGTTCACCTCGTCGCCGAGGGCGGTCACCTCACTGCGCCCGGCCGTCTGGATCTGCCCGACGTAGAGGCGGGCGCCCCAGTGGAGCCCGAACCGGAACGTCACCGACTCGTCGCCCAGGTCACTGCGCTCGACCGCCGCCGCGACCACGCCGGGCAACGCTCGCGCCGCCTCGATGCACGACCGGGCCGCCACCGACTCCGACCCGGCGGTCTCGGCCAGGAAGAACCCGGTGACCCCGTCGCCGGCGTGGCGGCCGACGATGCCGCCGTGGTCGATGAGGCACTGGTCGATCCCGCGGACCAGCCGCCTCCCGAAGGCGAAGTACTGCGCGGTCGACACGCGCTTGGACAGCGGGGTGGACGCCTCGAGATCCGCGAACAGGATGGCGCCGGGGCGGCGATCCGGGCGGGCCACCGCGCTCATCCGGTCGATGTGGCGTAGATCGGCGAGCTGCAGGGCCGAGAAGACCTGCGCCATCCCGGCAGTCGGCCGATAGTCGGTGAGCGTTCCGACGCAACGCCCCGCCGCGTCGTCCAACCGAACCATGACGCCGCTGATGTCGGACCGCTCGCCGAAGGTTCGCAGGTCGGTACCCGTCGCCTCGGCGTGGTTCCCGCTCCAGATCATCGGCGGCAAGGCCGGTTCGATGTCGTTCACCAGGTCGACGAGGCTCGCGTCGACCCTTGCCCGGAGGACGTCACGTCCACCAGGAGTTCCGGACAGCACCCAGGGGCCTGCCAGGAGGAACTCTTGGTGACGGGAGTGGTCGCGGCCGAACGCCCGGCGCATGGACTCGGTGATCTCCGGCCCGAACCAGTGCTGCGGTGGATCGGTGGGCACGAAGTGGCCGCCGTCCCACCGCCTGAACTCGCTGGTCGCGTACACGAAGCACCACTCGGCGTCCCGCAGGATCGAACAGGCACGTGCGGCCTCGTACTCGGCCGCCACGGCTGCCAGCGTCGGGTCAGCTGGCAACGGCAGCGGCATGGTCTGATCCATCGCCCGACGCTAACGCGCGGGATTCCGCCACCACGCTGAAGCCTCGTTCCGATCCGCCCTCGACGGGGGTGGGCTGAGCCCCTTGTAGTGGTCCACCTGTTGTGCGAGTCCGATGCCCCACGATGGGGCGAAGGAGGACCACGACATGTCCAAGCGACGGCGGCATACGCCTGACCAGATCATCCGCAAGCTCGCCGAGGGCAACAAGCTGCTCGCTGGCGGGACCGAGCTCGACGAGGTGTGCCGGCACCTCCAGATCGCCGAGTCGACGTGGCACCGGTGGGTCGCCCAGCACGGCGGCATTTGGCTAGTCAGACCACCCTCGACTGACGCTGCGAGTCCATCGAGAGGGCTGTCCCCAGCACCCGGGACCCGTCCGAATGGATGTTGGGCACTGGTCGTGTCGGAGGGGGAGACCCCACCGGCCCCCGATGAGCGGCTGGAGGCCGACTCACTGTGGGACCGGTGCGATGGTCACGTGCTTGTGGAGGAACTTGCTACTGAGGCGCTCGGAACGCTCGAGTAGGTGAGCAGGCTCAGCCCCAGCTCCAGCTCCAGCTGTAGCTGTCGGTGGTGCTGTAGCCCCAGCTGTAGTTCCAGTCGGAGCCCCAATTGCTGGTGCAGTCGCTGCTGCTGCTGGTCGCAGTGGTGGTGGGGGTGGTAGTCGAACCGTCGCTGCCGTCTTCGGCCGGGTCACCGCAGTAGAACTGGATGTTGGAAATGTCCGGCGTGGGACTGCCGCTGACCGCGAGGTCGCCGTTGTCGAACGTCCCCGAGGTGGCGGGAGAGGCGAGCTCCTGGGCGAACTGCCCGTTGCCGCCCTTCACGATGATCGCCCCGATGGGCACGGTCGACGACCAGCTGCCGCCGGTGGCCGTGGTGCTGGTGAGCGTCACGACCGAGTCGTTGCCCGCAGGCCTCTCAAAGACGTACGCGCCGCCGACGACCTCGAACTTGGAGACCATGCCGTTCTCATCATCGATGGCATGGCAATCGCCCGCCGCAACTTCGTCCGCTGTGGGCGCCGGAACTGTCGTCGCCGTGGGCTCCGGGTCTGACGACGTGGAGTCGCTACCCCAAGAACTCCAGCCGAGCCAGCCGCTTCCGCAGCTCGTCAACAGCATGCTCATCACTGCAAGTGCGGCAATCCGATGTCGAATCTTCATAGTTCGAGTTCCCTCCAGCACCAACTGATCGTGACCCACGTCACTAGTGCCCCGTCGTCACCTATTCGCCTCGGCTTGAGTGCGATAGGCCGTATGGCCTACTCCATCCGCGCTACTCCTGCGCGAGCCGGCCAGGACCGCTTGTCTGGGCGACCCGTGCCTGCCCGATCGCGCCACTCCACCGGAGATCCCCCTGCAGCCGGACGAAGCCATGCCCGGCAAGGACTGCACGGCAGGGATGATCGGTTTGGCGCAGCGCTACCTGAACCAACAGAGTTGCTCAGATGTTGCCAACAGGGCGCCCTCTCGGCTCCAGATGCTGGCGTGATGACCAGAGGTCGAACTCTCGCCGCGGGTCCCGATCGCCTCGACGAGGAGGTAGTCGCTGCCGACTGCTGCGATCTCGTCAGCCGTGCCGTGAATGTGCAATGACATGGTCAGCGTGGACGACGGTCGCGGGCCCTCGCCCCAGAAGAACGACCGAGGCGCCATTTGGTCCGCGATGTAGGCGAGCTGGGGGTAATCGACGGTGCGGCCGTCCATCGACTTGATCCAGTGCAGCGATCTCGTGTCGTCGCGTCCGTATGGGGGATGGCCAGCGATCGGTCGAATCAGCGTCTGATGCCCCTGGGCCCCTGGCGCATGGAACTCTTCGAGCGTGTCTGGGCCCGGGGCTTCCGGCATCAGGGCCTGCACGTGTCCGTCGGAAGGCCGGCGCGCTGTCATCACCACGGTGGCGGCCGCGTAGGTCGCCGCGTCGTCGGTCGAGGACGCATCGACACGCCAATGCTGCACAGAACGGCCGCCGCCGATCTTCGCGACCTTGAGTGAGACCGTAGAACCGCCAGCGATCGACGCGACGAACTGTGTGGTGAGAGCCGATGGTGCAAAGCCCTCGTCGCCGGCCTGGATCACCGCCTCGAGCGCGACAGCTGCTGTCCACCCTCCGAACATGCCGCTGATCGACTCATGGTCTGGATCGGCATGCGCGACGAAGCGACCCTCGCCATCTGGGTGGACGATCAACGCGCCGCCCAAACCAGCCATTCAGTCATCCTCCCGAACCGCACCGGCGGTGGCCCTGCGCGCCCACGGTGTCTACCAGAGACGTTGCATGCCGGCCGGGGGGCCTCGCGGGCAATCAGTTTCCCGGCAATGACAACCGGTGCAGTCCTGGTCGCCTCCTGGGAGGAACCAGCCGTGGTCCGCGGTTTCGCCGCCTGCTGCGGCCACTCGGGTCTGCAGCAGACCCATGCGGCAACCAACGAGCATGACCTCGGCGTCTGCATCTGGGAAGGCGAGTCGGTCGACGCAGTCCGTGAGGTTGTCGAGGGCGCCGTCGGACCATGGGCGACCAACGAGTACTACGAGATGCACGTGGACGGGCTCACGCCGGCTCTCGCGTAGCCACCGGTCGAGCGCGACGACCCGGTGGTCGATCCAGTGGATTGCTGACCGGGGCCCGTTCGGAACGGGCCCCGGTCAGCATGCTGCTGCATCCCATCGAAATCACAACGTTGTAGTTTCGACAACACCCGTGGGCGCTGAGGGACTCGAACCCCCGACCTCTGCCGTGTGAACGACGTTCCACTGCCGGTCACGTCTACCTCGATCAGGCGCCGATGGTCGCCAAGGGCCACCGGTCCTCAGGTCGTGCACCGGGCGATGTCGACGGTCGACTCGTTGGGGCAACCACCCCGTGGTGGACGGCGCCCGTGGCCTGCGCTCACGAACGTGGCGAGAGCCGTGCTGCGACTTCGAGAGCAGCAAGCGAGCCTGGGAGCTCGGTGCGTGCGAGCTGACGAGAGCGGATCCGGACGAGCAGGGCGCGGCGCCAGAAGCTTCGGGGGTGCAGCTCGCACGCGACGGTCACGAGCGCGCCGTCGGCGCGATCAGCGACCACCCAGGTCCACAGGGCATGGGAGGGGTTGCCGTCGTCGGTGGCTGACCGGTAGGCGAAGCATCGGCCGACGGTGTCGAAGACCTCGACTGCTGATCGGCTGTGCCAGCGCTGACCGAGGGCATGCATCGCGACGACCCACTGGGCACCGACGTCGAGGTGGTCGGGTCGTTCGAGGACGGAGGTGATCGCGTCGTTCCAGTCCGGGAGGCGCGCGATGTCGGTGATCGTGTCGAAGACGTCGTCGGGTGATGCAGCGACGACGCGCGAGGCGCTTGCGTGGCTGGTCATGATCGTGGCCGCCGGCGCTCAGTAGCTGAAGGTCGTTGCGCCGTCGCCGATCCACTCCCACATCGGGATGGTGCCTTGGAGCTCGGCGCCCGCGATGAGCGTGCTGTTGTCGAGCTCCTTGGCGTTGAAGCACACCGGGCAGACGAAGTAGCGGCCGCCGGCGGCCTCGTAGCGCTTGACGAGGTCGGCGAGGGGCGGGCAGCCGTCGCATGCGACGCCGATCGCGATGCCGACGAGGCCGAGGCGCACGGCTTCCTTGGAGAGGAACATGAGGGTCTCGCGACCGGACTCGGCGGCGCCGACGGCAACGAGGTACGCGACGGTGACCTTCTCGGGGTCCTCGAGCCCGGTGGTCAGGGAGATGACTGCCTTGTTCGCCATGGTGCTTCCTCTCGGCTGTGCAGGGTTGGTGCATCGTCGAACATCAGGAGGCCTGAGAGTGGAGATCCCATGGCCAGCTCGACGTGGATGGTTTGAACACCCAAGGAGGAAGGTACGGAGGTCGCGCCGCCGGGTCGTCCGGTGTTCGCCCTACAAATCGAGGGGTTCGAGCGAGTCCAGCAGTCCGTTCTGCATGGCGAACAGCGTGGCCGTCGATCGCGTCGAGGCGCCGATCTTGACGTAGATCCGCTCGATGTGGGTGCCCGCCGTCTTGGGGGTGATGCCCAGCTTCTGGGCGACCTGACGATTCGACGCTCCCCGCGAGATGAGCGTCAGGACCTCGATCTCCCGCGGCGTCAGGCCAGCGGGTCCGGCGGCCCGCTTCGGTCGGCGCTCCCCGGCGGCGACGAGCACCGCGTCAACGGCGTCGGCAGCGAGGCGACCGGCGCGAACCTCGCTGCGAAGCTCGCCCGCCGCTTCCTTCCCGGAGCGCGCGGGCCTGTAGGCGCGGGGCTCGCGCATCGCCTGGTACGCGCATGCCGCTGCGAGGATCCGCCCGAGGGTGGGGATCGCTGATCCGGACAGGCCCCGGTGATAGCCCGACCCGTCGAGGCGTTCGTTCGCCATCGACGCGATGGCACCGATCCGCGCCAGAGCCGGTGGCCGCGCAAGGGTCCGTTCTGTGTAGTACGAGTGCATCCGCATCCGTTCGGATTCGGTCGCCGTCAGCGGGCCGGGCTTGTCGAGGATGTTCGACGGCACGCCGTGCATGCCGACGTCATGCACCAGGCCGGCGCGGCGGAGCAGCATCAGGTCCTCGGGAGCGAGGCCGCACGACTCCCCCGCTCGAGCTGCGAGGTCGGCGACCGCGCGCGAATGGCCTGATCGGCATCGTGAGCGCAGGTCGGTGAAGTCGGCGATCGCCTCCAGCGCGGTGTCGAGCTGCGACTCGGTGAGCCGCTGCTGCAGCCTCGGGTCGCTCGCGATCTCGGCGGCAAGATCCGGTATGTCGTCCATGCCCCGGAACAGCTCGTCCGCGGCAGCACAGAACTCGTCGACGATCGACGGGTCGAACTGCTTGCCCCGCCGTGACCGGGCCAGCTCGACCGCAGCGTCGGCGCCGCCGTGCTGATGGAACACCTCGACGTTGTCGGCCAGCTGGAACAACCGAATCGACCGGGCGATCTCCTCGCCGCCGATGCCGCTGGGGACCCCTGTGCCGTCCCATCGGGTGAAGACCTGTTGCAGCGGGTCGCACACCTCCTCGCCGAGCCCGAGACGCTGCGCCATCTGCGCGGTGGTGAGGCAATGCGCCATCAGCCCGCGCTCGATCGCCTTGCCGCCGGTCGCGACGAGCGTGCCGGCGAGACGCAGCCGGTTCAAGGCCGGGCTTCCGAGGCCCACGTGACGCAGCGCGAAGCGCTGCATGGGCAGGCCGGCGAAGTCCACCTCGTAGCTGTCACGACGGAACGCGATGTCGTCGCCGAACCAGGTGGCGACCTCCGGGGTGTCGGCCACGCACCCCACCCACGCCAACATCACCACGTAGTACAGCGCAGCGGCGTCGTCGTTCTCGATGCCCATGCGGTCGCCGAGACGGGTCGCGATCACCCACGAGCGCAGCACGTGCTCCATCGGCTGGCCCATGCCGAGATCCGTCGCCAGCGAGAAGGCGGCAACGACCTCGGCCAAGCGGACGCCCGAATCTCGCTGGTCGGATGACACCGCGGCAGCCTATGGGGGCGGTGGATCCGCGTGCTGTCCGCCGCTCACGTCGGCTTGGTGGCGAGGAACACGTGTGCGTACACGTCGAAGGTGCGGGCGTTGCGCTCGCCTCCTGAGCCGCCGAACGCGTCGATGGCCGGCCCAACGGAGATGTCGGTGAAGCCAGCGTCGGTGAGCAGGGTGCACCAATCGTCCACGGGCTTGCCCCCACCGACGCATCCGGTCCACAGGTCGATGTTGCACACGGCCTGTTCGGGGAGCGGCTTGCCGTTGGCGATGTCGGCGAACTGGATGTGCCCGCCGGGCTTGAGTGCCCGGTACGCCTGGGCGAGCACCGCCGCCTTGTCGGCGACGAGGTTGATGACGCCGTTGGCGATGACCACGTCTGCCCAGCTGTCCTCGACGGGGAGCTCTTCGAGGATGCCGTCGCGGAACTCGACGTTGACGAGTCCGAGCTGATCAGCGGTCTCGGTGGCCTTGGCGAGCATCTCCGGGGTCATGTCCACGCCGATGACCGCGCCATCGGCGCCGACCGCTCGAGCGGCGACGAAGCAGTCGAACCCGCCACCCGAGCCGAGATCGACGACGTGCTCACCGGGCTCCAGGGGCCGCACGGCGTGGGGGTTGCCGACGCCGGCGAAGGACTCGACCGCCCGATCGGACAACGTATCGACCACGGTCGAGTCGTAGCCGAGGAGCTCAGCGAGCGGCCTACCCGTGTGGAAGTGGAAGTCCCCTCCAGGATCGGTTGCTACGTCCTTGTACTTGTCGCGCACGTTGGCTCGAAGGGCCTCGGGATCGACGCTGATCGTGTTGTGCACCGCTCGCCTCCACTGTTGGGTGCCAGGCGTCTGCCTGGGCTGAGCCGCATCAGCTCCTTCACCGGCGGGGCCGGGCTGACTCGAGGGCGCTCCGGAGCACCCACACGGTCAACCTACGGACGTGCGAGGCGCGGGTCATCCGGTGTTCGCCCTACAAATCGAGCGACCGGACGGGCGACCGGACAGGAGGAGTGCCACCTGAGCGAGCGCGACGTCGTGAAGATGAAAGAGCGCTGCACGGCGCGGCGCCGCCGGGCGGCCTCGACCAGATCCGGGAACTCGGGGTTCTTCACCGACCGCGCACGGACGATCTCGTCGAGGAAGTCATCGTTGTCCATGCTCACCTCTCAGGCATCTGGTTGCAGAGAGAGTAGTCCCAGCCAAAGACCAGACATGAGTCTTGACTCATTATGAGTTATTCGTCATACTGCGGAAGTGTGGGACGTAGAGGTCACCGACGAGTTCATCGAGTGGTGGGAGCAGCTCAACGTCGACCAGCAGGAATCACTCACCGACCGCGTCGATCTGCTCGCGGAGCGCGGACCCGACCTCGGTCGACCGGTGGTCGACCGAATCCAAGGGTCACGGCATCACAACATGAAGGAGCTGCGTGCCAGCAGCGACGGCGCTCTGAGGGTGCTGTTCATGTTCGATCCCCGACGGCAGGTCATCGTGCTCGTCGGCGGCGACCCATCGGGGGCGTGGGTCGAGTGGTACCGGCAGGCCATACCTCTAGCGGATGACCTGTACGACCGATACCTCGAAGAGCTACGAGATGAGGGGCTGATCTGATGGCACGAACCAAGTTCTCCGAGCTGCGCAAGGGTGTGGACGCGCGGCCGGGGGCCGCTGAGCGGCTGGCCACCAAGCGCGCTGAGACCCTCGAGGAGATCCGTCTCTACGAGCTGCGCCACCAGGAGGCCGTCAGCCAGGCGGCTCTGGCCGGGCGCCTCGACGTCACCCAAGGGGCGATCTCGAAGCTCGAGAGCTCGGAGGACGTGCGCGTCTCGACGCTTCGCCAGTACCTCGAAGCGCTCGGCGCACGACTGGAGCTCATCGCCGTCTTCGACGATGAGAACCGTCGTGTGCCGATCCAGCTCGGCAAGGGCACCGCCGCCTGAGGAGCTGCGCCACCGCGGATGCGTGCGGCTCTGCTGTCGACTCTGAAGTCCTGGCCGTAGACAAAGTTCAGAGTCCAAGCCGCAGGAGCGGGCGGTCAGGCGACAGCCGCCGTGGCACAGCCGAAATCCGGGCATTGGAGTTGACCCGGTTCGTCGAGACCGCGCCGAGATGTCGTCCACTACCGTGGGGTGACGACAGCGGGGGTGACAGGGCCATGTCGACGACCAAGGGGCGCAGCGCTGTCGTCGTGATCGTGCTCCTCGGAGCGAGCCTCGCGTCGACAGCGCCAGGTGGGGGCGCGGGAGGTCGTATTGCCGGCTTCGTCGACGTACCGGCCAGCCACCCGTTCGTGGAGGAGATCGAGTGGCTCGTCGATGAGGGCATCGCCGCCGGCTACCCCGACGGCACGTTCCAACCCGCGCTGCCAGTGACCCGGGGCGCCATGGCGGCGTTCCTCTGGCGCTTGGCACACCCGGACGTGGGCGCCGCGCCGGCGTGCTCTACCGAGCCCTTCCCAGACACCTCGATGCTGAACCAATTCTGCGGCGAGATCGCGTGGCTGGTGGCTGCCGGCATCGCGTCAGGCTTCGATGACGGCACCTTCCGTGCCGAATCACCCGTGTCACGCCAAGCGATGGCCGCGTTCCTCCGTCGAGCATCTGGTGACCCCTCACCAAGTACGCCAACCGTCGCACCGTTCTCCGACGTACCGACGTGGCATCCGTTCGCGCCGGACATCGACTGGCTCGCCGCCACCGGTATCGCTGGGGGCTTCGCCGACGGCTCGTTCCAGCCGACGACCGCCGTCTCACGTCAGGCCATGGCGGCATTCCTCCTTAGGCTCACGCGACACCGATGGACGGCGACCACCACCCTCGTCTCGGTCGCCCCCGACGGCTCCGTCGGGAACCTCTCCTCCGACTGGGGCGTGATCTCCGCCGACGGCAGATACGTCGCCTTCAGCTCGGGGGCGACAGATCTCGTCGCCGGCGACACAAACGGCGACCAGGACATCTTCCTGTGGGAGCGAGCTACCGCCACCACAGTCCGGATTTCGATTGCGTCCGATGGCACCGAGGCTGACGGACCCTCCTCAAGACCAGCGATCTCCAATGACGGCCGCTACGTCGCCTACGAGTCCGGAGCGACCAACCTCGTCGCCGGCGACACAAACGGGCAGGACGACATCTTCCTATGGGATCGAGCGACGAGCTCGACCACCCGTGTGTCAGTCGGGGTCGGTGGCGTCCAGGCGGGCGGGCGCTCCCGCTCAGCCACCATCTCAGGGGACGGTCGACTCATCGCCTACCGATCCGACGCGGCGAACCTCGTGCCCATCGATGCCAACTTCCGCACGAACGACATCTTCCTGCTCGATCGAGCCGCGGGGACGACCTCATTGCTGTCGCTGGCCCCCGATGGCTCGGCCGCGGACGCCGCGTCGGACTCCCCGGATCTGTCCGCCGACGGCCGGTATGTCGCCTACCGATCGGACGCGTCGAATCTGGTGCCAGGCGACTCGAACGGCACGTACGACGTGTTCGTGGCCGACCTCGAGGCGGGCACAACCAAGCGGGAGTCGGTCGCATCGGATGGGACCCAAGGAAACGACCGGTCGTTCTGGCCGCACCTCTCCGCCGACGGCAGCTATCTCGCGTTCACGTCCGAGGCATCAAACCTCGTGGCTTCCGACAACAACGGACTCGAGGACGGTTTCCTCGTCGACCGTAGGACAGGCCTCGTGCGCTTGGTCACCGCCTCCCCTACCGGCGCCTCCGGTAACGGGCAGAGCTACGCGACCGCGATTTCCGCCGATGGTCGCTTCGTCGCCTTCTACGGCGGGTCGACCAACCTCGTCGTCCCAGACGTCAACGGCCTCTGGGATGCGTTCGTGTGGGACCGAGTCACAGGAACGACGAAGCTCGCCTCCGTTTCGTCCGCTGGGGAGCAGGGCGACGATCACTCGGGCCCAGTGTCGATCTCCGGCAACGGCCGGTACGTCGTCTACCACTCGTTCGCCACAAACCTCGTGGCCGACGACACAAATGGTCGACCTGACGTATTCCTCTGGGATCTGGGGCCCTGAAGCACGGCGCGGCAGGTCGTCTCGGTCGCACTGCGATGGCCTCTTGGACAGCGTTCACCCAATGCAGCAGCGGGTGAGCGGGGCGTCAACTCGGTTGGCTGGACCGACCTCTACCAATGTCAACTGCACAAGCAGCAGGCCCGGCAGCCTCGGCATCGAGCAGCCCGTCCATCGTCCAGACCGCTCTGCCGAGGTCACTGGTCGTCTCGCATCATCGGGGGTGTCAGCGTGCGCCCGGGTCCTGGTCGGTAGATGGGGTCTGCTTGCCGCGTCGGCAGGCGCTTCGTGGGCACCTGCGGCCGTGGTTCACCCACTTGCAGCCACGCGACACAAGAACGTGCCTGACTGCTCCTGCGCTCCGAATCCGACTTCGAGAAGGTGAACGGTTAGCGCGCAGTCACCTGTCGCCCCAGCAAATCTGCCGGTTCCGGACTCGATGACGAGGTCGTAGTCGTCGCCGCTGCTCGTCGTCGCCGCCTCGCTCTCGAACGACCCTGCCAACGTTCCATCGGGGCCGGTCAACGTGAACGTCCCCTCACCCGACCACAGGTCACCGTGGAGCACGCCGCAGTAGTCGGCCACATGGGACAACGTCGTCCCGTCGTCGAGCACCCACGTCGTCTCGAGGTGGTGGGTGAGGTGCGGGCACCGCTGGCCGGCGAGCGACCAATGCTCGATCCCTGCATAGGTTCCGCTGAAGGGCAACGAGGCGGGCAGGGGTGGTGCGGGGGGCGACGTCGCAGGCGGGGCGGGTGCCTCGGGAGTCGTGACCTGCGGCGGGGGAACGACCGACGTGGTTGTCGTCGCAGGCTCCTCCACCCACGTCGTGTCCGTCGTCGACGTCCCCGGAAGGGTCGTGGGCACACTCGCGGTGGTTGTCGATACCGACACCGTGGTCGACGTCGAGTCGTCGCCCCCCGGTGCATCGCCGGTGGCGACGTACGCACCGGAACCGCATGCTGCGAGCGTCAGCCCGAGGAGGGCTGACGTCAGCAATCCCGGCCTCGATTGCCGGCGGCGTGGAGCGGAGGGTGGAACCTCCGCACGCTACCGCCCTCAACGCACCCGTACCCGCGCGTCCTGGTCGCTGGGCCAACTCCACCTACTGCGCCACGCCGCACGCACCCTCAACGAGTTCGTGGTGCCCGAACATCGTCGCCGGGTCGCCGCTGCGCGACGATGTCATAGACAGAAGGAGCGATCTCGTGGCCCTACGACAGCGGCTACTCAGGGGCGTCGTTGCTGGCTCGTTGCTCGCCCTAGCGACCGCTGTGGGCATCGCAATCGCTGTCGCAACTTCGTCCTCTGCAGGTGACCCCGGGACGGTCGCTCGTATCGATGTGGATCAGATCGAAGAGGGCGTGCACGCCACGAACGTGCTCGACCGCGCAGCGATCATCGCGCGGGACGGCGACGAGATCGCCGTCTTCTTCCCTCTCTCCCCCCACTTCGACGGCAGCAGACACATCGACTGGTGCGACGAAGCTGGTGTGTTCGTCGAATGGGAAGGTGGATCGATTTGGACGCGAGGCGGGAAGAAGCTCAGCGGACCGACACCACGGTCTCTGGACCGCTACCCATCACACGTTGATGGGGATGTTCTCGTCGTCGACCTCAGCACCATCGAGTACCGGGACGTGTTCGACCGCGAGGTAGATGCCCCACCTGGCTTCGACGGTGGCCGCTCAAACGTGCTTGTCGGCCAGCCCGCGACTGACTACCTCTACACCGACGCATGGGCGAGATCGTTCGCCGCGGCGCCGAAGTGGTGCCCGGACCCTGATCGCCTTTCGTAGCACCAGGCCGACACGGGTCGGCGGTCCCGGTCAGGCGCTACGGCGTGGCCGCGCGCGTTCCGCCGACAGGACGAAGTCGACCCGCTGGCCGACGGCAGCCGCGTAGCGCTCGATCGTCGACAGCCGGGCGTCGACGTCAGCTGACTCGAGCCTGGCAACGGCAGACTGCGACGTGCCCATGCGCCCGGCGACCAACGTCTGCGAGAGGCCGAGCTCCTCGCGGCGCGCTGCGAGCGAGCGCAGAAGCTCGCGGCGCCGCAGCGCTGCTTCGACCAACTCCGGGAACTCCGCGTTCTTCGCCGAGCGCTCCCGGATGATCTCGTCGAGGAAGTCACCACCACTCATACGCACCTCACGTGTATCTCGTTTCTGAGATACTACTGTAGGGATCCGTCATGGGCTACCCCGGGATCGGGAGCGCCAGTCCTTGAGCCGCCGCTCAGCCAGCCGAATGGTCTCTGGGGGTGTCTTCTGCGACTTCTTCGAGATGCCCTCCAGCGCAAGGAGCACCTGCGCGGCCTTCCCCTCTGAGGCGAACAGGATGCGGAACGCCTGCCGATCTCCATCGGCGCGTACCTCGTAGAGGTCGTCGCGCAGGTGGCGTGCGGCCGGCAGACCTTCCAGCTGCACCTCCTTCATCGCCGCGACGACCGCAGCAGCATCAGCGTCGCTCAAGTCGCCGATGAACTCCCTCACGGGCCGACGGCCAGCCGCAGTTCGGTAGTCACGCCATCGCCGCTTCGCCATGTCCGCAGAGTACGAGTGCCAGTGAGAGCTCCCGACCCCGCTTCTTGCCTGTGCCGCCATCGAGTTCCGGTGTCAGCCTCGGTGGCAACCGGGGAGCGAGATCCGTGCCCTCGATCGCGTCCTCCCAGGTCAGACGTGGTGGGCGCTGAGGGACTCGAACCCCCGACCCCCTCCTTGTAAGGGAGGTGCTCTAGCCAGCTGAGCTAAGCGCCCCAGTGCTGGGCTTCCGCCCGCTCATGGGCCGCCAACGACGTGAGGTTATGGGGTCAGATCGACCCCGGTGCATCCAGGGCGGCACACGGTAGCGTGCCTCGCCGTGGCCATCCCGCTCGATCCGCTGCCCGATGGGGTGCTCGCGTTCCTCACCGAGCGGCACCTCGCCACGCTCACCACGGTGCGTCCCGACGGCACACCCCACGTCGTGCCGGTCGGCTTCTCCTACGACTCCGACGCGCGCCTCGTTCGAGTCATCACCTGGGCGGCGAGCGTGAAGGCGAGACGACTCGCGGCGCACCCGGGGCTTCCCGCCGCGGTGTCGCAGATCGACGGCGGTCGCTGGCTCACCCTCGAGGGCACCGCGACCGTCACCGACGACCCGGCCCGCGTCCAAGCCGCTGTCGGTGGCTACGCCGCGCGCTACCAGCAGCCGAAGGACCGACCCGACCGGGTCGCCATCGAGCTCGCGGTGACGCGCATCCTCGGCCGTGGCTGAGCGCGACCTGCGATCCGCTCGCCCAGGCTGCGAGACTCGCACCATGCGGCGGCTCCTGATGACCCTGACCACCCTCGTCCTGCTGGCCACGGCGTGCAGCAGCGGCGGCGACGTCGAGGCCGGCGCGCCCTCGACGACCGCCGCGCCGTCGACGACCACGCAGACACCGACCACCGACGCCCCGGAGGTCGAGCCCGCCTGCGATGACCCCGCTGGTCCGGCGCACCCCGACGATCCGGCCGCCGCGTTCGAGGACTCGCTGGCCACCGGAAGCGACGGCTGCGCCGAAGAGCGCCACGGCGAAGGCCACCACGGCGAGGATCAGCCGACCGACGACGCCTTCGCCGACGACATGACCGGCGGTGGCGAGACGCACCACGAGGCGTGCGACGCTCCCGTCACCGACGAGCAGCGCGCCGCCGCCGACGAGCTGATCGCCGCGGTGATGGCGGAGGTGCCACGCTTCGCGACCGAGCAGCAGGCACTCGACGCCGGCTACGTCACCATCGCTCCGCCGTTCGCCGGCCACGGCGCGCACCTCGTCAACCCCGACCTCTTCAACGACGGCGCCATCGTGGATCCGACGAGGCCCGAGTCGCTCGTCTACCTGGACGGCGAGCTCGAGGGCGTCATGTTCATCATGGACGAGGTGGGTCAGGAGGGGCCGCAGCCCGGCGGGTGCCTCACCCAGTGGCACGGCCACGACGACCTCTGCATGACCGCCCCCATGCAGGAGGCCGGCATGGTGGTCTTCCTCACCGACTTCGGACCGTGCCCCACCGGCAGCGAGCTCACCATCCCGCCACCCATGCTCCACGTCTGGGTCGTCGACAACCCCGAGGGTGCGTTCGCCGGCCTCGAGACCTGACCGCCCCGCGCTAGCGCAGCGTCGGGCCCGCCGGGTGCCGCGCTCGAGCGAGGGCGACGAGCGCGTTCGACGTCTCCTCCTGTAGGTCCGGCAGCTCATCCGCGTCGAACCAGCGCACCTCGCGGATCTCCGGCGATGTCGGCCGGGCTGCGTCGGGCCGCTCGTTGGAGACGGGCTGCGCCCGGTAGACGACGTCGACTCGCTGCAGCTCGGCGTCGACCACCACCGAGGGTGCGCCGACGAGCTCGACGACGAGACCGACCTCCTCGGCCACCTCGCGCACCGCGCCCACCGCCGGGTCCTCGCCCTTCGCGAGCAGACCACCCGGCAGACCCCACCGCTCCCGGTACGAGTGGCGGATGAGCAGCACCCGGCCGTCGGAGCGCTCCACCAAGCAGATCGCCCCCACGGTGAACGATGGCGAGATCAGCCGCACGAGGCGGCGTCGCCACCGGCGCGGGATGCGCTGGAAGGCGTGGAGGGCGAGGAGGTGGAGGCGCCGGCGCACCGCCCCAGCGTACGGGGCACGCCCCCGATCGCAGCGGAGCGATCCCCTCAGCGTTCGTCGGGGAAGGTGGCGCGCACCGCGAGCAGCTCGTCGAGCAGCGCCGCGCTGGCGGCGGCGACCGGGGTGCGCCGCGCCTCGTGCTCGAGCACCACGAGGTCGCGCCCCTGCGCGTCCGCGACGACGGCGCCGGCCTCCTCGCAGATGAGCATGCCGGCGAGGTAGTCCCAGCAGCCGTGCGCGCTCGGGCTGCAGTCCAGGTAGCCGTCGAGTCCACCGTCGGCGACGAGGCACAGGTCGAGCGCCGCCGCGCCCAGCGCCCGGTACTGCCGCCACCCGAGGTGGTGCGGCGGGTGGCCCGACAGCCCCACCAGCGAGTCGCCGAGCCGCGTCGCCCCGCTCGGTGCGAGGCGCCCCGCGTCGCTGAACGCCCCGCCGCCGCGCAGCGCCCACCAGCGCGCCCCGCTGGCCTGGTTCACCACCAACGCAGCGAGCGGGCCGTCGTCGTCCACCGCGCACAGCGCGGTGGCGAACCACGGGATGCGCCGCGAGGCGTTCGTCGAGCCGTCGACCGGGTCGAGCACGACCACCACGGCGCGGCCCTCGTCGCGCAAGCCGGACTCCTCGCTGAGCACCCCGACGCCACCGGCGGCGAGCACGTCGAGCGCAGCTGCATCCGCGGCCAGATCGCTGCGGTACTGCCCGGCGCGGGTGCCCGCCGGGCCCCAGTCCCCCAGGCCGCCGAGGGCGGCGGTGACCGCGGCTGCGGTGCGCTCGAGCAGCTCCAGCGCGGCCTCGGCGTCCATCGCGCCGACGGTAGTCGGACCCCTGCCGGAGACGTGGCAGGCTAGGGGGCGACGCTGAAGAGGGAGCACGAGTGGCGGTCATCGACGTGGCCGGCTTCATCGCCGACCTGAAGGACCATGCCGTGGAGCACGGCTTCCACGTGCACGACGAGCGGCACTTCGTCGAGTCCTACTCGCTGCGCCAGGCGTGGGAGGTCGACCTGCACCCCGAGGAGGCGTGCGGCGGCCCGCTGGATCTCCACCTCTCCCTTGAGATCGACCCGCGCACGCTGCTGGCCTTCGAAGACGTCGTGCTCGAGGATCCCGAGAGCGAGGACCCGCCCGAGGGGATGCGCTTCCCCCTCAGCTTCACGTGGGCCCTGCCCCCGCTGCCCAAGGGGCCGGACCTGCTGGTGCTCGCCACCGACCTCGCCGGCGTCGGCGGCCCCGATCTCCCCCTCGAGGTCTCCGCCATCGACTCCTACGCCGCGGTCACCGATGCCGCCGAGCGCACGCTCACCATCGTGGCCAACGTGGAGGTCGAGCTCGCCGACATCTACCTCGGCAAGGACCTGCTGTGCGACGTCCTCGACCGCTGCCACGACGTCAGCGGCTACCTCCTCGAGCACGCGATCGGCTGGATCGACGAGGACTGACACCTCCACCCGACCACACATAACAGATGGTCAACATCTGTTATGTTGCGACGACCGAACCGTCGGCCGAGGGGGCACGTCATGGGGATGATCGAGACCGCGGAGCGCGCCTGGCAGGGCGACGAGGTCGTCGGGCCGCACACGCTGATGGGCGGCGGCCCCATCGAGGAGCTCGCCGACGGGCTGGCGATGATCGCTGCGTTCAGCAACGTCATGCCGGTGCGCACCGGCGAGGGCTTGGTGCTCATCGACACCAGCCACCCCATCGCCGCCAAGCGGGTGCACACCGAGGTCCGGTCGTGGTCGAGCGATCCGGTGCACACCGCGATCTACACCCACGGGCACATCGACCACGTCGGAGGCCTCGGGCTCTTCGAAAGCGAAGCAGCCGAGCTCGGCCACGCGCCGCTGCGCGTCGTCAGCCACGAGGCGGTGCCCGCTCGATTCGATCGGTACCGCGAGACCAACGGCTACAACTCCGTCATCAACCAGCGGCAGTTCTCCATCCCCGGCTACCGCTTCCCCAGCGACTTCCGCTACCCGGACGAGACGTTCCGCACGTCGCTCGACCTCAACGTCGGCGACGTCGCCATCGAGCTGCACCACGCGCGCGGCGAGACCGACGACCACGCCTGGGTCTGGTTGCCCGACCAGCGCGCGCTCTACCCCGGCGACCTGTTCATCTGGGTCGTGCCCAACGCGGGGAACCCGCAGAAGGTCCAGCGCTTCGCGGCAGAGTGGGCGACGGCGCTGCGCACCATGGCCGAGCTCGGCGCCGAGATCATGCTGCCCAGCCACGGGCTCCCGATCATCGGCGAGGACCGGGTGCGCGCGGCGCTGCTCGACACCGCCGAGCTGCTGTCGTCGCTGCACGACCAGACCGTGGCGCTCATGAATGAGGGCGCCAGCCTCAACGAGGTCCTGCACACCGTGGCTGTGCCCGCGCACCTCGTCGACAAGCCGTACCTCCAGCCGCTCTACGACGACCCCGAGTTCATCGTGCGCAACGTCTGGCGTCTCGTGGGTGGGTGGTTCGACGGCGATCCCGCCACCCTCAAGCCGGCGCCCGCCGCCGCGCTCGCCACCGAGCTGGCATCGCTCGCCGGCGGTGCAGGCGTGCTCGCACAACGGGCGCTGGAGCTCGCCGCCGAGGGGGACCTGCGCCTCGCCGGGCACCTCGCGCAGCTCGCGATGCAAGCCGCACCCGACGACAAGGGCGTGCACCGTGCTCGCTCCGAGGTCTACAACGCTCGTGTCGCAGCCGAGCCGTCGCTGATGGCCCAGGGCGTGTTCGGGTGGGCGGCGCGAGAGTCCGCGGCGCATGTCACCCCCTGAGCAGGCGCCGGTCGCACTCGTCGATGCTGCGGGGTCGACGTCGGGGTCGAAAGGTCAGCGCACGAGGGCCCGGATCCTCGAGGCCGCCATCGAGCACTTCGCCCGCGACGGCCACCGGGGCGCCTCGGTGCCGGAGATCGCTCGCTCGGTCGGCGTCTCGCACTCGACGCTCTACCAGCACTTCGGGCGCAAGGAGGACCTGCTGCGCGCCGCGGTGGATGCGGACCTCACCGCGCTGCTCGACGAGGTCACCGGCGTGCTCGACGACCTGCCCGGCGGCGACACCGCCGAGCGCCTCGTCTCGGTGCTGCCGCGCCTGGCGCTCGGCACCAGCACCCATCCGCTGGCGCGCCGCGTGCTCGCAGAGCTGACCGACGAGGACGTCCGCTCCCTCGACGACCTCCCAGCGCTCGTTGCGCTGCGGAACCGGGTCTTCGAGGTGCTGCGCCACGGGCAGCGCGGCGGCGACATCCGGCCGGACCTCGACGCGCAGCAGACCGCAGATGGGCTGATCACCATCACCCTCGCACTGCTCAGCGCGGTGGTGCGGTTGGACGACTCCGTCGACGAGATCCCCCGGGCGTCGTCGACGCTCGGCTTCCTCACCGATGCCCTCCGGGCGCCACCGGTCAGCGGGCGTCGTCGTCGCTGAGGTCGAGCAGATCGGTGCGCACCACCAGCACCGGGCACGGCGCGTGGTGGGTCACGTAGGTGCTGACCGAGCCCAGCACCATGCGCTTCATGAAGCCCTTGCCGTGCGAGCCGACGATGACGAGGTCCGCTCCCATCTCCTCCGCGATGTGGCAGATCGTCGGCCCCGGCTCGCCCTGCTCGACGCGACGCGACGCCTCGCGCCCGAGGTGGTCGGCGATGTCGTCGGCGAGGGCGACGCCGCGCGCCAGGTTGGCCTCGTCTACGTCGTCATCGACAGCGAACGCCACCGGGCCCTCGAGGCCGCTGGCGAACTCGACCGCACCCTCAGCGGGGGTGACGACCTCGAGCACGGTCACCTCGGCCCCCTGGTGCGCGACCGCCAAACCGTGGCGTGCGGCCTCCAGCGAGTGCTGGGACCCGTCGACGGCGATGAGGATGTGCACAGCTGCCTCCTGCGCGACCCGGAGCGACACCGGCTCGGCTCCACGAACCTACTGCGGCCCGACCGAGCGGGACCTCCTCACCGAGGCCGAGCCTCAGTGCGCGTGGTCATGCCCGTCGTGGTCGTGGTCGTGGTCGTGGTCGTGGTCGTCGTGCTCGGCGATCCGCCGCCGGACGTCATCCATGTCGATCTCCCGAACCTGGCCGACGACGTCGGCGAGCGCAGCCGGCGGCAGGACGCCCGGCTGCTGGAACAGCGCGATCTGGTCGCGGAAGGCCATCACCGTCGGGATGGTCTGGACCCCGAACGCCCCGGCGAGCTCCGGCTCGGCCTCGGTGTCGACCTTGCCGAAGACGATGTCGACGTTGTCCTCGGCCGCCTGCTCGTAGATGGGGGCGAACGACCGGCACGGACCGCACCACGACGCCCAGAAGTCGACGAAGACGATCGTGTTCTCGGCCACGACCGCCTCGAAGTTGTCCTTGGTCAGGGTCACGGTCGCCATCGGGTCGTCCTCCAGATCCGGCTTGCTGCACCGCCTCCAACCGACCGCGACCGACGGGCATTCCCCGACGGCGTCCGCGGCCGCCATGGCAACGGGGCGATCCGAAGCAGAGCATGGCCGCTGGGGCGGCTCGCATGCACGACCAGTGTGTGGTGCACTGGCGCCGACACAAGGGGGATGCATGGGGATGCACCGACGAGCCGCAGCTGTGCTGCTGGCGCTCACGCTCACCACCGCCGCCTGCGGCAACGACGACGGCGGCAACACCGACGACGCGGACGGTGACGGCGGCACACCCGCTGAGATCACCGAAGGGGGCACCTTCGTCTTCGGCCTCGAAGCGGAGGCTGACGGCCTCAGCCCGACGCTGTCGCGCTTCGCCATCAGCGGGCACCTCGTCGCCTCTGCGGTGTTCGACCCGCTCGCGAGCTTCAACGCGGACGACGAGGTCGTCCCCTTCCTGGCGGAGTCGATCGAGCCCAGCGAGGACCTGCGGACCTGGACGATCACGCTGCCCGAGGACGTGACGTTCCACGACGACACCGCGCTCGACGCCGCCATCGTGGTGCGCAACCTCGAAGCGCACCTCGAGTCGGCGCTCACGAAGGCCGCGCTCTCCGACGTCGCCACCGTCACCGAGACAGGTCCCCTCACGGTGACGGTCACCACGAAGCAGCCGTGGGCGTCGTTCCCCTACATCCTCACGACGCAGGTCGGCTACGTGCAGGCCGGCGCCATGCTCGACGCGGGTCGCGAGGGGGCCACCAAGCCCATCGGCACGGGCCCGTTCGAATACGAGTCATGGGTCCAGGGCGACAAGTGGACCGGCGTCAAGAACCCGGACTACTGGCGCCAGGGGCTCCCCCACGTCGACAGCATCGAGTTCCGCACGATCGTCGACGACATCACCCGCCAGTCGGCGCTGTCGACCGGCGACGTCGACATGACCCAGACCGACTACGGGCCCGACGTCGCCAGCTTCCAGGAGCGCGACGACATCCAGAAGTTCGAGGACGCCGAGGGCGAGGAGGAGTTCATCATGCTCAACCTCGCGGACGAGCCCTTCAACAGCCTCACCGCGCGCCAGGCCGTCGCCGCGGCCACCGATCCCGAGGTGTACGCGCAGACGATCGGCGACGGCGTCCTGAAGCCCATCAGCGGTCCGTTCGCCGAGGGGCAGCTCGGCTACGCCGAGGACACCGGCTACCCCGAGTTCGACCTGGCGCGCGCCCGTGAGCTCGTCGCCCAGTACGAGCGCGAGGAGGGCAAGCCGCTCTCGTTCGTGGTGTCATCGGTCCCCACCCCGCAGGGGCTCAACGAGATCCAGCTCCTCGCCAGCATGTGGGAGGACGCCGGGATGGAGGTGGAGCTCTACACCTCCGAGCAGGCGGCGCACATCCTGAACGTGATCACCGGCGAGTTCGATGCCGCCTACTGGCGCCTCTTCAGCTCCGTGGACCCTGACGGCGACTACGTGTGGTGGCACGGGAAGAACGCGGTGGATCCGCCCGGGATCAGCCTCAATTTCGCCCGCAACCGCGACGCCGAGCTCGACGCAGCGCTCGACGAGGCGAGGCAGACCACCGACCCGGAGATCCGCGACGCCGCCTACCAGACGGTGGCCGAGCGCATGGGCGCCACGCTCCCCTACATCTGGCTCAGCCGGGTGACGTGGCTCTACGCCGCGCGGCCCGAGGTGCACGGCCTCGAGAACATCCAGGCCGGCGGCCTGGGAAGCCTGGCGGCCAAGACGTGGATCGGCGAGGTGTGGGTCGAGCAGTGATGCCGGGCCGCTGGTCGCCCCGCGACCTCGCCCGCTGAGGTCGCCGTGCCCACCTTCGAGCGCGGCGACCTCGACCTGCACTACGCCGAGCGCGGCGACCCCGCCGGGCCGCCGGTGGTGCTGCTGCACGGCTTGACCCTGTCGTCGCGGATGATGGAGCGCCTCGCCGAGGCGCTGCCGCAGCACCGCGTCCTGCTGCTCGACCTCCACGGACACGGGCGATCCACCCGGCCGCGCGACCCGGCCTGCTACGCGCTCGAGGAGTTCGTCGCCGACACGATCGCGCTGCTGGACCACCTCGAGATCGCGAGCGCGGTGATCGGCGGCACGTCGCTCGGCGCCAACGTCGCCTACGAGCTGGCGCTCGTCGCGCCCGAGCGCGTCGAGGCCATGATCCTCGAGATGCCGGTGTTCGCCCGCGGCTACGACGCTGGACGAGCGGCCTTCCTCGCCCTCGCCGGCCTCTTCGCCGGGCTGCACCCCGTGCTGACGCCGTGGCATCCGGTGCTGCGGCGGGTGCCGCTGCCCCGCAAGCCACCGGAGCTGAACATCGGGCGGGACTTCCTCGTCGCCGACCACCTCGCGCAGTCGGCGCTCATGCGCGGCATCGTGCGCAACACGACACCACCCAACGACGAGGCCACCGCAGCGACGCTCACCATGCCGACGCTGGTGATCGCCCACGCGCACGACCCCATCCACGTGATCGATGACGCCGAGGAGACCGCGGCGCGCCTCCCCAACGCCGAGCTGGTGCGCGCCTCGTCGTTCCTCCACCACCGCCTGCACCCCCACGAGCTCAACGACCACGTGGTGCGGTTCCTCGACGGCCTGCCCACGTGATCGAGCGACGACGCAGGCGGCAGATCGTCGCCTCGCTCATCGCGGCGCTGCTGATCGCGATCGTCGCCCCTGCGGTTGCGCCCAGCACGGCGGCCGCAGCGACGCGGACGTACACCTTCAGCGTGCGCACCCGTGGCACCGTCGTCGGTGATCCGGCCCAGGTGGGCGCAGTCGCGGTCTCGACGCTCAACGACCGCCGCAGCTGGAGCCTCGGCGGCAGCATCGCGTTCCGCCACGTCGCCGCGGGCGGCGACTTCACCATCTGGCTCGCCCAGGACGAGCAGGTGCCCTCGTTCGGCGGCGCGTGCTCCACGTTCTACTCGTGCCGGGTCGGCGACGCGGTGGTCCTCAACGACGATCGCTGGACCGGTGGCTCGCCGTATCGCGCCGGGCCGGTCGATGAGTACCGGCAGTACCTGATCCAGCACGAGGTCGGGCACTGGCTCGGCCTCGGCCACCGCTCCTGCGGCGGGAGCGGCCACGGCGCGCCGGTGATGATGCAGCAGTCGAAGGGCACCGGTGCCTGCGTGGCCACGACCTGGCCGTCGCTGAGCGAGCGCCAGGAGGTCGGTCGCCGCCACGGCGTCGCGGTCGGCCCGACCACGCCGCCGGTCGATCCCTACGGCTCGATCGAGCGCATGGACGGCGTGGTCGGCGGCATCCTCATCTCCGGCTGGGCAGGCGATCCAGATGCCTCAGGTCCGATGCTGCTCCACCTGCGGGTCGGCGACCGCGTCGTCGAGACCACGTTCACCGGCCACCACCGGCCGGACGTCGCCGCCGCGCACCCCGAGCTCGGCGCCAGCACAGGCTTCCGGATCGTGGTCCCTGCTCCCCCCGCCACCCGCGAGGTGTGCGCATGGGCGATCAACCGCGCTGCGGGTAGCAACCGCCGCCTCGGGTGCGCCCGGGTCACCACGCCGAGCACCGGCGTCGATCCGTTCGGTGTGATCGACCGCATCGACGGCAGCGCGGGCGAGGTGCTCGTCGGCGGGTGGTCCATCGAGCCCGACCACGGAGGACCCACCAACGTCCACGTGTACCTCGGCGATCAGCTCCTCGGCGGGTTGCCGGCATCAGGACCCCGACCGGACGCCGCGGCCGCGTACGGCATCGACTGGGACCGAGTCGGCATCCTGGGTCGCGTGCCGGCCCCGCCGGGCCGACACCGGGTGTGCATCATCGCCATCGACCACGGCGCCGGATCGAGCCGCCGCATCGGTTGCGGCACCGCTGTGGTCAGCTGACCGCCGCTGGTTCAGCGCTGCTCCCGGGCGCGATCGGCGAGGCGCGAGCACCTCTCCCACATGCGTGATCGGGCCGTGTGCACAGGGGTTCTCGAGCGTGGTGGAGCCCTGGTGGGGCGGTCGGGCCGCTGATGCTCTACGCTTGCGCAGCGGGCCGGTCAATCGGATCGGTCCGATCCAGAAGAGAGAAATTACGTGACTACAGGCACTGTGAAGTTCTTCAACGGCGAAAAGGGCTTCGGCTTCATCTCCCGCGAGGGCGGCGACGACGTGTTCGTCCACTACTCCAACATCCAGGGCGAGGGCTACAAGTCGCTCGACGAGGGCCAGCGCGTCGAGTTCGACGTTGCTCCTGGCCGCAAGGGCGAAGAGGCCCAGAACGTCCGTGTGATCTGAGACTTCTCAGGCCAGACAGGTAGAGACCGCCGGCTTCGGCCGGCGGTCTTCGCCGTTTTCGGGGCCGGTCCCCTGCTGCTCCGCCTCGAGGCACCGCCCTCGCGGAGCGTCGCCCCTAGTCGTGGGCCCGGCAGGGATCGAACCTGCGACGAAGGGATTATGAGTCCCCTGCTCTGCCACTGAGCTACGGGCCCGCTCGGGTGCGGACCCTACCGGGCGCGGTCGCCGGCGGGGTCCGGGCGCGCAACGGGCGCCGCGACTGCGGCGCCCGTCAGGTGGCTCCGGGGGTGGGACTCGAACCCACAACCTTGGGATTAACAATCCCCTGCTCCGCCGGTTGAGCTACCCCGGAAGGTCGCCGCAGGATAGCAGCGCCCGCACGAGCCCCATCACGGCCCGATGCGTACGCGAGCAGCTGTAGCGAACGGTGAAGCAGCCGTGCTCGTGCTTGTTGTGGCGGATGCCGACGTCGGGGACCGCGCGATAGGGCTTGGTGAACTACGAAGCCGGGATGCCGGTGATCGCAGTCCAGTGCCTCACCGCTCGCTCCAGGTCCAGCGCTCGTGCCCGCTCCTGCTCGTCGACCTTGCCTCGATATCCCATGGGTGCAGCATGCACAGGGGGTGTGACAACGAAGTGTTGTGGTCGCTCGACCACGCAGCGCGTCGGCTCCCCCATCCCCCACCGATCCGACGTCTGCGACTACAACGGCCCCATGGGCTTCAAGGCTGGTCTCGTGGTGGGGTTGGGCGTCGGCTACTGGTTCGGTGCCAAGGCGGGCGAGGAGCGCTACGTGCAGCTCGAGGCGATGGCCGACCGCCTCCGCGAGAGCCAGGCCTACCAATCAGCCCGGGACAAGGCTCGCGACCGGGCTGGCGCCGCGGTGACCGACGGCGTGGCGCGCGCCAAGAGCCTGCTGGGCGACGCGACCGACGACATCGATCTCACCCTCGAGGCACCCCTGTTCGACCAGGACCGCGAGAGGTGAGCCTGGGCGGTCCCGCCACCGCCCAGGCTCAGGCCTACTCCTCGAGGTAGTCCCGCAGCTTCTTGCTGCGGTGGGGGTGGCGCAGCTTCGCGAGCGTCTTCGACTCGATCTGCCGGATGCGCTCGCGCGTCACGCCGAACTCCCTCCCCACCTCCTCGAGGGTGCGTGGCTGACCGTCGTCGAGCCCGAACCGCAGCCGCACGACCTGCTTCTCGCGGTCGTTGAGCTCGTCGAGCGCCTCCAGGATCGCCTCGCCGAGCATCTTGCGCGCGGCGACGTCCGCGGGGGCGAGCGCCGCCTCGTCCTTGATGAAGTCGCCGAGCGACGAGTCGTCCTCCTCGCCGACGGGCGAGTCGAGCGAGAGCGGGTCCTGGCTGATGCGCAGGATCTCTCGCACCCGCGCCTCGGTCATGTCGACCTTGTCGGCGAGCTCCTCGATGGTGGGCTCGCGCTCGAGCTCTTGGGCCATCTGGCGCTGCACCCGATGCACCTTGTTCATGGACTCGACCATGTGCACCGGGATGCGGATCGTGCGTGCCTGATCCGCGATGGAGCGGGTGATCGACTGGCGGATCCACCACGTCGCGTAGGTCGAGAACTTGAAGCCCTTGGCGTGGTCGAACTTCTCCACCGCGCGCATCAGCCCGAGGTTGCCCTCCTGGATCAGGTCCAGCAGCAGCATCCCGCGGTTGCTGTAGCGCTTGGCGATGGACACCACGAGCCGCAGGTTGGCCTGCGTCAGCTCGCTCTTGGCCAGCTCGCCGTCGTCCTCGGCCTCCTTGAGCGCCTCGAGCTCGACGACCGTGAGGCGCTCGCCCACCGCTGCTGCCTCCGCCAGGCGCACCGACGCGGCCACCCCGGCCTCGATGCGCTTGGCGAGGGCGACCTCCTGGGGACCGGTGAGCAGCGCCACACGGCCGATCTCCCGCAGGTACATGCGCACCGGATCAGCCGAGCCTGCGGACTCCCCCGACGGACGCGGCGCACGCTTCGCTGGGGCGCGCTTCGCCGGGGGCGCCGGCGCGGCGGCGACCTCGGCGAGGGCCTGGGCGACGTCCTCGTCATCGACGTCGACGTCCTCGTCGAGGATGATGTCGCGCTCAGCGAGGAAGGTGCGCACAGAGAGGATGACCTCTGCGGTGAGCTCGACGGTGGCCAGCAGCTTGAGGACCTCGTCGAGCGACAGGGTGCCGGCCTTGCGGCCGCGCACGATCAGGCGGTGCAGGTCTGCTTCGTCCACCCCCGCGAACGGTGATGCGAGCGCCGGGCTGTCGGTCATCGCTCCTCGTCCCCCTGGACGAGCAAACCTAGCAACCGGTCGAGCACCTCGGCGGGCTCGTGGTGGTCGCGCAGCTCCTCGAGCCCCAGCTTGATCGCGGCGATCGTCGAGGCCAGCGCCAGCGCCTCGTCGTCGCCGACGCGCGCCCGCCGCTCGAGGTCCACCAGGGTGCGCGCCCCGGCCTGCTGGACGAGGCGGGCGACGACGTCGAGCGCCTCCGCATCGGTCTCCTCCGCGGCGAGGCGCGCCAGCAGATCCGCGGCGGCTGGATCGGCGGCAGCGATCGCCTCGTGCAGCGTCATCGAGCCGGCGAGCGCACGGAACGCGGCGAGGCATCGCAGGTCGTCGAACAGCGATGGCTCGAGCCACGCCGCCACCTCCTCGGGGCGGTGGATGGCGAGGCGCAGCGCCTCGAGCTCGGGGCTCTCGCGCACCCGGGCCATCGGCGCCCGCGACTGGCTCTGGTACTGATCGTGCTTGCCGCGACCCTTCGCTGGGGGCTCCGTGCGCCGCGCCGGGCCGGCCAGCGCGGTCCGCAGACGTTCGGGGTCGACCTTGCAGCGATCAGCGATCTCGATCACGTACTGGTCGCGCACCAGCGGGCTCGGGTGCTCGCGCACGACGTCGATGGCGGCCTCAGCTGCGCGCACGCGGCGCTCGGGCGAGGCGAGGTCCGCCGCGCCCAGCACCCGCCCGACGCGGAAGCCGAGGAACGACGTGGCGCCCTGCACCGCGGCGGCCAGCGCGTCCGGATCGGTGCGGGCCAGGTCGCCCGGATCGACGCCGTCGGGAAGCGCGGCGACGGCGATCTCGAGGTCGTGCTTGCGCTCCCACTCGTAGACGCGCTCCGCGGCGGACTGGCCGGCGCTGTCGGCGTCGAAGGCGAGCACGATGCGGCGGGCGAATCGCCGCAGCGCGGCGAGGTGCTCCTCGGTGAGCGCCGTGCCGCACGTCGCGACCGCCCGCGGCACGCCTGCGGCGTGGAACCCGATCACGTCGGTGTAGCCCTCGCACACGATCGCCTCGTCGGCCTGCACGATGGCCGTCTTGGCCCAGTTCAGCCCGTAGAGCGTGCGGCTCTTGGCGTAGATCGCGCTCTCCGACGAGTTCTTGTACTTCGGGCCCTCGCCGTCGGGGAGGATGCGACCGCCGAAGGCGACCGGGTTGCCCGCCACATCCATGATCGGGAACAGGACGCGACCTCGGAACGCGTCGGTCTGGCGATCGTTGCGGTTCAGGAAGCCGAGCCCTGACTGCACCCAGACCTCGTTGGGGAGCCGCAGCGCCTTGGCCAGCGCGTCCCACCCCTCCGGCGCCCACCCGATGCTGAACTGGCGGACCTCGTCGCCGCTCATGCCCCGCGAGCGGAGGTAGCTGCGCGCCGCGGCCGCGTCGGGCCCCGACAGGAGCCGCTCGTGGTACCAGGCCGTCGCCTTCGCCATGGCGTCGAGGAGCTTCTGCTTCTTCTTGCGACCCTCGCCCTCGGCCTGATCGGTGTAGCGCAGCGTGATGCCGGTGCGGCCCGCCAGCCACTCCACGGCACCCACGAAGTCGAGGTGCTCGACCTCTCGCACGAAGGTGATGACGTCGCCCTTCGCGCCGCAGCCGAAGCAGTAGTAGAGCCCCTGCTCGGCGTTGACGGAGAACGAGCCGGACTTCTCGGCGTGGAAGGGGCACAGCCCCATGTGCCGCCGCCCGACCTTGCGCAGCGCGAGGTGCTGGCTGACGATCGCGACGATGTCGGAGGCCTCGCGGACCTTCTCGATGTCCTCGTCGACGATGCCCATGTGCGCCAGCGGCCTCCTGGGGCGGACGGTACCAGCGCCCCGCAGGCCCGAGTTCGGTGACCTAGCGGCCGGTGTCAGCCTCCGCAGCACCCGGCGCGGCCATCTGCTGCACCGCGTGGGCGGCGGCGAGACGAGCGATCGGCACCCGGTACGGCGAGCAGGAGACGTAGTCGCAGCCCACCGCAGCGAGCAGCTCGATGGATGCAGGGTCGCCGCCGTGCTCGCCGCACACCCCGATCTCGAGCTCGGGGTTCCCCGCCTTGCCCCGCTCGATGCCGAGGCGCACCAGCTCCCCGACGCCATCGCGGTCGATGGTCTTGAACGGGTCGGCGGGCAGGATCCCCTCCTCCAGGTACCGCGGCATGATGCGACCCTCGACGTCGTCGCGGCTGAACCCGAGCGTCATCTGCGTGAGGTCGTTGGTTCCGAAGCTGAAGAAGTCGGCGTCGAGCGCGATCTCCTCGGCGAGCAGCGCGGCGCGCGGCGTCTCGATCATCGTGCCGACCGAGATCGACAACGCCCGTCCGGACTCGACGGCGACCGCTGCGACCTCCTCGAGCACCCAGCCGCGCACGAGGGTGAGCTCGCCGCGCGCCACGACCAGCGGGATCATGATCGCCGGCCGCGGGTCGCCGCCGGCCTCGAGCCGGTCGACGGTCGCCTCGGCCACCGCGCGGGCCTGCATCCGGTAGAGGCCGTCGCGGATGATGCCGAGGCGCACGCCGCGCGTGCCCAGCATCGGGTTGTCCTCCCGCCACAGCCGAGCTGCGGCGAACAGGGCCCGCTGCGCATCGTCGACGCCGCCACCGGCCTCGGCGACGAGCACCTCCTCGATCGACGGCAGGAACTCGTGCAGGGGCGGGTCCAGCAGGCGGATGGTCACGGGAAGCCCGTCCATCGCTTCGAGCAGCGCGACGAAGTCGCTCCGCTGGAGCTCCGCGAGCTCGGCGAGCGCAGCGGCCTCCGCCTCGTGGCCGTCGGCGAGGATCATCCGCTGCACCACCGGCAGGCGGTCGCCGAGGAACTGGTGCTCGGTCCGACACAGCCCGATGCCCTCGGCACCGAGCCGCCGGGCGACCGCTGCATCCGCACCGGTGTCGGCGTTGGCGCGCACGCCGAGGTGCCCGGCGCGGATCTCGTCGGCCCAGCCGAGGACGACGTCGAGCTCGGGTGGCGGGTCGCCGGCGGCGAGCTCGACGCCGCCGCGCACCACCGCTCCCGTCGAGCCGTCGATCGAGATGATGTCGCCGACGGCCACGTGCACGTCACCGACGTCGAAGCCGTCGGCAGCGACGACCACCGCCTCGGCGCCGACGACCGCTGGCTTGCCCCAGCCCCGCGCCACCACCGCCGCGTGGCTGACGAGTCCGCCGCGGCTGGTGAGCACACCGACGGCGGCCTCCATGCCTGCGACGTCCTCGGGCGAGGTCTCCTCGCGCACGAGGATCACGTCGCGGCCCTCGGCGCGCGCTGCGACCGCGTCGACGGCGTTGAGCACCACGGCGCCCACCGCGGCGCCCGGCGAGGCACCGAGCCCCGCTGTGAGCTGCTCGGCGTGCGCGGCGGCGAAGCGGGGGTACAGGATCTGCTCGAGGTGCTCGGGGGTGACGCGCGCGACGGCCTCCCCGTGGCTGAGGGCGAACACCGGGTCAGCCGCGAGCTCCACGGCGATGCGCAGCGCGGCCACACCGGAGCGCTTGCCCACGCGCACCTGGAGGATCCACAGCCGTCCCGACTCGACCGTGAGCTCGATGTCGAGCATGTCGCGGTAGTGCCGCTCGAGGAGCTCGAAGATCGACAGCAGCTCGGCGTGGACGTCGGGGAAGGTGGTGGCGAGCGCTGCCAGCGGCTCGGTCGCACGCACGCCGGCGACGACGTCTTCTCCCTGGGCCTGCAGCAGGAAGTCGCCGTAGGGCACGGCCTCGCCCGTCGCCGGATCGCGCGTGAAGGCGACACCGGTGCCGGATCGGTCGTCTCGGTTGCCGAACACCATCGCCTGCACGTTCACCGCGGTGCCGAGGTCGTGCGGGATCCCCTCCCGCGTCCGGTAGTGCACCGCTCGCGACGACGACCACGATCCGAGCACCGCCTCCACCGCGAGGCGCAGCTGCGCCGTCGGGTCCATCGGGAAGGAGGCACCGCTGCGCTCCTCGACGACCTCGAGGTGAGCGGCGGCAAGGGCACGCAGGCCGGCGACGTCAAGAGCGCTGGCGTCGACGACGCCGGCGGCGTGGAGCACCGGGCGAGCCGCCGCGGCGAGGTCATCGCCGGCGACGTCGAGCACGACGCGGCCGAACTGCTCCACGAAGCGCCGCCAGGTGTCGGCGGCGAACCACTCGCCGTGCTGCGCGGCGAGCGTGGCGAGCGCGGCGGGGTGCAGGCCGAGGTTGAGGACCGTGTCCATCATCCCGGGCATCGAGAAGCGGGCACCGGAGCGCACCGACAGCAGCAGCGGGTCGGCCGGGTCGCCGAGGCGACGACCGACTGCGCCCTCCAGCGCTGCGAGCGCGTCTGCCAGCTCGGCGTCGAGCCCTGAAGGCCAGCCCCGGTCCTGCCACGCGCGGCACGCCTCGGTGGTGATGGTGAACCCCGGCGGGACGGGCAGCTGCAACGCCCCGGCCATCTCTGCCAGGTTCGCTCCCTTGCCGCCGAGCAGCCCCGCGAGCTCCCTCGACGGCCGGCCGTGGTCGTGGTCGAAGGAGTAGACGAAGCGCACGCGGGCACCCTATCGACGGGCGGCCGCCGGGTTCAGGGCCGAAGGACCCCGCTGGCTGCGCTCAGCTGAGGAGCGCCCGCAGGTGAGCGGACACCTCGGCGATCGGCACCCGGACCTGCTCCATGGTGTCGCGGTCGCGCACGGTGACGGCCTGATCCTCCAACGTGTCGAAGTCGACGGTCACGCAGTACGGCGTGCCGAGCTCGTCCTGGCGGCGGTAGCGGCGGCCGATGGCCTGCGTCTCGTCGTAGTCGCACATCCACTGCCCGGAGAGCTCCTCGAAGAGCGCCTGCGCGGTGGGCACCAGCTCGGCCTTCTTCGAGAGCGGGAGCACGGCGACCTTGTAGGGGGCGAGGCGGTGGTGGAGGCGCAGCACGGTGCGCGTCTCGCCGTTGACCTCCTCCTCGTCGTAGGCGGCGAGCAGGAACGCCATCATCGGGCGCGTCGCGCCAGCCGCCGGTTCGATCACGTGCGGGACGTACCGCTCGTTGGTGGCCTGGTCGAAGAAGTCGAGCTTCTCGCCGGACGCCGTCGCGTGCTGCGTGAGGTCGTAGTCGCCGCGGTTGGCGATGCCCTCGAGCTCGTCCCATCCCCACGGGAACAGGTACTCCACGTCGGAGGTGCCGCTCGAGTAGTGGCTGAGCTCGTCGTCGTCGTGCGGACGCAGGCGCAGGCGGTCCTCGGGGATGCCGAGCTCGAGGTACCAGGCGAACCGCTGCGCGCACCAGTACTCGTACCACTGCTGCGCCTCGTCGGGCGGCACGAAGAACTCCATCTCCATCTGCTCGAACTCGCGCGTGCGGAACACGAAGTTTCCCGGTGTGATCTCGTTGCGGAACGACTTGCCGATCTGCGCGATGCCGAACGGCGGGCGCTTGCGGCTGGTGTTGAGCACGTTGGCGAAGTTCACGAACATGCCCTGCGCCGTCTCGGGGCGCAGGTAGCACTCGGCGCCGCCGTCGGCCACAGGGCCGGCGTGGGTCTTGAACATGAGGTTGAACTCGCGCGCCTCGGTGAACGTGCCCGTCTTGCCGCACGCGGGGCAGGTGTCGGGGTCATCCAGCTTGTCGAGGCGGTGGCGGGTGTTGCACTCGCGGCACTCGACGAGCGGATCGGTGAAGTTGGCCAGGTGCCCGGAGGCCTGCCACACCTGAGGGGGCGAGAGGATCGCGGCGTCGAGGCCGACGACGTCGTGGCGCTGCTGGACCATCGTGCGCCACCACGCCTCCTTCACGTTGCGCAGCAGCAGCACCCCGATGGGTCCGTAGTCGTAGGTGGACCGGAAGCCGCCGTAGATCTCGACGGAGGGGAACACGAAGCCCCGCCGCTTGGTGAGGTTGACCACCTTGTCCATGAGCATCTGGTCGTTGGGCACCGGCATGGGCGGGAGGCTAGCGGTCGCTGCGCGAGCCCCCGTCACGGGATCCCTGCGCGGGGCCGGGCCCAGCGAGCAGACTGGGGCCGTGACCGCCCCCTACGGTGCCCCAGATCCAACCACCGTCCTCGGCCGCCGCGTGGTGGCCTACCTCATCGACTGGACGCTGCTGCTCGCGCTGCTGTTCGTGCCGATCTTGTCCAACGCGGTGAGCTTCGACGAACGTCCCTTCGCCGGCTACTCCCCGTCGGGCTTCTACTCGATCGAGGAGGCGACCGGCGAGAGCCGGCTCCAGGTCGCGACGGCGTCGGGCATCACGACGTTCGAGGGCGACGACATGATCTACGTGGCCGACGACGGCACGGGCTTCATCGTGCGCAGCGCGGACCTCGCCACGGGGTTCCTCCTGTACCTCGGCGTGGCGTTCGTCATGTTCGTCGTCCTGCAGGGCCTCACCGGCGCCACCTTGGGCAAGCTCCTCGTCGGCGTCCGGGTCGTGAACGCCGAGGGCAGGCCTCCTGGCCTCGGCCGCGCCTTCCTTCGCTCGATCCTGTGGGTCGTCGACGGCGCCTTCTGCGGGCCGCTCATCGGCTTCATCGCCGCCAGCGCATCGAAGGGTCACCGCCGCGTCGGCGACATGGCGGCGAAGACCTTCGTGGTGCGCACCTCCGACACCGGTCAGCCGATCGCGATCCCGGGCCTCACCACACCGGTGGTCCCCGCCGGTGGCTGGGCGGCGCCACCGAGCGCGTACGCCCCGACGTCCGCCCCCCTCGCTCCGCCGCCCGCAGCAGCACCTCGCGGCGCCGACCTCGAAGGCGTCGGATTCGCTGCCGCGACCGGCGCGGCGCCTGCCGCCCCTGCACCTGCCGCCAGCAGCGGCGGAGGCGACCCGACCCAGCCGACGTGGGACCCGCAGCGCAACGCCTACATCGCGTGGGACGCCGACGAGCAGACGTGGAAGCAGTTCGACGACGCCACCCAGGCGTGGTCCCCGATCACCTGAGCACCCCCGAGGAGCAGCTGTGCAGCCGATGATGCCCATCGCAGATCCCACCGCCGTCGTCGGCAAGCGCATCGGCGCCGCCATCGTCGACGTCGTGCTCATGGCGATCGTCAGCACCGTGCTGAGCCTCCTCTTCCTCAACATCGAGTCCATGCCCTACGACGAGGCGCCTCGCTCGCTGCGCCGCGACTGCGGCGTGTCGGAGAGCACCTACGGCGAGTCGTACGGACCGGCCAACGACAACGTGGTCGGGACCAGCATGTGCTTCCACGTCGGCGACACGATCTGGTTCGTGGACAGCGGGCCGCAGGGCCTCGTCAACCTGCTGCAGCTCGTCATCGGCGGAGCGATCTTCTGGTGGTGGCAGGGCACGACGGGCAAGACGCCAGGCAAGGTCGTCTTCGGCATCCGCACCGTCAACGGCGCCGGGCAACCACCCGGCATCCTCGCCGCGTTCCTGCGCCAGCTCCTGTGGATCGTCGACCTCGCCCCGTACTGCATCCCCGGTCTCGTCGGCCTCATCACCGCCTCGAGCTCGAAGGGCCACCGCCGCGTCGGCGACATGGTGGCATCCACCTACGTCATCGACGCCGGCGCCATGGGCGTGCCCGTGCCGGTCGCCGGAAACGTCGCGGCCGCCACCGGCTGGGCCACTCCGATGCCCGGCGCGCCGATGCCGGGGCAGCCGATGCCCGGCGCCCCGATGGCACCCGCCCCGGGCGCAGCTGCCGCTCCCCCGCCGGCTGCGGCGCCTTCGGCCACCCCGGCCGCCGACGACCCGTCGCAACCCCGCTGGGATGCGGACCGCAACGCCTACATCGCGTGGGACGCAGCCGCGCAGCGCTGGCAGCAGTTCGACGAGGGCTCGCAGACCTGGACGCCGATCTGATCGACCGCCGCGTTCGCCCGGCGGCGACCGATCAGGGCTCGAGGGTGGTGATCGACCGGATCCTCCGCTCGACGTGGTGCTCCATGGCCCGAGTGGCGAGCGCCTCGACCTCGTGCAGCGCCGGCGAGGGCGGCTCGGCGAGCACCGAAGCCAGCTGCCCCCCGAGCGTGCGCCGCAGCAGGTCGAGCGCGTCAGGCGAGATGCCGGTGCCTCGGCGGTGGTCACCGCACAGGACGCCGCCGGCGTCGAGGTCGAACGCGACGAGGCCCACGTCGGTCCCGCACTCCACGCAGACGTCCACCTCGGGACGCACGCCCTCGTGCGCGAGCACCTTGAGGAAGAAGGCGGGCACCACCGCAGGACCAGCATCGCCCTCGAGCGCCTGCAACGCCCCGACGAGCATCTGGTAGAGGCGCGGGTCCGGCTCTCGCTCCTGGGCGAGCTGGTCGACGGCCTCGAGCATCGGCGAGACCCGAGCCAGGCGGTCCAGGTCCTCGCGCACGGCGCGGAACACGTCGATGCGCTCCACCTGCGTGATGACGTCGAGCTCTCGCCCCAGGTGCAGCTGCACCGCCACGTGGCTCATCGGCTCGAGACGGGACCCGAAGCGCGAGGCCGTCTTGCGCACCCCCTTCGCCACCGCACGCACCTTGCCGTGGCCGCGGGTCATCAGCACGACGATGCGGTCGGCCTCACCGAGCTTCCAGGTCCGCAGGACGACGCCTTGGTCCCGGTAGAGCTTCATGGTCAGTCGTCGACGCCACCGAAGCGCCGGTCACGTCGCTGGTACTCGTCGACCGCGGCGAACAGGTGCTCACGGCGGAAGTCCGGCCACAGCACGTCGGTGAACACCAGCTCGCTGTACGCGAGCTCCCACAGCAGGAAGTTCGAGATGCGGTACTCGCCCGAGGTGCGCACCATCAGGTCCGGCTCCGGCATCGACGGGTCGTACAGGCGCTTGGCGATGGTGCGCTCGTCGATCTTCTCGGGAGCGATGCCCTCGCGCACGATGGACCGCACGGCATCGACGATCTCGGCTCGACCGCCGTAGTTGAAGGCGATCGTGAGCGTCATCGTCGTGTTGTGCTGCGTGAGTGCGATGGACTCGTCCATCCGGCGCAGCAGCCGCTTGGGCACCCGCCAGTCACGCCGCCCGACGAACCGCATCCGCACGCCTCGCTCGTGCAGCTCGTCGCGCCGGCGCACCAGCAGCCGCTCGTTGAAGCCCATGAGGTAGCGCACCTCGTCGGTGGGTCGCCGCCAGTTCTCGGTGCTGAACGCGTAGACCGTCATCCAGTCCAACCCCAGCTCGAGGCCGCCTTCGACGGTGTCGAAGAGCGCCTCCTCGCCAGCCTCGTGGCCTTCGGTGCGCTTGAGGCCCCGGCGTGTCGCCCAGCGGCCATTGCCGTCCATCACCAGCGCCACGTGCGCGGGGATGCGGCGGGGATCGAGGTCGGCGGCCTGCATCGCAGCGACGCTACCGCCCCGGCGCCCCCACCCCCGCCACCTGCCCCCCGCTCCCCGCTCCCCGCTCCCCGCTCCCCGCTCCCATGCGTAGGTGCGTGAACACTTCGCGCATCCACCTACGCACACTCGGTCGACTCTGGCGCCGGTGCGCACCTGTGCGAACGCTTCGCGCACTCTCCTGCGCACAGGGGGCTGTGGCGGCGCGGGGCGGTGCCCACGGCGTACGCTGCGTGCCGTCGTACCGCGCGGTGCGGCCCGAAGGGGGAACGATGCGCCGAGCTGCGCTGCTGACCGTAATCCTGATCCTCGCGGTGCCCGCATGCGGCTCCGACGATCCCGATTCCGCGGTGACGACCACCGAGGCTCACGCCGACTCGAGCACCACGATCGCGGATGGCGGATCCACCACGACGGCGGGTGCCGAGGATGCCACCGGCCCGTTCATCGAGGACCTCGAGTTCCACGACCTCGAGGTCGACAGCGGCGCCGAGGTCACGGTGACCAACCGCGACGACTTCGCCCACACCTTCTCGTTCGACGACGAGTCGGTCTCGCTGTCGCTCGGCGGCGGCGAGTCCGACACGTTCACCACCCCCGCGGCGGGCGAGTACGAGATCTACTGCGAGATCCACGGATCGATGAGCGGCACGCTCGTCGTGAGCTGACCAGGAGCACCCATGCACATCCGCACCCGCACCGCGGCGATCTCGATCGCCGCCGCGCTGCTCGCCGCCGCATGCGGCGGCAGCGGGGACGAGGTCGCCACCGACACGACCGGCAGCGAGCGCTCCACCACCACCGAGTCGACGACGACGACCGACGCCACGACCACGACCGAGGCACCGACGTCCACCACCGGTGGCTCGACCACCACGACCGCAGCGTCGGGGGCGACATCGAGCACCGTGACGACCGTCGCCGGGGCACCACCTCCCGCTCCCGCTCCGGTGCCGGCACCGGCACCGGCACCGGCACCGAGTCCGACCCCCATGCCGGCACCCACCCCCAACCCGACCCCCGCGCCGGCACTGAAGCCACCGCCTCCACCGCCGCCCGCGGCCACCGGCCCGCGCATCTCGGCGTTCCAGTTCATCGGTCTCACGGGCCGCGCTGGCACCTCGATCACGATCAAGAACCTGGACTCGGTGCCGCACGGCGTGACGTCGGACCACTTCGGCAACAGCGTCAACATCCCCGCCGGCGGCTCCGCGTCGCTATCGCTGGCCGGCCTCGACCCCGATGCGCACCCCATCTTCTGCACGATCCACGGCCAGTCGATGTCTGGGACCCTCACCGTCACCTGATCTGAGCCCGGGGGTGGAGCACCGCCGCTCACCCGGTCCGGTACGGTCGCCGGATGCCCGAGCGCAGCCCCGTCGCCGCCGCGTTGGCGCGCGCCACCGCCGCGCTGCCTGCGGGCGAGGCGCGCCCCGGACAGGTGACGATGGCCGAGGCAGTCGGCGTCGCCATCGCAGAGAAGCGCCCCCTGCTGGTGCAGGCCGGCACCGGCACCGGCAAGTCGCTCGCCTACCTGGTGCCCGCGATCCTCGGCCACCGGCGGACGGTCGTGGCCACCGCCACCAAGGCGCTGCAGGACCAGCTGGCCGACCGGGACCTGCCGTTCCTCGCCGAGCACCTCGGCGTGCCGTTCGAGTTCGCGGTGCTCAAGGGCCGCAGCAACTACGCGTGCCGCCAGCGGCTGGCCGAGCTCGACCGCGGCGGCGACGCGCAGCTCTCGCTCGATGGCATGAGCGCCGGCGCGTCGCCCGAGGAGCTGGCATCGCTCGCGGCGTGGGCACAGGACAGCTCGACGGGAGATCGCGCCGAGCTCGAGGTCGAGCCGTCGGCCGCCGCGTGGGCCGCCATCAGCGTCGGGGCCCGCGAGTGCCCCGGCAGGTCGCGGTGTCCGAAGGGCGGGGTCTGCTTCACCGAGCTGGCCCGCGACAGGGCAGCGGAGGCCGACGTGATCGTCGTCAACCAGCACCTCTACGGCATGCACCTGGCGACTGACGGCGCGGTGCTGCCCGAGCACGACGTGCTGATCGTGGACGAGGCGCACCAGCTCGAGGACGTGCTGTCGGCGACCGTCGGCGTCGAGCTCAGCGCAGGCCGTTGCGCTCACCTCGCGCGCACGGTCGCTGCGATCGTCGACGACCCGGCGCTCGTCGAGGACCTCGAGCTCGTCGGCGACCGCATCCGTGATGCGCTGCGACCGCTGCTCGGTACCCGGCTGCGGCGGCCCGATGCCGAGCTGCAGGACGCGATGGCGGCCGGGACCGAGCGCGTCAACCGGGCGCTCGAGGCGCTGCGGCGCATCGACACCACCGACCCTGACGCCTCGGCGCGCAAGGAGCGCGCCATGCAGGCCGCCGGCGCCCTCGGCGAGGATCTGCTGCGCTCGCTGGAGGTGGCCGAGTCCGAGGTGGCGTGGGTGGAGGGCGACGAGGACCGGCCGGTGCTGCGCGTGGCGCCGCTCGAAGTCGCCCGGGTGCTCGACGAGCACCTGTGGGGCGGCCCGGCGGTGGTGCTCACCTCCGCGACGCTGCCCGACGCCATCGCCGAGTCCCTGGGTGTGCCCGAGGCGCATCGCGAGGTGCTCGACGTCGGCAGCCCCTTCGACTACGAGCACCAGGCCGTCCTGTACTGCGCGACCCACCTCCCCGAGCCGCGCGACCCGCGGTGGGAGGAGCGGGCCATCGACGAGCTGGCGTCGCTCATCCACGCCGCGGGCGGCAGGACGCTTGCGCTGTTCACGTCGTGGCGGATGATGCGCGCCGCCGCCGATGCGCTGCGCGGCGAGATCCCGGGGCGGCTGCTGCGCCAGGACGACCTTCCCAAGCCGGCGCTGCTACGCACGTTCACCGAGGACGCAACCTCGTCGCTGTTCGCCACCATGGGCTTCTGGCAGGGCATCGACGTGCCGGGGCCGTCGCTGACGCTGGTGACCATCGACAAGCTGCCCTTCCCCCGACCCGACGACCCGCTGCTGTCGGCCCGGCGCGAACGAGCGCGCGAGGCGGCGTTCCGCACCATCGACCTGCCCCGCGCCACGGTGCTCCTCGCGCAGGGCGCGGGCCGCCTCATCCGCACCGCCACCGACCGCGGGGTCGTCGCGGTGCTCGACAGCCGGCTCGCCTCCGCCGGCTACCGGTGGGATCTCATCGGTGGGCTTCCCCCGATGCGCCGCACCAAGGACCGCGCCGAGGTCCTCGCCCTCCTCAGCGACCTCCACACCCGAGCCATGTAGCGATCGAGCGATCTGATTGCGCGACGGTGCCCAGAGCCGAACGACCTCGACGGCGACCAGCGCGCCGTGGTTCACCTTGTTCGCCTCCGTCGCGGAAGCCGTGGAGCGGCGCAGCTGACGCCGGTCCAACCTGCACGCCACCGCCTCGACCTAGGCGCTCGTCGATTCGGTCGACGAGCTGACCATCTCGCTCAAGGTGCGTCGGCGATCAGCCGGTCCATGGTGTCGACGAGCTCGGGCACGTCGATCGGCTTGGTCAGGTAGGCGGCAGCACCCGAGGCGAGAAGGCGTTGCACCTGGTTGGGGCTGGCGTCTGCGCTGACCATCACCACCGGGATCTTCGCTGTGGCTGGGTCTGTTCGGAGTCGCTGGAGCACCTCGTCGCCGGAGATGTCGGGGAGGTGGAGGTCGAGGAGGATGATCGCCGGTCGGTGCTCGATGGCGAGCTCGAGGCCGAGGCGGCCCTGCATGGCCACGACCAGGGTCATCTCGGGATGGTGGCGGTCGAGGATCCGTTCGATGAGCTTGACGTTGGCGAGGTTGTCCTCGATGTGCAGGATCGTCGGGGCCGATCGACCAGATGGCTCGGCGGCGGTTCCTGGAGGACCGAGTCGTTCGAATCGCTCGATGGGCCCTTCGACCTCAGGGAGGTCGCACCAGAAGGTGCTGCCCTGGCCGAGCTCGCTATCGACGCCGAGCGTGCCGCCCATGGCCTCCGCGAGCCGACTCGACAGCGCCAGGCCGATTCCTGATCCCTCGATGTTGGAGACCTCCACCCCGAGGCGTTCGAACGGTGCGAACACCAGACCGAGCTTCTCAGCAGCGATCCCGATGCCGGTGTCGGCGACGTTGATGCGCAGCACGTTGCCCGCACGCGCTTCGCAGTAGATGGCGATGGTACCTCGTGGTCGGTTGTACTTCACGGCGTTGGACAGCAGGTTCAGCAGGATCTGAAGCACGCGTTGGCGGTCGGCGAGAATGTGCTTGTGGCACGAGTGGTGGCCGTCGGCGGTGAGGTTCACGGAGGCCTGGTCGGCGAGTGGGCGCACCAGCGAGACCGCCTCGCCGAGCAGCTCCGATACTAGGACCGGCTCCGGTGAGAGGCTGAGACCACCCGCCTCGATGCGTGACAGGTCGAGGATCTCGTTGATCAGCGTCAGGAGGTGGCGTCCCCCTTTGATGATCTGGCCCGCGGCGTCTCGTTGGTCTTCGGTGAGCTCATCGAGCTCGAGGATCTGAGCGAAGCCGATTACGGCGTTCAGTGGGGTGCGCAGCTCGTGGCTCATCCGCGACAGGAACTCGCTCTTCGAGAAGTTGGCCTCCTCCGCGACTCGGCGGGCCTCATCGAGCGCTGCCATGGTCGACTCGAGGTCCTCGGTCCGTTCGGCGACCTGGTTCTGGGCGTAGACGCTCCGCCTCGCAAGTGTCTCGACGAGGGCGGTGGCCAACACCGATACAGCGAGACCCACCGCCAAGATGAGCCATGGGAGCTGTCGTTGGAAGGCGTCGGTCAGCGGGTCCTTGGCGCCGACCACCACGAGCCACTGCTCAGACCCCACGTCGAACGTCTTCCCGACCACCTCGTCGGTCGAATCCGCTCCGACGGTGCTGATCACCAGCTGATCGGCGTCCGGGTCGGGGCCGACGTACACCGAGCCCACCAGCTCGCTGAACGGACCGTCATCGTCCCCGCCAGCAGAAGCGGTGGGGTCGATCGGGAGGGTCTGATAGATGACCGCACCCTCGCCCGCGGGGTGTGCGAGCACCAGGGTCGAGGTGCTCGTGCCGGGGACGACCTCGCTGACGAGACCGCGGAGCTCGAGGGCCCGCTCGAGGATCGGTTCGATCGTCGAAGTCGATGACGACGCGACGGATACCTCCGGTGCACCGGCCACCTCGACGAAGCCGCCCTCTCGACGCTCGACGAGCACGACCGTGCTACCGGGACGAGCGCTCACCGTCTCGGCAACCGCCTCGAAGGTCGCCGTGTCTGGGCCGGTCGTCGTGTACACAGCGGCGAGGAGCCCCAAGTTGGCCTCGATCGGCGCGAACGTGCTCGTCAGCAGCGCCGCGACCTCGTCTGACCGCTGCGTGAGCGCCTCGTGCTCATCGTCCAGGGCGACCTGCCGTCGAACCCCGAACGTGACCACCACGAACACGACCAGCAGCACGAGCACACCCGTCGCGGGGAGCGACAGAGGCCCCCAACGGCGACCACGAACCCCACCTCCACCTCCGCCGGCGACGGATCGCCCCACCAGCTGACCCTCACGTGCCGAACTGCCCATCGCGCTCGCTCCTTCCGCCCCAGCGATCAAGGATCGATCCCTCCACGGAGCTGGCCGGATCTCGCCGACCACCACGTCAACGCACGGGGGTTGCGAAACGTTGACAGCGAAGCCAGATCGGTCGACGATCGCCGCTGAAGGGAGGGCCGCCCGCGCGACGATGGTGCGCAACGTGTGCTGGAGGGCGTCGATGCTGCGAGGCGCGCGAGCACGCAGCTAGGCGTCGGTCAGCCGAGACCGCTGCGCTCGTGCTCGATCACGGCGTCGATCTCCTCGGCGCTCAGCGCGTCCGCGAACGGCGGCATCTGGCGGATGCCGTCTCGCACGATCGCCTCGTGGTCCTCGATGGTGAGGCGATCCGCCACGCCCACGAGCGCAGGCCCGATGGCGCCCTGGCCGCGGGTGCCGTGGCACGACGAGCAGCTCGTCCGGTACACCTCGGCGCCGAGCGACTCCTCGCTGCCCACGGTGGTGGTGGTGGCCTCGTCGCTGCCGAGGGAGAGCGCGAGCAGCGCACCTTCGCCGCTGCCGCTGCCGAGCAGGGCGAAGCCGTAGCCCCAGTAGACGACGCCGTCGACGACGGACGCGCCGGCGCCGACCTGGTCTGGGACCTCCATGGTCCACAGCTCTCCGCCGTCGTCTGCATCGAGGATGTGCAAGGTCCCTGCGGTGGTGCCGACGAGAACGAGACCGGGCACGACGCTGACCGGAGCGAAGATCGCTCCGTCGAGCTCGGTCTCCCACACGATGTCGCCGTCGGTGTCGTCGAGCGCCAGCACCGACGAGCGCGACAGCGGCGCGTTGTTGTCGGCGTTGCCGTGGTTGGAGGCCACGAAGAGGTGGCCGTCCGCGTGCGCCGAGGTGCCGATGACGCCGCCGAGCACGCTGCCCTCGGTCATCTTCGTCTCCCACACGATCTCTCCGGTGGTGCGATCGAGCGCGTGGTACTCGCCGCGCTTGTCGCCGCCGCCGACGAGCTTGCGGCCATCCACCTCCCAGAGGTTCGGCCCCGCACCGACGTCGCCGTCGACGCCGCCGGTGTTGCCCATGCTCCACACGTCGCCCACGGTGAACTGCGTCGACCACTCGACCTCGCCGGTCTCCAGGTCGAAGGCGATGATACTGTCGGACAGCGGGCTCGCGGGAGGCTCGTAGGTGTTGCCGGCTCCGACGAAGCCGAGGCCGAGCTCCGGGTCGATCGACGGTGTGGACCACACGCCGACACCCGCGCCGCTGGTCTCGTCGTCCTCGGTGAGCCACAGACGCCACCGCTCCTCGCCGGTCTCGGCGTCGAACGCGGCCACGCTGCCCTTGAACCTGTAGTCCTCGGTGGGCACCATCAGCTCACCCGATGCGGTGCCCTGGAGCACGAGATCGCCGGCGACGACAGGCGACGCGGGAGCGATGGCGATCGGGTGCTCGGAGACGGTGGTTCGCCACAGCTCCTCGCCGGTGGTGCGGTCGAGTCGGAACAGCAGCCGTGAGCTCGCCACGTAGATGGCGTCGCCATCGAGGGTGACCGTCGCCATGATCGCGCCCTCGAGCTCGGTGGTCCACTGCACCTCGCCGGACTCGATGTCGATGGCGTGCACCTTGCCGTTCCAATCGCCGATGTAGGCGAGGCCATCGACGACCATCGGCGTGGTGCTCATCCCCGTGCCGAGCTCGTGGCGCCAGGTCTCTGTGAGACCCTCCACATTCTCCGCGGTGAGGATGCGCTCGGTGGGGTTGTAGCGGCTGTTGGCCTGGTCGAAGCCGAACATCGTCCAGGGCGCGCTCGCCGCAGGCACGGTGGTCGTCGTCTCAGCCGTCGTCGTGCCCGCCTGGCCGCCATCGTCGCTACAGGCGGCCAGGACCATCGCAGCAGCAACGATCGCAGTCCCCGCGCGCCATCGGCTGCGTCCACGCATGTCCCCTCGACCCCCTCCGTCGCCCGCTCATCGGGCGGCTGGCGAAGCGTAGCGCCGAGCGCATCTGGCGCCCGTCTGATGCCAGACCGGCGATGTCGGGCCACCGTGAGGACCACCGAACGACCAAGGCTGATGGGTTGGCAGAGCGCCCGCGGTCAGAGCCGTAGGATCCTCGCCCGATGGAAGACGAACCCGACAGCGCAGCGGACGCTCTCGAGCGCGCCGAGCAGGGCCGACACGCGAGCACCCTCGAGCTCTTCCTCGATCTGGCGTTCGTCTTCGCGATCGCGCAGATCACCGGTGTCATCGGCCGCGACCTGAGCTGGGCGGGACTCGGCCGAGCCTTGCTGCTGGCCTGGCTGGTGTGGTGGCTGTGGTCGCAGTTCGCATGGCTCGGCACCGCCGTCGACCTAGGCGCACGCTCGATGGAGCGCTACCTCGTGCTGCTCGCTGTGCCACCCACGCTGCTCATGGCCGTCGCCCTACCCGACGCCTACGGCGCGTCAGGACCGGAGTTCGCCGGGGCCTACCTCGTCGTGAACCTGTGGTCGCAGGCCATCTTGGGCCGCGGCCTGTGGGGTCAGCCCGAGGCGCGCTCCGCGTGGCTGCGCTACATCCCGCTCGCGGTGCTCGCGCCGCTCGTCCTCCTCGCCGGCTCGCTCCTCGACGGCGACGCTCGCGTCGCCGTCTGGCTGGCGGTGGCGGTCATCGACATCGCCAGCGCGCTGGCCGGCGGAGGCGGCGACGAATCGAACGACTGGAAGATCGACCCCACCCACTTCGCGGAGCGACACGCGCTGTTCGTCATCATCTCGCTCGGCGAGGTGGTCGTGGCCATCGGAGGCGCAGCGTCGGGCGTCGAGCTCACCCCGAAGGTCGGTGCCGCGCTCCTCACGACCTCGACGGTCACCTGCATGCTGTGGTGGGCCTACTTCGCCTACGTGCCCGACGTCGTCGAGCGCGAGCTCGCGATGACGAGGGCCCGCGATCGGGGCAGAGCAGCGCGCGACCTGTTCACCTTCGGCCACTTCCCGATCGTGTTCGGCCTGGTGCTCTACGCCGTGGTGGCCAAGCACGTGGTGCCGCACCCGACCGACCACCTCCACACCGCCGACCTCTGGCTGCTCGCCGGGTCCGTGGCGTGGTTCGTCGGCGGGCTCGCCGCGCTCCAGTGGCGCACCGTGCACCGGCTGTCGAGGGAGCGGACCGGGGTGATCGTCCTCGTCGCAGCCATCTGCGGACTCGCCGGACCGCACCTCGTCGGCGTGGTCGTCGTGGCGCTCGTCGGCTGCGTCGTCGCAGCTCAGCAGGCCTACACCTACCGGTCCTACCTGCGAGCGATCGACACGACCTGAGCGACCGACGTTCGCTCGACTCGATCCCCGACGTGCGAGCGCTCAGTAGCCGAGGCGGTCCATGACCTGGGGGCGGCGCTGCCAGTCCTTCTCGACCTTCACCACCAGGTCCAGGTAGGCCCCCTCGGGGAGCTGCGCGCGCACGGCGGTGCCGACGCGCTTGAGACGCTCGCCCTTGCGGCCGATCACGATCCCCTTCTGCGAGTCGCGCTCGACGAGGATCTCGCAGCGGATGTAGGGCCAGTCCCACTCGGTGATGCGAGCAGCGATGGAGTGCGGGAGCTCTTCTCGGGTCTCCGCCAGCAGCTGCTCGCGCACCAGCTCGGCCACCCAGAACGCCTCCTCGACGTCGGTGACCTGGTCGGCCGGGTAGTACCGCGGCCCCTCGGGCATGCGAGCCACCAGGTGCTGGACCAGCGCGTCGACGCCCTTGCCGGTGCGCGCGGAGACCGGGAAGAACTCGGCGCCGGTGAGCTGCTCGGCAGCGCGGGCGAGCTGCGCCATCACCTCGTCGGGCTTGGCGAGGTCGACCTTGTTCACGACGACGATCGCGTCACCTGGCAGCTTCTGGGCGATGAATCGATCGCCGGGGCCGATCTTCTGCGTGGCGTCCACGAGCATCACCACGGCGTCGACGCCCGAGGTCGCCGCGCCGGCGGTCTGGTTGAGGCGGCTGCCGAGCCCGGTGCGCGGCCGGTGGATGCCAGGGGTGTCGACCAGCACGATCTGCGCATCGGGCCGGTTGAGCACGCCACGCACCTGCGTGCGGGTGGTCTGCGGCTTGTCCGACACGATGCTGACCTTGCGGCGCAGGATCTGGTTGATCAGCGTCGACTTGCCGACGTTGGGTCGGCCGAGCACGGCCACGAACCCGGAGCGGAAGCCGTCGGGCACATCGGTGAAGTCGTAGGCGCCGCCGAGCTCGGCGAGCGAGATCTCGCGACCCTCGACCTCCGGAGCGAGGAAGGCCGGGGCGAAGTCGTCGAGCCCAAGGTCCTCGTCGTCCACCCCGCCCTCGTCGTGGTCGCCCTCCGCCGGCCCGGTGCACGAGACCTCGCTCACGACGTGGGCTCGGCTGCCGGAGCGACCGGGCTGCGCACGATGCGCACCCGACCGATGCGGCGACCCTTGACGCGCTGGGCCTGCAGCTCGAATCCCTCGCACTGCACGCGCTCGCCTTCGACGGGCACGTGCCCGAGGAGGTGGAAGATGAGTCCGCCGACGCTGTCCCAGTCGCCCTCGGGCAGGGCAGCGCTCAGCAGGTCGTTGACCTCGTCGATGGCCATGCGGGCGTTGACGCGCACCCCGCCGCCGGCGAGCGGTTCGACCATCGGCTCCTCGACGTCGAACTCGTCGACGATCTCCCCCACCAGCTCCTCGATGAGGTCCTCGAGCGTGACGAGCCCTGCGGTGCCGCCGTACTCATCGACGACGATCGCCATGTGGAAGGTGTCGGCCTGCATCTCCGGCAGCAGCTCCGCGACGCGCTTGGACTCCGGCACGACGCGGGCGGGACGCAGCACGGTGGAGATCTCCGAGTCCTCCTTGCCGTCACGCTCGGCGCGCATCAGGTCCTTGGCGTACGCGATGCCGACGACGTCGTCGATGCTCTCGCCGGTGACGGGGATGCGGCTGTAGCCGTTGAGGATCGCCACCTCGATGGCGTCGCCCACGCGCATGTCCGAAGGGATGGTCACCATGTCGGTGCGCGGCACCATCACCTCGCGCACGATCGTGTCCCCGAACTCGATGACCGACTCGATGAGCACCTGCTCGCCGGCCTCGATCGTCTCGGCCTCCACCGCCGCCTCCATGAGGGCGAGCAGCTCGTGCTCGGACACCTGGAACGGACCGCCCTTGATGCCCTTGCCGGGGAGGAGCACGTTGGTGAGCCCGATGAGGGCTCGCGACAGGAGCTGCAGCGGCGGGAAGTTGGACAGCAGCGAGACCGGGCCCGACACCGCCAGCGACGCACGCTCGGTGTGCTGGATGGCCCACGTCTTGGGTGCCGCCTCGGCGATGACGAACACCACGACGACGTTGAAGAAGGTGGCGACCGCGACGCCGATGCTGCCGAAGAGCCGCGAGGCGACGATGCCGATGAGGGTCGCCTGCACGAGCTGGCACACCAGCACCACGAGCAGCACGACGTTGAGGAAGCTCTCGGGGTGCTGCACGAGCTTGAGCACCCGGTTGGCGCCGGGACGCCCCTCGTCCACCAGGGCCTGGGCCTTGTGGACCGACATGCGGGTCAGCGCGGTCTCGGCGACCGCCAGCACGATGGACACGACGAACAGGATGAGGATGACCAGCAGCGCCCAGGTGTCTCCGGAGGTCAGCTGCGCTGCGAGCACGGGGTGCGCGCCGGGGCCGTCGGCACCGACCAGCGCGCTCAACGGGATGCCCCGCGTCTCGACTCGTCCATGGTCAGGCGCGATGGTACCGGTCGAGCAGCTCGCGCTCCCGGTTTCGCATCACCGTGCGCTGCTCGGCGTCGACGTGGTCGTGGCCGCGTATGTGCAGCAGGCCGTGGACGACCAGCAGCGCCAGCTCGTCCTCGAAGGTCTCGGCGTGCCACGTCTCGTCATCAGCAGGCTCGCCGACGTTGGCCCGAGCGATCGACGGGCAGATGATGACGTCGCCGAGCAGCACCGGCATCCCCGGCGGCAAGGCGCTGACGTCCATCGGGAAGGCGAGCACATCGGTGGCCTCGTCGACGCCGAGGTGGCGGAGCTTCAGGTCGCGGATGGCGGCCTCGTCGACGAAGGCCAGCGTGATCATCCCGTCGTGCACGCCCTCGTCAGTGAGCACGGCTCGAGCGAGCTCGCCGAGGGCGTGGGTGTCGACGGCCTCGTCCTGCTCGTCGACGAGGATCACGTCGAGCTGCGCGCCGAAGGGCTGCGGGGTGGTGTCGCTCACGTCGTGGTGCGGTCGTACGCGTCGACGATGTCCTGCACGATCTTGTGCCGCACGACGTCGCGCCCGGTGAGGTGCACGAACTCGAGGCCGTCGATGCCGGTGAGCACCGGCTCGAGATCCAGCAGGCCCGATCGGCCCTGCGCGATGTCGACCTGCGTGACGTCGCCGGTGATCACCGCCTTGGACCCGAACCCGATGCGGGTGAGGAACATCTTCATCTGCTCGGGCGTGGTGTTCTGCGCCTCATCGAGGATGATGAAGCTGTCGTTGAGCGTGCGGCCGCGCATGAACGCGAGCGGAGCCACCTCCACCGCGCCGCGCTCGAGGTAGCGGGCAGCTGCCTCGGCGTCGACCATGTCGTGCAGCGCGTCGTAGAGCGGCCGCAGATACGGGTCGACCTTGGCCATGAGGTCGCCGGGCAGGAACCCGAGCCGCTCGCCCGCCTCGACGGCCGGGCGGGTGAGGATGATGCGGCTCACCGCGCCCACGTTGAGGGCCTGCACGGCCAGGGCCACGGCCAGGTAGGACTTGCCCGTACCCGCCGGGCCGATGCCGAAGGTGACCACGTTGGCGGCGATGGCGTCGACGTAGCTGCGCTGGCCGCTGGTCTTGGGACGGACGGTGCGACCCCGCCCCGACCTCAGCACCTCGGCGGCCATGACCACCGACGGGCGTTGATCGGCCTTGGCCATGTCGATGGTGCGGCGCACGTCGGCGGCGTCGAGGACGTGACCCTGGCGGAGGAGCACCACCAGCTCCTCGAAGAGGCGCCCGACGCGATCGGCGTCGACCCCGAAGACGGTGATCTCGTTGCCCCTGACCAGAATCTCGGCGTCGCCGAAAGCCGCCTCGATGAGGCGGAGCAACTCGTCACGGTGGCCGA
>JBBRAZ010000007.1:0-121251 GCA_038206295.1 Acidimicrobiales bacterium
AGCTCGCACATGCGCGTAGCATCAGAAGACACAGGGGCTCCTCGATCTAGAGACGTCAGACATCTCCAGACTCGTTGAGCCCCTGTACCGCGCCCGGGACCCTCAGCCCCTCACCCCACCCCGCTCATCCGCGAAGCGCCCGATACCCAGGCGGCTCCGTGTTCGCCAGGACCTTCTCCAACGTCGACCAGGCCAGGCCGTAGTCCCTGACGATCGACCGCTTCGAAGCGCCCTCCACGAGCACCTTGCGTCGAATCTCTGTCCACTCATCCATGTCGGCACGCACCGCTCTCCCCGTCCTGGCCGCCCTGCCGGCCTCCACGCGGAAGCCTTCGAGCAGAATCAGCCACGACCAGGGATGGTCAGGCGCCACCGTTTTCGACCGGTGATCACAAAGTCACAAGTGCCACAGTTTTCGACCGGTGTTTACACTGAGGCCCATCACCTCGAGATGGTCCCTAGCGATGAGGGGTCGTGTAGTGGTTGGATGCGTAGTTCGCCACGAATAGTGCGAGCATCGAGCAGGAGAGCAGGACGCCATACTGAACCGCCAAAACTCTTGTTGATCCCTCGGAGAACACAAACCATCGAAGGTGATCATATAGACACCATGCTACCACCGCCTGGAGCAGTCGCTTCCTGTGGGCTGGCTTGAGCCTGATCAGATGGAGGCTGACCACCAGGACCGAAAGCATTGCGATGAAGAAGAAGTAGTTCGGCATTGCAAGTGCGCTGAACTGATTGGTGCCCGGGAACTCCCCGCTTCCGTAGAAACCGGCATTGTCAACTCCATTTCTGGAGCCAAATGGATTGATGCACGCTGGATCAATAAGACAGTAGGGATTATGGACGGCAACTTCTCGAAAACTGGAACACGAGTAACCGCCGCAGTCAACATCGTAGTAGAAGGGCGCTAGCAAGATGATAATCACCATTCCAAGCGCCAAAGCGGTGATCGATAATCGACTGGCTAATCGTAAGGACTTCGGCATTTACGACAAATTATAGCATGATGGTCATCTATCTAGTAGGCCGAGATGTGCAACAAGTAGGCCTTGACTCCGGGGTATCGCTTCTGTAGCCAGGTATTGTACTTTGCTGACCAAGTCCAGCCCCGGTACTGGTATGGCGTATTTGGCGAGAGGTCGGAGACGGTGTGATCATAGACGCCCCACTCAGAGACATCGGGGTAACTGCCTGGCGAGAGGTGAGTCACCATGCTCGCGTGATCGAGTACTCCATCGCCCGTCCAGTCATATAGGATTAGATCACCCAATGCCGCGGCTGGTACGGCGTTAGTCGCAAAGTTGGCTGTGATGTTGGTGTACGTCGACGTCGGATACACCCGTCGGAGGTAATTCTTGAGCAGCGTGACATTCTGAGCCGTCGTAGTTCCCGATCGATACCAGCCTCGATCCCAAAAGCCACCCGCGCTAGTCCACTCGTAGGTCCGCTGCAGGGTCCCGGACCAGAGAGCATTGCTTACGAACCAGGTGCAGGCTGCGGGGTATGGGTAGTCATCCTTCGCATGAGCCAAAGCCCAGTTGACCGCCGCGGTGCGATTGTAGGCAGGTGATGCTGAGGTGCACTTTGGAATACCGTACTTGCCGATGAGGTTCGCATCCGACGAGTAGGTACTGTTGTCATAGTACGACGCGTAGTAGCCAGTAATGCCGCTGTACTTCACCCTAAACCAGACATTCACCCCACCGATCCACTGGCCATGAGTGAAACAGAGGAACCTAGGGCTGGCACCCTCGGGGATCTTTCCCAGCGAGGGCTTTGACGTGTCGGGCGTCGAGCGGATGTTCACGCCAGTGCCACCGGTTCCAGAGATCTTGATCGGTGCCGCAATCGCTCCAGCAGTAGAAGGTGAGGCGAAGGATGCGATCAAGAATGCCCCAGTCAGCATGATGGCTGTGAGCGTTCGCCGACCGATCCATCGAGAAGATGAGGTGTGGCTCATCGCTCTAACCCCCGAATTTCGCATTAGCCAGTACCTCACGCTACGTGAGCAGGAATTGAGTTGCTATAGGCCAAGTGGCCTACCCCGCGAACTTCCTGAGGCATCGATCACGCAAGCCGTGTCGGGTCATCTGAGCAGACTCTCCTGATCCTTCGCCGACTGGTGTTCAGCCTCTGCTTCGTGCGAGCTCTTGCTGAAACGCCTGTTGGTCGTCGCTCCCTGCCTTCGCCAATACGAATCGAAGGCGCCTTGCCTCATCTCCTGAGATGCCGCCATGCCATCCAGCTAGCGCTACAAGTCCCTCGACGTTGAACGGGGTCTCGCCGTGCAGGATCTCGTCGCCGTACCGGTCGAGGTACTCGGCAACGAAGGTGAGTAGGCGGGCGAGCTGCCAGGTGCCGGTGTCGATGTGCTCTTGCAGATCGGAGTCGGGCTCTCGCTCTTCCGTCCGGGCTTCGATCAATCGCCTCTGGATGGCGATGATCTCGCTGCGGTAGCCGTACACCGCGCTCCACACACGGCAGAGTAGTTCCTCTTCCTCGGTGAACGACTCGTCGGTGAGGGCGGGCGTGTCTTCGTGGGCTGCGAGCTTGGGTCGGGCGCTGTCGGCAGCCGGCTGGTAGCGCAGGTTCTCCTGATGGAAGGCGAACACCAGCTCCTCGAGGATCTTCGGCTCGATGTGCTTGCGCAGATGGTCGAAGCTGCGTTCGATGGTCACGGCTGCCTGTTCACGCCGGTAGGTCAGGGTGGTGCCCCGCAACCCTCGATCTGCGCCGAACAGCATCCGGGCTGCTCTGCCCCGCGTCGACCTGCCGAACCCGGTGAGCAGTTGGCGGAGGACTCGTTCCAGGGCGCTGACGCGACTGGCGCGCTCGGAGGGATGTTGGGCGTTGGCAATGACGACCCGCTGTTCGGTCAGGACGTCGCCGGCGGTGGCGTCGGTGATCGGAAAGCCGGCCCGCAAGATCCGTCGTAGTTCGAAAGTCAACATCTCGACCTGAGAACTCTCGACTGCCATGCCCACAAAATACCCACTGGATGCCCTTGCGGCTTGCCCACACCGAATCGTCACTATCGGGACGTCGCCGGCAACTCGGTCAGCGACGATCGAAGGAGCATCCCAATGGCTGACCTCATTCCCGTAGCGAGGCGATCTGACCTCATGCCGACCGTTGGCGTCGGTCCATCCGCTCTGGCGGCCACCGACCGATTGGCCAGCCGAGCGCTGACCAGGATCGAGCGCACCACCTTGGTCCGCGTGGCCTCGGTGCAAGGCCACGCCATCGTGCAGGTCGAGAAGGTCCATGAGATCGATCGCCTGACCCGTGAGGCAATGTCGGGCCAGGCGCTGCTATCGACCTGGGCGACAACCCTCGCCCACGGCGACCCGTTCGTGGCCGACGAGCTCAAGTTCTTCACCGACGTGGCCCGCCTTGGCAAGGGCGAGATCATCGCCGACACCATCAGCGACTACTGCCAGGAGGGCCGACGATGATCGCCCTCCTCTTCATGCTGCTCATCTCCCTGGGCTTGGTTGTCGCGCTGGCATTCCTGCTCGGGTTCCGCCTCGGCGGTCAGTCCTGGATCACCGAAGCCCACCGCGTGCGAGCCGAAGCCGCCACAGCTGAGCGCGAGCTGCACGACCTGACCCGCTCGGCATTCGTGGCCATGGCTGAGGAAGCGCAGCGACTCCAACCTGGACCCCGATACAGATGAACACGGGCGGTGGATGGCGAGCCAGGGTCGTCTCCGCTTTGTTCACGGTGCTCATGGTGTGCGTGGGGGTGCAAATTGGCGCTGCGCTCGTCGAGGCCGTCTTGCCGGGGCTGGTGGTGCTGGCGTGCCTCGTCGCGGTGTTCGCGGTGTTGCTGCGTGGTTCGCACTACCGGTAGCGGCAACTCGGGTAGCCGAACGGGCTGTAGACAATGCTACAACCCCCGTGTGTTGACACAGGACGCGTGTCGTGAGAAGCAGTAAGTAGGCGGGTTGAGCAGCTCGTGCGAGCAGTTGAACCAGTGGTTCGTGCTCCCTGCGACTCGTGTCGCTCCTGCTCTCCGTCTCTTGCCTCGGGCCGACCACAGCTTCGGCGCGGTCGTGTCCGGGCACTTGTTATCCAACGAACGAAAGGAGGGTCAGAAGCTCATGTCGAGAACAAGTCGGGTGGTCATCACCCCACATCGCAAGCGCGAACCGGACCTAGAGCAGATCGTGCTCGCCGTCATAGCGACGCTCGACGCCCACTTCGCACCAACCAAGCCAGCCGATCCTCCAGTGGAGGTGGCGTCGTGAGCGCTCTGTTCCTGCTCGCAGTGGCGGGCTCACTCGCTGCGGCGACGGTCTTGTCGTGGCGCATCGTCGAGCTGGCTGGCGAGCGAGCGACGTTGGTGGCCTACTCCCTGCGGTTCCCACGAGGTTTACCGGCCCCAGATGTGGAGAGCTTCATCGCTGCGCTGTCTGGGTTGCTGCCGCCGTGGTGGAAGCGCTGGTACGGCTCCCCGAGCGTGTTCCTGGAGACCACCGCGTCGCCTGCCGGCATCAGCCACCAACTGTTGGTATCTGAAGCACACCGCCACCAGGTCGAGAACGCCTTGCAGGCACATCTCCCGGCGGTTGCCTACACACCCCTCGAAGGAAGGGCGGAACCCAAGGTGACGGCAGCGGCTGCCTATCGGTTGAGTACCGGGGACCGGTCGCTTCGCGTCGATGCTCCCACGTTGAGCCGCGGCCTTCTGGCTTCGCTGCAACCCCTGCACGGCAACGAGTCGGTCACCATCCAGTGGGCCTTGACCCCGACCGGCCCAGTTGGCCCGGCGCGCCGAGCATCTCAGCCGACACGGTGGTGGTGGCTGAACACCGACGACAGCACCCGCAACGACGGCGAAGCCGTCACTGCACTGAAGGCCAAGCAGTCCAGTGCACTACTCCTCGGTGTTGCTCGCATCGGCGTCCATGCCGACTCACCAAAGCAAGCCCAGCGGCTACTGCGCCGAGTAGAGGGACCGTGGCACGGATCGAGAGCACCCGGAGTCCATCTTCGCCGTCGGCTCATACCTTCCAGCTGGGCGGTGCACGCGGTGCGCCGTCGGGCATTGCCGATGTTCGCCTGGCCGATCATCTGCAACAGCCAGGAGCTCGCCGGACTGATCGGCATACCGGTCGAAGCCGAGCAGATCCCCGGCCTGCTCCTCGGTGGTTGCCGCCGCCTCGCTGCCTCACCGCAGATCCCGACACAGGGTGTGGTGCTCGGCCTCTCGACCTTCCCAGGTAGCGAACGCCCCATCGCCTTGGACACGCAGGCGCAGCTGAGGCATCTCCATTCGGTCGGCCCAACCGGTGTCGGGAAAAGCACCCTGCTGCTCAACTCGATCATCCAGAATTTGCAGCGCGGTGTCGGCGTCACCGTCCTCGACCCCAAAGGTGACCTCATCGCCGATGTCCTCGAGCGCATCCCGAAGCACCGGCTGCATGACGTCATCGTGCTGGATGCCAGCGACGACGAAGCACCGGTCGGCCTGAACCCGCTACGCACCGCAGCCGGTAACGGCGAAGTCATCGTCGAGAACCTCGTCGGCCTGATGCACAGCCTGTGGAAGTTCTCGTGGGGTCCCCGCACCGACGACATCCTGCGTGCAGCGCTGCTCACGCTGGTGACCAAGCCCGGGATGAGCCTGGTCGAAGTGCCGGCACTGCTGCTGCAGGACTCGTTCCGTCAATCCTTCGTCGGCACGCTCGATGACCCGGTCGGCTTGGAGTCGTTCTGGGGTTGGTACGAGGGTCTGTCGAACGCCGAGCGTGCCACCGTCGTGGCGGCACCTCTCAACAAGCTGCGGGCCTTCACCATGCGCCCACGTATCCGGCGCATCATCGGCCAAAGCAGCCCAGCGCTCGACTTCACCGAAGTGCTCGCCGACGGTCGGATCGTTCTCATCAACCTCGCCAGCGGCCTGCTCGGCGAAGACGCAGCGTCGCTGCTCGGCGCGCTTGTCGTGGCTGAGCTCTGGCATGCCACCACCGCCCGCGCAGCGCTTCCACCGAGTGAGCGTCGCCTGCACGTCGCCTATCTCGACGAGTTCCAGCACTTCTTGCATCTCCCAACGCCGGTCGCCACCGTGCTGGCCGAAGCCAGAGGTCTCGGTCTCGGCTTGGTGCTGGCGCACCAGCATCTCCACCAGCTCCCAACCGATATCCGCGAAGGCGTTCTGGCCAATGCCCGCTCCCGAGTCGTGTTCCAGGCCGCCGCATCCGATGCCCACGCCCTGGCCAAGGAGCTCGGCGGGACGCTGACGGCCGAGGACCTCCAGGGCCTCGGCGGGTTCGAGATCGTCGCTTCGGTCTTCGCCGGCGGCCAAGTGACACCGCCGTGCACCGCCCGCACCTTGCCGGCCCCACCGCTGTGCAGCGACGCCACGGCTATACGGGCTCGTTCCCGATGCCTCTACGGGCGAGCGGCTGCGGAGATCGACGCTGAGATCGCTGCTCGCACCACCAACCGAACTCGGACACCGGTGGGCACCACCAAGCGATCCGGTAAGGGTCGACCAGGTCCGGGAGCGAAGCGATGAACCGGTCGCATGACTGTCGCGTCGGGTGGGTTCACCGGATGCTCCAGACCTGCTCAGAGGCCACGGGGAGCACGACACGCACAACGAAACTGTGTGGTTCACATGTGGGGCAGGAGCGATGAGCGGGCGCATCACCGCCAAGCGCGTCGCGCTGGTCGCCCAGGAGCTGACCGGCCCCCAGACACGCATTATCGAGCACCTGGCGGTCGCCAAGATCCTCACCGGTCAGCAGCTTCGAAGCCTCACGGGCAGCGACTCGGTCTATCGGCGTAGGGCGCTGCAGCGGGACCTGAAGCACCTCAGCGAGGTCCGCGTGCTGGCCCGGCTCGGCCGGCGAGTCGGTGGTGTCAGGGCTGGCAGCGACGGCTTCGTCTACGCGCTCGACGTCATCGGGCAACGCATCACCGACCCGGCACCTCGCCGTCAGTGGCGCAAGCCGTGGACACCCGGCGTGCGCACACTCGATCACGCCCTGGCCGTCTCCGACCTGTACGTGCAGGTGATCGAAGCTGACCGTGGCCAGCACCTCGACCTGCTGTGGTTCTCCACCGAACCGCGCTGCTGGCGCAGCTTCACCGGACCGGGCGGCGCCCGCCTCACGCTCAAGCCCGACGCCCATGTCGTTCTCGGTGTCGGTGAACGCGAGCACCACGCCTGGTGTGAGATCGACCGCAGCACCGAATCGCTGGCCTGGATCACCGAGAAGGCGAAGGTCTACGCCCGCTACCACGCCACCGGCAAGGAGCAAGCCCACGAGGGCGTCTTCCCCCGGTGCCTGTGGATCGCACCCGATCAGTCCCGTGCCGCCGGCATCGCCGAAGCGCTCAGTCGCCTGCCAGCTGGCCAGTGGCATCTGCACCACGTCACCACCAGCACCGACGCCCTGCAAGCGCTCACTAACGAACACCAAGTAATCGAAGGAACCACCCCATGACCGAGACCATCAAACAGACAACTGCCCGAACCGTCCGCAGCCGGATGTACTGCCGGGCTGCCACTGCAACTGCGGCACCCGCACCGGGTGTGCCGCGCAACCGCGTGCTGGTCGGCGACGCTCTCGAGCAACTCCGAGTGCTACCCGACAACTGCGTCGACACGATCATCACCTCGCCCCCGTATCACCTTCTGCGCCGCTACGACGGCGGTGCAGCGGAGATCGGCATCGACGACCACGTCAACGTCTACGTGACGAAGCTCGTCGCGGTCTGCGATGAGCTGGCCCGGGTCCTGAAACCGACCGGCACGCTGTGGTTGAACTTGGGCGATTCGTTCGCCCGGCACGCCAAGTACGGCGCACCACCCAAGGCCATGCTGCTGGCTCCCGAACGGATCCTTCTGGCACTTGCGGAGCGGGGCTGGAGGGTGCGCTCCAAGGTGATCTGGTCGAAGTCGAACCATCTGCCGTCCAGTGCTCGTGACCGCCTCACCATGAGCTGGGAGCCCCTGTACCTGCTCTGCCGCTCGGCCCGCTACCACTTCGATCTTGACGCCATCCGCGTCCCGCACCGAAGCAAGCGCAGCACCCGACGCACCTTCGGCGGTCTCTACGACGCCACCAAGCCGCAGTGGGCGGGACCCCTCGCCGGTTCCAACGATGGACTCCTGAAAGCCCAGGCCGAGGGCCGGGTCGGACACCCGCTTGGCAAGAACCCCGGCGATGTCTGGGTGATCCCGACGGCGAACTTCCGTGGCGCCCACTTCGCTGTGTTCCCCGAACAACTCGTGGAGAGGCCGCTCCTCGCCGGTTGCCCCGAACGCACTTGCAGCTCCTGCGGTGCACCGTGGCAGCGACCACCTGGCACGAGATCGCCGCTGCACCCGACGTGCAGCTGCAGGGCCGGGTGGCAACCCGGGCTGGTACTGGATCCGTTCATGGGGTCGGGCACCGTCGGTGTCGTCGCCAAGCGCCTCGGCCGCGACTGGCTCGGCATCGAGCTCAACGCGAACTACGCCGCCCTGGCTCAGGCCCGTATCGAAGCCACAGCCCCCGGAGGAGGTGACGCCAACAACAACACGAAAGGAGACACGCCATGACCGAACACGAGCCAACGCCGGAACGCCATGAACACGAGCCACGAGATCATCCCCGCATCTACGTCGCCGACCTGGCCGCCTACAACAACGGGCACCTGCACGGCACCTGGATCGATTCGACGCTGGAGCCGGGCGAGATGTGGGAGCAGATCAACGCCATGCTCGGGCGCTCACCGATTCCAGGCAGTGAAGAAATCGCCATCCATGACTACGAGCACTTCGGGCCACTGCACCTGTCTGAGTACGAGTCGATCGGCACGGTGTCGAGAATCGGTCGAGGCTTCCTGGAACACGGCCACGCGTTCCTGCACTGGGTGGACCTCGCCGGCACAAGCGATCCCGACGAACTCGACGCGTTCGAGGATCACTACCTCGGCCAGTACGAATCGCTCCGCGACCTCGGCGAGGAAATGGCCGACGCGCACGGCATCGACCACCTCATCGAGGAGCACCTACCTGAGTTCATCCGACCATACGTCACCGTCGACTACGAGGCATTCGGAGCCGACATGGCATCGGACTGCCACGTTGCCGACGAGCAGGGAGGCATCCATGTCTTCAGCGCGTGAGTGCCACTCGGACGGGAGTCCGCCGACCGCCGCTCGACCGGCATCGGTCAACCGCAAGTACAGGCGATCCATTGTCGGTGCCGGCTCACCAGGCGCAACGAACGGCGCCATCCCAGGGTCGATCTCCACCAGGCCGAGGTCTTCGAGCCGCCGGTATTCAGGTGCGAGACCGAACCACGGCGGGGTGGTGTGCAGGCTGAACGAGCCGCCCCGCTCTCGCAACCGGGCAACGGTTGCTTCACTGACCCGCTCGGTATCGGCCGAGCGATCAGGCGTGGTCTGTTCACCGATGACCGCCACCACGATCTGCTCCACGTCGGTGAGGTCTACTGAATCGTCCATTGGATCACCGTACAGCGGAGCTCCCAAGTTCCCCCCGTAGGACGTGCCCCTCATCGGTGCCATGCGGCTGATCGTCGTGAACACGCAACCAGCGGTTCGCCAGTCGCACCCAACCGAGGAGGAGCCAGACGATGGTTCACACCTACCACTCACTCACCGAAGGAGGTGCTCCGTCATGAAGACGGTCGCCATCAAGGTGGAAGACGAGCTGCACGCGCAGCTCATGGCCATCGCACAGCTCGAAGGCGTCACTGCCACCGAGCTGATCCGCGATGGTCTCATCAACCACCTCAAGGCCAAGCAGGAAGACGGCAGCCTGGCTGCTCGCGCCGAAGCGGTGCTCGAAGACATCGAGCGTGAAGCTGCTTCCAAGCGCAAGGCCATCTCTGCCATGTTCGGCACGACCGGCGCAGGAACACCTGCCAAGGCCAGCCGGACCCGCAAGGCCCCAGCCGACAGCTGAGCCCGTCAGCACAACGCTGACACTTGGCCATCGGTCAACCATCGGTGAGTACGAGGCGGGGAACGGATTGTTTCATTCAAAGAACTGCACCTAACCGTGCTCTTCTCGAAACAATCCACCCCGTCTCACTCACCCAGTATCTATGAATAGGAGTGAGGACTAGTTGCCCAATAGTCCATTTGACAATTGTCGCATTCTACGAGAAAATGAAGACAAGCAATTAATTGAAGAAGGAGGAAATACAACTATGAAAGGAGTTATCAGCAAGGCGCTAGGCGACTACGTCAAGGCACGACGTCTATCGCGCAAACTCGACATCAAGACCGTGGCGGAGCACTCCGGGTTCCATGAGAGCTACTGGCGCAAACTCGAAGCCGGCCACTACGCAGCACCGGATCCGAAACACCTTCGAGTGATCGCCGAGACGATTAGCTGCCCACTGGCGGACCTGTACTCGCTGTGCGACTACACCGTGCCGAAGGAGCTTCCGAGCCTCGGCCCCTACCTACGAACTACTACCAACCTGTCCGACGCCGACATCGTCGCCATGGAGCAGATCTTCCGCTCAATGGCGACCAACGACGATGACAGGAGGGCGTCGTGAACGCCGCAGCGCCCGCACGGGCGCTCTACCTCCGCGGCGCTGACCTCGAGTTGTCGCCACAAGACCGACGGGACCTCGAAGCCTTCTACGACCACCTGCGCACCTACTACGGGATCCCGTCCGGCGAACCGGTGTTCCCCGAAGGGGACATCGTCAACCCGCCCGCTCAGATCAAGCCGGCGCCACAACCCTCGGGCTCCCGCAACCGAGCCAACCACCCCTGGCGAGCCTCAGTGCGAAGGAGACGGCCATGAACCGGGGCGTCGTCGCCCAGCTGCGTGACATCGTGCCAATTCGACCGCTCACCCGCATCGAAGCCATGGCAATCGCGGAGCGCCAAGCCCAGATGTTCTTGAAGCTGATGGGAATCGAGGACGGACCGGTAGATGAGCGAGTTATCGCTGACCTGCCACGTGTCGAGGTCCGTCGAACCAGCCCATGGCCGAGTTCCGGGGCAACGCAGTGGATCAACGGCCGCTGGGTCGTCATCCTCAACAGCTCCGAACCAGCCGTGCGACAGCGCTTCTCACTAGCGCACGAACTGAAACACATCATCGATCACCGCTTCATCGACATCATCTACGACGGCATCCCCGCCGAGGCACGCCACGCCTTCACCGAATCGGTCTCTGACTACTTCGCCGGGTGCCTGCTCATGCCGCGGCCATGGGTGAAGAGGGCGTACAGCAACGGCATCCAACGCCTCGATCTGCTCGCACACCAGTTCCACGTCTCCCAAGCCGCGATGGCGACACGCCTGAGCCAGATCGGCCTCAGCGAACCGACACCTCGCTGCGCCCGACCACCCAAGAGCTGGGCACGCGACGCCATCGAACGATCCGGCGGTGAACTCCTCTACCAGAGGTCCTACAACCCGCCCCTCAAGGTTGCCACCACCAGAACACCGATCGCCGCCCTCGGGCAGCCAGGAAGGCCCTGAGGCGACCAACACAGGAAGGAGGGTGGCATGACCATCCAAGACATTGAAGGGGCTGAAGATGCAGCGGAGAGGACGTCGCTACCCAAGAAGCGAGCCGTGGCCTACCTGAGGGTCTCCACCCCACGGCAGTCCCGAACCGATCTCGACAGCGACGGCTTCTCGCTGGAGACCCAGCGTGAAGCGGCCTACCGCAAAGCCGCTGAGAAGGGCGCCATCGTCGTCGAGGAGTACATCGACACTGACACTGGCACCAAGCGCTCCGGCCGCAACGCCCTCGAAGTGCTGCTCGAACGCCTCAAGACGAAGCGCGACATCGACTACGTCATCGTCTTCAAACTCGACCGCTGGGCCCGCAACCGACTCGATGACGCCATGACCTCGCTCGCCGTGCACCAAGCCGGCGCCGAGTTGGTGTCCTGCAGCGAGCACATCGACCGCTCAGCGGTCGGCAAGCTCAACCACGGCATCCTCGCTGCGGTCAACGAGTACTACAGCGACAACCTGTCCGATGAGCTCAAGCAGAAGATGCTCCAGAAGGTGAAGCGCGGTGGCACACCGGGCCAGTGCTCGCTCGGCTACCTCAACGTCCGACAGAACATCGACGGCAAGAACATCGGCACCGTGATCGTCGACCCCGACCGGGCACCGATCATCAAGTGGGCCCTGGAAGCGTTCGCGGGCGGGCAGTACACCGTCGCGTCGCTGACCGAGGAACTCGTCGCCCTTGGCCTCGTCACTCGCCCGACCGCCCGCCAAGGTGGCAAGCCCGTCACCCCAAGCTTCGTCGGACGGATGCTGCGCAACGCCTACTACATCGGCCTGGTCACCTGGGGTGGCGTGCAGGTCAAGGGAAACCACGAACCGCTGATCTCCGTCGAGACCTTCGCTCAGAACCAGGCCATCCTCGAATCGCACCGCTTCGGAGAGAAGCAACGGATCCATCCGCACTACCTCCGCTCGACCATCACCTGCAAGCGCTGCGGCAGCCGCATGTGCTTCACGAAGGCCAAAGGCCGGGGCGGGGTCTACGACTACTTCTTCTGCCTCGGACGACACCAGAAGCGCACCGACTGCGACCTGCCGTACCTGCTGGTCGAAGACATCGAAGGCGCCATCAGCGAGCACTACGCCTCAACCGAGCTGCTCACCGACCAGCAGGAGGCTTCGCTGCGTGACCTGATCGACCAAGCGCTCGCGCAGCGCACCAAACGGGCAACTGCAGAGACGAAGCGCCAGAGCAAGCGCATCGAGAAGCTCGAAGGTCAGCGAGACAAGCTCCTCGACGCCTACCTCACCGGCAGCGTCCCGGTTGAGGTCCTGAAGCGCAAGCAGGACGCCATCACGGCCGAACTGGCTCAAGCCCACCAGGCCCTGACCAGCGCCAGCCTGAGAGCCGACGTGATCCGCCAGAACCTCGACAAGGCGCTCACGATGATCCGAGAGGCGGCCTGGGCCTACCAGGAAGCCTCACCGCAGGGGAGGAGGCACTGGAACCAGGCGATGTTCGACAGCATCGAGGTCGACCACCGAGACACCGTCTACACCAGGCTGGCCGACCCTTTTGCCCAACTGGTGGAACGTGACCTGCTCAGACGCCTGGAGCAGGAAGCAGAAAACCCCGGACCGAGTTCCCCGGTCCGGGGTTTGAAAGACGACTACTTGGCGGAGGGAGTGGGATTCGAACCCACGGTGAGTTTCCCCACACACGCTTTCCAAGCGTGCCGATTCGGCCGCTCTCGCACCCCTCCTCGGTGGCCGCCGAGGCGGACGCCGGGTGCGCCGTTCGCCTCCCGTGGGGGGCATCCGACGACGGGTCAGGGTATCGTGTCGGCGTGCCCGCCCTGTCATGTGGCGGCCGGGTCCTGTGCGACTGCAGTCCGTGAACCGAGTCAGGGCCGGAAGGCAGCAGCTCTCAGCGGAGCCTGCGGTGCGCCGCAGATCGCCTGGTCGCCACTTGCGAGGGCGGGCACCGTCGCGCCGCGACGACACCGAGCACGGGCCCGCGGCCGGTGGCGACGACGACCGGTAGCATCGCCGCGATGGCCTACCAGTCGCTCTACCGCCGGTACCGGCCACGTCAGTTCGCCGAGGTGCGGGGCCAGGCGCGCATGGTCGACGCCCTGCGCAACGCCGTGCGCGAAGACCGCGTCGGCCACGCGTACCTCCTCAGCGGGCCGCGTGGCACCGGCAAGACGACCACGGCGCGCATCCTGGCCAAGGCGCTGAACTGCGACCACCTCGATGACGGCGAGCCGTGCGGCACCTGCCCGTCGTGCCTCGCCATCGATGCCGGCACGTCGTTCGACCTCCACGAGCTCGACGCCGCCTCCAACCGGGGCATCAACGAGATCCGCGACCTGCTGAGCACCATCGCGCTGGGTTCGGCTGGCCGCACCAAGGTGTACATCCTCGACGAGGTGCACATGCTCACGAAGGAGGCGTCGGCCGCGCTCCTCAAGACCCTCGAGGAGCCGCCGCCGCACGTCGTGTTCGTGCTCGCCACCACCGACCCGCAGAAGGTGCTGCCCACCATCCGGAGCCGCACGCAGCACTTCCAGGTCCACCTGCTGCCGGCCACCGATCTGCGTGAGCTGGTCGAGCACGTCGTGGCGGACGCCGGGCTCACCGTCGACGAGGAGGGCATCGACCACGCGCTGCGCTCTGGCGCTGGCTCGGCGCGCGACACGTTGTCGTCGCTCGAGACGGTCGTCGCCGCCGGCGGCAGCTTCGAGGTCGAGCACCACGTCGAGGCGGTCGTGGCGGCGCTGGTGGCGAGCGATCCGGGAGCGGTGCTCGCTGCAGTCGCGCAGTCCATCGAGGAGGGCCGCGAGCCGAGGCTCGTGGGCGAGGAGCTGATCGCCGAGCTCCGCAACGCGTTCCTGGTGTCGATGGGCGTCGGGCTCGCGCACGCACCTGATGGGGACGTCGCTCGTGCGCGGCACCTGGCGAAGACCATGGTGCCCGCCACCCTGACGCGATCGCTCGAGGCGATCGGCGAGGCGCTGGTCGACATGCGCAACGCGGCAGACAGCCGCATACCGCTCGAGGTAGCGCTTGTGCGCCTGTGCCAGGTCGACGCCGACATGTCGCCCGCAGCCCTCCTGGAGCGGATCGAACGGCTCGAGCGACAGGTCCGTGCCGGCGGCGGGGCCGAGGCACGCCCCGCGGCGACGCCTGTCGGCGGCCGGCCGGCAGATCGGGCTCGAGAGGAGCTGGCACGGCTGCGAGCCGCACCAGCCGACGAGGAGGCAGCGCCAGCGGGAGCGCCGGCACCAGCACCGCCGCCGGCTGCTGCGGCGCCATCTGCAGCTTCGGAATCGAAGACGACCCCGCCGGGCGGCCGGGCCGCGCTCGGCGCCCATCGCGCCGGCGGGTCGGGGCGTGGCCGCGGCTCGCCGGCACCTCCGACGGCGGCCGCCGATGCGCCACCCGGTGGCGAACCTGACGTCGCACCGGCGGCACCGGCTGCGGGGACGTCAGCATCGGCCGACAACGGCGCACTCGATGCGACGTGGGCCGCCGAGGTGCTTCCCACGCTGCCCGCCCGCGTGCGGTCGCGGTTCGCCGCCGGGCGAATCGTCGGGGTTGACGGCGCCAGCGTGCACATCGCGCTGCCGAACGAGCCGCACCGCAAGCGCTGCGAAGAGCTGCGAGCAGAGGTGGAGGACGCGCTGGCCGCGCACCTCGGGCACGCGGTTGACGTGGTGCTGCTGGTCGACGGCGGTCGGGCTGCCCCCGTGCCTGATGACCGCGTCGCGCCCGCAGCAGCTACTGCGGACGCGCAGCAGGACGACATCGAGGACGTGGGGCCGCTCGAGGAGCTCGTGGACGCGGGTGGCGGCGACCTGGTGCTCGAGCGCATCGAGCAGCACTTCCCGGGGGCCGAGGAGGTCGCGGCCGGCGGAGCTGACGGGTCGTAGCATCGGCGGGTCGGCGGCGCGCCGACCTGCACCAGGAGGCCACGTGACCGACATCGAGCCCTTCGACGACAACGGCGACGACGGCGAGGAGGAGGAGGAGGGCGGCGGCCTCGATCTCGGTGGGCTGCTCGGAGGCGGTGGGTTCGACCTCTCCGCGATGCTCGACACCGCGATGGCCGCGCAGCAGCAGGTGGCTGCGGCGCAGGCCGCTCTGGCCGAGCAGGTCGTCGAAGGTCAGGCCGGCGGGGGCGCGGTGCGCATCGTGGTCACCGGCGGCATGGAGTTCCGCGAGGTGGTGATCCGCCCCGACGCGGTGGACCCCGACGACATCGAGCTGCTGCAGGACCTCGTGCTCGCCGCGCTGCGCGAGGCATCGCGCAACGTGCTCGACCTCCAGGCCTCGGCGGTGCCAGACCTCGGCGGTCTCGACCTCGGCGGGCTGCTCGGGGGATGACCGGGTTCTACGCCGGTCCGGTCCAGGACCTCATCGACGAGCTCGGTCGGCTGCCGGGGATCGGACCCAAGTCCGCGCAGCGCGTCGCGTTCCACCTCCTCAAGGCCTCCAAGGAGGATGCAGCGCGCCTGGCGTCGGCTATCACCGAGGTGAAGGAGCGGATCGCGTTCTGCCAGCGGTGCTTCAACATCGCCGAGGGAGACGAGTGCGGCATCTGCGCGGACGCGAAGCGCGACGCGACGGTGCTGTGCGTCGTGGAGGAGCCGCGCGACATCGTGGCGGTCGAGCGCACGCAGGAGTTCCGTGGGAGGTACCACGTGCTGCAGGGTGCCATCAGCCCCATCGACGGCGTCGGTCCCGACCAGCTGCGCATCCGCGAGCTGCTGGCGCGCCTGGACGGCGAGGGCATCACCGAGATCATCCTGTGCACGAACCCCAATCTCGAGGGCGAGGCGACGGCCATGTACCTGGCCCGCCTCATCAACCCGCTGGGCATCAACGTCACCAGGATCGCGAGCGGCCTGCCCGTCGGCGGCGACCTCGAGTACGCGGACGAGATCACCCTCGGACGCGCGCTGGAGGGCCGCCGCACCGTCGAGGACTGACCACTTGCAGCTCCCGAGATCTCGGTGCTCAGCGTCGCCGTGCGACGCCAGACACCGAGATGTCGGACGGTGGGCGGTGGGGCGAGGTCAGCCGGTGTAGGTGGGGGTGCCGGTGAGGATGGGGGCCGGCGTGGCGACCGGCGCGGTCGTGGTGGTGGTGATCGGCGGCAGCTGGCGCTGGAGCGGGTCGGTCAGCACCAGCTCGACGTTCAGATCCGCCGCCGTGCCGAGTGCGCGGTCGCCGCCGGACTGCGCGTCGTTGGCGCAGAGCTCTCGGCTGAGCGCCGCCAGCGACAGCACGTCGTCACCCTCCTCCGGCGCCCTGGCGCCAGCGAGGTGCTCGAGCATGGTGCAGAAGATCGACAACGTGCCGTCGCGGTTGTCGACCACCTCCACGAGGCGGGCCTGCTGCGGCCAGTCGACGTGCGACGCGGTGTTGATGTCCCAGAAGCCCTGTGTGCGACCGCTCGGGTCCGCGTAGGGCGCCACGTTGTTGCTGTGGTGGTGGCCGTTGACCCACGCGATCACGTTGGGGTACCGGTGCAGCATCGCCACCACCTCGTCGCCGAGCACTCGCCGCTCGTCGGGGTTGGCGGGATCGGCCATCGGGCGGTCCATGGCGCCGGGGCCGAAGTGGCTGAACAGCACCACCAGCTGGTCGGTGGCACCGGAGCGGACGACCTCGCCGCTGGTGTCCCACCAGGACGAGTGCGCGGCGCGCAGCCGCGCCTCGAGCCAGTCGAGCTGGGTCTGGCCGATGGAGCCGGAGTTGTAGCCACCGGTGTCGAGGCTGAGCCCGATCACACCTGGAGCGATCGTGAACTCGTAGTAGACCGCCGGCAGCTCGAGGTGGTCCTCGGTGTAGCCGTGGCCGACCGGTCCGGGCACAGCGGGGGAGTCGAGGTGCAGCTGCACCCACTCGCGCCCCGTCAGGGTGCGGCGCCCGGCATCGGAGGTGACCTCGCGGAACGGATACGCGCCGGCTTCGAGGTCGGCGAGCAGGGACGCGGGGTCGGTGAACATCGTGCCGATGAACGCCGCCGCGCTCTGTCCGGCCTTGAGGTCCAGCGCCTTGCGCTCGTGCGTGAGCAGCTGGTCGACGATGGCGTTGCGCGGGAGGTTGCCCTGCACCAGCCCGTCGTGGTTGCCGTACGTCGAGTACCACGGCATGCCGACCGCCGGCGTGACGATCGGTGCGATCGCCGCGGCCAGCAAGCCGGGACGGTCGGGGAAGCCGCCGGCGGTCTTCGGGTCGTCGAGGATGCCGGGCTCGGGGTGCCAGTAGTGCGGGTCGACGTCGACGCCGTCCTGCACACCCTCGTAGGTGCCGAGCAGCCCGCTGTCTGGGGTGAGCACGCCGCCGTCGAGCAAGGTGATGAACCACTGCGCCTCGTTCAGCTGCTGGTTGTCGATGTTGTCGCCGGTGGAGATGGCGCAGTCGAACGGCCGACCTGTGATCGGTCCCCCGGTCAGCGAGTTGATGCGCTGCACCATCGACGAGCCGACGTGGGCGGTCAGCGCCTCCTGCGCCCGGAAGGCGGAGGTGAGGGGGCTGCCGTAGCGGTCGAGGAACTCGACCCGGCCAGCGCTCTGGACGTCGATGAGGTGGATGTCGGTCAGGTGCGCCAGCGCAGCGACGGCCTGGCGGCGGTCCACCCGTCCCGGATCCGGGGTGGCGAGATCGGTGCGCACGAGCGTCGGCCACCCCGGCCCCTCGACGAGCGTGCGGTAGCCGGCCCCGGCGGAGCGGGCGATCGTCGACTCGAGCGTCGTGCCGGTGGGGTCCGCGATCGCGCGCAGCTGGCTGCGCAGCACGCGGGCGCGCGCTGGTGTCCACAGCCCACCTCCGGTTGCGAGCAGGCCGCTCGCTGCGGCACCGGCCAGGAACGCGCGCCTCGACAGGCGACGTGCGTCCATCAGCATCCCCCTCGTCCCCGTCGGGCCCCTCAGCCCGGCGGGGGGATCGTACGACGCGCGACGCAGCGAGCGACGGCTCGGTGATCGCTCAGCTGAGCCAGGGCTGCGGGGGGTGGCTCGCGTACAGCGTCGCCTGGTCGACGCGGTGCAGCACGTCCGCCCACAGGTCGACCGGGTCCACGGAGAGCACGTCGTCGATCACGCCGTCGAGCACGAACCACGCCCCGGCGTCGATCTCGCCCTCGAGCTGGCCAGGCGACCAGCCCGCGTACCCGGCGAAGATGCGCACATCTGCGACGCGGGTGCCGAGGTCGGCGGGGTCGAGCCCGACGTCGAGCACGCCGAGGTCCTCGATGACCGGCGCCCAGCGGTCGAACGCGGGGTCCGTGACGCGCCCGACCACCAGCGCTGCATCGGGCGCCACCGGCCCGCCGACGAACACGACGCCCGGCTCGGCGGCGAGCGCGCCCCAGCCCGGCAGCGGGTCCGCCACCTCGAGGCCGCTCGGGCGGTTGAGGACGATGGCGAGCGCGCCCTCATCGGTGTGCTCGATGACGAGCAGGACCGTGCGGTCGAAGTTGGGATCGTTCATCCCGGGCGTGGCGACGAGGAGGCGCCCGCGCACGACGCGCTGGTCGCTGCCACCTGCGCCGGTGGTGATCTCCTCATCGGCTGCCACGTGTCGCACGGTAGCCCCGGGATCGGGTGACGGCACCGGGCTCGGTCGGTTTCGGACGGGACGCGAAGCGACCCCGAGCCGGAGCCCGGGGTCGCAGCTCGCTGCGTGGTGATCGGGTGCTGGGCGGTCAGGAGACCTTGATGATGATGCCGTCGCCCTGGCCGCCGCCGCCGCACAGCGCGGCGGCGCCGATGCCGCCGCCGCGGCGCTTGAGCTCCATCGCGAGCGACAGCACGATGCGGTTGCCCGAGCAGCCCAGCGGGTGGCCGAGCGCGATGGCGCCGCCGTTCACGTTGACCACGTCCTCGTCGATGCCGAGCTCGGCCATCGAGGCGAGGCCGACAGCGGCGAAGGCCTCGTTGATCTCGAACAGGTCGACGTCGGACACGCCCAGGCCGGCCTGCTCGAGCGCCTTGAGGATGGCGCGCGACGGCTGGGTGAGCAGCGACGCGTCGGGGCCGGCGACCTGGCCGTAGCCGAGGATCTCCGCCAGGGGCTCGACGCCGAGCGCCTCGGCGCGCGCCTTGGACGTGATGATCATCGCCGAGGCGCCGTCGGAGATCTGCGAGGCGTTGCCGGCGGTGATGTTGCCGGCCTTGTCGAACGCCGGGCGCAGCGCGGCGAGCGACTCGACGGTGGTGCCGGGGCGCACACCCTCGTCGGTGTCGATGAGGATCGGGTCTCCCTTGCGCTGCGGGATCGCCACCGCGACGATCTCGTCGGCCAGGCGGCCGTCCTTCTGCGCAGCAGCGGCACGCTCGTGGCTGCGGGCGGCCATCTCGTCCTGCGGCTCGCGGGCGAGGCCGGCCGACGCCGCGTACTTCTCGGTGCCGGCGCCCATCGCGCACTGGTCGAACGCGCAGAAGAGGCCATCGAACATGAGCGAGTCCACGACGGACTTGTCGCCCAGCCGCATGCCGGAGCGTGCCTCGGGGAGCAGGTACGGCGCCTGGGTCATGGACTCCATGCCGCCGGCGACCACGATCTCGCCGTCGCCGGCGTTGACCATCTGGTCGGCGAGGTAGATGGCGTTCATGCCCGACAGGCACACCTTGTTGACGGAGGTGGCGGGCACGTCCATGGGGATGCCGCCGTTGACGGCGGCCTGGCGAGCGGTGATCTGCCCGGTGCCGGCCTGCAGCACGTGGCCCATGAGGACGTAGTCGATCTGGTCGCCGCTCAGCCCGGCACGCTCGAGCGCGCCCTTGATGGCGTGGCCGCCCAGGGTGGTTGCGGGCAGGTCGGCGAAGCCGCCGCTCATCTTGCCGATCGGCGTGCGAGCGCCAGCCAGGATCACGGAGCCGGACATGGGGTCCCCCTTGGTGGGTCGTCGGTCGGCCTCCCCACCCGATCGGGTGACGGATGACCGCGTGCGATGAGTCTACGGACGACCCCTCCGGTGCACCAACGGCGCTCGTGGACAGGAATCGGCGTCGGTCGGGCGGGTAAGGTCCGCGCTCATGTCGACCAAGGCCATCCTCGAGGCGATCCAGTCCGGTGCATCCGGCGAGGACCTCGCCAACCTGCCCCTGCCGGAGTCCTACCGCGCCGCCTACGTGCAGCGCGACGAGGTGGACATGTGGGAGGGCGTCGAGTCCGCCGACAAGGACCCGCGCCAGAGCCTGCACGTCGGCGAGGTCGAGCTCCCCGAGCTCGCCCCCGACGAGGCCGTCGTGGCCGTCATGGCATCGGCCATCAACTTCAACACGGTGTGGACCTCGATCTTCGAGCCGGTGTCCACGTTCGGCTTCCTGGACCGCCTCGGACGCGAGGGCCACTGGGGAGCGCGGCATGCGCTCGACAAGCACATCGTGGGCTCCGACGGTTCCGGCGTCGTGCTGCGCGTCGGCTCCGCCGTGCGCAACTGGAAGCCGGGCGACCGGGTCACCATCCACTGCAACCACGTGGACGACCAGGACCCGAGCGCGCACGACGACTCGATGCTTGCGAGCAACCAGCGCATCTGGGGCTTCGAGACCAACTTCGGCGGCTTGGCCGACCTGACGCTGGTGAAGGCCAACCAGCTGATGCCGAAGCCCGAGCACCTGAGCTGGGAGGAGGCAGCGTGCAACGCGCTGTGCAACTCCACCTCCTACCGGATGATCGTGTCGCGCCACGCCGGTGACCTGCACCAAGGGCAGGCCGTCCTGGTGTGGGGCGCCTCGGGCGGCATCGGCGGCTACGCGGTGCAGTACATCCTCAACGGCGGTGGCACCCCGGTCGGCGTGGTCTCCTCGCCCGAGCGAGCGGCGATCCTGCACGAGATGGGCGTCGAGCACGTGATCGATCGCAAGGCGGCGGGCTACAAGTTCTGGAAGGACGAGCACACGCAGGACGAGGCCGAGTGGCGGCGCCTGGGCAAGGACATCCGCGGCCTCATCGGGCGTGACGTCGACACGGTGTTCGAGCACCCGGGCCGCTCCACCTTCGGCGCGTCGGTGTTCGTGGCCGCACGCGGCGGCAAGATCGTGACCTGCGCCGCCACCTCCGGCTACATGATCGAGTACGACAACCGCCACCTGTGGATGAAGCTGAAGAGCATCGTGTCGTCGCACTTCGCCAACTACCAGGAGGCCTGGGAGGCGAACCGGCTGATCCGCGAGGGGAAGATCCAGCCGCTGCTCAGCAGGGTGTACCCGCTCGAGCAGACCGGTGAGGCCGCGTTGGCTGTGCACCGCAACGAGACCGAGGGCAAGATCGGCGTGCTGTGCCTGGCACCGACCGAGGGCCTGGGCATCGACGACCCCGCGTTCCGTGAGCAGGTCGGCGAGGACAAGATCACCCTGTTCCGGCGCATGGCCGGCTGATCGGAGGACGACCGATGCTGCTGACCGAGATCGACCACGTGGCCATCGCGGTGCGCGACCTCGACGCCGCCATCGCCTACTACCGCGACGCCTTCGGCGCCGAGGTGCACCACCGCGAGGTGGTCGAGAGCGACGGCGTCGACGAGGCCCTGGTCAAGGTGGCCGACAGCTACATCCAGCTCACCGCGGCCACCCGGGACGACTCACCCATCGCGAAGTTCCTCGAGAAGCGCGGCGAGGGCCTGCACCACGTGGGCTACCGGGTGGAGGACTGCCAGGCGGCGCTGGATTCCATCGTCGCCGCCGGCGGCACGCCGATCGACGCCGCGCCCAGGCCCGGCAGCCGTGGCACGACGGTGGCGTTTGTGCACCCCAAGGGAAGCTTCGGCACCCTCATCGAGCTCGTCCAGGAGTAGCGCCGCAGCACCTCCGATAGCGTCGCAGGCAACGAGCGCGACGACCGAGGAGGCCACCGATGGCAGACGAGCGGGACGAGATCGAGGTCGACGTCGAGACGGTCGACTTCGACGGGGACGGCACAGGCGACGCGGTGTCGGTCGCGGCGATGTCGAGCATCGATGTGGATGGCGATGGATCGGTCGACGGCATCACCTCGGTGGAGACGACGGCCGTCGACGCTGACGGCGACGGCATCGCGGATGGCGTGGCGATCATCGAGACGACGATGGTCGACCTGGACGGTGACGGCGAGCCCGACCTCGTGTCGGTGACCGAGACGGTCTCTGTCGATCTGGATGGCGACGGCGTCGCGGATCTGGTCACCGTGATCGAGAGCGTGGGCGTCGACGTGGACGGCGACGGCGTGCCCGACGCCGTGTCGGTGACCGAAACCTCGTCGGTCGACCTCGACGGCGACGGCAACCCCGACATCGTGACGATCACCGAGACGATCCGCGTCGACACCGACGGCGATGGCGAGGCCGACGAGGAGTCGACCCGCACCGTCACCTTCCTCGACACCGACGGCGACGGCGTCCTCGACACCGCCGAGGGCGACGGGGTCTGATCGTTCCTGTCAGCTGGGGTCAGCTCCCGGTAGGCGCTGGGTCGAGCTGCTGGTCGGGCGCCTGCGACGCCGCCTCGTGGGGCTCGCCCTCGATCGAGAGGTTGGGGAGGATGCGGTCGAGCCAGCGCGGGATCCACCAGTTGGCGTCGCCGAGCAGCTCCATCGTCGAGGGCACCAGCACGAGGCGCACCACGGTCGCGTCCACCAGGATCGCGGTGGCGAGGCCGATCGCGAACAGCGTCACCGCTCGCACGCCGCCGCCGATGGCGAACACGATGAAGACCGTCACCATGATCATCGCTGCCGCGGTGATGACCCGAGCAGTGGTCGCCACGCCGTTGGCCACCGCGAGCGCGTTGTCGCCGGTGAGCGTGTAGTCCTCGCGGATGCGGCTGAGCAGGAACACCTCGTAGTCCATGGAGAGCCCGAAGAGGATGGCGAAGAGCATGAGCGGCGCCCACGCGTCGATGGGTCCCTCCCGCCCGATGCCGAGCAGCTCGTTGCCCCAGCCCCACTGGAAGATCGCGACGATGACGCCGTAGGCGGCGCCGATCGACAGCAGGTTCATGACCGCCGCCTTGAGCGGCACCATGATCGAGCGGAAGACGATCATGAGCAGGATGAACGACACGAGGATGACGGCGCCGATCACGTAGGCGAGGCGGTCGGCGACCTTGTCTGCGAAGTCCGAGAAGATCGGAGTGATGCCGCCGACGAGAACCGTCGGGCCGCCGTCCGCAGTCAGCTGCGGGAGGACGTCGTCGCGCAGGCGTCGCACGAGCTCGTCGGTCTCGGCGTCCTGCGGCGCGCTGGTGGGCAGCAGGTTGACGATCGCGGTGTCGCCGGCCTCGTTGGGGATGGCGGGCGAGACCCCGGCGACGCCATCGACGTCGCGAAGCGATGCGGCGATCTCGTTCAGCGCTGCGAGGTCGTCGGGGCCCTCGAGCTCGGCCACGAGCAGGAACGGCGCGTTGAACCCGGGGCCGAAGCCCTCGGCGAGCAGGTCGTACGCGGTGCGTGAGCCGCTGCCCTCTGGGTTGTTGCCGGCGTCGGACACGCCCATGCGCATCGTGAGCAGCGGCGAGGCGAGCAGGAGGAGCAGCCCGAGGCTGAGCGAGGCCCACAGCCAGGGGCGCTGCTGGATGTTGCGGCTCCAGCGCCACCACATCGATCCCTCGGCGCCGGCCTCCTTGGAGGTGAGGCGCTTGATGCCCCAACGGTCGATGTTCTCCCCGACGAAGCCGAGCAGCGCCGGTAGCAGCGTGACCGAGGCGAGCATCGTCATCAGGACGACCGCTGAGGACCCGACCGCCACGCCCTCGACGAACTCGAAGCCGGCCAGCAGGATGCCGAGCAGCGCGATCACCACGGTGGCCCCGGCGAAGAGCACCGCGCGTCCAGCGGTCCCCATCGCGACGCGGTTGGCGTCCTCTGGGGTGCGGCCCTCGTGGATGCCCTGGCGCTGGCGGGTGACGATGAACAGCGCGTAGTCGATGCCGACGGCGATGCCGATCATCGACGCCATGATCGGGGTGAACTCCGGCGTGCTGACGCCGTGGCTGAGCAGGGTCAGCACCGCCATGCCGACGCCGATGCCGAACAGCGCCACGACGAGCGGGAGGCCCATGGCGAGCACCGACCCGAACGTGATGAGCAGGATGACCACTGCGGCGAGCAGGCCGATGACCTCGGTGAGCCCGCCCTCGGGCTGCTCGGTCTCCTGCACGGACTGCCCCCCGAGGGCGGCGGTGAGCCCATCGGTGCTGAGCCTGTCGGCCACCGCGATGGCATCGAGCAGCGTCGCTCTGTGGACGTCGCCGATCTTCTCCTCGAACTGGACCTTCGCGAACGCGATCGTGCCGTCCTGCGAGATCTGCGGCGGCGCCTGCGGATCGACATCGAACGGGCTGGCGACCGCACCGACGCCGTCGATGGCCTCGAGCTCGGCGAAGGCGGCCTCGAGGCGTGCACGCGTGGTGGGGTCCTCGATGCCGTCGGGGGCGCGGACCACGAGGTCCGCCTCGTCGCCGGACTGCGACGGGAACCGCGCGATCAGCAGGTCGAGGCTCTCCTGCGACTCGGTGCCCGGCAGGCTGAAGCTGTTCTCGAACCGGAGCCCGAGCTGGCCCGCCGCGATGTTCGACGTGATCAGCAGGGCGATCCAGAGGATGAGCGTCTGCCAGCGGCGGCGGAAGCACCACGAGGTGAGTCGGGCGAGCACAGGAGGACCTCCGGGTCGGTGAGCGGGCTCAGGCGGCGCGTGGAGCGGCCGGCAGCGACGCAGATCGTCCCACCAACCTGCGCACTCGGTCCACCACGCGGTGCAGGGCCCCGGCGACCCCCTCGGGGTACAGGACCGCGACGGCGATGAGCAGCAGGCCGTTGATGGCGAACTGGTGCTGGGAGCCCTCGCTGGAGCCCATGGCCACGGTGAGGGCGCCGCCGTCGGCGAAGAGCCCGGCGAGCATCGCGCCGGTGATGCTGGCGATGCCTCCCAGGTAGGTGATGGACAGCAGCGCCAGCGAGTTGAACACCTGGAAGGAGTCGACCGAGAGCGTCTGGCGCTGGTAGGCGAGCAGCGTCCCGCCGAGCCCGGCGAGGAACGACGACGCCGCGAACGCCAGCAGCTTCGCCCGAGCCACGTCGATGCCCGACGATGCTGCGGCGCGCTCGTTGGCTCGGACGCTGAGCCACTGCAGGCCGGTGGCGCCGCGCCGGAGGTTCGCCACCAGCGCGCTGCTTGCCACGAGCACGACGATGCACACGATGCCGAAGGCCGGACGGGCGTTGCCGTCGCCAGCGGCGCCGTAGCCGAGGTCGATCCCCAGCATCGAGGGGCGGGGGACGTCGGTGCCGCCGAGGCCGCCGGTGAACCACGACCACTTGAAGACGAGCTCCTCGATGGCGGCCGCGGCGGCCAGGGTGGCGATGGCGAGGTTCATCCCACGGAGGCGCACCGCGGGGATGCCGACCAGGAGGCCGACGCCGAGGGCGACCACCGCACCGAGCAGAGGCGCGACGGGGAACGGCACCCCGGCGTCGGTGAGCTTCACCATCGAGAAGGCGGCCACGCCGGCGAAGGCCATCGGAGCGAGCGAGATCTGCCCCACGTAGCCGGTGAGCACGACGCACGACAGCGACAGGAGGGCGAAGATGAGCGAGATCGTGATCGCGGCACGCCAGGTGCTGTCGAGCGTGAGCAGACCGATCATCGCGATCGCGCTGAGGGCGACGGTGGCCGGGAGCAGGTGCGTGGGTCGTGGCGATCGGGGGAAGCGACCCGTCGTGATGGTGCCTCGCGTGGGGAGCGACTCCCCGCGCACGATCATCGTCACGAGGATGATGACGAACGGCACGCCCTGCTGCAGGCCGACGTCGGGAAGCCAGGTGATCTCGGTCTGCAGGTTGAGGAGCTCGGACTGCACCATGCCGATGGCGAGTCCGGCGGCGACGGTGACGAGGAACGACTCGAAGCGGCCGAGAAGGCACGCGGCGAGCGCCGGCACGATGAGCAGGCTGGTCAGCGCCGGGTCGAGGCGGCTGATGGGGGCGAAGAGGATGACCGCACCGCCGGCGAGCACCGAGGCGATCATCCAGTTCACCGCGGCGAGCAGCTCTGGCGAGCGGCCGAGCAGCACCGCGCCCTTCTCGTTCTCCGAGGCGGCACGGGTGGCGAGCCCGAAGCCGGTGAAGCGGTACACGGCGCCCAGCATCAGGGAGGTGACCACCACGATCCCTGCCAGCCACAGGCGGTCCTGCTGGATGTCGATGCCGGCGACGGTGACGAGCGAGTTGGGGAGGATCGGCTCTGGCGCGCGCAGCGCGGCACCTTGGGCGCCGAAGCGCAGGCCGACGATGGCGAGGAGGTAGAGGAAGAGGCCGAGCGAGGCCACGACGCGCGCGAGCGCCGGCGCGTGGCGCAGCGGGCGGAAGATGAGGAGGTAGATGACGAGCCCGAGGATCGCGGCGAGGCCGAGCGCGATGGGCAGGGCCATGGCGGTGGCAGGCACGCACTCGGCGCATCCCACGACGCGCACGCGGTCGGGGAGCCCGAGGATCGGTAGGACGAGGTCGCCGGTCTGGCGCAGCTCGTTGTAGGCGAACGCGATGTAGGTGCCGATCGCAGCGTGGGCGAAGTTGATGACACCTGAGGCGCGGTGCGTGAGCAGCACGCCGAGCGCGAGCGCGGCGATGACCGCGCCGCCCCCCAAGCCGAGGATGAGGTACTCGACGTGCTCGATGGTGCCCTCCCCTTCCGCTGCGAGACCCTAGGTCGCTGCTGTCCGGCGGCGACTCAGCCGATCTCGGTCTCCTGGACGATCCGGGGCACGTCGACCCAGCCGTCGCTCGCAGGCTCCAGCGACTGCGTCGTGAGCTGGGCGAGAATCTGCTGCGGTGCGCAGAGCGCGGGCAGCGACGGGATCTGCTGGCCGTCGCAGGTGTAGTCGTGGCCGTCGAACGACGGGACGCCGCGCGCCGCTCGGGCAGCTGCGATGAGCGTGGCCGACGAGACGTCGTCGCCGCCGATGCCGATCATCAGGCCGTAGATGTTCATCACGCTGCGGAAGCTCACGGTCGCCGCGCTCGCGGCGGGTAGGCCCTCCTCGCCGTAGCGGGCGATGGCGGCCTGGTAGACGGCGCCGTCGACGCGATCGCCGTTGAGCTCGGGGGTGAGCGGGCCCTCGATGTTGACCACGACGCGGTCGACGGCATCGCCGGCCTGCTCGACGATCGCCGGGGCAGCGCAGGCGCCGACGATGTAGATGGTGGCCTCGAGCTCGAGCTCCTCCGCCGCCTCCATGACCGGCAGGCAGGCGGTGTCGGCCGCGGAGACGAGCACCGCGCCGGCACCCGCATCGCGCGCCTTCTTGATGACGGGGAAGAAGTCGGTGGTCGTGATCGGGAAGGCGATCTCCTCCACCTCGATGCCGTGAGCCTCGAGCACCGCCGAGCCGTAGTCGACGGCAGCGGCCTTGATGGGCCCGTAGTCGCCGTATGCCACAGCGGCCTTCGTCACGCCCTGGTCCGCAGCGTGCTGGGCGAAGGCGACCATGGCGCCGGGCGAGCCGCCGCTCCACAGGAACGCGATGTCGCTCTCCATGTCCTCGAGGTTGATCGGGATCCCGCCGAGGAGGGGCAGGTCGTTCTGCTCGAGGATAGGGATCGCTCCGTGGCTGGTGATGTCGATGCCGCCGGTGACCGCGACGACGCCCTCGGTCACGAGGTCCTGAGCGCATCGCTGCGACTTCTCGACGGAGAACTGCGCCTTGCAGGCGATGAGCTCGATGGGTCGCCCGTCGATGCCGCCGAGCTCGGTGTTGATGAAGGCGATCGCGGCCTCGGCGCCGAGGCGGATCTCGGGGAACGACCCCATCGGGGTGTCCTCCTGGTTGATCATGCCCAGCTTGATCGGCTCACCGGTCGCTTCGGTCGGCTCGTCGGGGATGGTGCCGAACGACACCTCCTCGCCGGCGAAGCGCTCCACGACCGACACGTCGCCGGTGTCGTCGCCTCCCACCGAGGGCAGCGCGAGGGTGGTGGCGGTGCCGCTGCCGTCGGTGGCGTCGGCGGTGCTGCCGGACTCCTCGCCGCCCGGCTTCGGCTCGGTGCAGCCGCTCGCGAGCAGTGCCGCAACGGCGAGCAGGCAGGTCGCGGCTCGCCGCGTCGAACGTGGTGTGCGCATCGTGCTCCCCCTGGGTCCCCTCGGTGTCGGCGGACGCAGGTTAACGCTGTTAACCAAGACGTGCCACCGATCTCCTCGGCAGGGTAGGTCGCCCGCTGCACGGGGGAGGGGCGCTGGTGCGCTTCAGGTCAGCCGGCGTGGCAGGAGACGGGCGATCGCGGCATCGGGCACGCGATGCGCGGCGTGCAGCGGTGCACCCGGCGCCAGGGCCTCGGCGAGGTCGAGGGCCACGTCCTTGTCGGTGAGGCCTTCGTCGTCCGGCCACGCCTCGACCACACCGACGAGCGCGGTGAGCGACGCCCAGCCGGCGCGCACCAGGCCCTGATCCGTGTCGGGCTCGAAGGCGTGGTCGTGGAGGCGCAGCTCCATGCGCAGGCCGCGGCGTGCCTCATCGGGCGACGCGGCGCCGGTCACCGCGGCGCGGACCTCGCCGAACGGCGCGAGGTGCCCCCAGGCGATGCCCTGCACCTCGGTACGCGGGAGGGCGGGCACGTTGAGGTTCAGCGCCGAGCGTGGGGGCGAGGCGAGCAGCTGCGGGAGCACCTCGAGCGTGATGGCGGCCGCGGTGTCCCAGTGCCACGTCTCTCCGGCCTGGACGCTGACCGCGAGACCGGACAACCCGAGGTTCTGGCCGGTGAGCACGGCACCGACCGTTCCCGAGTGCAGCGTGGCGCGACCGGTGTTCGCTCCGGCGTTGATGCCCGAGACGACGAGCTCCGGCCGATCGGCGAAGCCGCCGAGCACCGCAGCGAGCACGCACATCCCCGGGGGACCCGGCAGCGCCCACGCCTCGACGCCGGGCGCACCGGGCAGCTCGACACGGCGTGCGTCGACGTCCTCGGAGCTCGAGAACCGGCCGAGAGCGGCGCCGGTGCCGCTCTGGTCGGTCGACGGTGCCACGACCAGGACCTGGTGCTCGCCGGAGGCGGCCAGCGCCGCGGCCAGCACGTGGATGCCCACGCTGTCCACGCCGTCGTCGTTCGTCACCAGGATGCGCACGGGGGCAGGCTACCGGCGCGCGAGCGCGTTGCCCGGAGCGGTTCCCCAACCGCGCGGCGCGCTCACGGGCAGGGGGCACCGACGACGATCGGCGTCCACCTGGTGGCGTCGGGATCGCCCGCCAGGTGCAGGACCACTCCTCCCTCGATCTCCTCGACCACCGGATCGAGGTCGGCCAGCGCGGCGCGCACCTCGTCGGGCGGCAGGAGCTCCGGGCTGAAGAACGCGGTGTCGTCGTAGAGCACGACGGTCGTGGGTCGGCACTGCGCGATGGCGTGCAGCTCGTCGATCTCCTGCTCGGCGCGTGGGTGCGGCTCGCCTTCGGCATCAGCCCACCGCCGTGGCGTGACCAGCACCGTGTGTCCCGTGCGCAACCACTCCCGCGCCGGCGCGTTGCTCGCGACGACGATGCCGTCGGCAGACCGCGGCGGCGGGGTCCACTCGAGCTGGCTGCCCGCCAGCTGGTCGCGCGCGTCGAGGCCGAGCAGCGCCACCACCGCCACGAGCGCGGCCACCCCAGCGCGAGCCGCGCCGGCGGCCACCTGCGGCCGGTCGGTGTGCAGGGATGCGACGCCGCGCACCGCGGCGGCGATCAGCAGCACGGCGGACGGCGGCCAGATCGGCACGAGCAGGCGCCCGCCGATCGGGATCGGCTCGCGCAGCACCGTGGCGCTGACCACCACGACCACCACGTGCAGCACGACGAACCCGGCCAGCAGGGTGGCAAGCCGTCCGGCCTCGCCCAGCGGCGCGGCGTCGCGGCGACGCTCGACGATCGAGCGCGCCGCGGCGGCCAGCACCAGCGTGGTGAGCCCGATCACCACGACTCGCAGCCAGGTCGGCGCGGCTGCCGGCACGACCCACTCGAACCCGCGCGCCAGCGCCTCCTCGAAGCGCACCCACGGCGGCACCCGGAACCGCACCGGACGGACGGTGTCGATCGTGCGCGATCGGGTCCACAGCGCCCAGGCCCCGACGGGTACCACGGCCGTCAGGGCGACGGCGCCGGCACGCAGGCGATCCCGTCGGCGGGGACCTGCCCAGCGGGCGAGAGCCAGCGATGCGACGATCGGCACAGCGAGCCCGGCGAGGCGCACCATGGGCACGAGGGCGCTCATCAGGGCGACCGCGACCAGGCGGTCGTCGCTCGGTCGTCGCAGCGCGCGCACCACCGCGAGGAGCGCGAGGCTCTGCAGCGCCAGCGCGAGAGGATCGCTCAGCAGGAACTGGTGCAGCTGGAGCACCGGCGCCGCGGCGAGCGCCAGCGGTGGGGCGAGCCACGCCGCGGCCTCGATCCCGCCGGCGGCGCGGCGCGCCAGGACCGCCGTCGCCGCGGCGGTGACCGCCAGCGACAGCGCGTTCAGCAGGCGGCCAGCGTCTGCGAGCACCGACGGGCCCAGGTCGGCGGTGACGACCAGCGCCAGCGGATAGCCCGGCGGCCACAGCACGAACGGCACGTGCCCGCCGGCGCGGACCGCCTCGAGCGGCGTGACCGGGTCGAGCGGCGTCGTGAACGGGGAGGTGAGCCCGTACCCGGCGTCGAGGTCGGTGGCGGCGGCGACGTAGCTCACCGAGTCGTTCGAGAGCCCGGCGCCATCGGGGGTGAGCGCCAGCACCGACACGGCGGCGACGAAACCGGTCACCGCGGGGGCCAACCACCGGGGCAGCGTCACGCGCCGATGCTACGGGCGGGCGCGCCGCGGACGCGGCGCCGCTCAGCTCAGCAGCGGGGGTCGTCGATGGCGCACGCCTCGGCGTCGTCGGCCACCGGGGCGAGCGCGAGCCGGTCGCGTGCTCGGCGCAGCACGTTGACGAAGGTGTCGACCTCCTGCGCGCCGGGGATGAGGAGCCGGTCCTCGATCACGAACGCCGGCACCCCGGTGAGGTCGCGCTCGACCGCAGCGCGGAGATCCTCGACCACCTCATCGGCGTACGCCCCCGAGGCGACCACCTCCTTGGCGTCGTCGGCGTCGAGCCCCACCTCCGCTGCGAGTCGCACGAGGGTCGCTCGGTCGGCGACGTTCGCGCCCTCGGTGAAGTACGCGCGCAGCAGCCGCTCCTTCAGCTGGCCCTGCGCAGCCGCGCCGCCGGTCGCCCACGCCCACTCGAGCAGCCGGTGCGCGTCGACGGTGCCGACGCGCTGGGCGATGTCGAACCGGTAGTCGATGCCGATGGGCGCGCCGAGGGCGGTGAGCCGCCGCGTCATCCCGTCGAAGGCGCCGGGGCCGTACTTGCGCTCGATGGCGAGCCGGAGGTCGCCGGGCGCTGCGGTCGCCCGAGGATCGAGCTGGTACGCGCGCCAGCGGATGGTCACGTCGTCTGGACCCCAGCCGAGCTCGTCGAGCGCCAGCTCCAGGCGCCGCTTGCCCAGGTAGCACCACGGGCAGATGACGTCGGACCAGATGTCGATGCGCACGGGTGGTGCAACGCCTGCCGCCGGCCCGTGCATTCCTGAGCGACGCCGTCGTCTCAGTCGGAGGTGGTGCGCCGCTCGGCGAGACGCTCGAGGTAGCGCGCGGCGGCGGCCTGGAACCCCGGGTCGCGCAGCGCAGCTACCAGGACGTCGGCATCGGCCCAGGCGCGCTCGATGCCGACCATCGACGAGGCCACCGCGTCGACGCCGCGCTTGGTGGCGAGCAGCGCCCCCTCGGGCTTGTCGAGCAGCGTGGCCACGAGCGAGTCGACCTCGTCATCGAGTGCGCTGTCGTCCGCGACGCGCTGCACGAGCCCGAGGCGCAGGGCCTCCTCCGCGTCGAACGTGCGACACGTCATGACGAGGTCGCGCGTCGCTGCGGCACCGATCTCGCGCACGAGGCGGTGCACGCCGCCCCACGCCAGCGGGATGCCGAGATCCACCTCGGGGATGGAGAACCGCGTCGAGCGGGCGGCGACGCGCAGGTCGCACGCCGACGCGAGCACCACGCCGCCGCCGATGCAGTTGCCGTGCAGCCGCGCGACGGTCACCGCGCGCATCGCCTCGATCGAGTCGCCCATGCGTCGGCCGGCGTCTGCACGCTGGTGCGGGGTGCGATCGTCGCCGAGCCGCTCACCGAAGCTCCCGAGATCGGCGCCGGCGGAGAACGCTCGGCCCGCACCTGCGACGACGACCACCGCGATCTCGCGCTGCGCGTCGAACCACCGAGCGGCGACCTCGATGCCCTCCAGCACATCGGTCGACAGCGGGTTCAGCTTCTCAGGTCGATCCAGGGTCAGGCGGCCGAGGCGGCCGTCCACGTCGATCCGGAGGTCCACGAGCTCGGGCGGGGCGGCAGCCATCGCCGCATCGTGCCACGCCACGGCATGCCCCTCGCCCTACCCCTCGCCTCCCCGACCTCGTTCTGTGCATGGTGACTTCCGACTATCGGAAGCCACCATGCACGGAACGACGGGGCGACGGTGGCGCGTGATCAGGAGGGCGCGCCGACGAGGCGCGCCGCAAGCGACCGGTAGATCGCCTCGTCGCCGTGGGTCGCAGCCTCGACGCGGCACGTGTAAGTGACCTTGTACGCGTGCTCGTCGCCTCGCGAGGCGCGCGCCGCGTCGGCGATCTCCTCCCACGCCGGCCACGTGCCGGAGCGAAGGTCCTCCATCTGCTCGGAGGTCGCGAGCGGAGCGAGCCCGTTGGCCACGAACGCGGCGGTGACCGCCTGGCCGAAGGTCCGCAGCGCCTCGGTGGGGTCATCCAGGTAGGGCAGGAGCAGCCGGAGGGCGTGGAGTCCGGTGACGGTGTGCATGGTGGTGAAGTCGTCCGGGCGTGGCGCGTAGCCGCGCCGGGTGGCGAGTGCGAGCGCTCGCAGCGCGTCGGTTCCGGGCTGCCACCGCGCGGCGTGCGCACCGAAGCCCGCGAGCGTGCCGATCTGCGCCATGCGGCTTGCGATGGACGTTCCCTCGATGTCGGCTGCAGCGAGATCGGGGTCCGCTGCCACACCATCGAGGACGGCGACGAGGTCGGTGGTGGCGTCCTCGTCGGTGGGCACCACAGCGATGGGGCGGCGGGCATCGGCGAGGTAGGCGAGCCCGGCGGCGACCTCGCCCGGGTCCTGCGCATCGACGCCGTAGGCGAGGCGGATGAGCGGGTGGAACGCGTCGGACCCCATGCCGTCGAGCAGCGACACGAGCCACGTGCGCACGGTGGCGCGCCAGCCGTGGGCGGCGACCTCGGCGTCGAAGAGCGCCAGCATGTCGGGGAAGCGGCGAGCGGTGCCGATGTGGTCGAGGAGCGAGCCGGTCGCGATGTCCTCGACCCGGTCGCCGATCGGGACCAGCTTCGGCGTGTAGTCATCGACGAACAGCTCGAGGCGGTCCGGAGCGGCGCCGATCCGCTCCAGGGCGATGAGCCCCATCGGCAGGTGGTTGGTGAGCCCGCCGGAGGTGCCGGTGCCGAACCGCCGGCCCCAGCGCAGCATCTCGGTGAGCTCGGGAGAGGTGGCCATCGCCGCGATGCTATGGCTGCCGGCGGTACCGAGCTGCTGCGGGGGACGACGCCGGTGCGGTGTGCAACGCTCGTCATGTCGGCTGCCGGTCGACGTCAGCGGGCGAGGGGGCGTTCCATGCAGGTGCACCTGGTCGACGGGACCTACGAGCTGTTCCGCCACCACTTCGCCGTCCCGCCGCACGTGACCGCGGACGGCCAGGAGGTCGCCGCGGTGCGCGGCGTCCTCGGCTCGGTGCTGCAGCTCCTCGAGGGCGGTGCCACCCACGTCGGCGTGGCGACCGACCACGTCGTCGAGTCGTTCCGCAACGACCTCTACGACGGCTACAAGTCCGGTGAGGGGATCGACCCCGAGCTGCTCGAGCAGTTCCCCCTGCTGGAGGACGCGCTCGCCGCGGCCGGAGTGGTCGTGTGGCCCATGGTGGAGCACGAGGCCGACGATGCGCTCGGGTCCGCGGCCGCGATGGCCGCCGCCGACCCCCGCGTCGAGCAGGTGATCATCTGCACGCCGGACAAGGACCTCGGCCAGTGCGTCGTCGGCGACCGCGTCGTGCAGCTCGATCGTCGCAAGGGCGTGGTGCTCGACGAGGCCGGCGTGACCGAGAAGTTCGGGGTGCCGCCGTCGTCGATCGCCGATTGGCTCGCCCTGGTCGGCGACAGCGCCGACGGCTTCCCGGGTCTACCCGGCTGGGGGGCGAAGTCAGCGTCGGTGGTGCTGGCTCGCTGGGGGAGCATCGACGCCATCCCCGACGATCCCGCCGACTGGGACGTTGCGGTGCGTGGCGCGGCCCGCCTCGGCGACGCGCTGCGCGACGGGCGAGAGGCCGCGGCGCTGTTCCGACGCATCGCGACGGTCGTGTGCGACCTCGACCTCGACACCGACGTCGACCACCTGCGCTGGACGGGGCCGACGCCGGGCTTCGGCTCCTTCTGCGACGTGATCGACGCGCCGCGCCTCGTCTCCCGCGCTGAGAAGCTGGCCGCTACGCGGTGACCTCGCTCTCCGATCACCAGCTGCTCGTCTTCTGGGCGCAGCTGGCGGCACTGGTGGTGACCGCGCTCGGGCTCGGTGCCATCGCCCGCCGCCTCGGGCAGCCCGCAGTGGTGGGCGAGCTGGCCGCCGGCGTGCTGCTGGGTCCGAGCATCCTCGGCGAGGCGGCTCCGGACGCATTCGCCTGGCTGTTCCCCGCCGACCCGGCGCAATCTGTCGCGCTGCTCGCCGTCGGGTGGCTCGGCGTCGCCCTCCTCCTGCTGACGACCGGCTTCGAGACCGACCTCGCGCTCATCGGCAGGCTCGGGCGGGCAGCGACGATGGTCGCGACTGCGAGCCTCGTCGTGCCGTTCGTGCTGGGGTTGGCGCTCGGCTTCGTGCTGCCGGAGGTGTTCATCGGTCCGCAGGGTGACCGCCTCCCGTTCGCGCTGTTCATCGCGGCGGCGCTGTCGATCTCGTCGCTGCCCGTCATCGCCAAGATCCTCACCGAGCTCGGGATGCTGCGCCGCAACTTCGCGCAGATCACCCTCGCGGCCGCGATGGTCAACGACGTCGTCGGATGGATCGTGCTCGGGGTGATCGCCGGCATGGCGTCGTCGGGCAGCGCGGACCTCGGCCGGCTCGGGTTCACGCTGGTGGGCCTCGTCGCCTTCCTCGGCGCGTCGCTCACGCTCGGCCAGCGTGCGGTGGATCGCCTGTTGCTCAACGTCCGCCAGTCCGGCGACAACCTGCGCGGCGCGCTCGCGGTGACGATCGGGGTGACGTTGGCGGCGGCGGTCGCCACCCAGGCGCTGCACGTCGAGGCCGTGCTGGGGGCGTTCGTCGCCGGCATCGTGCTCGGGCGATCCCGCTACCTCCACCCCGCGGTCCCGCAGCACATCGAGGCGCTCGTGGGGTCCTTCCTCGCGCCGGTGTTCTTCGCCACCGCCGGTCTCCGCGTCGACCTCGCCGCGCTCGCGGATGCAGAGGTCGCGATGTGGGCGGTGGCCATGATCCTCGTCGGAAGCGTCGGCAAGCTCGGCGGCGCCTACGCCGGCGCGCGGGCGGCGGGACTCGAGCGGCGCGAGGGCTTGGCGCTCGGGGCCGGGCTCAACGCACGCGGCGCCCTCGAGATCGTGGTGGCGACGATCGGTCTGTCGCTGGGGGTGCTGGACGAGTCGTCGTACACGGTCGTCGTGGTGCTGGCCATCGTCACGTCGGTGGTCGCGGCACCGATGCTGCGCGCCATCGTCCGGGGGTGGCATGGCACCGATGATGAGCGGCTGCGCCTCGACCGGGAGGCGGCGCTCAGCCGCAACGTCGTGGTCCGCTCCAGCCGAATCCTGCTCGCGACGCGTGGCGGACCGGGGTCGATCGCTGCCGCGCAGGTGCTGCACTTCGCATGGCCGACGGAGTCCGCGGTCACGCTGCTCACCGCCGGTGTGACGCGGGCGGAGCTCGCACCGCTGGAGGCGGTGTTCCACGGCCGCTCCATCGAGCGGGTGCAGGCCGAAGGGGCCGCGCTGCCCGTCGCGATCGCCTCACAGCTGAAGCTCGGTTTCGGGGTGGTTGGGATCGCGGCGCAGGACGCGCAGCGCGACGACACGCTGCTCGGCGAGCTCATCGACGACGTGCTGCGCACCGCCTCGGTACCGCTGGTGATCGTGCGGCCCGCGCCATCGCGCGCGTCGCGCCTGCCGGCTGCGTTCAGCCGGGCGCTGGTGCCCGTTGCCGGTGGGCGCTCGTCGCGCGCTGCACTCGAGGTCGCCTGCGCCATCAGCAGCCAGCTCGGGACGCGCATCGTGCTCGCGCACGCCGTGGAGCGGTCACCGACCATCGCCGGGCGGGGGCGTGTGGGTGAGGAGAGCCGGATGGCCGTCGCCCAGGAGCTCCTCTCGGAGGCCGACACCTACGGCCGTGAGGTCGGCGTCGAGTCGTCGGGAGCGGTGCTGCAGGTACGTGGGGCCGCGGGAGCGACCCTCGTGCGTCACGCCCGCATCGTGGACGCGGACCTGATCGTCGTCGGGGCGACTGCCCGCCGCCTCGAGGGCCGTCCGTACCTTGGAGCGGTCGCCGAGCAGCTGCTCACCGAGTCGGAGGCCACGGTGGTGGTCGTCGTCCTTCCCGAGTAGCGGCGAGGGGCTTGACGCTCGCCGCCTGCACGCCGAGAGCGCCGAACGACGGGGCGGGGTGGACCGATCGATGCCTGGCGGCGTGGCACCATCGACGGATGCGGGACGATCCGATGCTCGGCCTGGCGCTCATCGTCGTCATGGGCGTCGGGGCGCAGTGGCTCGCCAGCCGCCTCCGCCTGCCGTCGATCCTGCTGCTGCTCGGCGCTGGGATCCTCGTCGGCCCGGGGCTCGACTGGCTCCGTCCCGATGAGCTCTTCGGCGATCTCCTCTTCCCTGCGATCGCCATGTCGGTCGGTCTGCTGCTGTTCGAGGGTGGGCTCGGCCTGCGCTTCGACGAGCTCGCCCACGGTCGCACCGTGCTGGTGCGGCTCATCACCGTCAGCGTCGTCATCACCTGGGCGGTCGGCACCGTCGCCGTCCTCGCCTTCACGGACCTCGAGCTCTCCACCGCGGCGCTGATCGGCTCGATCCTGGTGGTATCCGGGCCGACGGTGGTCGGTCCGCTCCTGCGATTGAGCCGACCGAGGGAGCCGTCGTTCTCGATCCTGCGCTGGGAGGGCATCCTCATCGACCCGGTGGGCGCGCTGCTCGCGATCGTCGTGCTCGAGGCGGTGCTCCACGATGACGGGTTCGCGGCGACCGTGTCGCGGATCGTGATGGCCGGCGGGGTCGGCGTGGGCGCTGGCCTCGTGGGTGCCGTGCTCCTCGTGCAGTCGCTCAAGCGCCACTGGGTGCCCGACCACCTGCAGAACGGGGTCACGCTGCTGGTCGTCGTGGGCTCCTACGCCGTGGCCGAGCACCTCCAGCCCGAGGCCGGCTTCTTCGCCACCACCGCCCTCGGCATCGCGCTCGCCAACCAGCAGCAGGTCGCCGTCGGCCACATCCGCCAGTTCGAGGAGAACCTGGGGGAGCTCATCTTGGGCTCCCTGTTCATCATCCTCGGCGCGCGCACCGACCTGGAGCTCGTCGGCGACTACGTCGGGCCATCGCTCGCCATCATCGCCGTGCTCATCCTCATCGGTCGACCCCTGGCCGTGGCTGCCGCGACGGCGCGGACCGATGTCCCGATGTCGCATCGCGCCTTCGTGGCGTGGATGGCGCCTCGAGGCATCGTCGCTGCGGCGGTCGCGTCGGTCTTCAGCATCGAGCTCGAGGAGGCCGGTCGCCCGTTCGAACCGGTGGTGCCGATCGTCTTCACCGTCATCGTCGGCACCGTCGCCATCTACGGGCTCACCGCCCGACTCGCCGCCCGTCGGCTCAAGATCGCCCGAGCCGAGCCGAGCGGCCTGCTACTGCTCGGCGCCCCGGCCTGGGCGCTCCAGCTCGCATCCGCGGCGGCAGAGCTCGGCGTGCCGGTGCTCGTCGTGCCGACGTCGCGCCGCGAGCTGAACGACGCCATCGGGCGCGGGCTGCTCACCTACAGCGGTGACCTGTCATCGGAGGACCTCCTCCTGGCCGTCGACGGCATCGGCGCCCGCCAGGCCATCGCCCTGTCTCGAGCCTCCGAGCGCAACGCCTACGGCATCGTTCGCCTCGTCGAAGCGCTCGGTCGGGCGAACGTGTTCCACGTCCCTGCCGAAGACGACGAGGGGCTCGGCGCGGCAGCGGCGACGAGTGCGGCGGGGCGGCGCGCGTTCGGCGCCGACCTGACCCAGGAGCGGATCCGAGAGCTGCTGGCCGACGGCTGGACGCTCGGCGTGCTGAGCGGCGCCCTCGTCGCCGGCGACGACGCCCACCTGGCCGTGCCGCTGCTGCTGGTCGGTGATGGCCACCGGGCCGATGTGCCCGTCGGCTCGGTGCGGCCTGCGCTCGGCGAGCAGCTCATCGCTCTCGTGCCGCCGCCGTCCCCCGAGCCGGCTCCGGCCGACGAGGAGCTCGGCGGTCGCGACGAGATCTGGCCCTGATGGCGGCTGAGCGGACCGGAGGTGGACCCTTCAGCTGCGGGCGACGCGATCGTCACGGGTGAGGTGCAGCCCCAGCGCACCGGTGGCGGCGACATCCGCGCCGGCGATCGTGTGGCACCTCGGTGGTTCGGCGGGTTCCGAATGGGTGGTCGGTCGCTGCGCGCCGCGCCTTCCCGCCCCCATGCGCCGACGGTGACCTAGCGTCGCCTCGTGCTCCACGATCGCAGGTCGCAAGCCCTCATGGTCGCACTCGCTCTGCTGCTCGGCGCGTGCAGCGGTGGCGGGTCCGACGAGGTGGCACCGTCCACCACGGCAGCCGTCGCACCGACGACCGCTCCGGGTGCGATGGCGGTGCCGCTCGACGAGCTCCGGCTCTCGACGGAGCGTCGCGTTGCGATCGGCTCGGGCGACGACGCGGTGCTCCTCGTCGATGGCTCCCACTCGTCCGCTGGCGGCCAGATCGCCGCCTGGTTGATCGACCGCGACGACCCGACGGTCGCGGTGCCGGTGGCGCTTCCCATCGAGGGACGCCACGGGCCGACGAGGGTGGTCCCCTGGGCTGAGGGATTCCTCGTCGTCACGGGGCGCTGTCCGTCGGACGCGCTGGATGAGCCTCGTAGCGCCGAACCGAGTGCCGTCGATGCTCCCTGCGGCACCTCTGCGCACGACGTCGTCGTGGTGCCCGGCGACGGAAGCGGGGCGAGGGCGGTCTTGGTCGACGAGGCGCCAGATGGCGAGCTCGCCCGGCAGATGATGATCGGAGCGGTGACGCCGACTGCCGCCTTCCTCCACTGGCCCGACGAGACGGGTGGATACCTCGTCGCGTCGATCGATGGAGACGTGGTGGTCGTCGAACCGCTCGGCCGTGCCGTCTCGACGTTCTGCAGCGTCGGCGACGAGATCTACGCCGTCGGCGAATCGCGCTTCGTGGGCGGACGCGCCGAGGCGCCTCGTCCCATCGGGGAGTTCGTCGACCTCGCCCGTCTCGAGGACGGCGCGTGGGTGCCGGTGGCTGTGCCCGGGGGTCCACCCGAGCAGTCAGCCAGTCCCACCGGGTGCGGCGATGGCCGCATCGTGTTTGCGACTCTCGACGAGGACGTCACCGGCGTGCGGGTCCTCGACCTGCGCCCCGCGGCGCCGACGTGGGCGGCGCTGCCGGTGCCCGAGCACGACGGCGGTTCGGGACGGGTGGTGGCCAACGGCATCTTTGACCGGGTGCGTCTGCGGATCGGCGGCTCGCCGTCGACCTACGTGTGGGACGACGCGACCGCGTCGTGGGTCGTCGACGAGTCGTTCTGCTGTGGGCTCGTCGACAACGGGCTCATCGAGCTGGTGCCGCATCCGAGCGGCGAGGGTTTGGCGGTGCAGCTCGTGCCGGGCAGCTGACCGAGGCCGCGTCGATCAGCGATCCCAGGCGATGGTTGGCGTCGCAGGCCGGCGTGACGGCAGCGCCTCGAGCTGGTCGTAGCCGCAGGTCGCCGGGTCGCGGTCGTCGCGCCACCGAAGCAGCTTGGCGTTGGAGCGCAGGCGACCCGAGAGGAGGCCCTCCACCTCGCACTCCACGACGCGCTCGGGTCGCACCGGCACCCACGCCGTGGTGCGCCCCCTCGTCCATCGGCTCGGCGCACCGGGGGCTCTTCCTGCCGGCTCGCCAAGCCACGGGTGCGCCCCGCCTTCGACGATCACCAGAGGTGCCAGCTCGTCGAGGATCGCGGCGCGGCGAGCAGCGGGGAGGTTGCGCGTGGCGCCCACGTGGTGCAGCACGCCGTCATGGTCGACGAGACCCAGCAGCAGCGAGCCGATCCCGTGGCCATCGCTGTGCATCCGGTAGCCGCCGACGACGAGGTCCACGCTGTGGTGGTGCTTCACCTTCCACCACCCCCGGCCACCGGGCACGTACGGGTCGCCGGTCGCCTTGGCCACGACGCCGTCGAGGTCGCCGCCGACCGGCAGCGAGAGCCACGCCTCGGCATCCGATCGCGCCGGCGAGGTCGGGCACAGGTGCAGGGGCAGGTGCGCTGAGCCCAGCGCCTGCTCGAGGGTTGCGCGTCGCTGCGCCCACGGCCGCTCGAGCTGGGAGCGATCGCCGAGCGCGAGCACGTCGAACGCCACCAGGTGCGCGGGGGTCGTCTCGGCCAGGTGATCGACGCGCGACGCGGCCGGGTGGAGGCGGGCGCTGAGCGCGTCGAAGTCGAGGCGGCCGTCGACGGGAACCACGAGCTCGGTGTCGAGCACGACGCGGCCCGGCAGCGAACGTCGCAGCGGACCGGGCAGCTCGGGGAAGAACCGCGTCAACGACGTGCCGCTGCGCCCCTGGAGGTCGATCTCGTCGCCGTCGCGCCACACCAGGCACCGGAAGCCGTCGAGCTTCGGCTCCCAGGAGATGTCCGCTCGCGGCACCGCGTCGAGGTCGCGCACCGCGGCGGCGAGCATGGGCACCAGCGGGTCGACCAGCGGCAGCCCCACCGCTCAGGTCCGCCTCAGCGGGTCGTCGACGACCCACTTCTCTTCGACAGCCGCACGATCGGGATCGGCCGCCGCGGCCGCCACTCGCGCCAGGAGGCGCTCGGCGTCGTCGTCGACGATCAGCAGGTCTCGGACGCGGTCCTTCACGAACCCCTCGTCGACCGTGTGCTGGACGAAGGCCACGAGCGAGGAGAAGAAGCCCTCGACATCGAGCAGCGCGACGGGCTTGGCGTGCAGGCGCAGCTGCGCCCACGTCCAGATCTCGAACAGCTCCTCGAGCGTGCCGAGTCCGCCTGGCAGCGCGACGAAGGCGTCGGAGAGGTCGGCCATGCGCGCCTTGCGCTCGTGCATCGAGTCGACGATCTCGAGGCTGCTGAGCCCCTGGTGGCCGACCTCGTGCTCGAGCATGAACTCCGGGATGACGCCGATCACCTCGCCGCCGCCGGACATCACCGCATCGGCCACGACGCCCATGAGCCCGATGTCGCCACCTCCGTAGACCAGGCCGATGCCCTCCGAGGCCAGCAGCTCGCCGACGCGTCGGGCGGCGGCCTCGTACGCCGGGCGGTCGCCGGTGCGCGACCCGCAGAACACGCACACCCGCTTCAGGACCATGTGTCGGCACGCTACCGGCGCGGTGCGCCCCGACCGCCGCGGAAACCGATCCCGGGCGCATTCGGTCCCATCGCAGACACCCCACTAGCCTTCGAGGCCGTATGTCCGACCACACCCTCCGCGAGCGCGTCGACGATCTCAACAAGCGCAAGGAGGCCGCGCTGCACGCCGGCTCCGAGCGCTCCGTCGAGCGCCAGCACGCCAAGGGCAAGCTGCTGGCGCGCGAGCGCATCGAGTACCTGCTCGACCCGGGCTCGTTCCACGAGCTCGACCAGCTCGCTCGCCACCGAGCGCACGACTCCGGCATCGAGGACCGCCCGTACACCGACGGCGTCGTCACCGGTTGGGGCACCGTGGATGGCCGCAAGGTGTTCGTGTTCTCGCAGGACTTCACCGTCTTCGGCGGCGCGCTGGGTGAGGTGTTCGCCGAGAAGATCCACAAGGTGATGGACCTGGCGCTCAAGGTCGGAGCGCCGGTCATCGGCCTCAACGACGGCGCCGGCGCCCGCATCCAGGAGGGCGTCGTCTCCCTCGCCTCCTACGGCGGCATCTTCTACCGCAACGTGCAGGCCTCCGGTGTCACACCGCAGATCAGCGTCATCCTCGGGCCGTGCGCCGGCGGAGCGGTGTACAGCCCGGCGATGACCGATTTCATCTTCATGGTGCGCGAGACGTCGCACATGTTCATCACCGGTCCCGACGTGGTGAAGACGGTGACCGGCGAGGAGGTCACCCTCGAGGAGCTCGGCGGCGCCGGCTCGCACTCGTCGAAGTCCGGCGTGGCCACCTTCGTGGCCGAGGACGAGCGGCAGTGCCTCGACGACGTGCGGTTCCTGCTGTCGTTCCTGCCGTCCAACAACCTCGAGGAGCCACCCGCCTTCGCCACCGGCGACGACCCGGAGCGCCTGTGCCCCGAGCTGCTCGACGTGCTGCCTGCCACCTCGAACCAGCCGTACGACATGAAGCAGGTCATCACGTCGGTCGTCGACGACGGCGAGTTCTTCGAGTACTTCGGCGCGTGGGCCCGCAACATCGTGTGCGGCTTCGCCCGCCTCGACGGCCGGCCCGTCGGCATCGTGGGCAACCAGCCGATGATGCTCGCCGGCGTGCTCGACATCGAGTCCTCCGAGAAGGCGGCGCGCTTCGTTCGCACCTGCGACGCGTTCAACATCCCGCTGCTCACCTTCGTGGACGTGCCCGGGTTCCTGCCCGGTGTCGACCAGGAGTACGGCGGCATCATCCGCCACGGCGCCAAGCTGCTCTACGCCTACTGCGAAGCCACGGTGCCGCGCATCCAGGTCATCACCCGCAAGGCCTACGGCGGTGCGTACGTGGTCATGAACTCCAAGTCGATCGGCGCGGACCTGGCGTTCGCGTGGCCGTCGGCTGAGCTGGCGGTCATGGGCCCGCAGGGCGCCGTCGAGATCCTCTACAAGCGCGAGCTCCAGCAGGCCGCCGACCCGGTCGCCCGGCGCGAGGAGCTGGTGGACGACTACACCGAGAAGTACGCCAACCCGTACAACGCGGCCGAGCGCGGCTACGTCGACGACGTGATCGACCCGGCCGAGACGCGCCGCAAGGTCATCGCCGGCTTCGAGCTGCTGCGCTCGAAGCGCGAGGAGCTCCCCAAGCGCAAGCACGGCAACGTGCCGCTCTGATCGACGCCGCCGTGACCGCCGATCCCACGCCCCCCCTCGCCGTCCAGGTGCACGGCGACGCCTCCGCCGAGGAGGTGGCCGCCATCGCCGCGGCCATCGAGGTTGCGTGGCCACGCCCGGGTGGTGACGCGCCGGTCGCTGCGCCGCCGCGTTGGCGGTTCTCCGGACGCTGGTGGACCAAGCCGGTCCCCGCCCGCCGCGGCCGGCCCTGAGCAGACGGACGTCGGTGCAGAGCCAGCCGCTTCACCCCCGGTAGGCTCCCGCGAACTGACGGCGGAAGGGAGCGGTCCATGCGGACTCGACGGATGGTGGCGGCAGCGGCGGCAGCGGTGGCGCTGCTCTCAGCGGGATGTGCTGAGGAGGCGACCCGCGACGCGGAGGGCGAGATCGTCGAGGAGGGCGAGATGGACGTCTTCAGCTTCGCTGTGGGCGACTGCTTCTCATCGCCCGAGCTCGGGACCGCAGATGAGCCAACCGAGGTCGGCGGCGTGACCGCTGTGCCGTGCAGCGAACCTCACCAGAACGAGGTGTACCACCTCTTCGACGTGGAAGACGGCGACTTCCCGGGCAACGAGCCGATCCAGGACGAGGCGCGCGAGGGCTGCCTCGCCGAGTTCGAGGGTTACGTCGATGCGACGTTCGAGGAGTCTGCGCTCGACATCGGTGCGCTGTGGCCGACAGAGGGAACCTGGGATGACGGCGACCGCGAGGTGGTGTGCTACGTGTTCGCCCTCGACGGCGACGATCTGGAGGGCTCGATGGAGGGCTCCGGCGTCTGATCGGGCGCGGCGGGGTACCGTCGGGCCATGGAGCTGACGACCGTCGCCGAGGATCTCGCCGTCGTGCACGACGACGGCGAGGTTCGGCGCTACGAAGACCTCGAGCCCGACACCCTCTACGAGCACGACGGGTTCGTCTACCGCACGTTGCCGGACCTGGGAGCGCTCGTGGCGCGCGTCGGCACGGTCAACGACGTGCACTTCGGCGAGACGGAGTGCGGGGTGATCTCGGGCATGGATCTCGGCCCGGTGCTGTCGGTGCCCGACGGCGCCGAGCCCTACCCGGAGCTGATGAACCGATGCGCCATCGCTGAGATGCGCAGAGCGGACCTCGACGCGGTGGTGGTGAAGGGCGATCTCACCTGCAACGGCACCGACGACGAGTACCGCACGTTCCTCGCCTTCTACGAGGACGCGTTCGAGGAGCGGCTCCACCACGTGCGCGGCAACCACGACAGCTACCACGGCGGCACGTTCGCCGCTCGTGATCCCTTCGTCGTCGACGTTCCCGGCGTTCGCCTCGCCGTGCTCGACACGGCGCGCGACGCGCTCACCAGCGGACGGGTCAGCGACCACCAGCTGACGTGGCTGCGCGACCTGGCCACCGAGGGCGACACGCCGATCCTGCTCTTCGGCCACCACCACGTGTGGAGCCCGGACTCCCGCGAGCGACCGGAGAGCTACTTCGGCATCCACCCCGACGACTCCGAGCGCCTCGTCGAGGTGGTCGCCGCGCACCGCACGATCGTCGGCTACTTCGCCGGCCACACGCACCGCAACCGCGTGCGGCGGGTCAGCGCCACCAGCGACGTGCCGTGGGCCGAGGTCGCATGCGTGAAGGACTTCCCCGGCGTCTGGGCCGAGTACCGCATCTTCGAGCGGGGCATCACGCAGATCGTGCATCGCATCTCGGATCCTGAAGCGCTGGCGTGGACCGAGCGCACGCGGGCCATGTACGGCGGCACGTACGACCAGTACGCGTTCGGCGAGCTCTCCGACCGCTGCTTCGTGGTGGCGCGGTGGTGAGCAGCCGCGGTGCGGCCGTGGTCGCCGTGCTCGCGCTCGGTGCCGCTGCGGTGGCCGGCTGCGCCGGCGACGACGAGATCGTGCTGTCGGAGGTCGCGCCCGAGGTGGGCGAGTGCTTCCTCGCCCCCGAGCCCGACGACGCCGCGTTCACCGTGGTGGCGTGCGATGAGCAGCACCAGGGCGAGGTGGTCGGGCGCGTCGACCTCGCGACCTACGAGAGCCCAGCGGAGCGTCCCGAGCAGCTGCGCATCGACGCAACATCCGACGAGCGCCCGGACGACGGCCCGCTGCAGCTCGCCGCCACCGATGCCTGCACGGCGCCGTTCGAGGAGTACGTCGGCGTGGCCTACACGTCGTCGAGGTACACGCTGCAGCCGATCGCCCCGACGAGCGCGTCGTGGGCCGACGGCGACCGCGACGTGGTGTGCGTGGTGGTGAAGCTCACCGCGCCGCTCGGCGAGCAGGGAAGCGCGATCCCGGGCACGATGACCAGCTCGGTGCGCGGCGCGGCGGAGTGACGAGCGCGGACGCCGGCGCCGGGCCGCTGGCAGATCTGCGGGTCATCGACCTCGCCACGGTGGTGGCAGGGCCGGGCGCCGCTCGCTACCTGGCCGACTTCGGCGCAGACGTCATCAAGGTCGAGCACCCCGAGCGACCGGACACCACTCGTGCGATGCCCTGGCGCGACCCGCGCGACGACGTGTCGCTGTGGTGGAAGCTCGAGGGTCGCAACAAGCGCTCCGTGGCGCTCGACCTGAAGGACCCCGACGACCTGGCCTCCTTCCGGCAGCTGTGCGCCACAGCCGACGTCCTCGTCGAGAACCTCCGCCCCGGCAAGCTCGAGGCGCTCGGTCTCGCGCCTGAGGTGCTGCACGTCGACAACCCGGCGTTGGTCGTGCTGCGCGTCACCGGCTTCGGCCAGGACGGCCCGTATGCCCAGCGACCGGGGTTCGCCACCCTGGCGGAGGCCATGTCGGGCTTCGCCGCGATCAACGGCGCGCCCGACGGCGGGCCGCTGCTCCCGCCCATCGCCCTCACCGACGAGGTCACAGCGCTCGTTGGCGCCTTCGCCACGATGGTTGCGCTGCACAGCGGTGTCGGGCAGGTCGTCGACGTGAACCTCCTCGAGTCGATGCTGCAGCTCATGGGCCCGGCGCCCGCGATGTGGGCCCTGAACGGCTACCTCCAGCCACGGCTCGGCTCGGGCATCCCCTACTCGGTGCCGCGCAGCACCTACCGCTGCGGTGACGGCCGCTGGGTGGCGATCTCCACCTCGGCGGAATCGGTGGCGGCGCGGGTGATGGCGCTGATCGGCGTCGGCGACGACGAGCGCTTCGCGTCGTTCGATGGTCGCATGACGCACCGCAGCGAGATCGATGATCTGGTCGGCGCGTGGGTGGCGCAGCGCACGCTCGACGACGTGCTCGCCGCGTTCGAGGCGGTGGACGCCGCGGCGGCGCCGATCTTCACCATGGCCGACATCGCCACCGATCCGCACCTGGCGGCGCGCGGCGCGCTGGTGGAGGTCGACGGCGTGCCGGTGCAGGCACCGATCGCTCGGCTGTCGGCCACCCCAGGTGCGGTGCGGTGGCTGGGGCGAGCGCTCGGCGTGGACACCGACGAGGTTCTCGCCGAGCTCGACGGACGCTGAGCTAGTCCGCCGCCGACTCGCCGGCGACGTCCTGGGCCAGCCAGCGCTCGCCTGCGGCGAGGAACGTGGTCGCAGCGGTGCGGTACACCTCTGCTGCGCGCGGGTCTCCGGTGGCGCGGTGCACGCGCGCCAGCTCGCGCTCGACGAGGCCGCGGTCGCAGGTGCCGTGGCCGCTGGTGTCGACGAGGACCTCGAGGAGCGCGAGCGCGGCGTCGTGGTCGCCGAGGAGCCGCAGCGCACCGGCACGGATGGTGCGCCCCTGAGCCGGCAGCGGCAGCTCGACGGGGGCGTCTCGGGTGAGGCCGTCGATCGAGTCCGCGCAGCTGAGCGCCCGCTTCGCATCGCCGAGCTCGACGAACACGAAGCCGATCTGCACCAGGACGCCGGCGAGGTCCCACGGGTGCGGCGAGACGCCGGGGATGCGCCGGAGTCGCAGGAGCTTGCGAGCGGTGCGCGCTGCGGCTCCGTGCTCGCCGGCGCGCTGGAGCAGCGTGGTGCGCAGCGCGTGCTCGATCATCGGTGAGCGGCTGCGCTCCTGCAGCAGGAGCGCAGCGCCCTCAAGATCGCCGCGGGCGAGGTGCACCTGCGCCATGCCGCGGCGCACGTGGTCGGGTGTGGCATCGCCGTCGGCTACCAAGGCCAGGCTGCGAGCCGCGGCATCGGGGTCGCCCACGATGAACCAGCTCATGCCGACGGCGTAGGCGACGGTGACCGGGTCGTGGCCTGAGTGCTCGACCCATCGCCACCGGTCCGGGTCCGACACGATCGGGCCGAGCGCCTCCACGCAGGTGGTGTGGTCACCGGCGGCGAACGCGTCGACGCCGGTGACGAGCAGGTCGATGACGTCCATCGCCGGTCCCTGCACCGTGAACCCCACCTGGATCGTGACCGGTCCGTCGATCGACTCGATGTCGCGTGCGTCGTCCCACCACCCCGGCGGCAGAGCGTCACGCAGACGGGGGAACCGCTCGTCGAGGTCGTCCTCGTCCCACGGCGCGCCGGTGGGCTCAGGCGGGGGTGCGGTGCGTGCGGCGCGCTCGACCCCGAGCCGATCGAGTGCGACGGCTGCGGCGTACAGGAGCGGCTCGCCGTCGAGGAGCCACAGGTCCTCGATCCGCTCGATGACGAGCGCCTCCTCGCGGTCGGTGTCCGCCAGCAGCTCGACGCACAGCCGCTCGGGGTCGAGGCGCGCCAGCTCCCAGCGGTCGCGGCCGCGGCCGATGATCCAGCACCGCACGTACTCGAAGCTGTCGTCGGAGCAGCCGCCGAGCAGCAGGGCGCCGGCACCCCACAGGTCCCAGCTGCAGAGTGCGTCGAGAGCGGAGGTGAATGCCGCGTCGAAGGTCTGCGCCGCAGACGCCCCGGCCTCGACGAGCTCGTTGGTGATGGCGACGGCATGCGCCTCGGGGCTGCCGTCGGCGGGCCGCGTCCGATCGATCAGCGTCCACAGGGCGTCGGTGGTCACGGCGTTCATGGTAGGGAAGGAGGGGTCGGTGTGCCCGAGGTCCGGGTGCAGCCGGCAGCAGCAGGAGGTGCAGGTGGACGGGCAGGTGCAGCTGGTGGCGATCTTGGTGGTGCTGGCGGTGGCCGGTTTCGCCGCCGTCCTGCTCCTCGGCGCGTGGACGCTCGGCAAGGCCGGTGCGGTGACGCTGATGCCGATCGCTGATCGCGACGTGCCGCAGCGCCCGCTCGACGCCATTGTTTCGCTCGAGGCTCGCGGCTTCGTCGTGGCGGGCGCCTACGCCCTGGTCGCGCCGCGTGCACCTGATGCGCACGTGGTGCTGCTGGTCCACAGCACGCGACCGATGTCGGCTCGGGTCTGGGCCGGGCGGCGCGGTGCGGGGACGCGACCGACGGTGACGCTCGTGAGCCGCGTCGGCGGCGGCCGGTTGGCGACGAGCACGACGCGGGGGTCCCTGCACCTGTCGACTGCCCTCGAGCAGTCGGTGCTGTTCATCGGTTGGGATGAGCTCGTCGCGTGTCACGAGCACGCGGTCGACGTGGTGGCGGGTTACGGCGTCGACGTGCCGATGGTCGACGCGGCCGATGCGATGGCGCTGTTCTCGCAGGAGTGGATGGAGGAGGCGGCCGTCGTGCGGGGCATGTCGCTCCTGGCCCGTGTCGCGATGGGGTGGGCGCAGCTCACCGGCCCGGCGACGTCTCCGTCGGTCAGCTCCCTCGCCGACCTCGCCGACCGCCTCGCCCGCCCACCCTTCCGCTGAGGTGTACTGGCGGCGTTTGGGCCCGATCCTTGGGTCGAGACCCCGCCGGTTCGCGTAGCGAGGGGCGATCGGGGCTAGATCTGACGTAGCGTCAGGTCATGGTCTCGGACGTCGCCAGCACCGTCGATCCGCTCTCGCCCTACCGTCTCGGCCCGCTCCACCTGCGCAACCGCATCGTGAAGGCGGCGACGTTCGAGGGGATGACCCGTGACGGTCTCGTCAGCGATGAGCTCGTCGAGTACCACCGCCGTCCGGCCGCCGGAGGCGCGGCGATGACCACCCTTGCCTACTGCGCGGTGTCGTCGGAGGGCCGCACCTACCGCCACCAGCTGTGGATGCGGCCCGAGGCGATGGATGGCCTGCGGCGGCTGACCGACGCGGTGCACGCCGAGGGCGCAGCTGCCGCCGTGCAGCTCGGCCACGCGGGCTGGTTCGCCAACCCGAAGGCGACCCGCGAGCCGGCCATCGGCCCGTCGCGGGTGTTCAGCCCGTACGGCCTGGGCTGGCCGAAGGCGATGGATGCAGCAGACCTGGCCTGCACCCGCCAGGCGTTCGCGGACGCTGCAGTCGCAGCGGTCGACGCGGGCTTCGACGGGCTCGAGCTGCACCTCGGCCACGGCTACCTGCTGAGCCAGTTCCTCAGCCCGCACACCAACCGTCGCCGCGACGCCTACGGCGGCACGATCGAGCAGCGGGCGCGCTTCCCTCGCGAGGTGTGCCTTGCGGTGCGCGAAGCGGTGGGCGATCGCGCCGCGGTGTGGGCCAAGCTCAACATGGATGACGGGTTCCGCGGCGGCATGACGGCGCGCGAGGGCGTCGAGGTGGCTCGGATGCTGGAGGCCGACGGCTCGCTCGACGCGCTGCAGCTGACCGGCGGGTTCACAGCCAAGAGCCCCATGTTCCTCATGCGCGGCGACGTGCCGCTCAAGGAGCTGATCGAGCTGGAGCGCGATCCGGTGCGACGCCTCGGCATGCGCGTCGTGGCGCCGACGCTCATGAAGGCGTGGGACTTCGAGGAGGCGTTCTTCCTGCCGCTGGCGCGCGAGGTGCGCTCCGCGGTCTTGATGCCGCTGATGCTGCTCGGCGGCGTGACGCAGCTGGCGACCGCGCAGCGGGCGATGGCCGAGGGGTTCGATCTGGTCGGCATGGCTCGTGCCCTGCTCATCGAGCCCGACCTGCCGAAGCGGTGGGCGACTGGCGATGGCGGACCGTCGCCGTGCACCCACTGCAACCAGTGCGTGGTGGAGATGGACCGCGACGGCACCCGCTGCGTCTTGATCTGACCACGCCGCCTCGCCCCGGCTGCGGTCTCGCCTCGGTGGCAGGCGGTGTGGTGCACTGCGGCCATGGCCCGCAACGTCCTCGGCACCGAGCTCCAGCCCTGCAGCACCGATCCGCTCACGGGCTTCTACCGCACGGGGTGCTGCGACACCGGTGCGGACGACGTCGGCGTGCACATCGTGTGCGTGGTGGTCACCGCGGCGTTCCTCGCGTTCTCCGCCGAGGCGGGCAACGACCTGTCGACGCCCAACCCGGCGTTCGGGTTCTCCGGGCTGGTGGAGGGCGACCGCTGGTGCCTGTGCGCCGAGCGGTGGACCGAGGCGCTCGCCGGCGGCGCCGCCCCCGACGTGGTGCTGGAGTCGACGCACGCAGCGATGCTCGAGTGGGTCGACCTCGACGCCCTCCGAGCCCACGCCGCCACCTGAGGCCTGTCCAGGTGTGATCAGCGCGCAGGCAGCCTTGCCTGACACACCCCATCGGTAGTCTCGTCTTCGTCGAGCCCTCGATGGCCAGGCTCGGCGCGTACGTGGGTCTCCACCCATCCGGCCGTCCTCCTGATCCTCGGCGCACCGCAGCGCGCCACCACGGGAGGCGAGATGGCCACCGCAGCCGGCGGTCCGACGGATGCCTGAGATCTGCCGCTTCATGGGCCTTGTGGTGACGATGTACTCGAACGACCATCCGCCGCCGCACATCCACGTCCGGCGCGGAGATGACGAGGCGACCTTCCTCTTGGACGGCACCCTGCACGAGGGCTCGCTGCCACGTCGCAAGCGTGCGCTCGTCCGAAGGTGGGCGCGCCTCCACCAGCCGGAGCTGGCAGCCTGCTGGGATCGAGTGAGTCGGCGCGAGCCGGCCCGGTACGATCGATCCACTGCTATGAGACTCAAGAGGCGAAGCCGTTCCGCACTCGTGGACGTCACGAGCGTCGAGGTCCTGCACGATCACGTCGTGCGGCTCGGCTTCAGCGACGGCTGCGTCGGCGAGCTCGATCTCGGCCCGGAGCTGTGGGGCCCCCTGTTCGAACCCATGGCTGCGAGCTACGACGAGTTCTGCAGGGTCGCCGTCAACACCGAGATCGGCACCATCGCCTGGCCGAACGGCGCCGACCTCGCTCCCGAGGTGCTCCACCTCGAGGCGACCGGCACCTGCGCCGGATGAGCGCAGACGACGCGGCTGATGTCTCCAGATGTCGTAGTGCGGAGGGATATTGCCAAGAGTCGCTGGAACGCGATCGCCTTTGCAGTCTGCAGCCTGGGCGGTGTTCTCATGGTTCTGCATGCGATCACGATCCTCCCCGACGTCGTCGACAGCGGTCTCGGTGCGCTTGTCGCGCTCACCCTGTGGGGTGGAGTCGTGGTCGAGACAGCCAGGATGAGGGAACTACGCCCAGCAGTGGTCTTGAGCACCGAGGAAATTCGGTGTGTTCGGCCCTTGCGTCGTTCGGTGAATGTGAAGTGGGTTGACGTCGCCTCAGTCGGCACGATTACCGCTGCGAAGGTTGGAACAGGCCGCGAGCGCTTCTCCATCGACACATCTCATGGTCGACTGTGGATCTCTGACTTTCCCGACTCGATGTCCTGTCTCGGGTTTCGCGAACTCGTCGGACAACGAGCGAGGAGTCGCGTTGACGACTAGGCGCGATGCCAGCCGGTGCAGTTCGGCAAACGCGCCCGTTTGACTCCTCATTGCTCCAAGCGCGGCGGTGCCCGACGCCTGGGAGGGAGGCGTCGGGCACCGTGCTGGTGGCTGGGAGAAGCGCGTGGTGAGGCGCTCGGATCAGGCTCAGGCGCCGGTCTCCGCGTCGGCGGGTGCCTCGCCGCCGAAGGGGCGGCCCTCACCGAAGGGGCCGCCGCGGCCCGGCCGACCACCGGGGCCGAACCCCGGTCCGCCCTCGGGCGCCTCGCCGTTCACTCGGGCGGTGATGCGCTCCACCAGCGTGGCGCTGATCTCGTCCGCCTTCTCCTGCGTGAGCTTGCCGTCGGTGACGGCCTGCGCCAGGTGCTCCTCGGCTTCGGCCACCAGGCCGTCGATGAGCGCCTGCACCTCGACGCCGTTGGCGGTGGCGATCTCCGCCAGGGTGGCGCCGTCGCGCAGCTGCGTGACGATGTCGTCGGCCTCGATGCCCAGCAGCTCGCTCAGCGTCTCGAGCCGAGGCCCGTCGTGGTGGCCGCCGAACGGGCGCTCGGGTCGGTTCTCCTCGAGCGCCGCGAGCACCGCGTCGCCCTGGGTCTGGTTGATGGTGCCGTCGGCCACGAGCTGGGCGATGGTGTCGGCGACCCACGCGCCTCGCTGGTGCTCGCCGGTCCCGGCGTCGTCGGCGGGCGCGGCGTCGTCGGTGGCCTCCTGGGCGAAGCTGACGCCCGAGGGCAGCAGGGCGGCTCCCACGAACGAACCGGTGAGGAGGCTGGCGGTGATGCCGGCGGCGGCGATGGACTTGCGCATGGTGACGCTCCTTCTGTCGGAGGATCCAGGGTGGATCCGCTTCCAGTGATGAAGATCGCTCTCGTTGGTAAGCACCCAACCAGGCCCAGGTGAGGGTTCCGTAAGAATCCGCCACCAGTCCTTACCTTCCGCTGACCTGCACCTGGCAGCATGCGGGGCATGGGAGCTGCTGGCGAGGTCGACGGGCCCTGCGTGCTCATCGCCGAGGACGATCGCGCCGTGCGTGAGTCGCTCGATCGGGCGCTGCGGCTGGCGGGCTACCGCGTCGAGCTGGCCCGCGACGGTCTCGAGGCACTCGAGCGCATCGAGGCGGTGCAACCCGACGTCGCCATCGTGGACGTGATGATGCCCCACCTCGGCGGCTTCGACGTGTGCCGCAGGCTGCGAGAGCGCGGCGACCACCGCCCGGTGCTCCTGCTCACCGCGCGCGATGCGGTGGCCGATCGCGTGACGGGCCTCGATGCCGGCGCGGACGACTACCTCCCCAAGCCCTTCGCACTCGAGGAGCTGCTGGCGCGCCTGCGGGTCATGCTGCGGCGCGTCGAGGCAGACGACGGCGACGGGACGCTGCTCGTCGTCGGCGACCTCGAGCTCGATGCCGCCCGCCACTCGGCGAGCCGGGGCGGCGACGAGATCGAGCTGACCCGCACCGAGTTCGCGCTGCTCGAGCTCCTCATGACCAACGCCGGCATCGTGCTGTCGCGCGACGTCATCTACGAGCGCATCTGGGGGTGGGACTTCGAGACGTCGTCGAAGACCCTCGACGTCTACATCGGCTACGTGCGCCGCAAGACCGAGATCGGCGACCGGCCCCGCATGCTGCACACCGTGCGCGGGGTCGGCTACACGTTGCGGCCGGCATGAGCCTCCGCGCCCGCTTCGCGCTGACCATCGCCGCCTTGGTGGCCGTGGCGGTCGGCCTCGCCTCGACCTTCGCCTGGGTGTCGACCCGCACCGAGCTGCGCGATGAGCTCGACCAGTCGCTCGCGGAGCGCGTCGGCCCCATCGTGCGCATCATCGAAGCCCCCCGGCTGGATCGGCGTCCGCCGGCCGTCGACCTCGGCCGCCGCGGCCTGGTCGGCGCTCCCGACACCGTCTACGTCGTGCTCGATGACGGGGGCGCGGTGGTGGCCAGCGTCGAGGGCGACCCGCTGCTGCCGGTGAGCGACGCCACGCTCGCACTCGCCGGCTCCGGGCGTCGCGGCACCATCGCTCTGAGCGACGTGACCGTGGATGGCGACGCGTGGCGCCTGGCGGTCGCACCGCTGTCCGACGGCGGCGCGGTGCTGGTGGCCCGCGACCTCGGCGAGGTCGAGCAGGTGCTCGCCGGGCTGCGCCGTCGGCTGGTGGTCATCGGGCTGCTCAGCACCATCGCCGCTGCGCTCGCAGGGTGGCTCCTGGCGCGTCGCGAGACCGCTCCGCTCGAGCGGCTCACCGCGGCGGCCGAGCACGTGGCAGCGACGCGCGATCTGACCACGCCCATCGAGGTCGTCGGCCGCGACGAGGTCGGGCGCTTGGCCACCAGCTTCGACACCATGCTCGGCGCGCTCGCCACCTCGCTCGAGCAGCAGCGCCGGCTCATCGAGGACGCGGGCCACGAGCTGCGGACCCCGCTCACCAGCCTCCGCACCAACATCGACGTGCTGCGCCAGCTCGATCGCCTGAGCGAGGAGGACCGCGTCCGCCTGCTCGACGACGTCGGCGCCGAGCTGGGCGAGCTCAGCGACCTCGTCGGCGAGCTCGTCGCGCTCGCCGGCGAGCCGCAGGCCGATCAGGGCGCCCCCGGGCCCGTCCGACTCGATGACCTGGTCGGAGCCGCTGCGCAGCGCCTGACGCGTCGGACGGGTCGGGTCGTCACCGTCGACGCCACCCCGACCACCGTGGTCGGCGTGGCCCCGCAGCTCGACCGGGCCATCACGAACCTGCTGGCCAACGCCGACAAGTTCAGCGCCGCGGGCACGTCCGTGCAGGTGATCGTCGGTGGCGGTCGCGTCGAGGTGCGCGACCACGGTCCTGGCATCGCGCCGGCGGATCGACCGCACGTCTTCGAGCGCTTCTACCGAGCCGAGGGGGCCCGTGGCGCACCGGGATCGGGTCTCGGGCTGTCGATCGTCGCGCAGCTCGTGACTGCGCACGGCGGGGCGGTGCACGTCGGGGACGCACCGGAGGGAGGGGCCGCGGTGGGCTTCACGCTGCCCGAGGCGCTGACCCCCGATGAGCCCTCCTCGGGCGGCTGACCGCTGCCTGTCGTCGAGGCGCGTTCGATGCGACGAGCGGTCCGCGAATCGATAGCGTGATGGGCGGCCATCCGCAGTGGCTGGCCTTCAGAGCAATCAGCCCGGTGCCGTCGAGTCCCCGGTCCGTCCCCGCCGGGGAATGGGGCGTGGCCTCGTTCACCGGGTCGAAGGAAATGAGCGACATGCCCACCGGTACCGTCAAGTTCTTCAACAACGAGAAGGGGTACGGGTTCATCTCCCGCCCCGACGGCGAAGACGTCTTCGTCCACTACAGCAACATCGATGGATCGGGCTACCGATCCCTCGAAGAGGGCCAGAACGTCGAGTTCGAGGTCGGCCCCGGACGCAAGGGCGATGAGGCCCTGAACGTCCGCGTCGTCTGACGCCGTCGGCGTGGGTGCCGGGTTGGCCTGTCCGACCCGGCACCGTCGCCAGCCGAACGCAGCACCTGCTCCACGCCGCGCCTCCGGGTGCGGCGTCGTCGCGTCCGAGGCGGCTAGCGCCCGATGGCGATGTAGTCGTGCATGGCCGCAGCCTCGGCGGTGAGCTCGTCGAGGCGGTGCTTGACCACGTCGCCGATGCTCACGATGCCGCAGAGCGCGCCGTCGTCGTCGAGCACGGGCACGTGGCGGATCCTGCGCTCGGTCATGGTGCGCACCACCGACTCGATCGTGTCGTTGCGGGTGCAGGTGACGACGTCGCGGTCCATCACGTCGGCGACGGTGATCTCGCGCAGGTCGCGCAGCACCGTCACGGCCCGTACGAGGTCGCGCTCCGCAACGATGCCGGCGACGCCGCCGTCGTCGTCGAGGACGAGCAGGGAGCCGATGCCGTGCCCGGCCATCTGCTCAGCGGCGGCCAGCGCCGTCGCCTCCGGGGCGATGCTCGTGATCTCGCCGCCCTTGGTGGCCAGGATGCAGTGGATGTGCATGGTGCCTCCCCCTCGTGGGCAGTTGGGTTCAGCGGCTCCGTTGACGCCACCTCGACCGTACACGTCGAACCGCTCGAACGGGTTGCGCCCCGGTGACGGTCCGCGCTCGACCACGACGGCCGACCAGCGGTCAGTCGGAGGTGGAGGCGACCTCGATGCGGTGCTGGCGCCACTCGCGCGCCGAGCGCAGGGCGCGGCGGGCCTGGCCCACGACCTCCACGTCGGTGAGGCCGTGCGCTGGGTAGCAGGCGACGCCGGCCCACAGGGTCAGGTGCGGCTCGCGCTCGACCATGGCCTTGCGGAGCCGCTCGATGCAGAAGATGGCGCCGTTCTCGGGCGTGTCCTCCATGATCACCGCGTACCCGCCGTCGGTCATGCGGCACACGGTGTCGGCCTCGCGCACGGTCTCGAGCAGCAGCGCGCCGACCCACACCGGATCTGCCGGCTGGGCGTTGGCGGTGCCCAGGCCGTCGATCACGTCGATGAGCGCCACCGCGATCGGCCGCAGACGTCGGCGGGCCGAGGCGATGCGCGACTCGATGGCGACGTCGAAGTACGCCTCGCTGAACAGCCCGGAGGCGGGATCGGTGAGGTGGTCGGGCTGCTCGGGGCCGGTGCGGATGGCGGTGCGGTCGATTCGGGCGGCGAGCAGCTCGGCGGTGTGACGCTCCGAGCTCTCGAGGCGGCCGACCTCATCGGCGAGCTCGGCGATGCGCTCATCCGCGGTGCGCAGGTGCCCGACGAGCCGGGTGGCGGCGACGCCGGCGACGAGGGCGGCCGATCCGGCCAGCAGCGCCAGGAGGACGGCGTCCCACACGGCCGCAGCCACGCCGAGGCCCAGACCGAGGACCCCCACCCCCACGCCCAGCCGGGCGCGCCGATCGTTCACGTGCACCCATCGGCGCGCGAACCCGCGATATGAGCACACCGGCCACGCGGAGTGGGGGATCCACCACCCCACGAGTGCCCAGCCACCGTTTGGAACAGACGATTACCGGGTAGACGAGCCCGGATCTCGACGCCCACGGCTTCGACCCCATGCTTCTGGCCACCCCAAATGGCTGCATGTCAGCGCGCAGGACCGCAATGTGGCGTGACGGCGGGAGAGGTGGGTGGTGGGGGTGGGCTGGGGTGGCGTCAGGAACGGTGGGCTTCGGCGAGGTCGGCGATGTCGGCCATGATGCGGCCCAGCTCGAAGTCCTTCGGGGTGTACACCGCGGCGCACCCGGCCTCGATCAGGCGGGGGCGGTCGTCCTCCGGGATGATCCCGCCGACCACGATCGCCGCATCCGCGCCGGCCTCGCGCACCAGGCGCACGACCGTGGGCACGAGCTCGAGGTGGCTGCCCGACAGGATCGACAGGCCGATCACATCCACGTCCTCGTCTCGGGCCACCGCCGCGATCTCCTCCGGGGTCAGCCGGATGCCCTGGTAGATGACCTCCATGCCGGCGTCGCGCGCGGCGACCGCGATCTGCTCGGCGCCGTTGGAGTGGCCGTCGAGCCCCGGCTTGGCCACCAGCAGCCGCGGCGGGCCACCAACCATCGCGGCCGAGCGCTCGGCGACCGCCTGGATCCCCGCCACCGCGCCGCCGCGACCGATCGCGGCGGCTACGCCCGTCGGCGCCCGGTACTCGCCGAACACCTCGCGCAGCGCGCCGGCCCACTCGCCGGTCGTGCCACCCGCCAGGGCCAGCTGGATGGTCGCCGGCATGATGTTCTCGTCCGTGCCCGCGACGCGCCGCAGCTCGTCGAGGGCCTCGGCCACCGCGTCAGCGTTGCGCCCCGCACGCCACGCCTCGACGTCCGCGATCATCTCGGCGCGCACCGCCGGGTCGACCTTGAGGATCGACTCCTCGCCACCGAGCGGCGACTCGGCGGTCTCGGTGAAGCAGTTCACGCCGACCACCTTGAGCTCGCCGTTCTCGATCTGGCGCATGCGCTCGGTGTGCGACGCGACGAGCCTGCCCTTCAGCTCGTCGATGGCGCCGAACGCGCCGCCGAGCGACAGCACCTCGTCGAGCTCGGCCTGCGCAGCCTCGACCAGCTCTGCGGTGCGGGCCTCGACCACGTGCGAGCCATCGAAGAGGTCCTCGTACTCGAGCAGGTCGGACTCCATCGCCAGCACCTGCTGGATGCGCAGCGACCACTGCTGGTCCCACGGGCGGGGCAGGCCGAGCGCCTCGTTCCACGCCGGCAGCTGGATGGAGCGCGCCCGAGCTCGCTTGGAGAGGGTCACGCCGAGCATCTCGAGCACGATGCGCTGGATGTTGTTCTCCGGCTGCGCCTCGGTCAGCCCGAGCGAGTTGACCTGCACGCCGTAGCGGAAGCGCCGCAGCTTCGGATCGGCCACGCCGTAGCGCTCGAGGGTGATGCGGTCCCACAGCTCGGTGAAGGCGCGCATCTTGCACGTCTCCTCCACGAAGCGGATGCCGGCGTTGACGAAGAACGAGATCGACGCCACCACGCGGGGGAAGTCGTCGGGGTCGACCTGGCCGCTGTCGCGCACCGCGTCGAGCACGCCGATGGCGGTCGCCAGCGAGAACGCGATCTCCTGCACCGGCGTCGCGCCCGCCTCCTGGAGGTGGTACGAGCACACGTTCATCGGGTTCCACTTGGGGATGTGGTGGCTGCAGTAGGCGACCATGTCCACGATGAGCCGGCGCGACGGCTCCGGCGGGAAGATGTACGTGCCGCGCGACAGGTACTCCTTCACGATGTCGTTCTGCGTCGTGCCGCGCAGCGCCTCGGACGCCACGCCCTGGCGCTGCGCGTTGGCGACGTACAGCCCGAGCATCCACGCCGCGGGGGCGTTGATGGTCATCGAGGTGTTCATGTCGCCCTGCGGGATGCCGTCGAGCAGCGTGCCCATGTGGCCGAGGTGCGCGACGGGCACGCCGACCTTGCCCACCTCGCCGACGGCCTCGGCGGCGTCGGGGTCGTAGCCGGTCTGCGTGGGCAGGTCGAAGGCGATCGACAGGCCGGTCTGCCCCTGCGCCAGGTTGGTGCGGTACAGCTCGTTGGACGCCTTCGCCGTGGAGTGCCCGGAGTAGGTCCGGATCATCCATGGTCGGTCGCGCTCGTGGGCCACGTGCTCTGCCATGGGGGCAGTCTCCCGCCCCCCGGCCCCCGCTGTCACCTCCGGGGTGCCCTCAGCGCAGCGCGGGCGGGAGATCGAGGCCGAGTGCGGCGTCGAGGCGATGCAGGTACTCGGCACGGGGCACCTCGATGGCCCCGAGGGTGGCGAGGTGCGGAGTCACCCACTGCACGTCGAGCAGCCGCGGCGCCCCATCCGCGCCGAGCAGCCCGATCAGGTGCACCAGCGCCACCTTCGAGGCGTCCGTCGCCCGGTGGAACATGGACTCGCCGGCGAACAGCCCGCCGAAGGCCACGCCGTAGAGACCTCCGACGAGCTCGCCGTCGTCCCAGCACTCGATGCTGTGCGCGTCACCCATCTCGTGCAGTCGCAGGTAGCCGGCGCGGATGCGATCGTCGATCCAGCCCTGCGGGCGTCGCGGGTCGCCGCAGCGCTCGACGACCTCGGCGAAGGCGTGGTCGACGGTGACGTCATAGCGCTGCACGCTGCGGCGCAGCGATCGGCTGACGACGAGGCCATCGATCGGGAGGATCCCGCGCGGGTCCGGTGACCACCAGCCCATGGGGCCGCGGCGCCGAAGCGGCATGGGGAACAGCCCGTGGCGGTAGGCGTAGCGCAGCGTGGCGGGATCGAGCTCCGCGCCGACCGCGACGAGGCCGTGCTCGTCAGCGGCCTCCGCCGGCGGGAAGTCCCAGCGGCAGCCATCGTCGGCTCCCGTCACGGCCGGGCGGTCACCCGGTGCAGGGCGAGGGCGGGGACCGGGTCGCCGCCGGGATCCTCGACCTCGACGCGCAGCCCGGCGTCGGTGTCCGACCACGGCGTGCGGCCGCGCCCGAGGACCTCCACGACCGTGGCGGGGCCTGCCGCCACCTCGGCGAGGGTCACCGGTCCGCCGCGGTGCCCCGGCAGCAGCGCCCACACGGTGTCGCCGCGCGACGTGTAGCGCACCAGCGCGCCCTCGACGGTCGTGGTGCCGGGGTGCACCCACGGGGAGGTGCCGTAGAGGGCCTCGCCGTGGTGCGACGTCCACGCGCCGAGCCACGCCAGTCGCTCGAGCTGCTCGCCGGGGATCGTGGCGTCCTCGCCACGTGGACCGACGTTGAGCAGCAGGTTCCCGCCGCGGCTGGCGATGTCGACGAGGGAGCCGAGCAGCTCGTCGCGTCCGAGGAAGTGCTCGGGGAGGGACTCGCGGTTGAAGCCGAACGAGCGGTCCATCCCGCGGACGCACTCCCACGGGTGGCGCTGCACGTCGTCGAAGGTCGTGTACTCCGGGGTGCGAACGCCGAAGTACGGAGGCGTGGGGGGCACCATGCCGTGCTCGGTGCGGGCGTTGCGCGTCGATGCCACGTCGAGCAGCCGGGCGACGGGGCGCAGCCGCACCGCGGCCATCGCGGGGGACCACGGCATCCAGCGGTCGTTCACCACGCCGTCGGGGACGGCCTCGTAGTAGTCGCGCAGCAGGCGCCACAGCCGCTTGGCGCTCGTCGGCCACGTGATGTCGTTCCACAGCACGCTGGGTCGGTAGCGCTCGATGAGCTCGCGGACCTGCGCCTCGGCGTACGCCGGGTAGGGGCCGCGGGGCAGCGCGCTGACGACGTCTGACACCGTTCCCAGCGGTCTGTCGTCGAAGGTCCAGTCGAGCCCGCCGGAGTAGTACAGGCCGAAGTGCAGCCCCTGGGAGCGCACGGCCGCGGCGAGCTCGCCCACGATGTCGCGCTCGCTGTGCCAGCCGGGGCGGTTGGGGTTCTCGACCTCGGTCGGCCACAGGCACCAGCCGTCGTGGTGCTTGGCGACCAGGACCACGTAGCGGGCCCCCGAGGCGCGCAGCGTGCGGGCCCAGCTGTCGGGGTCCCACTGGGCGAGGCCGGCCTCGAAGTCCGCCGCGAAGGCGGTGTACGGGCGCTCGCCCCACACCTCGGCATGGTGGGTGGCGACCGAGCTGCCGGGGAACCGCAGCGAGTTCTCGTACCACTCGGTGTAGGGCGTCTCGCTCAGCGCGTCACGCCGGCCCGACGCCAGCAGCGGCCCGATCTCCTGGTCGGTCGGCGCGAACCCGGCCACCGACGCCGGCGTCCAGTGGATGAACACGCCGAGCTTGGCGTCGGTCCACCACGTGGGGGTGCGGTGCCGTCGCAGCTCCTGCAGGACCCGGTCGGCCATCGTGCTCCTCCCGCAGGTCCGATCCCTGGGGGATCAGTAGTCGTAGAAGCCCTTGCCAGACTTCCGCCCCAGGTGGCCCGCGGCGAGCATGCGGCGCAGCATCGGCTGGGTGCTGTAGTTCGGGTCGCGGAACTCGTCGTAGAGGGCGTCGAGGATCGCGACCGACGTGTCGAGCCCGACGAGGTCGAGCAGCGCGAGCGGGCCCATCGGGAAGTTGCAGCCGCCCATCATGGCGGTGTCGATGTCGTCGCGGCTGGCGGTGCCCGCCTCGAGCATGCGCACCGCGTTGTTGAGGTACGGGAAGAGCAGCGCGTTGACGATGAAGCCGGCGCGGTCCTTCACCTCGACGGGGCTCTTGCTGCACGACTCGGCGAAGGCGCGAGCGGCGTCGATCGTGGCGTCGCTCGCCGTGAGGGGGCGCACCACCTCGACGAGGCTCATCATCGGCGCCGGGTTGAAGAAGTGGATGCCGCACACCAGCTCGGCGCGACCCGTGTGCACCGCCATCTCGACCACCGGGAGCGTCGAGGTGTTGGTGGCGAGGATGGCGCCGTCCTTCACCGTGCGGTCGAGCTCGGTGAACAGCTCCTTCTTGACCGCGAGGTCCTCGACGACGGACTCGATGACGAGATCGCAATCGGCGAGGTGGTGGAGGTCGGAGGTGCCCGTCACCCGGGCGAGCACGGCGTCGCGCTCGGCCTCCTCGAGGCGGCCCTTGTCGACCTGCTTCTGCAGCGACTTCTCCAGACCGGCGATGGTCGCGTCCGCAGTGGCCTGCTGGCGCGATCGCAGCACGACCTCGTAGCCGGACTTGGCCGCCACCTCGGCGATGCCCGAGCCCATGATCCCCGAACCGCAGATGCCCACGCGCTTGATCGTCATGGCGCCAGACCCTAGTTGCCTCCTGGCGGGCGCCACCATTGGCGCGGTGGTCCGTCAGCCTGCGCCAGCACCGACCGGGCGGGCGGGCACGCCGACCACCACGGCATCGTCCGCGACGTCGTCGACCACCACCGCTCCGGCGCCGATGGTGGCGCGGTTCCCGATGCGGACAGGGCCGAGCACCACAGCGTTGGCCCCCAGCGAGACGTCGTCACCGATGTCGATCCCGCCGTCGACATCGGTGCCGGGGCGGGAGCCGATGCAGTTGCCGCCGGTGAGGATGAGGTTGCGGCCGATGCGGGCTCGAGCCGACACGACGACACCGAGCTCTGGGTGCAGGATCAGCAGGCCTGGACCGATGTCGGCGCGGTAGTGCAGCTCGCAGCGCCCGAGCCAGGGCCGCGCCAGCGCGAGCAGCGGTGCCAGCGCGGTGCGCGCCGCGGCGTGGCCGCGGCCGAGCATCAGGTGCGCGCCGCGGTCGAAGCGGTAGAGCACCAGCGTGCCGCCCGCCGCGCTCCACAGCACGGACCACGCGCGCCACCATCGTCCGTTGATCTGTCGGTCGAGGTCGGCGCGCAGGGCGCGCAGCTGCTGGAGCATGGGGACCGAGCGTACTGACGCAACCGAACCTCGACCTGCGGCGACCGACGTGCACCTGCCTTCGTCGTGCGCCCTGAGCTCGGCGTCGACTCGCTGCTCAGCCGAGGTCGGTGGGGGACGCCTCGGTCACCTCGGCGACCACCCCGTCGGCCACGCGCAGGATCCGGTCGCACACCTGCAGGGTCTCGGAGCGGTGGGCGATGATCACCACCGCCGCCTCGGAGCGCACCGCCTGCACCGCCAGGCGGAACGCCTCCTCGGACCGGGCGTCGAGCGCGCTGGTGGGCTCGTCGAACACGAGCAGCTGCGGGTGCCCGGCGAGGGCCCGTGCGATGCAGATGCGCTGGCGCTGCCCGCCCGAAAGGAGGCGACCGCGCTCGCCGACCTGGTGCTCGAGCCCATCGGGCATCGCCTCGATCTCGTCGAGCACGCGCGCCGAGCGCAGCGCGTCGACCACTGCGTGGTCGTCGATGGCGGGGCGCAGGAACCTGACGTTGGTCCTCACGGTGTCGTCGAGCAGGACGCCCTCCTGCGGGACGAGTGCCACCTGGGCCCGCCAGCTCGCCAGCGAGACGCCGTCCATCGGCCGGCCGTCGAGCTCGATGTGGCCGCCGGTCGGGCGGGTGAGTCGCAGGAGGAGGTTGGCGATGGTCGTCTTGCCCGCACCGGAGGCGCCGACCAGCCCGACCACCTCGCCGCGCGCCACGTGCATGGTGACGCCGGTGAGCACGGGCGCGGCGTCGCCGTACGCGAAACCGACGTCGAGCAGAGCGACGCGGCCGATCTCGCCGACGGGCTCGCCGCCGAGGTCCTCGCGCGCAGCGGTGTGCGCGGCCACCTCTGCGTCGAGGCGGTCGATGAACGGCGCGGTGGTGGACAGCACCTGGTAGCTCGACTGCAGCGAGCGCCCGTACTGCGCTGCCCGGTACAGGAGCAGCACCATGGCGATGCTCTGCTCGGGGTCGGTGGCCTCGGCATCGATGACGAGGCCGAGCCCGCCGATGACCAGCAGCAGCGTGGCGGTGAGCAGGACCGACGGCGCGACGGCCTGCGAGTAGTAGAAGCGCCGCCACGCGCCTTCGACCTCGCTGATCGAGCCGCGCACCCGCTCGACGCCGGCGTCTGTCACGCCGAACGCCTTCAGCTCGCGACTGAGGTCGACCGTCTCGGTGATGCGCGTCGCGAAGACCGGCGACGCGTCAGCCAGCGCGGCGCCGCAGCGCCGAGCCCACGCGGTGAGGGGTCGCAGCGCGAGCACGATGCCGCCGAGGAGCGCGCCGACGCCGAGGGCGACGACCCCGCCGGCGAGGATGCCGGCGGTCATCATCAGGGCGAAGCTCACGATCGAGACGCAGCCGTCGGAGAACGCCTTCATGGCGACCCGCGTCTGGTTGAGGTAGGTCGTGAGCAGGTCGACCACCTCGCCGCCGCGGGTGCCGGCCTGCGCGGTCCACGTCGAGGTCGCCATCGCCTCGACGACGCGGAGCCGCTGCGCAGCGTCGTAGCGCGCCACCAGGCGAGCTTGGAGGAGGTTGGCGAGCTGGTCGGCGGCGAAGCGCACCACCACCAGCGCCAGGCCGACTGCGACGAGCACCTCGAGCTCGACGGTCCACGTGGTGCCCAGCAGGGAGATCGACGCGTCGGTCGCGTCGTCGACCACCAGCGACGCGAGCTGCGCGATGAGCAGCACCGTCGCCAGCTCGCTGAGCGCGGCGACCACCGCGGCGGCTGCGGTGGAGGCGATCTCTCGGGTCCAGGCGCGGTAGTGCCCCGCTGCGGTGCGCACCACGCCGCGCCTCGCCGTGACGGCGGTGGCGCTCACGCGGCGCCGCCCGCGCCGCGGCGCGGGAGCTCCCGCAGCCGGCTGCCGGTCATCGGGTCCACGTGGCGGGTGCCCTCCATCGAGCGCGTCGGTAGTGTCACGCTCGTGCGGGAAGGTACCAACCCGGCGGCGCTCTCCCCGGACCTGGCACCGCACGGCGGCATGCGGGCGATCGTCCCGGTGCACGCGCCCGCAGCCGACGGGTACCACCGCCACAGCCTGGAGATCATGCGGCTGTGCCTCGACTCGATCGCGGCGACCACCTCGTCGGACGTGGCGGTCACCGTCATCGCCAACGGCTGCGCACCAGAGGTCGTCGACGAGCTCCTGGCGCGAGCGGCGGCCGGCGACATCGACCAGGTGGTGGTCAACGCCACCAACCGCGGCAAGGTCGACGCCGTCCTCTCGGTCGCTCGAGGGGCCTGGGAGGAGCACCTGCTGCTCGCCGACGCGGATGCGCTCCTCCTGCCGGGGTGGCAGGCAGCAGCCCTCGAGGTCCTCCGCGCCTTCCCCGAGTGCGGCGTCCTGGGCCTCGCGCCCGCGCCGCACCTGGCGTGGTACGAGACGAGCGCGACGGTGCTCGGCGCGCTGACCCGCCGGCTGCTCGCACGCGGCCCGGTGGCGGACGTGGAAGACCTCGAGCGGTTCGCGGCCTCGGTGGGGACGCCGGCGCTGGCCGAGGTCCACCGCTCAGCGCAGCTGCACGTGGAGCGGGGTCACGTCCGGGCGCTGATCGGCGCCGGCCACTTCTGCTTCGTCACCTCTCGGCGAGCACTCGCCGGCGCCCCGTCTGCGCCCAGCAGCAGCGCCGCGATCGGCGCCGAGCAGCGGTGGCTCGACGCGCCGCCCGATCGCGCCGGGTGGTGGCGGCTGTCGTTGCCCCGCGCCCACGCGCTGCACCTCGGCAACGTCCCCGAGCCGTGGATGCAGGTGCCAGACGCTGCTGCGGCTGCCGCCCTGCTGCCGCCCGCCGGGTGGGACCTCGAGGCGCCGCCGCGCCCGCCGCGCACCGCGCCCCCGGTGGTGCGCCGTGTGCTGCTGCGAGCAGCGCGCGCCGGCCTCGATGGCCCTGCTGCATCGCTGCTGCTGCGCTGATGGTTCTCCGTGATCGTGCGATCCGTCAGGGTGCGAGGTCGTCTGCGAGGCGGTGCATGAAGGCGCTCATGGCCTGGCGGCTGACCGGCGCGGCGGGTCGGTAGGTGCCGTCGGCGTAGCCGGTGGTGACGCCGGTGGCGGCCATCCACTCGATGTCGGCGAAGAAGGCGTGGGTGGTGGGGACGTCGGAGAAGGTCGCGGTGGTCGGCGGCGTGAAGGGTGCGGCGCCGAGGTCGTCTGCGAGGCGGTGCATGAAGGCGCTCATGGCCTGACGGCTCACGGCATCGGCCGGCCGGTAGGTGCGGTCCGGATAGCCCGTCGACACCCCGGTGTGCGCCATCCACGAGATGTCCTCGCAGAATGCGTGGCCGAACGGCACGTCGGCGAACACCGCGCCGCAGCCGCCCGAGAAGATCGCGATGCGGTCGTTGAACGCGTCGGACACCAGCACGCGATCGCCGTCGGTGGCGATGCCCTGCGGGAACTCGAGGCGCCCGGGCCCCGTGCCCGCCCCGCCGAAGGAGTCGATCGGCGTGCCGTCGAGCGCGTACCGCACGATGCGGTCGTTGCCGGCGTCGGCCACGAGCAGGCGGCCCTCGTCGTCGGTGGCGACCCCGACGGGGAAGTCGAGCTGGCCGAGCGCGGTGCCCAGGGTGCCGAAGGTGCGCACGAACGTGCCGTCGGCCTCGAACACCTGGATGCGGTGGTTCTCGCTGTCGGCGACGACGATCTGCCCGGCGTCGGTGACCGCCACGCCCTCGGGCCCACGAAGCTCGCCGGGGTCGGTGCCGAAGCCACCGAAGGTGCGCACGAACGTGCCGTCGGCCTCGAACACCTGGATGCGGTGGTTCAGGCCGTCGGCGACGACGATGCCGTCGGTGGGGGTGACCTTGACGTCGAAGTCCTGGCTGAACTCACCGTTCGCGCTCCCGTTGGTGCCGAACGAGAGCACGTGCGCTCCGGCCGAGGTGAAGATCTGCACCCGGTGGTTGAACTGGTCGGCGACGATGATGCGGTCGGTGCTGTCGACGTCGAGGCCGAGGGGGTAGTCGAGCTGGCCGTCGCCGGTGCCGTTGCTCCCGAACGAGAGCACGTGGGCGCCGGACGGAGCGAACACCGAGATGCGGTGGTTGTTGGTGTCCGACACGATCGTGCGCCCGGTGCTGTCCACCGCCACGCCGAACGGGTAGTCGAGCTGTCCCGGACCCGTGCCGGCGCTGCCGATCGACCCGACGTAGACCGGGGTGCTGTGCGACGCGCCGGCTCGAGGGGCGGCGAGCACCCCGACCATGACGGCGAGCAGTGCGGCGACGAGCAGCGCGGCCATCGGGCGTCGGGCGGTGCGGCATCTCACGACGTCATCCTCGCAGAGGGATCGTCGGGTTCCACCAGCACCAGCGGCAGCGTGCACCACTGCCACAGGGGGTTGGCGTTGTCGCCGCCGCCGGCGAGGAACGCATCGCGGGCGCTGCGCACGGCGGTCGGGTCCAGCCAGCGACCGCCGACCGCGGCGAGCGCCTCCTCGACCCCGTCGATCACCCACGAGCGCAGGGGTCCGCGCAGCCACTCGCGCTGCGGGGTCTGCATCGGTCGCTTCGGCGCCGTGCGCACGTCGTCGGGGAGCGATCCCTCGACGAGCTGGCGCACCAGCCACTTGTGCTCCGCTCCTCGGATCTTGCGGTGCGCCGGCTGGCGGAGCGCGAGCTCTACCAGGCGGTGGTCGAGGAACGGCTCGCGCAGCTCGCACGAGGCCCGCATCGACACGCGATCGTTGTAGCGCAGGGCACGGGGGATCTTCGTGGCGCACAGGTCGCGCAGCTGCAGGGCGCGCAGCGCGTCGGTGCCCCCCGGCAGGTCCGCGGGCGGTTCGGCGAGCGCTGCGAACGCCGGGTCCAGGCAGTCGGGGCGCACCGCGGGTGAGGAGCCACCCTGCACGACCGGCACGTCACGCTCGCCCGCCCGCGCGTAGTAGTCATACCCGGCCCACTGCTCGTCGAGGCCCTGCCCGTCGAGCAGCACCACGAGGCCCTCGGCTCGCGCTGCCTCGAAGAGCCGGGCGTAGGCGAGCGTGGGCAGACCGCCGAACGGCTCGCCTTGCGAGCGCGCCACCGACGCGGCGAGGTCGGGGACCTCGGCTGCCGCGAGGTGCACGGGCACCCACGGGTGGGCGGTGCGCGCCAGCAGCGAACGGACCCACGGATCCTCGTCGTAGGCCGGGTCGCCGGTCAGGAAGGTGAGCGCCGGGGATCTCTGCTCACGTGCGTCGAGGGAATCGACGAGGTGCAGCAGCGTGGCCGAGTCGAGGCCCCCGCTCAGGTTGATGCCGACGGGCACATCGCTGCGGAACCGGGCTCGCACCGCAGCGGTCGCGAGCGAGCGGTACTCCTCGAGCACCTCGGCGTCGCCCCGCTGGTCCTCGTCGGGGCCCACGGCGGCGGCCAGGTCGTACCAGCGCTCGATGGACGGTCGCCCGCCGGGGCGCCAGCGCAGCAGGGACCCGGCAGGCACGCGGTGCACCTGGGCCCAGAACGTCCGCTCGCCGGCCTCGGCGCGTCCGGTGGCCAGCCAGGTGGCCCACGCCACCTCGTCGGGGGAGCGAGGCACGCCAGCGGCGTGCAGGGCGGCGGGCTCGCTGGCGAGCAGCAGCTCGCCGGGCCGCGGCTCGGCCCAGTACAGGGGCTTCACGCCGAAGCGGTCGCGGCACGCCACCAGCTCCTGGGTCCGGTCGTCCCAGACCACGAACGCGAACATGCCGAGGAGCTGCGGGAGCGCCTGTGCGCCGAGACGGGCCCACGCCTCCACGAGCACCTCGGTGTCGGTGCCGGTGCGAGTCTCGATCCCGAGCGATCGAGCCAGCGCCTCGTGCTCGTACACCTCTCCGTTGAAGACGACGGTGACGTGCCCCGAGACGTCGGTCATCGGCTGGTCGCCGGCCTCGGACAGGTCGAGGATGCGCAGCCGGGTGTGGCCGAAGGCGACGGGTGCCGCCGGGGCGCGCCAGGTCCCGCGGGCATCGGGTCCTCGGTGGTGCAGCGAACCGAGCGCGGCGGCGACGGTGCCGCTCGGGTCGCTGCCGCCGGCGGCGACGACGATGCCGCACATCACGCGCCGCCCAGGAGCCGGTCGTAGGTGGCGAGGTTCTGCGCCAGCACGACGTCGGTCGAGAACCGCTCCACGGCCCGTGTGCGAGCGGCCGCGCCGAGCGCTCGGCGTCGGGCGGGATCGGTGAGCAGCGCGATCGTCGCCTGCGCGATCGACGCCGGGTCGTGCGGGTCGCACAGGAGCCCCGACACGCCGTCCTCGACCGCCTCGGGACCGGGTCCCGGCCGTCCGGCGACCAGAGCTGCGCCGCACGCCATGGCCTCCAGCCACGCCATCGGCATCGCCTCCATGTGCGAGGGGAGGACCACCACCTCGGCGCGTGCGAGCAGCTCGACGACGTCGTCGTTGGGGCGGGGGCCCAGCAGCGCGATGCGGTCGCGCACCGCTGGGGCGGCCGACTCGAGGACGTGGGCGGAGAACGGTCGACCGTCGCTGGGTTCGGCCTGGTCGCGGCCGACGCCGACGAGGTGCGCGTCGGGGACGACCTCGACGATGGCCGCCATCGCCGAACCGAGCTGCCGGAGCCCCTTCTTCTCGCAGTAGGTGCCGACGAACGCGATGAGTCCCGGCTCCGCTGGGATGTCATCTCGGGGGGCGAAGCGAGCGACGTCCACCCCGTTGGGGACGATCGCGATCGGGCGCTCGCCGAGGCCGGCGAGCGCCCGGGTGCGCTCAGCGACGTAGCCGCTCACCGCCAGCAGGTGGGTCGCTCGGCGGAACGAGCGCGCCTCGAGCGCCGCTCGACCCCGGCGCGGCGCTCGACCCTCCGCCTCGGCGAAGAACCGGTGCCCGCCGTTCATCCGCACCACCAGCGGCGTGCGCAGCGACTGCGGTGCCGCCCAGAACGACAGCTCGGGGCCCTCGACGGCATCGATCCGCTGGACGCGGTCGATGGCGCGCACCGCGCCCCACAGGCGGTGCTGGTCGCGCAGCATGCCGATCGGTCCGCGCTGGCCGGTGGGGGCGACGCGCCGCACGAGCACTCCGCCGTCCTCCTCGTCGCCGGCTGGCGCCGCAGCGGTGAGCGACACCACCGACGCCTGGTGCCCGGCTGCCACGAGCGCCCGCGCGAGGGACTGCGTGCTCGTGCCGACCCCGCCGTGGGGGACCGGCGGGTACTCGGGGCAGATGAAGAGGAGGTGCACGCTCAGACCGCCAGGTCCATGGTGGCCTGCACGAGCGACGCGGTCGCCGCTCCGGGCGCGATGCCGAGCTCCAGCTCGACGATCCGCCGCCGCCCAGCGCGATCGAGCGACGGATCCTCCAGGTAGGCGCCGACGTGCGCCGCCAGCTCGGCGGGTGAGCGCGCCAGGCGGACCGCTCCGGCGTCGACGACGGCGCGGTAGTGATCGAAGCGGTAGTACAGCTCGTCGACGGGCCTGCCGTGCACCGGCGGGTCGGTGGCGTCCCACGCCAGGTTCACCACCGGCGTGTCGGCGATGGCGAAGTCCAGCGACATGGTCGAGGCCATGTTCACGTTGACATCGGCGTGGCGCACGAGGTTGGCCAGCTCAGCGACGTCCTCGCGCGTCGGTCGCACCTGCGACCAGTCGCTGTCGCCGTGCGACCACCGCGGTGCCCGCCAGCACAGCCACGGGTGCGCGCTGCGCACGGCGTCGAAGCGGTCGCCGGGGTCGACGGGCGCGGTGCGCACGACCACCTGCGGGTCGTCGGGGATCTGGCCCTGCTCGACGAGGGTGCACAGGGCGTCGAGGTGCGCGGGGTCGTCGGGGCACGTGCCGGCGTCGCCTCCGGAGAAGCAGATCACGGGACGGTCCGGGTCCAGCCCCAGCGATCGGAGGAACGGTGCTCGCTCGACGAGCAGCGCGTGGTCGGCGACGGGATCGAACTGCGGGGTGCCCACGACGTGCACCCGGTCGGCGGTGACACCGGGGTAGAAGGCGTGCAGCTCTTCGGCCATCAGATCGGACCACACCATGAAGTGGTCGAAGGGCGCGGCGATCCGCCCCTTGGTGGTGAGGTTGTCCCAGCTGAAGATGAAGGTGGCGCTCGGGATGCCGCAGCGTCGGGCGGCGAGCGCGAGCGGGATCACCGCAAGCGGGCGCTGGTGCGCGACGAGCACCCGCCGCACGTCGTGGTCGCGCAGCAGCTTCGCCGCGGCGTCGACCTCGGGGCGGCGGGCGGCGATCGCGTCGTGGAGCCGAGCCAGCACCACCACCCGGTCGCGCCGGGCGAAGGGCAGCGCCGCGGCCCGGCTGGCGTGCACGACCGCGCGGTGCCGCCAGGAGCCCGTGACCGGGCGACCGGCGTTGAAGCGCATTGCGAGGGTCCCGCCCGCGAGCTGGTGCGCTCGCTCCAGCGTGCGGCGCACCACGGCCTCGACGGGACGCTCGGGGTACGGCGCCACGGCGACGGTGGCCTGGGCGCTGCCCGCCACCTCGTGCGCCGCGTCCGGAACCCCGAGGGCGACGACGACGTCGTCGTGCTCGGCGAGGCGGTCGACGAGGTCGGTGAGCAGGAAGTTCCGCACGCTCACCCCGTCGGGGACCACCAGCAGGGTGCTCATGGCAGGTCGCGCAGCAGGACCTCGGCTGCGGCCCAGTCGGCCGCCGTGTCGACGTTGACGGTCGTCGCGGGATCGGTGGCCACGATCCGGAGGTCGTCGCCGTAGAGGCTGCCGGCGAGCACCACGTCGGTGCGCGTCACGTACACGGCGCCGTCGCGATGCCACGCGGCGGGGAGGTCCTGGCGTCGTGTCGGAGGCGCGTCGCTGCCGCTCGCCCAGCGCACGGCGCCACCGGCGTCACCGATGAGCGCCCAATGCGGGTGGTGCTCGTCGGGCAGCCGGTGCGCGCTCACCACCGCGTCCGCTCCCGACGACTCCAGCAGCGTGACGCACTCGTCGATCAGCGCGGCGGTGCGCGTGGGGCTCGTCGGTTGCAGCAAGCACACGGCGTCGAATGCGTCGCCGGCTGCGATCAGCGCCTCGAGCGCGTGCTGCACGACCGGCAGCGTCGGCGCGTCGTCGGTGGCCAGGGCGGCGGGGCGCACGAACGGCACATCGAGACCGAGCGAGCGTCCGAGCTCGGCGATGGCGGGGTCCTCGGTGCTGAGCACCACGCGCGCCAGCCGCTCGGCGCCGAGCGCTGCGTGCGCGGTCCAGGCCAGCAGGGGGCGGCCGCAGAGCGCGCGGGTGTTCTTCCCCGGCACGCCCTTGGACCCGGCTCGCGCCGGCACCAGGCCGAGCACCCGCATCGATGCCATGGTCAGTACGTCAGCCGCTTCTCGATGCGCGGCGTCCACGCGGCGAGGGCCGCGGCGATGCGCTCGCCGGCATCGCCGTCGCCGTAGATCGGATCGGCGGGGTAGCGCCCGTGGGCCATCTGCACCTCGATCGCCGAGCGGATCGCGTCGTGGCGATCCGCTGCGTCGAGGACGTTCGCTCCGCGCTCGCGCCCCTCCTGGCGTCCGCCGATGTTGACGACGGGCACGCCCAGGAGCGCCGCCTCGCGGATCCCGGCGCTCGAGTTGCCCACCAGGCACGCGGCCCCGGTCAGCACGGTGAGGAAGTCGGTGGGTGCCATGTTCTTGAAGAACCGGATGTTGGCCGGGGCGTGCTCCTCGCGGAAGGCGCGGATGCCGCGCGACGTGCCGTCAGCGCCCGCGTCCACGTTGGGCCAGAACCACAGGGTGGGCAGATCGAGCTCGTGCACGGCGCGCAGCGTCTCGGTCACCTGGGCGCGCGCGTGGTCGTACTGGGTCGTCACCGGGTGCTGGAGCACGACGAGGTGCTCGCCGCTGAGGTCGAGCTCGGCGCCGACCCCCTGGTAGCGCTCGAGCGGGTCGAACGGCTCTGCGCTGCCCTTCGTGAGCGCGGCGGCGACCTGCGCCGCGAGGTCGATGCTCGGGCAGCCGGTCACGATCACCGCGGCCGGGTCCTCGCCCATCTGGCGCACCCGCTGCGCCGACTGCTCGGTCGCCACCAGGTGGAGGTCCGCGAGCTTGGTGACCGCGTGGCGGACCTTCTCGTCGATGGAGCCCGTCACCTCGCCGCCCTGGACGTGCACCAGCGGGATGTTCATGTAGGCGGCGGCGGTCGCGGTGGCGAGCGTCTCGTAGCGATCTGCGATGGTCACCACGACGTCGGGACGCAGGTTGTCGAACGTCGTGGCCAGCTCGACCATGCCGATGCCGGTGGTCTTCGCCATGGAGCGCGGGTCCTCGCCCTCCAGCACCATGTACACCTTCTCGTCGATGTGGAATCCGTCGGCCTCGATCTGCTCGACGGCGTTGCCGTAGCGATCGAGCAGGGCGGAGGCGGCTACCACCAGCTGCAGCTCGAGGTCGGGGTGGGCAGCGATGGCGCTGAGCGCGGTGCGGATGCGGCTGTAGCTCGGTCGGGCGGTCACCACGACGCACACCGTGCGGCTCACGGCGCCGGCTCCAGGTCGTCCTCGGCGAGCAGCTGGTCGTGGCGAACCGAGCGGGCCAGGCGTCGGCCGAGCAGCGACTCGAGGCGATCGGCGGGGAGCCCGGTGCCCGGCTTCTTCGCCACGAGGTCGCTGGCGGCGAGCACCGCGCCCGCCGGAAGGTCGTGCGCCGCGACCACCGAGCGGGTGAACAGCACCCGCACCTCGGCCACCTCTGCTGCAGCGGCGTCCTTGTCGATGGGGTGGGCGGCCATCTCCTCCGCGAAGCGGACCCCCTCGACGAGCGCTCCGAGCTGCTCGACGGTGACCGACGACGACACGTCGGGGCCGAACTGGTAGCGGCTGAGAGCGACGTGCACCTCGACCATTGCGGCGCCCTGCGCGGCGGCGAGCACGGACGGCCACACGGTGGCGGAGTGATCCGAGAGGCCGACCGCGCACCCCCACCGCTGGCGGAACACATCGAGCTGCTCGAGTCCGACGTGCTCCGGCGGGCAGGGGTAGCGCGTCGAGCACTGGAGCACGACGACCGGGGCACCCGCAGCGCGCACCCGTGCCACTGCGGCGCCGAGCTCGTCGTAGGTGCTGAGCCCGCTGGAGAGCAGCACGGGGCGTCCGGTGGCGGCGACCTCATCGAGCAGCGCGGCGTTGCCGACCTCGCCCGAGGCGATCTTCCACGCCGCCATGCCCAGGCGGTCGAGCAGCGCGACGGCCTCGTGCGAGAACGGCGAGCTGAGGAAGAGGAGGTCGCGATCGGCAGCGTGCTCGGCGAGGCCACGCCACTGGTCCTCGCTGAACGCCATGCGCTGCCAGTACGCGTATCGGCTCTCGTCCTGGGCGCTGAACGGGACCCGCCACGGCTCGGTGGGGGTGCTCTCGTGCTCCGCCAGGTGGGTCTGGAGCTTGACGGCGTCTGCGCCCGCATCGGCGATGGCGTCGAGCAGCGCGTGGGCACCGCCGAGGCTGCCGTCGTGGGTCTGCGCGATCTCGCCGACGATGAGGCAGCCACCGCGATGAGCACCTGAGGGGCGCAGGGACCTGAGATCGGGGGTGCCGGCCCACGGGGCGCTCACAGCCATGACCCGGGAACCGATCCTGCCGCCGCCCGGGGGGCGGGTCAGTGCGTGCGCTCTCGGCGGCCGCGGGTGCCGAGCACCAGCACGCCGCCGCCGGTGACGAGCAGCACGCCGGCGGACGCCAGGGGTCGGGTGCTGTCGCTGCCGGTTGCTGGCAGCGACGGGGGCGTGGTTCCTCCGCCGCTGACCGAGGTGCTGAGCACGGAGACGGTGACGATGGTGCTGCCGACGGTGAAGGTGATGGTGCCGAGGAAGTCGCACGGCACGGTGTACTGGAAGGTGAAGGTGCCGTCCTCGCCGGCCACCGCGGTGCCGATGAGCTCGCCGTTCGCGGAGATCGGGACCTCGACGCCGGGCTCGAAGCCAGACCCGGAGATGACGACCGTCTCGCATGGACGGGGGTTGGGGTTGGAGATCGTCACGATCTCGCCGGCGGTGTAGTCGGTCTGCGCGCTGGCAGGGCCTGCCGCACCGACGAGTGCGCCGAGCGCGAAGAAGATCAGGAGGAGGAACGCATGCCGCCGCATCGTGCCATCCTCTCGCGCCCAGGGCCACATAGCAAGGCAATGGATCAGGAGCGCTCGGCAGTCACCGTCAGGAGCCGGTCAGGTGCACCGCGCCACCGGGAGCCCTCGGCACCCGGCAGCGAACCTCGAACGCTCGTGCGGCCGGTCGCGGCGGTGACCGCGACGCTGACGTCGTCGTCGGTGACCGTCGGCTGGTGGGCCACGGCGACGACGTAGGGCACCCTCGGATCGACGGTGCCGGTGAGCTCCAGCTCGAGGACGACGGTGCCGCCAGCGGGGACCACCACCGGGACCGAGGTGACGTGGAGCCCCAGCTCGCGCTGCGGTTCCACCGCGACGGGCGCGCCATCGAGCGTTGCGCTGCGAACCCCCAGCGCGCTGTAGAGGCCGACGACCATGCGGTTCGTGCCCGGTGGGTCGTCGTTGCCGTTGCCGATGACGTACGCAGGCAGCCCGCCATCGGGCGCGTCGTTGCGCAAGGTGATCGTCGCGGTCGCCTCGACGGCGCCCGTGTCCGGGTTCCACCGCGCGTCGTAGTCGAGCGACCGGTGCAGGAAGGCATCGATCTTGGACGGGTTGTCGTTGGCGGTGCGCAGCGAGACCAGGTCGCCGCCATCGGGCGTCGCGGGCATGGAGCCGCGGGCATCGACCTCCTCGAGCAGCGCCGCGGCGTCGTCGTCGAACGGAGCGAAGAGCAGGTGGCCTCCGGCAGCGGCGGGGCCCAGCACATCGGCGATCGTCCCCGGACTCGGCAGCTCGCGGCCGGTGAGGGCGTCGAAGGCGGCGCGCGCGACGTCGGTGAGCCGATCGGCGCGCGCCGAGTCGGTGGCGAACTCGAGGTACTGCCGCCGCAGGAGGAAGTCCTCCACGGTGGTGGCATCGATCGGCTCCGAGGAACCCGCGGGCGTCACCGGTCCCGTGAGGGCGAGCAGCGCAGCGAGGCCCGCGGGGTCGACGTAGACGACGCCGTCGATGCGACCGCCGCCGGTCTGCGGGTAGAGCTGACGCATCGCCTCGGCGTTGGTGGGCAGGTCCGGCGATGCGGTCAGGTTCTGGAGGAAGTACGCGGGTCGGTAGCGGTCGTAGCGGACGTGGTAGCTGCGGGGCATCTGCAGGAAGCGATCGTCCGCGCCGGGCGCGCTGATGAGCTCCTCGATCGGCGCGGCGCGCGTGAGCTCGAGGTGGCCGTCGACGGCGGTGAGCTCACCGAACGCGCCGATGAACCCGCCCTGGTGGCGGGCCTCGGCCGGGTTGGCGAACGCCAGGAGGTAGCGACGCTCGCCGTCGCCTCCCAGGAGCGCGGGGGCGAGGCGCACCGCCTCGTGGGCCCGTCGCGTCGTCGGGAGCAGGTCGTCGATCTCCGCTGCGAGCGCCGCGAGGGGGTCGCCGACGGTGGGCAGCAGCCAGGGGCTGCGCACGGAGGCGACCGAGTGCTCCGCATCCGTGAGCGCCTCGAGCGCGCGGCCGGTGGCGGGCGCGAAGGAGCGGAGGGCGACGAGGTCGACGGTGCCGTCGTCGATCTGGAGGCGATCGAGGTCGGCCTCTCCAGATGCGGTGGCGGCAGCGGTCGCCAGGTCCACCCCCGCCGAGCTGGCGGTGCGCAGGGCGCGGGCGTGCTGCCCCACCACCGGGACGAGCCGCGCCGGTTGCGTCCACGGCGCCCGAAGCAGGCGCTCGGCCGACGCGAACCTCTCGGCTGCCTCGTCGAAGCGCGCCGCTGCCACATCGGCGTCGCCGGCCTCGAGGGCGGCGGTGGCATCGGTGGCGAGATCGGTCGCGGCGAGGATGTGGGACCGGGCGGTGACCACGGAGACGGCGAGCCCGACGGTGCAGGCGAGCGCGAGCGCTCCCACGGCGGCCGCCGCTCGCCGAGCGACGCGCCTCTCGCTCGTGCGGGCCCGTGCGAGCGCGGAGCCCAGCAGCGGCGCCACAGCGAGCACACCGACGACGCTCGGTAGCGGGAACGGGAGATCGGTGGGCACGTGCAGGAGGGTGGTGGCGCCGCACGCGACCGCCGCCGCGCCGAGCAGGGGGAGCGACCGTGCGGCGGCGAGGTCGACCACGAGCAGCGCCAGGCCGAGCGCGCCGACCACCGCCCACTGCGAGGGCACCGCGGCCGCCGTGCCGATGCCGCACAGGACCCACCACGTGCGGGGGTCGCTGCGGACCGACGCCAGGGATGCGCCGCTGATCAGCGCCGCGCTGAGGAGCACGTCTGCCGGGCCCCACCCGGTGGGGGCAGCCGAGGTCGTGACCGCGCCGGCCGCGGCGCCGAGCGCGGCGATGGTGTGGAGGCCCTGCCGCTCGGCCGGGCGCAGCCGGCGACGTCGAGCGGTCCGCACCTCGCTCGCCTCGCCGCCGCCCATCGCAGGCACGTTACCGACGGTCGGTGAGCGGTGGACCCCCACCGGTAGGATCGGCAGCCGACTGGTCGCTCGCAGCCGGAGAGGCGCTCGTGTCGCGGTTCGCACAGATGGTCAGCGAGCGTCCCCTCGGCCTGCTCGTCGCGAGCCACGTCGAGCACCACTGCTTCGAGGGCCAGGTGCACGCCTACGGCCCCTACGCCCGCGAGCTGGCGCTCTGGTGCCGCACCTTCGGCACCGTCACCATCGTGGGCCCTCGCCGCGACGGGCCTCCGCCCGCGGACGCAGCGCCCATCGACGGCGACGTGCGGGTCATCCACCTCGATCCGGGGGGTGGCCCCGGGTGGGCGCCGAAGCTGCGCCAGGCGGCGCGCGCTCCCGGGCAGCTCGTGCGCCTGGCCCGCTTGGCTCGCCGGGCCGACGCCCTGCACGTGCGCTGCCCGGGCAGCGTCGGCCTGCTCGGCATCCTCGTGGGGCGCGTCGCGCCCCGTCGCGTCGCCAAGTACGCAGGCCAGTGGACGGGGTTCCCGGGTGAGCCGGCGCTGTGGCGGGTGCAGCGGTCCCTACTCCGGTCGCGGTGGTGGGGAGCGCCGGTCACCGCGTACCAGCGCCGCGCGGATGACCCCGCATGGGTGGAGCAGTTCTTCTCCGCTGCAGCCACCGACGAGCAGCTGGGCGTGGCGGCGTCGGTGGCCGCCGCTCGAGCGCCACGGCCGGAGGTGCGCGCGCTCTTCGTCGGGCGGCTCACGAACGCCAAGCACCCGGAAGCCGCGGTGCGAGCGGTCGCCACCGCTCGCCGTGCCGGGCTGGCGATCACCCTCGAGGTGATCGGCGACGGTCCGCTTCGTGCCGCGCTGGAGGCGGAGGTCGACGGGCTCGAGCTGGGCGACGCCATCGCCCTGCGGGGACCGCTCCCGTTCGACGAGGTGCTCGCGGCGTACGCAGGGGCCGACGTCCTCCTCCTCCCGTCGGAGTCCGAGGGCTGGCCGAAGGCGGTCACCGAGGCGATGGCGTTCGGCCTCGTGTGCATCGCCACCGACACCGGGCTCATCCCGGAGATCCTGGGCGACGGCCGCGGCTGGACGGTGCCTGCTGGCGACGTCGATGCGCTCGTCGACCGACTGCGATCTGTCGCCGCCGACCCGGCCGGTCGCTCGGCCATGGGAGTGCTCGCCTCGACGTGGGCGGTCGGGCGCAGCCTCGAGGCGCTCGAGGGTGCGCTGGTCGCGCTGCTCGAGCGGTCCTGGCCCGGGTGGACGCCGCCGGGGACGGCACCGCGGCGTGTTGCGGTGCTGCACCTGGTCGACACCCTGGCGGTCGGCGGCGCAGAGCGCGTCGCGACCGAGCTCGTGGCCCACCTGCCCCGCGACCGCTTCGCACCGCACCTGTGCACCACCCGTGCCGACGGACCGCTCGAGGCGCTGGTGCCCCCGGACGTGGGGCGGCTGCGGCTCGAGCGTCGCCACCGCCTCGAGCTCGGCGCGCTGCGAGCGCTGCGCCGCTACGTGCGCACGCACCGCATCGAGGTGCTGCACGCCCACAGCACGTCGCTGCTCGTGGCGCTCGCAGCGTTCCCGCTGCGGGGACCGGTGCTGGTGTGGCACGACCACTTCGGGGGAGCCGGGCGGCGTGCCTCGCCGCTGCTGCGCCTCCTCGCACGTCGGATCACGCGGGTCGTCGCCGCGAGCGAGCGGAACGCCCGCTGGGCCGTCGAAGAGCTCGGCCTGCCCGCGGATCGCGTGCAGGTGCTGGCCAACACATCATGGTTGTCGATCTCGGGGGGCGCCGCCCCCGACCTGCCAGGCACGGACGGCGAGAGGATCGTGTGCGTGGCCAACCTGCGCCACCAGAAGGGCCATGACGTGCTGCTCGATGCCATGGCGGAGGTGCATCGCACGCACCCCTCGCTGGTGCTGCTGCTGCTCGGGGCCGCGAGCGAGCCGTCGGTGGCCGAGCGGGTGGGCAGCCGGCTCGCGGCCGCGGACCTCGACGGGTGCGTGCACCTGCTCGGGTCGCGACTCGACGTGGGCGACGTGCTCGCCGCGTCCGACATCGGCGTCCTCGCGTCGCGCTCGGAGGCCACCCCGCTGGCGGTGGTCGAGTACGGCATGGCGGGGTTGCCGGTGGTCGCCACCGATGTCGGGGGTGTGGGCGACCTCCTCGATCACGGTCGGGCGGGGATCCTCGTGCCGCCGGGCGACGCCGGCGCGCTGGCGCACGAGCTGCTCGCGCTCGTGGAGGATCCTGCGCGACGGGCGCGCCTGGGCGCCGCGCTGCACGCGCACCTGGCGCCACGGTGGTCCCCCGAAGCGGTGCTCGCCGCGCTCGTAGCCACGTACGACGAGGTGCTGAGCTCGTGAGCCGCGCGCTCGACACCTTCCACCGGCTCCCCTACCCGGCCCGCGTGGGGGTCGCAGCGGCTCGCGGCGCCTGGCTGGCGTGGTGGCGCTACGGCGCGGCGGGTGACCGCGCCGCGCAGGACGTGGCGGCCCGCGACCGGTGGTCGGCGGACCGCCTGGCGGTGTGGCAGGAGGTGACGCTGGCTGAGGTGCTGGCCGGCGCGGCGCGCGACGTCGCAGCGCACCGCCGCTCGTGGGCGGGCTCCGGCGCCGACCCCACCGACCTCGCGCGGTGGCCGGTGCTGACCAAGGAGCGGTTGCGCGTCGAGGGCCAGGCGCTCGTCATCGATGACGCACCGCGCCGCCTCTACCGCAACCGCTCGAGCGGCACCACGGGCACCCCGGTGGCGGTGTGGTCGTCGCGCAGCGAGGTCCAGCGGTGGTACGCCGCGCACGAGCAGCGCCTGCGCCGGTGGCACGGCGTGAGCCGCCACGAGAGGTGGGCGATCCTCGGCGGGCAGCTGGTGGCGCCACCGGGGCGGGCCGGGCCGCCGTGGTGGGTGTGGAGCCCGACCCTGCACCAGCTGTACCTGTCGTCTGCCCACGTTGGGCCCGAGCACGCGGTCCCGATGGCCGCCGCGCTTCGTCGGTTCGCGCCCACCCACATCGTCGCCTACCCCTCCGCCCTCGCCCACCTGGCGCGCTCCTGCCTCGATGTCGGCGTGGCGCTGCCCCGGCTCACGGTCGCGATCAGCAACGCCGAGCCGCTGACCGACGAGCAGCGCTCGGTGATCGGCGCCGCGTTCCGGTGCCCGGTGCGCGACTCGTACGGGCAGTCCGAGATGCTCGTCGGCGCATCGGAGTGCGAGCACGGCACGCTGCACGTGTGGAGCGATGTCGGCGTCGTCGAGGTGCTCGACGACGACGACCGCCCCGTCCCCGGCGGCGAGGTCGGCCGGCTGGTGGTGACCAGCCTCCTGCACCGCACCATGCCGCTGGTGCGGTGCGACACGGGAGACCGCGGGCGGGCGCCCACCCCGACCAGCTGCGCGTGCGGGCGGGCGCTGCCCGCGCTGGGAGCCATCGAGGGACGCAGCAGCGACGCGGTCCTCACAGCGGACGGTCGACGCGTCTTCTGGCTCAACCCCGTCTTCGCTGAGCTGCCGCTGCGCGAGGCGCAGGTCGAGCAGCGCTCGCTCGGCTCGCTGGTGGTGCGCGTGGTGCCCGACGGCGTGCTCGACGCCACGACGCGCGACGAGCTGGTGGCGCGCCTGCGCGGGCGCGTCGGACCGATGGATGTCGAGGTGGTGGCGGTCGACGCCATCGAGCGCGGTCCCGGCGGCAAGCTCCGCCCGGTCGTCTCGAGGCTCGATGTCTGAGCGTCCTGCGGCCACCGCGCTGCGCGTCGGGTTCGTCGGGTTCCGAGCTGCGCGGCCGGGAGCTGGGCAGCCGACGCCCTCGGAGGCCCTGGCGGGGCACCTCGCTGCTGACGGGGTCGAGGTCGTCGGGCTGGTGTCGACGCGCCAGCGTCGGCCGGCGCGCCTCGCAGACCAGGCCGCCGCGCCGCTGCGCTGGCGCCGACGAGCTGACGTCGTCGTCATCGACGTGTTCTCCGGTCCGTCGTTCGTCACCGCGGAGGCCGCCACCGCTGCCGCCCGGCTCGCTGGGTTGCCGACGGTGCTGGTCCTGCACGGCGGGAACCTCCCGGCCTTCGCCGCCGCGCACCCGCGGCGGGTGGAGCGGGTGCTGCGAGCGGCCACCGCGGTCGTCGCCCCGTCGAGGTTCCTGGCCGCGATGGTCCTCGATCGCGGCCTGCCGGTCACCGAGATCCCCAACACCGTCGAGCTCGGGGACGTGCCGTGGCGCGACCGGGTGCCGCTGCGTCCGCACCTGCTCTGGCTCCGCTCGTTCGCCCCCCTCTACCGCCCCGAGCTGGCGGTCGAGGTGCTGGCAGCGCTCAGCGACGCCGCGCCGGACGTGACGCTCACCATGGCGGGCACCGACAAGGGGTCGCTCGCGGCCACGCGGGCCCGCGCCGAGGAGCTCGGCGTGGCGGCGCGCGTCACGTTCCCGGGCTTCCTCGACGAGGCGGGTCGGGCAACCGCCCTCGAGGAGCACGACGTGCTGCTCAACACCAACGACGTCGACAACATGCCGGTGTCGCTGCTCGAGGCGATGGCCTGCGGACTCGTGGTCGTCACCACCGATGCTGGCGGCATCCCGGCGATGACCGCAGACGGAGGCGATGCCCTGGTGCGGCCCTGTGGCGACGTCGCGGCGCTCGCTGAGGCCGTGCGCTCGGTGCTGGCGAACCCGACCTTGGCTCGCCGGCTCGCCGAGGGCGGGCGGCGGCGCACCGAGTCGCTGCGGTGGGACGCAGTGGGCACGTCGTGGCACGAGGTGCTGGGCAGGGCGGCGGCCCGGGGTCGGTAGGCTCACCGGCGGGTGCGGCTCCAGGCCCCGCCCGGATGGCAGCACGACCGGGCGGACGGCAGCTGCAGGAGGAGCCCCGATGGAGCCGTTGGCGCACGCGCTGGGCATCACCGGGATCGTGCTCGGCCTGTCCAAGGTCCACGCCGCCCTCATCGCCGAGCCGGCGTACGACTTCTCCGACTCGAGTCGGCTGCGGTGGGCGCTGCTCTACGCCGTGGTCCTGTGGCTCGCCGCCTGGGTGGCGGGGATCCCCGACCGGTTCGAGCGGTGGCGCGATGCGGTGCTGCCGGCCATCGCCAGCGCGGCGGCGGGAGCGCTCATCCTCGCCACGCTGACCGCAGCGGCCGGCACCGCGCTGCTGCCGCGCTTCGTGCTCGTGCTGGCACCGCTCGGCGCCGTGGTGTGGTCCCTCGTCGTCGTGCGCACCTCCGCGATCTGGTTCCGCCCGACGAGCGGCGTGCCGCAGGTGGTCGTGGTCGGCGAGCCCGACGTCGTGGCCGTGCTGCTCGAGGAGCTGGCCTCGTCTCCGGAGCGCCCGGTGACGGTGGTGGGCGTCGTCGACCGCGAGGAGGCGCTCCTCGATCCCGACGTGGTGGCGCGTGCGGTGGCCGATCACCGCGCCACGATGCTGGTGCTCGACTCGGTGGCTCAGGACGACGAGGGGATCGTGGCGGTGGCCGAGACCCTGCACCGCACGGGCGTGCGCATCCGGTGGACGGTGTCGTTCGCCGAGGAGTTCGGCGGCGTGCTGCCCCTCGACGTCGTCGAGCGATCCGCGATGCTCTTCGACATCGCCGAGCTGCACGGCGCCGGCTACAGCCGCCTCAAGCGGGTGCTCGACGTCGTCATCGCTCTGGCGGTCGTGCCGTTGCTGCTCGTCGTCGCCGCCGTCAGCCTCGTGCTGAACCCGGTCCTCAACCGGGGCCCGCTGCTGTACCACCAGCTGCGCGTGGGGCGCGACGGCCGCGAGTTCGACATCTGGAAGCTGCGCACGATGACCGTCAGCGAGGGGCCGTCGACGTGGACGACCGCAGATGACGCCCGCATCACCAGGTGGGGAGGGCTGCTGCGAAAGCTGCACCTCGACGAGCTGCCGCAGGTGATCAACATCCTGCGCGGCGACCTCAGCATCGTGGGGCCGCGGCCCGAGCAGCCGAGCTACGTGGCCCTGCTGCTCGAGGAGGTCCCGCACTACGGCACGCGCCACCTCGTGCGGCCCGGGCTCACCGGGTGGGCGCAGGTGAAGTTCCCGTACGGCGCCGACGTGGACGACGCACGGCGCAAGCTCCAGTACGACCTCTACTACCTGCGCAACCAGCGGCTGGGCACCGACCTGCGCATCCTGGCGCGCACCGCGCGCGCCGCCGTGTTCGGCGGCGGCCGGTGAGCGTGCCGCTGGTCAGCGTCGTCGTGCCGGCTCGCGACGAGGAGGGTTCGATCGGTCGGTGCATCGAGCACCTCGCGGCACAGGATCACCCGCTCGATCGCCTCGAGGTGCTGGTCGTCGATGGGGCGTCGAGCGATCGCACCGCGGCGACCGCTCGCGCTGCGCTCGCTCGGCACCCCTTCGCCCGCGGCGAGGTGCTCCCCAACCCCGAGGCGACCACGCCCAGCAACCTCAACGTGGGGGTGCGCGCTGCGACCGGCGAGGTCGTGTGCCGCGTGGACGCCCGGAGCCTCGTGCCGTCGCACTACGTCCGGTGCTGCGTCGAGGTGCTGGCGCGGCGCGAGGTGGCCGTCGTCGGCGGTGCCCCTCGGGGGGTCGCGTCGGACAGCGCCTCGCCGGTCGCCGTGGGCATCGCCCGCGCCTACAACAACCGCTGGACCACGGGCCTCTCGCGCTACCAGCGCGGCCGAGGCAGCGGCCCGTCGGACACCGTCTACCTCGGTGCGTTCCGTCGCGCCGAGCTGGTGGCGGTCGGCGGTTGGGACGAGCGGATGGCGGCCAACCAGGACTTCGACCTCAACCGGCGGATGGCGGCGCGCGGGCTCGTCTGGTTCGACGAGCGCCTCGCCGTGCCGTACGTGGTCCGCGGCGACCTGGCGTCGTTGCACCGGCACTTCGTGCGCCTCGGGCGGGGCAAGGCGAGCTACTGGGCGGTGACCGGCGACCGCCCGCAGCCGCGTCAGCTCCTGCTGCTCGCTGCGCCGCCGATCGCTGCGGTCGCCGGCATCGGCCTCCTGGGCGCGCTGCGTCCGCGCGCTCGGCTCGGCGCCCTCGTCGCGGCGGCGATCGCCGCGGTCGGTGTCGAGGTCGTCGGCAGCGACGAGCCGTCGGCGACGCCTCGGGGTCACGCGGCCGGCGTCGCCGCGATCGCGGCGATGGATCTCGGGTGGCTTCGCGGGGTCCTCGGTGGGCTGGCGTCTCAGCTGCTGCGTCGCAGCCCGCCCACCACGTAGCGGCGTTTCTGGACCCAGCCGTCGAGGCCGGCGGCGATCTGCACTCGGCGCAGAGCCAGCGCGGCGACGCCGGGTCGATCCGCAGCCCACCACCACGCGCGATCGACCGGTCCGGCGCGCTGCGCTCGCGCCCATGCCTGCAGCGGGTGGTGCACGCCGGGGAGCGCGCCGTCGGCTCGTCGGATGCCACGCGCCAGGAGGTCGGCGAGGCCGAGGTCGCCGGCGACTCGCCGCACCTCCTCAGCCACCGTCGCGTCGCGCCGCAGCGCCGCGATCAGGTCCCGCGCCGGCACGAGGCGGCGCGGGCCGTGGTCCAGCAGCAGGTGCAGCGCGGCGTGCAGCGCCATCGGCGCCGGGGCCAGGACCGTGACAGGCCGTCCGCCGAGCACCAGTGCGGCGTCGTCGAGCGCGCAGCGCGCCAGCGGGGCCCGCGGCGCCCAGCCTGCAGGGGCGATCGACGTGTGCAGGTCGACCTCGGTGCCGTCGGGCATCGAGACGGCGACGCCGCGGGTGGTGGCGCCGACGAGGCCGGCATCGCTGATCGCTCGGGCCGGGACGCCGCCCCTTGCCCGCAGCACTTCGAGCGTTGCGCCCAGCGCCTCCGGGTCGATGAGCAGGTCGACGTCGGCGTAGAGCCGGAGCGCGGGGTCGGGATACAGGAGGTGCGCAGCGACGGTGCCCTTGAGGGGCACCGACCGCACCCCTGCGCGTCCGAGGTCGTCGACCAGATCCAGCAGCAGCCGGTCGAGCCGCAGCGAGGCGACGAGGCCGGCGTCGTGCTGCGCCACCAGCCAGGCGTGCTGCTCCTCGGTGGCGTCGAGCGCGCCCTCGGAGGCGGCGCGCAGCGCGAGACCCGATGCCCGCTCGTTGGCGACGCGCCGCTGCACCGTCGGCCACGTCGCGGAGGTCGGTGCCGCGACGGTGGCCGACGCCGCGCGGAGGTCCCAGGACACCGCGTGTCGGACCCAGCGCTGCGCCGCCGGCTCGCTCACCGCTCGACCAGCACGCCGCGCTCGATCATCTGGTCGAGCGCGGCACGCAGCTCGTGGGGCGCCGGTGGGGCAGCTCCGAGCTCGGCGAGGCGTCGGTGGAGCGACTCGAGCTCCGCTGGCTCGTCGAGCAGGTCCCACACCAGCGACGCTGCAGGTTCCAGGCGCACCGCCTCATCGTCGACGAGGGCGATGATGCCGGTGCTCGACCGCCGCCAGAGCACCTCCGGGCGCCGGGCGAGCACCGTCGCTCAGGCCCCGGCCTCGGTCACGGGGGGCTGCTCGCGCTCCTTGCGGACCCGCTTCCGGTCGCCGCCGGTGTCCACGTAGTAGTGGTAGTAGTAGTAGCGCCCCGACTCGCTGTCGGTCGCGCCGGTGAGGATGACCCCCAGCGCGTTCGCCTCGAGGCGGCGAAGCAGCTCGGCGGTGCGTCGCAGCCCCAGTTTCTTCGTCTTGCCGCCGCGCGCCACGACGATGACGACGTCTGCGGCGGGCAGCAGGTCGCCAGCATCGTTGGTGGTGAGGAACGGCGCGGTGTCGAGGATGATCACGTCGAAGTGGGCTCGGGCCGCGGCGACGACGCGATGCAGGCGACCGACGATCTCGATCGGGTTGGCGTCGGGATCGCGCTCACCGATGCCGGTCACCATCTTCACCCGGGGGATCCCCGTCGCCTGCGCGGTGACGACCTGCTCGCCGTGGGCGTCGAGGACCTCGAACGGCGTCGCCTGCTCGTCGGTGAGGTACTTGTGGATGCGCGGCCGGCGGAAGTCGCAGTTGACCACCAGCACCGACTGCCCGCCCTCGCCGAACACCGTGGCGAGGTTGGCGACCGAGGTGGTCTTGCCCTCGTCGGGGCCCGGCGAGGTGACCATGATGACCACGGCGTCGTCGTCGGGCGCCGACGACGGCTGGTCGCGGCTGAAGAGCAGCGCCGTGCGCACCACCCGGTACGCCTCCGCGGTGGGCGAGCGTGGCCGCGACGAGGAGAGCACGTCGGTCTCCTGCTGCTCGGAGCGGCTCAGCGGCGGGATCTCCGCCAGCACCGGCAGCCCCGACAGCGCCTCGACATCTGATCGTCGGCGGACCCGGGTGTCGTAGTGGTCGAGCACGAGCGCGCCGCCGATGCCCAGCAGCAGGCCCACCAGGCCGCCGGCTGCGGCACGAGCGGTGGGGCTCGGCGGCGCGGCTGGCGTCTCGTCGAGCTCGGCGAGATCGTCCTCGATGGTGCCAGCGGGCGGCGGGTTGAGGTTGCGGTCGACCCGCGCCTGGAACGCGGCCTGCGACAGCTCCGAGGCGGTGGCGGTCTCGAGCGACCGGAGCCCGGCGCTCGGCGGCGGCTGGGAGGCGAGCTGCTGGAGCTGCTCGTAGGTGAGCCGGTACTGGTTGACGACGGAGTCGAGCTGGGACTGCAGCTCCGGGTCGCCGGGCGCGGCAGCGACCTGCGCGGTGAGGAACTCGCGCTGCTCCTTGAGCGAATCGAGTCGTGTCAGGACCTCGTCGCGCTGCTGGTTGAACGCGGCGGTGGCCTCCTCGCCGAGGTACTGCACGAGCTCTGCAGCGCTCGTGTCGGCCAGCGCCACCGCTTCATCCGCATCCTCGGCCACCGCGGTGATCTCGACCACGCTGATGTCGAGGCGCGCCGTGCCGCCCACCTGCTCGGTCACCGCATCGGGCTCGATCCGCAGCGCCTCGGCGGTGCGCTCGGCGACCGCCCCTCGATTGACGAGGTACGCGGCCTGCTGCGGGTTGGTGACCGTCGATGCCACCGCGCCGCCGGTGCCCGCGATCGCCGAATCCTGCAGCAGGACGTGGGTGGCCTTGTAGTAGCGGATCGCGTCGGTGCCGGTGCGCTCGTCGGTGGGGGCCGTGACGAAGCCGACGGCAGCGAGCAGCACGACCAGCCCGAGGATCATCGGCCAGCGACGGACGACCGCGAGCAGGTACCGGCGAAGGTTGGTCCCCTCCTCGGCGAGGTCGATCGTGGCGGTGCCGGCGACGTCTGGTTGTCCCTCGATCCTCACCGCCGCCCACCTTCCGCCGTCGGGCCGTCGCCGAGGGTAGCGGGACAGCCGGTGGCGCTCACAGGCGTCGGGGCCCAGCGGGCCCAGGGTCGGCGTCGACGCGCAGCTGGGCGAACGCGAGCGCGGCGACGCCGGCGGCGAAGCGCGTGGCGCTGTGCGACAGCGTCACGAGCGACCACGCCGCCAGCGCCACGCTCACCAGGTGCGGCCATCCCGCCGGGTTGCGGCGAACCGCGGTGAGCGCCATCGCGATGAGAGCGCCCAGCGCCACGAGGCCGAAGACGCCGTGCTCGGCCAGCAGCCGCGAGTACTCGGTGTGGCTGCTGATCCCCGTCGTCTCGGTGCGCTGCACGGGCGAGCGTCCGACGCCGACGCCGAGGAGGGGCGCGTCGCTCCACAGCGCGAGGTCATCGACCGCGACCTGCACCCGCTCGGTGCTCTCGCGCTCCTCGTAGCGCCGTCCCAGGTTGCCGCCGGTGGTGGCGTCGGCCCACCAGAACGACATGATCGCGATGGCGACCGCCCCGATCGCGATGGCGACGGTGCGACTTCGCCGCATGCTGGCGCGCAGCCCGGCGGCGACGACCGCGAGCGAGGTGAGCGCGGCCGCGTACACGCCGCCGCGCGAGAAGGTGAAGAACGCCTGCAGCAGCAGCCAGCCCGCGAGCGACAGCAGCACCCAGGTCCGTCGGGTGCGACCGGCGTGCAGGGCCATGAGCGCGCACAGGACCGCGCCGAGCCCGAGGAGCGCCGAGACCTGGTTCGGTCCGAACCCGCCCGCTGCATCGACGTTCGACTCGAAGGTGAACCGCAGGTCCGGCGCCGTGAGCACCGCGTGCGCAGCGATCGCCGCCAGCGCCACGATGGGCCCGAGCATCGCACGCAGCACCTCCTCGATCTCGTCGGTGGTGCAGACGATCTGGCGCAGGAGCAGCACCGCTACGCCGAGCATCACCGGACCGCTGAGCTGGAACGCGAGCATCTGCCGAGCGGTGCTGAGCGACTCGCCCAGCAGCGTCGCTCCGGCCGCAGGCAGCAGCGCCAGGAGCCAGATGGCCGCAGGCGCGGCGCCCGTGGGCCGCCGCACGTAGCGGGCGAGCAGCACGGCGCTGGCGGCGAGCAGGAGGTACTTGCCCAGCTCGTAGGGCACCGAGGCGCCGCCGGTGCGCCACAGCACGTCCGCGGTGCTGGCGTAGGCCAGCAGCACGATCGTGCGGTGGAGGTCACGGCCGATCGCGACGGCAGCTGCCAGCAGGGCGACGACGACCAGCGCGTGCAGCGAGGCCGCAGCGGAGGACTGCGTGATGACCAGGCCCAGGGCGGCGTGCAGGGCGACCCAGCCGACGAGGGCCCGGGTCTGGGTGGCCGCCGGCCCAGGGGGAGCGACGGTGGCCGTCATCTGCTCAGGTGCAGACCATGAGGAGCTTGAGGTAGTCGAACGGCGGGAAGATGTGGCCGTTCGTGCAGGTGCCGCCGGTGGCGTTGGTGTCGGGGCAGTTGTTGGTGAGCGCGTTGTAGTCGAAGACCGATGACTGCGCGCCGGTGTTGTGGGTGCCGTCCACGCACACGTTGCCGTTGGGGCCGCACTGCGAGGTGTTGCGGCCCTGGGCGGTGACGGTGAAGGTGCAGTTGGGTGTCGTGATCGACACGGTGTAGGTCTGCGCCGCCACGTTCTGCACCCAGGTCACCGTCGACGTGTACTCGGGTATGTTGTTCCAGTTCGAGGGGCTGGTGCAGCCGAGGCCGTTGGGGGACGGGTTGGTGCGCACGAACGTGGCGGCCTCGCAGGTGCCGGCGATGGTGTAGTACTGCCGGTAGAACCCGGCCGCCATCGAGGTCTGGGCCGCAGCCGGCGAGTTCATCGAGGTCACGAGCGGCGCCGACCACGCCACCGCGCCGGCCACCGCGGCCTTGCGCAGCACGTCGCGCCGAGACGTGGTGGGGGTGTCATCGATCTGGTCCATGGATTCCGCCATCTCCGTCCGCCAACGGGCCTTGAAACTGGACGGGCACCGACCTACCGGTCGCCACCGCCCTCCGCCGGGAGTGATCCTAGTGCGGCTGGACCATCGAGCAGCACGCGGTAGGTTCGATCGCGTGGCAGGCGGGGCGGCGGAGAGCGAGCGCGACGGCGCCGAAGGACCGGACCGGACCGTCCTCCTGCAGCCCACCACGGAGGGCGACCCCGCGTGGCGCGCCCCCTCGGTCGGGTGGCGTCCGGCCGACGACGGCGTCGTGCTCTACGACGGATCCGCCCTCGGCCTCCACCAGCTCAACGGCTCGGCAGGGTTGGTGTGGCAGCTGCTCGACCCCGAGGTGCCCCTGCAGGTCACGATCGATGACGTGGCCGCCGCCGTCGATGCCTCGCGCGACCAGGTGCACGACGACGTGCTGGGCATCGTCGACGCGCTGCGCCTGCGCGAGCTGGCACTGATCGAGGGCGATCCGAGCGCCACGACCGCGGAGCCGACGCTCGTCGAGGTTCCCGAGCCTGACGACGAGGACGTCGAGGAGCCCAAGTACCAGGGCGTGCCGCCCAACGTCTGACAGTCGCAGCTCGACCGCCTCGGGTGGGCGGCACCGATCGGCATCGACATCGGCGGCGAGCGCCTCGGCGTGCGCACGCACCACCGCGCCGCGGAGCAGGTGCTGCGCGCGATGCTCGGCGACCGCGCGGTGCGCGACCCCGGCATCGTGCCGACCTACTCCCTGCGCATCGCCACGACGGCGACGCCTGGGCCGGCACGCTCGCTGCACGTCCTGTACAACCGGCACCGGCCCCATGCCCGCAGCCGCCGTCTGGCTCGGCTCCTCCACGCGCTGACCGAGGACCTGTCCCACCACCTCGAGCCGGTCGAGGACCTCGTCACGCTCGATCAACGGGCGATGGTCTCCGCGCAGGGCGCGTTCCTGCTCCCGCGCCAGGTCGCCGGGCCAGCAGACGTCTGGGGTCGGCAGATCGCTCGCCACGGGATCTTGCCCGTGCACGGGCCAGCGGTGCTCGACCCGGCGACCGGCGAGCTCGTCGTGCTGCCGCCGCGCCTGGAGCCGTCGGCAGCGGCGATCGAGCTGGCCGACGACCTGGTGCCAGGGCCCGGCGACCTGCCCACCTGGGCGCCGCCGGGACGGCATCGCGTCGTGGGGTGGGGGCTGCTCCTCGGTGGCGAGCTGGAGGCCGACGAGCAGCCGGCCGAGTGGCTGCAGCTGTGGCGCGCCATGCTCGTCGTGCGGCCGGACACCTCCGTCTCGGCACAGGCGCGGCTCGACGCGGTCGCGCTGGCGCTGCAGTCGGTGCGGTGGTGGCGTTCGCTGGAGTCCGAGCGCGAGGTGCGCCGCATCATCGACGTGCTGGGCGACGCCTGAGGCGGGGCGCCGCCTCCGCTCAGGTCGGTTCGCTGATGAGGCGCAGCCGGCGCGCCTTGGTGACCGCCTCGAGGCGGGAGTGCACGCCGAGCTTCCGCAGGATGCTCTGCGTGTGGTTGCGCACCGTGTGGTGGCTGAGCCCGAGACCCTCCGCGATGGCCGGGCCGCTGAGCCCCTCGGAGATGAGCTCGAGGATCTCGAGCTCGCGATAGGTGAGATCCAGGTTCGGTCCCACCGCATGCGGGGCGTGGTGGGCGAGGCGCGCGAGCATCGCCGGGCTCAGGTGCGTGCTCCCGTTGACGGCGTCGCGCATGGCGGCGAGGACGTCGCTCACGCTCTCCTGCTTGGTGACGAACCCGACGCAGCCGGCCTTGAAGGCGGCGCTCGCGTTGCTCGAGCTGTCGTCGGCGGTGAGCATGACGATCCGCACCGACGAGCAGCGTTCGAGCATCGTCCGAGCCACGTCGGATCCCTGCTGGTCGGGGAGCCTGCTGTCGAGGAGGACCACGTCGGGGGCGTCGGCATCGAGGTGCGCCATGGCGGTCGATGCATCGGTGGCGAGGGCGACCGAGTCGACGCCGTCTGCGCCTCGCAGCGCGTCGGCGAGCGTCTCGGCGAACATCAGGTGGTCATCGACGATCAGCACGGTGACGCCTCGCTCGCTGCCCTCGACCACCGGGCGATCGTACCCGATCAGAGGCGTGGCCCATCCGCCTAGTCGACCACCTGGGGGTCGGCCTGCATCGCCGTTTGCGGCCGTCGGCGGCGCGGTGGCGTAGCGCGTCTGCATCAGTCGGTCTACGCGCTGCGCGTCTCCTCCACGGCGCCGAGGTCGTCGATATCAAGTGCGGTTCGATCGACGCGAGAGGAGCAGCTGGTGCCCGACGACGCCGTCGCACGCGCGGCAGCTGCGTCGCGCCCGGGCGTCGGTCGTGGAGCACCGCAGCGAGACGAGGGGACGGCGACCGTCGAGCTGGCGCTGGTCCTCCCGTTCATCGCCATGGTGCTCATCGGCATGGTCACCAGCGGCTTCGTCCTCGTGCGCCAGCTGGCGCTGGAGTCAGCGGCCCGCGACGCGGCGCGGTCCGGCGCGGTGATCGCCTACGACGACCCTCCGGAGGGCCAGACCTGGGTCGAGGCGGTGGAGGGCTTGGCGCGCGCCGCTGCCGGCGACGAGATCGGGGGAGGCACCGTCTGCGTGGCGCTGGTCAACGGGGCGACGGGCCTGCCCGTGGAGCCGTCGCTCACCACGGTGGCGGGCGGCGGGCCGTGCTTCGCGGAGGCGCCGTCGGAGGACCTCCGCGTCCAGGTGCTCCTGCAGGCGCCAGCCACGATCGACGCCGCGTTCTTCGCCATCGACGTGGTCATCGAGACCCGGGGCAGCGCTCGGTACGAGCTCCCCCGACCGCTGTGATGGCGTCGCGGTGACGAGGCGGCGCCTCGATGAGTCCGGCGCGGTCCTCATCGGGTTCGCGCTGTGCTGCACGCTCCTGCTGGCGCTGAGCGCGCTCGTCGTCGACCTCGGGTCGATGCGCGTGGCACGCGAGCGAGGTCGCAGGGCGGCTGATCTGGGAGCGCTGGCCGCCGGTGAGCGGCTCGGCAACCCGGGCGACCGCGATCCCGAAGCGGCGTGCGAGGCCGCGATCCGCACCGCGACGGCGAACCTGCGCGAGGCCGGACCCCTCCAGATGGAGGGGTCCGGCTGCGCGGCGCTCGGCCACCAGTGCGAGGCGGAGCCGACCGACGTCGTCGCCCGGACCGACACCTACGAGATCGTGATCCGCTACCCCATCCCCGACGCCGAGCTCGTCGTCGACGATGAGCCCCTCCGATCCCACGACGGTCAGCTCTGCGAGAGGATGCGGGTGCGGGTCGAGCAGCGGGTCGACTTCGCGTTCGCCGGGGTCTTCGGCGTCGACCACGACGACGTCACGGTCGACTCGACGGTGCGCGGGGTCGTCGGGTTCCGCAACGTCCGCGTGCCGGCCCTGCACGCGCTGCGCCGCTTCGGGTGCCGCGCGATCACCGTCAGCGGACAGGGGCGCATGGTGGTCGAAGCGTTCGATGCATCGCACCCGGGGGTCATCGGAGCGGACGCCCTCGGCAACACGACGGGTGAGGCCGCGTGCAGCTCCAACACGAACGCCGACGGCTACGTCGTCTTCGCCCAGGAGTTCGGAGGTCTACCCGGGATCGAGGCCATGGGCAGCACCACGACGCCGGGGGTCATCGCGCTGGTCGCCACCAAGGTCGGGTCGTCTCGCGACGTGTGCTGCGTCCCGACCGGGGTGCGACCGGGCCCGACCGCCAGCCCGATCATCTCGCGGCTGCCCGTGGACTGGCTGTACAACCCGCCGGCCCGACCTGGGATCGACCGAGCCCGAGCCGACGCGATGGCGCTCGTGGCGAAGCCGGTTGCCGACCTGCGCGCCGAGGGCTGGGTCGTGTACCCGCAGGACGGCGCCGGGTGGTCGTGCGCGCCGACGACCTCGGTGGTGGTCGATGCCGAGCGCGTGGTGGTCGACTGCCCGAACCTGGGACCGAAGTCCCAGGCCTCGATCACCCTGACCGGCGTGGACGTCGTCGCGCGGGGATCGATCAGCGTCGGCACGCAGAACGGCGTGCGGATGCCGAACGCACGCCGCGTCGTCCTCGCTGGCGCGGAGGCGGGCTCGGGCCTCGCCAACGGCGGCACGCTCACCGTGAACGACGGCGCCCCCGTCGGGCAGCCGCCGCGGTCGTGCGCCGATCGGCGCGCAGACGTCGACCGCCACGGCGCGTCGGTGGTCGTCCTCGGTGGCGCCTTCACCTCGACGACGGCGTCGGTCACCGGCCTCTGCGAGACCTTCGTGTACCTCGCCGGCACCGACGCACCGCAGCAGCGCACCAGCGGGGGGACGTGCGCCCTCGACCTGCCGTGCCCGATCGTCACCGCCGACCGCGGGCAGGTCAGCCTGCTCGGCCAGCTCGACTGGCGAGCCTCCAACGCGTCCTCCTCTGCGCCCGACGACGCCGATCCGTTCGAGGACCTGGCGCTGTGGACCGAGACATCGCTGCCCGGCGAGATCAAGGGTCAGGGGACGACCATCACCTCGGGGGTGTTCTTCCTCCCCAACGCCCCCATCGCGTACACGGGGCAGGCGTCCCAGGATGTGCAGCTCAACGCGCAGTTCTTCGCCGAGTCATTCGACATGAGCGGTCAGGGGACGCTGCGGCTCACGCCCAACCCGAGCGACGTGGTGCCCGTGCCCGTCGCGATGTTCCACCTCATCCGGTGATCTGTCGCTGCGTCAGCGCGCTCAGCGGGTGCTGAGCGGCACCGCGACTGCCACGCGGGTGCCACCAGATGCCAGGCGGGAGATCTCGCACGTCCCGCCGGCGCGCGTCGCCCACAGGCGCATCGAGGCGAGGCCCACGTGGCCCGGTCGCCCCGCGCGCACGTAGTCATCGGGGATGCCGACGCCGTCGTCGGTGATCTCCGCGGAGATCTGCTCGCCGTCGGAGCGCACCAGCACGCGGATCTCCGAGGCGTGGCTGTGCTGGCGGGCGTTGGCGACAGCCTGGAGGACGACGCGCCGCACGGCCAGGCCCGCCCGGACGCTGAGCCCGCGGTCGACGTCGAGGTGCAGGTGCACCGGCACCTCGCCCGCGGCATCTGCAGCCATGGACCGGAGCTCGGCGGCGAAGCGTCGCCGGTCGAGCGGCGTGCTGCCGGTCGCCCAGCCATCGAGGTGATCGGTGGCCAGGCGCAATCTCGTCGCGAGCGCTCGCATCTCATCGCAGATGGCGTCGGGGGGTGCTGTCCCGCACTCGATGCGGACGGCGAGCGATGTCAGCACCTGCTGGGCGTCGTCGTGGAGCACCTGGCAGAGGCGATCTCGCTCGGCGGCGGCAGCGAGCTCTCGCTCGCTCTGCGCCCGCTCGTGGAGGGTGGCTGCTCCGAGGACGGCGGCCGCCGCGGCGAGGACGTGCACCGCCGGCGGCAGGACGGGGTCGTCCGACGTGACATCGATCCACAGGAGCCTCGAGGCGGTCGGTGGCCCCATGGGCGTGACCAGAGCGCACGTCGGGTGCTCGCCTGCGCAGGTGTCGACGAAGCCGACCGGTCGGCACAGCGCTGTGGCGAGCTCGGCAGCGGCGCGCACGGTGGGCGTGGCCTGCGCGGCGGTGCCCCACTGCTCGGCGGACGGATCGACGACGTGCGCTCCACGTCCGAGCACCGACGATGGATCGACGTCGGCGGCGCCCTGCAGGTGCAGCGCCGTGGCTGCGGCGAGTGCGGCGTCGAAGCGACGGGGCGACGCAGGGAGCCGGGAGGTCCGCCACCACGCGGGTGAGGCCCAGGCCGCGGCGACCTCGTCGAGGCTCAGCTCATCGCTGGCGACGATGTCGAGCGGGTCCGTCGCCGCTGCGGGGGCTGGGGGATCGGCTCGAGCGACGACGCTGCGCGCTGATGCGGTCGCAGGTGACCAGCGACGGATGACGGTGCGCCATCCGTCGGAGGGGCGGGCTGCGGCGATCGTCGGCACCGGCGTCTCGGCGGACCGGTCAGCGCTGATCGACATCTTCCCTCCCCAACGGCTGTCGGCGGCGTTCTCCTGCCCCTCTGACGTCGAGGGGGCTCGATCGGTTGACGCCGCACCCACCGATCGCCGTGGCCTGTCAACCGATGCGCCCGGCTGCACGTTGAACCAGCAGGAAGTCGCGACGGGCGTGGGCCGGGACGGACGAGCGGATGCGCAGCGGTGCAGACCAGGTCGTGGGAGAGAGGGAAGGGGCGCGAGGGCGCCCGTCGCGGAGGTGGGCCGTGGTGGCGCTGGGGCTGGCCACCTCCGTGGCGGGCGTCGCCCCGTCGGCATCCGGGGTCGACGTGCCGCCGGCGAGCGAGCCGGTGCCGGCCATCGCGCCTGAGCCCGACAGCGACCCCAAGACGGCGTGGCTCTTCGGTCCCGAGGGTCGCGTCGAGGTGGAGGCGCTCTCGGTCGCCATCGGCAGCAGCGGGGCGGTGCTCGGCGTCGACATCGACCACGAGGCGAGGTCGCTGACCGTCGTGGTCGACCTGGGCCACGTCGATGGGGCGCGGGTGGAGGCCGTCGTGGCCGCCTACGACGGCCCGCTCGACGTCGATGTGCGGGTGTCCGAGCAGACGGCGGACCGGCTCGAGGACGCGCTGCGCCACGTGGAGCAGCGTCCCGGCGATGCCGTGCTGCACTCGGAGCCGTCCGCCAGCTACGTCGATCCCGTGACCGAGACCGTGGTCGTCATCACGCCGGCGGACGGCGCGGTCGCGCAGGCGATGCGTGAGGAGTACGGCGACGACGTCACCATCGTCGACGGCCGCCCGCACCGGCTCGGAGGCGGCCGCACCGCAGACCTCTCGCCGCACTGGGGGGGCGCGCAGATCTGGAACCAGCAGACCGGCAACCCGTGCTCGAGCGGCTTCACCACCTACAACCTCTTCGGCGTCCGCGGGTCGACCACCGCCGCGCACTGCGGGGCGGCCAACGCCCCCTGGTGGACGGCGTGGACCACGAACCCCAGCTACTTCCTGGGGTACGGCTGGGGGAACACGTCCTTCCCCACGCAGGACTTCCAGTGGATCCATGCCAGCGGACCGACCTACACCAACGTGATCTACACCGACCCCGGGTCGCCGAGCTCGCGCAACGTGACGGGCAAGGCGGATCCGGTCCTGTCCTCGACGGTGTGCGCCAGCGGCGCCGCGACCCGGGCGAGCTGCAGCCCGGTGGTGACGAGCACGAACGCATCGCTCTGCGACGACTGGGGTTGCACGCCCAACCTCGCCTACGCGGTGGCGAACCCGTGGAGCGCGATCGCGACCAGCGGCGACTCAGGAGGGCCGGTCTACACCCGGTCGGGCTCCACCAACGCCATCGCCCGCGGCCTGATCGTCGGCACCGCGTTCGGCAACGACGTGTTCATCCAGAAGAGGTCCACCATCGAGTCGGCAGGCCTGACGATCCTCACGAGCCCGTGACGTGCACCGCCAGCTGATCCGCGTGCGCGCAGTATCCTGTCCTCCGGGCTGGAAGACGGGTTGCGACGAGCGGTGTCCATGCGGCGAACGAGGTTCGAGGACTCCTTCGACGAGCTCTGGGCGCTGGCCTACAAGGTTGCCTACCGCATGACCGGCTCGCGCCCCCAGGCCGAGGACGTGGCGCAGGCCACGATGGAGCGTGCCTTCGGCCAGTGGCGGCAGGTGCACGGCCACAGCGCGCCGTGGGTCGTGCGGGTCGCCACCAACCTGGTGCTCGATCTCGTGCGCCGAGAGGACGTGGCCTCACGCCACGTGGCGCGCGGCGTCGAGTCCCCCGCCGCGGACCACCAGGTCGATGTGCGCGCCGAGCTCCGCTCCGCGCTGGCCGAGCTGCCGGACCGGCAGCGGTCCGTCGTCGTGCTCCGCCACCTGTACGGCTACTCCGTCGAGGAGACGGCGCAGACGTTGGGCATCACCGGCGGGTCGGTGAAGACGCACTCCCACCGCGCCATCGCGGCGCTACGGGACGCGCTGACCCCCCGTATGCTCACCCTGATCGGGGAGGACGTGGAGACGTGAACCTGGACGATCTCGACGATCCAGATCCTCCGGAGGCGCCGCGCGAGCTCCTGCACGCCATGCAACGGGCCCGACGCAGCCGTCGGCAGGCCATCGCCCTCGCCGCGTGCTTCCTCGCCGTCGGTCTGGTGGTGGTCGTCGTGGTGGCCGACGACGCGCCCCCCACCAGCGAGCTGTCCGTCGGCCCGCCGAGCACCGCGCCCGAGACGACACGTCGCTCCACGACGACGACGACGATCCCACGCGCCGGCCCACCCGTGGTCGGCTGGGTGCCGGATGGCTTCGTCTCGGTGCCGTCGCTTCGCACCAGCGGAGGCGACGATGACGACGTGGTCGGGTGGAGCTCGCCGGAGCGAGGCGTGCTGACGGTCTTCGTCGAGCCCGAGACCGTGACGCGCCCGCTCACCGATGCCACCGTGATCGATGGCCGAGCCGGCCGGTCCTACGAGATCGGCATGGGCCTCGACGGACGCCGCCACCTCGTGTGGTCGACCGGCGGTGGCGATCGGGTCGTCGTGGCCGCATCCGGCCTCGATGACGCCGAGCTCGTGCGGGTGCTGGACTCGACGTCGATCGACGTGGAGTAGCGCCGGGGTGGCACGACGCGTGCGGAGACGTCGGTCGGGCTCTCGGAGGGGACGTGTCAACCTCCGGCGCGGTTGTGACGTTACAGGGGTGCATGCCTGCTGAAGCGTCGGTCCCCGGATCGTGAACCTCCCCTCCTTCGGTCCCGATCTCCGACCCCGGGGTCGTTGGGAGCGTCGAGCGGTCGGCGTCGCCGTCACGTACCTCGCCGTTGCGGCGACCTGGGTCGGGCTCTCCGACGTGGCGCTGCACCGATTCGTCGAGCACTCCGACGACCTGAGCCTCGTCAAGGGCATCGCCTTCGTCGTGGTCACCTCGGGGCTCCTCCTCGGGATGGCGGTTCGGTGGGGGCGGCAGATCGACGAGCACCTGCGCGCCCTGTGGCGGCAGCGGACGATCGATGGGCTCATCAGCCGCGTCAACGGCGCCGTCCTCTCCTCCGGCGACCTGGCCGTGGCACTCCGAGTGCTGTGCGACGACCTCGCCGAGCTGACGACGGCGGTGCGGGTGGAGGTTCTCAGCGGGATCGGGTCGAGCGCCCGTCGCGTCGTGTCCGGGGGCGCACCGGAGGTCGTCGGTCTGCGACACGAGACGTTCGTCATCTACGGCGCGGGCGGTCGACCCTCTGGCTCGCTGGTGCTCAGCAGCAGCATGCCCGCCATCGACCGCGACCTGAGGATGATCGGCGAGGGCCTCGCAGCACAGCTCGCTCGCACCATCGCGATCGCCGAGCAGCAGCACCGCCTCCTCCAGCTCAGCACCGCGGTGGAGGCGACGGCCAACGCCATCGCCATCATCGACGTCGGGTTCCGGATCGTGTGGGCCAACACCGCCTTCACCACCGTGACCGGCTACTCGGCCGACGAGATCGTCGGCATGCGGGCCGACTTCCTCGTGGAGGACCTCTCGGCGGCCGAGGCGGGCGCGGCCGCGTGGCGCACCGTCCTCGACGGGCACCCCTGGCGCGGCGAGCTGCTCATGCGCCGACGCGGCGGCAACCTGTACGCAGCCCGCCACACCCTCACGCCGATCACCGACAGCGCCGGGACGGTGGTGCAGGCGATCTCCGTGCACGACGACCTCACCCAGCGTCGCCAGATGGAGCAGCGCCTCGCAGAGCTCGCGACCCACGACCCGGTGACGACGCTGCCGAACCGCTACCTGTTCCTCGATCGCGTCGAGCAGGCGATCGCCGCCGCTGCCGGCCAGCCGATCGCCATCGCCATGCTCGGCCTCGCGGGCTTCACGGAGGTCAACGAGGCCCTGGGCCGGCAGCTCGGCGACGAGGTCCTCCGCCGGGTCGGGATGCGCTTCGTCGATGGCTGCGCGGATGACGAGACCGTGGCCGGGGTGCACGGCGACCAGTTCGCGGTGCTCCTCCTCGGCGAGACCACGCCGGAGGCGATCGCCATGCGCACCCACGCCCTGCTCGAGGCGGTTGCCGAGCCGATACACATCGACGGCCGGGAGGTCGTGCTGACCGCCCGCGCCGGGATCGCCGTGCATCCGCAGGACGGCGCCGACGCCGACGAGCTCCTCACCCATGCGGCGACGGCCATGCACCTCGCGTCGCGCCTCGGACGCGACCGGCTCGCCTTCCACGCTCCGGCGCACAACCACGCGGCGCAGGAGCGGCTGCAGCTCCACGGCGACCTCCGCCGAGCGCTGGTCCACGGTGAGCTCGTCCTGCACTTCCAGCCGCAGATCGACCTCCAGACCGAGCGCTGGGTCGGGACCGAGGCGCTGATCCGCTGGAACCACCCGACGCTCGGATTGCTGCCGCCGGCGCGCTTCCTGCAGGTGATCGATGAGAGCGATCTCAGCGCCGAGGTGAACCGGTGGGTGCTGGACACCGCCCTCGCCGCGTGCGTGGAGCTCCGGGTTCGCATCCCTGCCGCGCACATCGGCGTGAACATCTCGGCCGCGCACTTCCACGACGGCGATGTCGTGGGCCTCGTCGCCGCAGCGCTGGCAGACTCCACCGTGCCACCGGGCGCGCTGGAGATCGAGCTCCTGGAGAACACGCTCTTCGCGCGCGGCAGCGTGCCGCCGGCGGTCGGCGAGCTCCGCGCGATGGGCGTCCGCCTCGCCGTGGATGACTTCGGCACGGGCTACAACTCGCTGGCGCGGGTTGCTGATCTGCCGATCGACGTGGTGAAGATCGATCGCTCCTTCGTCACCGACATCGACGAGAAGCCGATGAACCGATCCATCGTGCACGCGGTCGTCGGCATCGCCGATGCGCTCGGGGTCACCGTGCTCGCCGAGGGCGTCGAGACCGAGCGCGAGGCCGTCTCGCTCCGTGCGCTCGGGGTCGATCAGGCGCAGGGCTACCACTTCGGCCGCCCCGCGTCGCTGGAGAGACTGCTCGCCGACCTCGATGCCCGGCCCGACGGCTCGTCTGCTGCTGGCTGATCGCCTGCCGCCCGCTCGCTTGTAGGGTGAGCGGCCGTGAGCGACGCCAGCACCACCCCCGGACCCCTCGCCCTCGTCGGCGGCGGTGCCTGGCACGACGGCTGCACGTTCGACGGGGCGCTCCTCGACTCGGCGGCTACGCGCGAGGTGACGATCATCCCGGCAGCGGCCGCCTACGAGCGCCCGGCCCACGTGCTCGAGCGGGCGGAAGCCTGGTTCGCGGCGCTCGATGCCACCGTGCGGGTGCTCGACGTCTACCGCCGCCCCGACGCCATGGACGAGGCCACCGCCGCCCACGCGCGCGGCGCCTCGTTCCTGTACCTCGCCGGCGGGTCGCCGATGCACCTGCTGTCGGTGCTCAAGCGCTCGCCGCTGTGGGAGGCGATCCACGGGGCGTGGCTCGACGGAGCGGTGCTCGCCGGCAGCGGCGCCGGCGCGGATGTGCTGTGCGATCCGATGGTCGACACCCGTGGGGGCGCGTTCACCGTCGGCCTCGGGCTGCTCGAGGCGTTCTCCATCATCCCCCGCGCCGACACCTGGACACCCGACACGCTGCACCGCACCGTGCAGCTCGCGGCACCGGGCCACGTCATCGCCGCCATCCCCGAGCGCACCGCGCTGCTGCGCGCCGCTGATGGCACCTGGTCGACGGGTGGCGTCGGCGAGGTGACCGTCTACCTGGACGGTGCGCCAGCGGCGCTCGACGCCCTCGCCGGCGTCCCCCTCCACACCTGACGATCTGGGTGCGCTGGGGGTACTGGGAGTCTCAGAATCCTTCCCAGATTGATCGCGGTGAGCGTCAGCTGGCGGTGGTCGTGGTGGCGCCCGTGGTGCTGGTGACGCCCGCGGTGGTCGGCGGCGCGGTGGTCGGCGGTGCGGTTGTGGGTCCGCCCGTCGTAGCGGTGGTGGCCGGTGCCGCGGTCGTCGGCACCGGGGCGTCGGCGGCGGGCACGATGGTGATCGACGTGACCACGACCGGAGGGCTGGGGTAGCCGCCGAGCGAGCTCGTCGGGTCGGTCACGTGGCTGGCGAGGACCTGCTCGAGCAGGTCGAGGCCGCTGATGACCCGGCCGAAGCGCACGTAGGTGCCGGTGCCGGGAGCGCCCTCGGAGAAGTCGAGGTTCGAGACGTTGGGGCCCGCAGCGAAGAAGAACTGCGCCGAGGCGCTGTTCGGCTCCGAGGTGCGGGCCATGACCAGATCACCGGCCTGGTAGGCGTACTGGTCGCCCTCGTCCTCGATGGTGTAGCCGGGGCCGGGATCGCTCGGGCTGTTGGTGTGGGGCGCGCCGCCCTGGATGATGTCGATGCTCGGGTCGGTGCGGAACAGCGCCGTGCCGTCGTAGTAGTGGTAGCGGGCCAGCACCGCGAAGTTGTTGGCGGTGCCCGGCGTCGTCTCGGTGTCGAGCGCCACCTGCACCTGGCCGGCGCTGGTCTCGATGACCGCCACGTAGTCCTCGCCGGCGGTGAGGCACGTCGGCGGCGCCTGCTCGAACTCGGTGGTGCGCTCTGCGGTGCCGTCCTCGGCGGGGCACGGGGTCTCGCCGGTGATCGCCGCACCGGCGCCGGGAGCGGCGGGGATCGGCGGGGTGGTGGTGGTCACCGACGGGTCGATGGTGGAGGCTGTGGTGTCGCCGGTTGCGACCTCGTCGTCACCGCCGCGCTGCGTGAGCAGGAGCATGATGCCGAAGATCACCACGCCGAGGATCACCACGCGGGTGAGCGAGCTCCTGCGTCGGGCCTGCTCGGCCTGGCGCTGCTCCGCTTCGAGGCGTGCTTGGCGGTTGGCCTTCTGACGTTCGCGCTTGTCGGTGCCCATCGGGCGCGCAACCTACCAAGTCGCCCACGCGGGGCGACAGCGGCGCCGAGCTCAGGATTCGAGGATGGTCACCGAGGTGATGCGGACGTCCTCGGTCGGGCGCTTCGTCTCCGGGTTGCCGACCGCCTCGATGGCCCGTGCGGCGGTCATGCCGTCGGTGAGCAGCCCGAGGACGGGGTGGACGGGCTCGAGCGCGGTGGCCTCGTCGCCCATGGCGATGAAGAACTGGCTGCCGATCCGGTCGTAGCCGGGCGGCTCGGCCACCGCGGCGACGGTCAGCGTCGGGTAGATCGGCGGGAACTCGGGGTCGATCTCGGCCGGGAGGTCGAAGCCCGGGGTGCCGGTGCCCACCGGGTCGCCGACCGGGTCGCCGGCCTGGATGATGGCGCGCGGCGCAACGAGGTGGAACGGCACGTCGTCGTAGTAGTGGTAGCGGGCGAGCACGACGAAGCTGTTGACGGCCTGGGGCGACGCCTCCTGGTTGAGCAGGATGCGCAGCGGCCCCTCGGTGGTCTCGACGATCGCGGTGTAGGTGACGTCGGGCTCGATGCACGTGGGCGGCGGGCCGCTGAAGGCGGTCGTCCGTGGGGAGGAGCCGTCGGCTGCAGGGCAGGGCGTCGCACCGTCGAGGGACGCCCCGGGCCCGGGAGCGGCGAGGTCGGCCGGCGGTCCGACGGCGAAGGTCGGGCCGGGTCCGTCCTGGCCGATGGGATCGCCAGGGGCCGAGCCGCCTGGTGCGGTCGGCGATGCGGCCGTGGTCGTCGGCGCGTCGTCGTCGCCGCCGGCAGCCACCACCAGCGCTCCGACCGCCACCGCCACGCAGGCACCGACGCCGAGCAGCCACGCACGTCCAGGCGCCGCCTCGTTCCGGTTCGTCGCGGCGCGGTCCGTTCGCTGCTGGGCGCGGCGCTCTCGCGACGATTGGGCCATGGCGCGGGACGCTAGCAATGCCCTGGCGGAGCGCGGGGTCGGCACTGGTAGCGTCCGTCGCCGTGGCCCTGGTCGTGCAGAAGTTCGGCGGCACCTCCGTCGCGGACCCCGATCGCATGCGCGCGGTGGCCGAGCACGTGGCGCGCACCATCAAGCGCGGCGACCGCGTCGTGCTCGTGGTCAGCGCCATGGGCAAGGAGACCGACGAGCTGCTGCGCATGGCTTCGGAGGTGTCGAAGGACCCTCCCGGGCGCGAGATGGACATGCTCATCACTGCGGGGGAGCGCAAGGCCACCGCGCTGCTGTGCATGGCGCTGCAGGAGATCGGCGTCGCTGCCGAGTCGTACACCGGCAGCCAAGCCGGGTTCATCACCGACACCACCCACACCAACGCCAAGATCCTCGAGGTGCGCGCCGAGCGGGTGCGCGCCGCGGTCGACGCCGGCGTGGTGCCCGTCGTGGGCGGAGCGCAGGGCGTGTCGACCGACAACGACGTCACGTTCCTGGGGCGCGGCGGGAGCGACACCACGGCGGTGGCGCTCGCGCACGCGGTCGGGGCCGACAGCTGCGAGCTCTACACCGACGTCTCGGGCGTGTTCACCAGCGACCCGCGCGTGGTGCCCAACGCCCGCAAGATGGAGCACATCTCGTTCGACGAGCTGCTCGAGATGACCGCGACGGGCTGCCCCAAGCCAGCAATGCGCTCGGTCGAGTACGCCCGCACCCACGGGGTCACCCTGCACGTCCGCTCCGCCTTCACCTGGGAGGCGGGGACGTGGGTGACCGAGGAGGATCCAGCCATGGAGCACGCCATCATCTCGGCGGTCACGCACGACACGTCCGAGGCCAAGCTCACCGTCGCCGGGGTGTCAGACCGCCCGGGCGTCGCCGCCGCGCTCTTCCGATCGCTCGCGGACCGCGACGTCAACGTCGACATGATCGTGCAGAACACGTCGGTGCAGGGCCACACCGACATCTCGTTCACGGTCCCCCACGAGGACCTCGCGGTGGCGACCGGGGTGTGCGAGGCGGAGGCGGCGGCGCTGGAAGCAGCCGGGATCACGAGCGACCCGGCGATCGGACGTGTCAGCGTGGTGGGCGCCGGGATGAAGTCGCACCCCGGAGTCGCGGCGACGGTGTTCGAGCGGCTGGCGGCGGAGGGGATCAACATCGAGATGATCTCCACCTCCGCCATCCGCATCAGCTGCGTGGTCGCCGAGTCCGACGTGGATCGCGCGGTCGTCGCGCTCCACGACGCCTTCGGGCTCGATCGACGCCCCAGCTGACGCCCCGTTAGGTGTTCGCCCTTTCGTGGCGAGGGTCGGTACCCTCCCGGCCATGCACATCGGGATCGTCGGAGCCACCGGGCAAGTCGGGGGGGTCATGCTGTCGGTGCTCGCCGAGCGCCGCCTGCCGGTCGAGACCCTTCGCCTCTTCGCCTCGGCTCGCTCTGCCGGACGCCGCATCACCTGGGGTGACCGCACGATCGAGGTCGAGGATGCATCGACCGCGGACTTCAGCGGCCTCGATGTCGTGCTCCTGTCCGCGGGCGGCTCCACCTCCACCGAGCTGTCGCCGAAGATCGCTTCGCAGGGGCCGACGGTCATCGACAACTCGTCTGCGTGGCGGCTCGACCCGGACGTGCCGCTGGTGGTGCCCGAGGTCAACGAGCACGCGCTCGACGGCATCGCCAAGGGCATCGTGGCCAACCCGAACTGCACGACGATGGTGGCCATGCCGGTGCTGGCGCCGCTGCACCGCGAGTTCGGGTTGCGGTCGCTGGTGATCAGCACCTACCAGGCGGTGTCGGGCGCCGGGCTCGCCGGAACCGCCGAGCTCGACGAGCAGGTCCGCAAGATCGGCGATGGCGCCGCCGCCCTGGCCTTCGATGGCCGCGGCGCTGAGATGCCGACGCCCGTCGCCTTCCCGAAGATCATCGCCTACAACGTCATCCCGTTCGCCGGCGCGCTGGTGGAGGACGGCCTGGAGGAGACGGGCGAGGAGCACAAGCTGCGCGACGAGAGCCGCAAGATCCTCGAGATCCCGGAGCTGAAGGTCTCAGCGACGTGCGTGCGCGTCCCGGTGTTCACCGGGCACTCGCTGTCGATCAACGCCGCCTTCGATGCTCCGATCTCGCCGGAGCAGGCGCGCCGGGTGCTCCTGACCGCGCCGGGTGTGGAGCTCGACGACATCCCGACGCCGCTGCAGGCGGCCGGCGCGGATCCGACCTACGTCGGACGCATCCGTCGCGACAGCACCGTCGAGCACGGCCTCGCCCTGTTCCTGACAGGCGACAACCTCCGCAAGGGCGCCGCGCTCAACGCGGTGCAGATCGCCGAGGCGCTGCACGCTCGCAGGCGCTGACCAGCTGCAGCAGCGTCTCAGGCGGGGTGCGCCCCGAGCTGCTGGTGGCGCTCGATCGCTTCACGGATCTCCCGCTTCGCTGCGTCGCGGTCGTCCCACTCGTCGATGACGGAGTGCTTGTGGGGCTCGAGGGCCTTGTAGACCTCGAAGAAGTGACCGATCTCTGCCAGCAGGTGGGCGGGGATGTCCTCGAGGTCGCGCAGCGCCTCCCAGCGGGGATCGTCGTCGGGGACGAAGAGGATCTTGGCGTCCGGTCCCTTCTCGTCCTGCATGCGGAACAGCCCGATCGGTCGCGCCCGGATGTGGCAGCCGGGGAAGGTCGGCTCGTCGAGCAGCACCAGCGCGTCGAGCGGGTCGCCGTCCTCGCCGAGGGTGTCGGGGATGAACCCGTAGTCGGCGGGGTAGGCGGTCGAGGTGAAGAGGTGGCGGTCCAGCCAGACCGCACCGGTCTCGTGGTCCATCTCGTACTTGTTGCGGGAGCCCTTGGGGATCTCGACGATGACCTCGACGTTCACGAGCAGTCCTCTGGTGGTGTCCCAGTCCGCGTGGTGCGCGGGCGGGGCGTCGGTGGGTGGAGATCAACGTTGACCACGGGGCGCGAGCGGTGTCAAGGCCGTTGCGCTGGGCGGTCTGCTCAGGGCGGATCGGTGACGTACCGGGCGACCGCCTCGTCGAGGGAGAGGTCGAGCTGGTGGGCGAGTGACGCCAACCACGCGAGGACGTCCCCCAGCTCGTGCAGCTGCTCGTCGCGTGTGCCCTTGCGGACCGCCTGCGCCAGCTCGCCGAGCTCCTCGCACAACCAGGCGACCGTGGCCGGCACGCCTCGAGCCCGGTCAGCCTCGCCGTACAGCTCGCCCATCAGGTCCCGCAGCTCATCGAGGTGCATGGCGGAAGGGTACGGGCTCCTCGTGGGGCTGGCGTGGTGTGCGGTTTGCCGGGCCCGGGTCCGTCGCTCGGCTGCTCTCCGCAGCGGCGGGTCCTGTCTCCGGATCGCTGCCGACCATGCTCGCTGCGCTGCGCGTGGTCGTCCGCTGGATCCGGCGCCACCCCCCGCTGCTGGTGGCCGGCCGGCAGACAGACCCGTGCTCTGCCCGGGCGCGCGCCGGTGCAGCCCTCTGCTCGTCGAGAGAAGGGGCTGCGGGCTGGTCGGGTCTGTTGTGTGGGTGGCGGGGGTGGCGGGCCTGGTTGTCAGGCCGCGACTCGGTCGGGTGGTTTGCCTCGGGGGAGGTCATCGAGGCGCACGGGGCGGGGGTTGCGGGGTTGGGGGTGGCCGTTGTGGGTGATGGTGGGGTGGCCGTCGGTGTCCATGTGGATGGCCCAGGGGTTGGGTCGGTGCAGGAGGGTGTGGTGGTGGCGGCAGAGCAGGGCCATGTTGGCGACTGAGGTTTCGCCGGTGGGGTCCCAGGGGTCGATGTGGTGGGCGTCGCACCAGGTGGCGGGGCGTCGGCATCCGGGGAACACGCAGCCGCGGTCTCTGATGTGCAGTGCGGTGCGGATGGCGGGGGTGGCGGTGCGGTGTGCTCGGCCGACGTCGAGGGGTTCGCTGTGGGTGCCGGTGATGGCGCGGCGCACGGTGCAGTCGCACAGAAGCGCGCTGGCTTCGCAGCGGGGGACGAGGAGGTCGGTGTCGCCGATCGTGAGCGGGGTCAGGGCGGCGTGGTGGTCCGCGGTGCTCGTGGTGGCTGCGTCGACGGGTCCTGTCACCGGATCGCTGCCGACCATGCTCGCTGCGCTGCGCGTGGTCGTCCGCTGGATCCGGCGCCACCCGTCGACTCCGCCACCAGCATCGTGACCAGCGCGACACCCTGGGGGTGAGGGGAGGGCGTCGAGCTCATCTGGGGTGGCGAGTGGTCGTGCGGGTGGGGGGAGGCGCAGGTCGCGGGCGGCGATGATGACGGTGACGGCGCTGGACAGGGCGGGGGTGCGCAGGTCGTCGGGGGCGTCGGGTCGAGCCAGGGTGTCGGCGCCGGCGCGGGTGATGTCCATCAACGCGTCGATGCGGGCCTGTTCGGGGGTCGGTTCGTCCTCCGCCACGTAGTCGAGGCCTTGCTCGCGGGCCGTCTTTGCTGCTGCTTCTCGGCCGTCGCGGCGGTCGCGCCACGCCTTGGCGACCCTGGCGTCGATGAGCGCCTTGAGCTCCGCGCCGGTGACGGGATCGAGTTGGCCACGCAGGTACACGACGCCATCGAGGGAGGTGGACAGGTGCAGGCCGCGCCGCGCGACGTACTGCTCGTAGGTCTCATCGTCGCCGGAGGTGGAGGGAGTGACCGATTCGGTCCACTCGCGCAGCAGGTTGCGGAGGTACCGCAGCTCGGTGAGCTCCGCCACCGCCAGCATCGCGGGCTCCACCTCGCCGAACTCCGACGGGTCGGTCGCAGCTGCGGCGGCGAGCATCCGTGCCGCAGCCGCGGTGATGCGGCCCGCGGCGAGCGCGTCGGCGACCAGCGGCACCAGGGCGAGGTGCTTCGCGCAGCGCACGTCACGCGCCGCGGCGGGGCGGTCCAGTGGCGTCCACCGCGCGATCCACCCCGCCACGGTGGCGGATCCGTCCGCCTCCCACGCCCCGGAGCCAGCGAGTGATCCGATGGCCTCGAAGCGTGCCGCCTCCGCGGCGGCGACCAGCGCGGTGAGCCCCACCACGCGGCCCCGCAGCTGATCGGCGTCGAGGACCGAGGACCCCACCGAGCGGTACGACGTGACAGCGTCGAGCAGATCCGCCAACGCCTCGTCACCCGCACGGGCCTCTTCGATCGTGCAGGACCCCGGCACCGAAGCGTCGGTGCCGGTGGGGTCGTCTCGGTTCGTCACCACATCGCTCTCGAACACATGTACGACTCTACCGGCCCGCCAACCCCACGTCAACTACAAATGGTTGTGAACCTACCGTCACCCACAGTGGTTGTCCGCCGCGCTGTCGCTGCAAGGTGGAACAGCACCGCAACGCGCTCCGGTCCTTGGGCCCCGCGCCGGGGTGCCGGTGCAGCGGCGCAGCAGCGCTTCCGCCCTCAGGCCCCTTGGGGTGGTGGTGAGTCGGTCTGTAGGCGGGGTTCGGGCTGATTGGCCCGTCTCCCCTTTGGAGCGCTGACCTAGCGGGATCCGTGCGGCCATTCGGTCCTCGGCAGGTTGGGACGTGGCGGAGTCGGCTACCGAAGCGGCGGTAGCTGTCTCGGTAGGCGACCTCGCGACATGTCAGCGGACCGAGCCGAGCCCGATGTCATCCCACGTTCGTCTTGTGTGCACGACGAGCGTCCCGGCGATCCGATCGTGCAACCCACGGTTCTGGTGGTCGACGAGGATCGAGCCGACGATGGCGAGCTGCCAGAGCCCACCGATCGTCGACGCGGCGCCCTCCAGCCCTCCGGTCGTCGCGGCCAGCGGTGGCACGCGGCAGAACCAGCGCAGTGCTGCGACCCTCCAGCCGACTCGACCGCCGCTTGCGGTCACGACGCGGGTACCGGCGGCTGCCTTGCCGAGCGTCCGTCCCCACAGCGCGGTCGTCGCGATCTCGTAGGCGCCGCCGATAGCGATCAGCGTTGCGCCTTCGCGTGGCGGGAGCGCCCACGGTCCCTCCGCACCGCTCTGGGCCATCAGCACGTTCAGCGGGATCGAGAGCACGAGCGAGTCGACGATCGCGCCGACGAGGCGTCGCCAGATGGAGGCGATCTTCGGTCCGCCCGGGGCCGGTTCCCACGGTCTCGGGTGTGAGCTGCTGTCAACCTCGTCTGTCGTGGGCGACGGAGAGTCGAGGAGGTCGAGGAGCACCGCGACGTCGTCGCGCCTGGACGTCGGCACGCGGAGCGAACCATCGACCCACTGGTGGGGGATCTGCTCGACCTGCATTCGCATCGCGATCGTCTCGACGGCGCCGGGAGCGACTACGAGATCGACGGTGGAGTGGTCGACCAGGTCCGCAGTGACGAGCTCGTACTCGTCGCTCGTGACCAGCGCGGTGCCGCAGTCCGGGCACGTGGTGATGCCCGCGACGAACTCCGAGTCGCATCCGGTGCACCACGTCGTTGGCGGTCGCTCGTCCACTGTCGCTCCCGATGCACAAACCTAGAGGTGGCTACGGATCAGCGCTCCGCGCGCACCCCGAGTCCACCCTGCTTGGCCTCGAACATGAGCTGATCGGCGCGCTGGATGGCCGGTTCGATGTCGCTGAGCGAGGTGTCGATCGCCGCGATCCCAGCGCTGGCGCTCACGCCGTGCTCTGCGAGCGCGACCTGCAGTCGTCGGACCACGATCTCGGCGTCCGCAAGGCCGAGTTCGGGGAGCACGAGCGCGAACTCGTCTCCTCCCAGCCGCGCGGCCAGATCCGTCGGACGGGAGTGCGATCGGAGCTCGTCGACGAACGAGACGATGAGCGCGTCTCCCGCGTCGTGCCCGGCGGTGTCGTTCACGGCCTTGAGACCGTCGAGGTCGAAGTAGGCGACCGACATCGGCGCACCCGCTCGCTCGCAGCGCGCCATCTCCCGAGTGGTGAGGTCGTAGAGCGCCCGCCGGTTGAGCGCCCCGGTGAGCGGGTCGGTCGTGGCTCGAGCTTCGAGCTGCTCGAGGGTGTGCACCAGTGCGTCGACGAGCCACACCGAGCCGACGAGGAACACGACGCGGGCCAGCAGGTTCCAGGCGATGATCGGTGGGCTCGGGTTGTTGACCCCGCTGGCGGCCGCCAAGAAGCCGATCAACGTGGCGACGCCGATGATCAGGAGCCCCGAGCGTCGTCCTGCTGACGCGGTGGTCACCACGACGGGAAGTACGTAGAAGATGTTCGGCGAGATGAGGTCGCCGCTCACGTAGTCGACTGCGCCCACGAGGGTGCAGAAGATCGCTGCCCCCATGGTGACCACCGACGGGTGCGCCTGGCCCCAGCGAGTGAGCTGCCGCAGCAGGAGCGCGGAGTCCTCGCGGCGATCGGTGGTCACGCCGGCGACGCTACTTGCCCCGCTGTGCTGCAGCTCCGGCCGGACCGCGACCGGAGCGACTCCGGCGCGAAGCGGCCGGCCCCGCCTGCGGAGCCGGCCGTCTGGGCGGGTAGGCGGGATTCGAACCCACGACCTCCTCGTCCCGAACGAGGCGCGCTACCAAGCTGCGCCACTACCCGTAGGAGGAGGCAGCGTACCCGCGCTGCTCGCGGACGGCGAAGCGCAGATCGACCTCCGAGCTGACGTTGCGGGAGGTCGCGCGGAGCTCAGGCGGTGGCGGGGGCGTCGACGCCCTCGTACCAGGTGCCGCCAGCGAGGACGGCCTCGGCTGCAGCACGGAGGCGGAAGGCGTCGAGGGGCTTGATCAGCCACCCATCCGCATCGGCCTCGCTGGCGAGCCACACGTCGGCATCGCGATCGAGGAGCAGGAGGATCGCGATCTCGCCGATGCGACCGGCGAGCTCCTCCTGGCGCACCGAGGTGCACGCCGCGATGCCCCCCATGTTGCCCATCTGCAGGTCGAGGACCACGAGCGCGGGCTCGAGCTGCTCGATGGCGGGCACCACGTCCTTGCCGCGGCGAACGCGGGCCACAGCGCAGTCGGGGCCGGCGAGCGCGGCATCGACCTCGTCCAGGATCCAATCGGCGTCGGTGGCGACCAGCACATCAGGCACGGCGGCAGGCTACCCGACCCACTTCGGCCTGCCCCACCTCTGGGAGGGTCTCGGACCGACGTTGCGGGCAGGTTGTGCGATGGCTGGAAACTACGAACCGTGACGGCATGGTGACGGTCTGGTTACCGCAGGCGCCGATCCTGGATCGCTCCGCTACCATCCGCCGCGCCGCAGTCGCGGCCAGGAGGGAACACGTGATCGACATCGAGATCAGCGATGGCGGCGACCACACCGTCTGCCGCCCGAGCGGCGAGCTCGACGCCTACAACGTCGCGCAGTTCCGGGAGGCCCTCGGTGGCCTCGGCGACGCCACGCGCCTGCTCATCGACCTGTCCGACGTCCCCTTCATGGACTCCGCCGGGCTCGGCGCCCTCATCGGGGGCATCCGCAAGGTCCGCGAGTCCGAAGGCGAGGTCGCGGTGGCGTGCAGCCGCCCCACCCTCACGCGCCTGCTGCACACCACGGGCTTCGATCGCATCGTCCCGGTCACCGAGACGGTCGACGACGCGCTCGCGCAGCTGCGCGCCAGCGCATCCTGAGCCGCACGCCCACGAGCGCGCTCCTGCCGCTCAGAGCTCGGCTGTGCGTCCGAACAGGTAGCCGGCGATCCCTGCGAGCCCGTCGAGGTCGTGCACGTCGGTGGGCAGGTACGGCACCCGAGCCACCGCCGTCCCGCTGAGCCCGCTGGTCAACCCCGCGAGGTGGTCCTCCTCGTTGGATGCGACCTCCTGGAAGTCGGCCAGGTTCGCGTAGAGCGTGCCGAGCGCGGTCCCCTCCAACGTCGTGGCGCGCGCCCGCGTCGCCTCGAAGCTGCCGGGGAGGAACACGGGGTGCACCCGGTTGATGACCAGCCCCCGCACCGCCAGCGAGCTCTCAGCCAGCTTGCTCGCGAAGTACCTCGCCTCGGCGACCGCGTCGCGCCGCGGCGAGGTCACGAGCACGAACGCTGTCTCGTCGGCTGCGAGCAGCTCGCCGACGCGCGCCGCGCGCTGCTTGAAGCCCTCCTCCATCCCCTCGAACGCAGCGAAGAACGCCAGCGCGTCCTCGAGCACCTCGGTGCCCACCACCCGTGACACCGAGCGCAGGAACACGCTCGCCGCCACGTTGACCGCCTTCACCAGACCCCGCGTGGGTGCGGTGATGAGCCGGAAGACGCGGTGGTCCAGGAAGTGCGTGAGGGTGCGCGGCGCCTCGAGGAAGTCGAGCGCGTGGCGCGTCGGCGGCGTGTCGACGACGACCAGGTCGAAGTCGTGCTCCTCGTGCAGCTCGTACAGCTTCTCCATCGCCATGTACTCCTGCGTTCCGGAGAGCGCGCCGGAGATGTTTCGGTAGAACCGGTTGTCCAGGATGCCGCTGGCCTGCTCCTCGGAGCCGGCGTGGCGTCGCACCAAGGCGTCGAACGTCCCCTTCGTGTCGAGCATCACGGCCCACAGCTCGCCGGGCCAGTCGCCCTCGATGCGCGACGGCGTGTTGGTGAGTCCCTCGAGGCCGAGCGCGTCGGCGAGGCGCTTCGCCGGGTCGATGGTGACGACGACCGCCTTGCGTCCCTGGCGCGCCCCCTCGAGGGCGAGGACCGCCGCGGTGGTGGTCTTGCCCACGCCGCCCGAGCCGGCGCAGATCAGGATGGAGCTGGTGCGCACCAGCGATTCGAGCGTCACGTCGCCAGGCTCCCCGGTCGCTCGCCCGCGAGGGACGGCATCGCCTCGATCTCGGCGATCATCGCCCGCGCCAGCCGATCGATCTCGGCGGGGCCGACCTCGGCCGCGAACGTGAACGGCAGGCGGATCTGAGGCAACGGCAGCGCGTCGGCGAGTCGTTCGAGCTGCTCGCGCTGCAGCGCCGTGCGGCTGGCCCGGAAGCGAGCTGCGGCGGCGAGCGCGGCAGCCTCGCCGGGCTGCAGGTGCGCGCCCGCCTCATCGGCTGCGGTGGCCGGGTCGACCGTCATGTCGCCGAGGTCGGGGTACACGCCGTTGACGACGACGGGCCCGAGTGCGACGCCGACCTCGTCCTCGAGGGAGTAGGCGGTCTCGACGAGCTCGTTGACCGGCGTCTCCTCCGGCAGCGTGACGAGCACGACCTGGCAGCGGGCGACGTCGGTGAGCAGGTCGAGCACCTCGCGCGCCTGGGTGTTGATCGGCCCGACGCGCACGGCGTCGATCAGCCCTCGCGGCGATCGCAGGAAGGTGACGGCGTGGCCTGCGGCTGGTGCGTCGAGCACCAGCACGTCGGCTGTCGAGGACGCCTCGAGCTGCTTCACCTTCCCCAGGATGAGGATGTCCTTGATGCCGGGCGCCGCGGTCGACACGACGTCGAGCGCCCCCGAGGACACGAGGCGCTTGGAGATGCGCTGCATGCCGTGGTCGCGGAGGTACTCGAGCAAGGCGTCGTCGGGGGTGAGGGCGCGGGCGCGGATCTCGCCCTCCGGCAGCGGTCCGCCGCCGCCGTGCAGGGTGATCTCCTCGTAGGAGAGCGGCTCGCGACCGAACGCCGTGGCCAGGCCGCTCTTGCCCTCGACCTCGACGATCAGCGAGGAGCACCCGGCCATCGAGGCGGCTCGGGCCCAGGCGGCGGTGACGGTCGTCTTGCCGACGCCGCCCTTCCCGGCCACGATGACGACGCGCGAAGCAGTGAAGAACTGCGCAGGATCCACCCTCATCCCTTCGGAGGCGCTCGGTGCGCAGACTACCCAGCGGGGCCGCGCTCCTCGCGATCGTCGTGAGCCTGGTCCTGATGTCGGCTCCCGCCCAAGCGCAGGATGGGCCCGAGCCAGAGGCGCCCAGCGAGCGCGAGCGCGTGGCCGCCGGCTTCGTGGACGTCGTGCAGGTGAGCGGCCTGATCGACCCGGTGCTCGTGGCGTTCGTGACCGATGCCATCGAGCGGGCGGAGGCCGACGGGTCGCGGGGGCTGGTGCTCCAGCTCAACAGCCACGGTGCGGTCGTCGGCGACGACGAGCTGGCGGACCTGGCTCGAGCGATGGTCGAGGCCGACGTCCCCGTGTCGGTGTGGGTGGGTCCGACCGGATCCGATGCCCGTGGCGCGGCAGCGGAGCTGGTTGCGGTCGCGGGGTCGTCCGGCATGGCGCCGGGCACCCGGTTGGGGGCCATGGGCGAGCAGCGACTTCCGATCGACGAGTTCGGCGTGCTGTTCGGCGAGGCGCACGACCGCCTGGCCGAGGACGTCGTCGACGAGGACGAGGCCATGGAGCTGGGGGCGATCACCGTCGCTCCGCCCGAGGACGAGGGCTCGGTGCGCGGCGACGCCACCATCGGGGACTTCCTCGCCAACCTCGACGAGGTGGTGACGCGCGTCGACCGCTCCGGCGATCAGCCACGAACGCAGCTCGTCACCGTCACGCGCTTCAGCAGGCTCCCGCTGCTCGACCAGCTCATGCACACGGTCGCCAGCCCGGCGGTCGCGTACCTCCTGTTCGTCGTCGGCATGGGGCTGATCATCTTCGAGCTCTACACCGCCGGCGTCGGCATCGCAGGCGTGGTCGGCGCGGCGTCGTTCCTGCTCGGCTGCTACGGCTTGGCCGCGCTGCCGACCGAGTGGTTCGGCATAGCGCTGCTGGTGGTCGCGATGATCGCCTTCGCGATCGACGTGCAGACCGGCGTGCCCTACGTCTGGACCTGGATCGGCTTCGTCGCGTTCGCTGGCGGCACGGTGACGCTCTACGACGGGGTGTCCATGTCGTGGGTGACGGTGGTGGCGGCGTGGATCGGCGTGCTGCTCACCTTCACCGTCGGGATGCCGGCGATGGTGCGCACGCGGTTCTCGACGCCGACGATCGGTCGTGAGTGGATGATCGGCGAGCTGGGCGAGGCGTCGACCGACGTCGATCCCGACGGCGTGGTGCTGGTGCGCGGCGCGCCGTGGAAGGCCCGAACCAACCGAGCCACCCCGATCGCCAGGGGCGACCGGGTGCGCGTGGTGTCGCTCGAGGCCCTGCTGCTCGAGGTCGAGCCCGAGGAGGGCGGCGCCGAGGACTACCGCGAGAAGTACCGGAAGGGCGATGACGAGTCAGCAGCGATCGCTGGCGATGATGTCGATCCGCCCGCCGGTTGAAGGCCCGGTGCTCGCGATCTCGTCGTTCGCGCTCGCGCAGATTGCCCCTTGTTCCGGTGTGACGAGCGTCCTAACGTTCGTTGGCACCGAGGAGGGGGAGGTGCTCGTTGAGCGCACAGAGGTACGAAGAGTCCTGGCAGGTCAAGGCCGCGTGCAGGGGGCCGCAGGCGGCGGTGTTCTTCCCGCCGTCGCACTTCGAGCGCAAGGAGGAGAAGCTCGAGCGCGAGCGACGGGCGAAGGACATCTGCAGCTCGTGCTCGGTGCGTCGCGACTGCCTCGACTACGCCATCGACATCAAGGAGCCCCACGGCATCTGGGGCGGTCTGAACGAGAACGAGCGTCGCAACCTGCTGGCGCAGAACGCCTGAAGCTGGCTGAGGTGTCGCCGTGAGCGGCGTCACCGACCACGAGGCGCCGGTCGATCGCGCCGGTCGCCCGCTCGATCTCGAGTGGCGCCGAACGTGGATCGAGGACCGACCCACCTGCTACGGCGTCGCGGGCGAGGGCCCGACGGTGGTGTTCCTGCACGGCTGGCTCGTGGGCTACCGCAGCTACCGCGATGGCCTCTCGCTGCTCCTCCAGGCCGGCTACCGGGTCTTCGCGCCCGCCCTGCCCGGCTTCGGGGGCACCGCCGATCTGGATCGACGACGGTTCTCGCTGGCGGGCTACGCGGATTGGCTGGAGAGCTTCCTGCGCACGGTTCGCTTCGACGGCCCCGCGCTGCTGGTCGGGCACTCCTTCGGGGGAGGGGTCGCCATCAAGACCGCCGAGCGCCACCCGGACCTGGCGTCGGGGCTGCTGCTCATCAACGCCATCGGCGGCGGACGCTGGCGACGTGACGGCTCGCACCAGGACGAGCGACCGCTGTGGGACTGGACCATCGGCATCCCCGGCGACATCTTCCCGTTGAGCCAGTCGCTCACCGTGCTGCCGCGCATCGCAGAGGAGGCGCTGCCGAACCTGGTGCGCAACCCGAGGGCGATCGCCCGGGTGGCGGCGATGATCCGGCGCACCGATCTGGTGCGCGAGCTGCGCATCGTGCGCGAGCGCGGGCTGCCCGTGGATGCGGTGTGGAGCGAGCGCGACAACCTCGTGCCCCGCGCCGCGCACGACGCCATGTGCGAGGCGCTCGGCATCGAGGGCCAGGTGCTCGGCGGCAGCCACTCCTGGCTCCTCGCCGAGCCCGACCTCTTCGCCCGCCTCGTCTTGGACGCCATCGACCGCCCCCCGGCCTGACCCCACCTCACTCCCCGTTCTGGGTCGCGGGGGCGTGGACACCTCAGGCTGCGGCTACCCAGCACGCGGTGGGGTGGGGAGGTGGCGGTCGCCGAGGCGCTGCGTTCGGCCGGTCGTCTCGAGGTGCTCGAGGAGGGGGACGACGACACGGCGTGTGGAGCGCAGCGCGTCTCGCACCTCGGCCACGGTCAGTCCGTCGAGGCCGGTCGCCACCGCGGCGAGGATGCGCGCTGCTGCCGCCGGCACCTCCGCAGCCACGACGATGCCCGGCGCCAGCTCGATGGCCTTCCCCGTCGCGAGCAGATCGCGCACGACCGCGGGATCGACGTCGGTGACCGCGGGCGGGTTGAACGGGGCGCGACGGAGCCCTGCGAGCCACGGCTCGTGCTCGAGGGGATCGGCGTCGCCGTGCACGGCGCGCGTGCCGTGCACGCGCACGTCCTGGAGATGGTCGAGCAGCAGCCGCTCGCGCTCGTCGAGGCTCGAGAGCTCCACCCCGGTCGGCCCGGCATCGGTGAGGCGGGTGTGCAGCCGGGCACGGGCGTCGGCCAGCGCGTCGGAGGCGACGACCCACCGTCCGACATCCGCGGCGCGCCGCTCGCCGGTGCGGCGCTCGAGGTCGTCGACCGAGATCCAGCCCCACTCCTGGACGACACGGTCCACATCCGCCGTCGGCTTCGCACGGCTCGCCGGGCGCTGCGGGTCGACGTCGAGCACCGTGCCACCGCCCACGGTCTCCCCTCGGCCCGCGTCGCGGACCACGAACCGGTCGCCGGGGAGCAGCGGCAGCGGCGATGCCAGGTGCAATCGCACCATCCCTGATGCGCCGGGTGCGATGGCGCTGGTTCCGAGCACCCGCAGTTGCACCGCCTGCTCGGCGCTGCCGACGTCGAGGAGGTGGGCGCCACGCCGCGCCACGTCGTGGTCCAGGGCATCGAGCACCGCGAGCTCGGCGTCGAGGACGGTCACCGGGTGCCACTGCCCGGGTCGCACCAGCGCGGTGCCGCGGTGCACCTCCGCGGCGTCGACGCCCGACAGGTTCACCGCCACCCGCTGACCGGGCCCCACCGATGCCACCTCGATGCCGGCGGTCTGCAGGCCGCGCACCCGGGCCTCGGCTCCGCCGACGCCGAGCGCCATCCGCTCGTCGAGCGCGATCGTGCCGCCGGTCAGCGTGCCGGTGACCACGGTGCCCGCGCCGCGGATGGTGAACGCCCGGTCGATCCAGAGGCGCGGCCGACCGCGATCGGTGGCGTGGTGCCCGCCGGCTGGTAGCGAGTCGAGCGCGGCGCGCAGCGCATCGAGCCCGCGGTCGTCGATCGCGTCGGTGACGAGGATCGGTGCGCCGGCGAGCGACGACGCGGCGAGGCGTGCACCGACGTCGGTGCTGACCGATGCCAGCTGATCGTCGTCGACCTTGCCCGCCTTCGTGATCGCGATGACTGCATCGGCGACGCCGAGGAGCTCGAGGATGCGCAGGTGCTCCTCGGACTGCTCCCTCCACCCCTCCACGGCATCGACGACGAGCAGCGCGGCATCGACGGCGCCGACGCCGGCGAGCATCGTGCGGAGGAACCGGATGTGGCCGGGCACGTCGACGAACGCCAGCGCCCGGCCCGACGGCAGCGTCGTGAAGGCGAAGCCGAGGTCGATCGTCATCCCGCGCCGCTGCTCCTCGGCGAGGCGATCGGGGTCGGTCCCGGTGAGGGCGCGGACCAAGGTCGACTTGCCGTGGTCGACGTGCCCGGCGGTGGCCACCACCAGCGGCGACGGCGCCACGTCGTCAGCCACCTCAGCCCCCGGGGTCGGCGGCGGTCGCGACCTCGACGAGCGCTGCGACCACGTGCACGTCGTCGCCGGGCTCCACCGTGCGCAGGTCGAGCAGCGTGCGGCCTTCGTGCACCCGGGCGATGACGGGGATCGCCGCTCCGCGCAGGGCCGCGGAGCGATCGCCGTCGAGCGCGACCGCCGCCGACGCGATCTCGACGCCGGGGAGGGTGCCGCCGCCGGGCACCGCCGCGCTCGGCACGACCACGCCGATGCCTGCGGCGGCGACGAGCGCCTCGGCGCGCACCTGCAGCGCTGCGACGGGCAGCACCGCCTGGCGCCAGAAGGCGATGGCGTCGCCGTCGCGCCTGAGCACCGCGAGCACCGTCTCCTGCAGCGCGGCGAGCACGAGCCCTCCCGGGCGCAGCGCGCGTGCGAGCGGGTGGCGGGCGCAGGCGGCCACGAGCTCCGCGCTCCCGGCGATGATGCCGGCCTGGGGGCCGCCGAGCAGCTTGTCGCCGCTGAAGGTCACGAGCGCCGCGCCTGCAGCGAGCGTCTGGCGTGCGCCGGGCTCGTCGGCGAGCCACGGTGGTGGGCCATCGGTCAGCCACGGGCACGCCTCGTCGAGCAGCCCCGAGCCGAGGTCGACCACCACCGGCACGCCGAACCCGGCGAGGTCAGCGACGCCGACGTCCTGCGTGAAGCCGGTGATGCGGTAGTTGGACTGGTGGACCTTGAGGATCGCAGCCAGGTCGCGCCGGGGGTCGTCGATCGTGGTCGCGTAGTCGGCGAGGCGCGTGCGGTTCGTGGTGCCGACCTCAATGAGCCGGGCGCCGGATTGCGCAAGCACCTCGGGGATGCGGAACCCGCCGCCGATCTCCACCAGCTCGCCTCGCGCGACGGCGACGCCGCGGCCGGCGGCGAGGGCGGTGAGCGCGAGCAGCACCGCGGCGGCGCCGTTGTTGATCACCATCGCCGCCTCGGCCCCGCACGCCAGCGCCAGCAGCGCACCGGCGGCGTCCTGGCGGCTGCCGCGCTCGCCGGTGGCGAGGTCCAGCTCCAGGTTGGTCGCAGATGCCTCCTGGTGGTGGGCGACCGGAGCGCGTCCGAGGTTGGTGTGCAGCAGCACGCCGGTGGCGTTGATGACCGGATGCACGAGCCGCTGCCGCCACTCCTCGGCTCGGGCCGGGGCGCCGGCCACGTCGCCGGCGGCGATCGACTCGCGCGCCACGTCGACCAGCAGTGGATGGGGGAGGCCGGTGCCGGCCAGCGATCGGGCCAGCGCGTCGACGGACGGGGGTCGCTGGTCGCTCACGCCTGCAGGATAGGGACCCCCTCGAGGGGGCGCGCAGGTCAGGGGGACGCAGCGAGGTGGCCGGTAGCCTTGCGTTCGTGCTGGTGCTCGTGCTGCTGTTCATCGTGCTGCCGGTGGCCGAGCTCTACGTGCTCGTGCAGGTCGCGCAGGAGATCGGCGTGCTCAGCTCGTTGGTGCTCATGATCGTGGTGTCCGTCGTCGGTGCCTGGCTGGTCAAGCTCGCTGGCATCGGGCTGCTCGGTCGGGTGCGCCGCGACCTCGCTGCCGGGCGCATGCCCACCGACACCGTCATCGACGGGTTCCTGATCCTGCTGGCCGGCGCGCTGCTGCTGACGCCAGGATTCATCACCGACTGCTTCGCGGTGCTCCTCCTGCTTCCACCGACGCGGGCGATCATCCGCAACGTCGTGCTGCGCTCGTTCCGACAACGGCTCGAGGGCGGCATCGTGGGCCGGGCGACGTCGTTCGGTCAGGGGTTCGGCGGCGCGGCGTCCACGTGGACCGGCGTCGTGGACGTGGAGGAGGTCGAGGTGGTCGACCGCCGCGACGATCCGTCGAGCGGGCCGCCCGCGCTCGGCCCGACGTGACCGCCGAGCTGCGCGACGCGGCGACCGTCATGCTGGTGCGCGACGGCGACGACGGCCTCGAGGTCTTCATGCTCCGCCGCAACCTGCAGAGCGACTTCGTCGGCGGCGCGTACGTGTTCCCCGGCGGTGGCGTCGATGCGCAGGACCGCCACGTCGACCTCACGCCCGTGTGCGCCGGGCGCACCGACGCAGCGGCGTCGCAGCTGCTCGGCATCGACGCCGGGGGCCTGGCGTTCTGGGTGGCGGCGATCCGCGAGTCGTTCGAGGAGGCTGGCCTGCTGCTGGCGTTGGACGAGCACGGCGAGACCGTCCGCTTCGACGATCCCGAGGTCGAGGAGCGCTTCCTGCGGCATCGCCACGACGTCGACGACAGCAACCGCCGCCTCGTCGAGATCGTGGTCGAGGAGGGCCTCCAGCTCGACGTGGCCGCCATCCACTACTTCGCCCACTGGATCACGCCGGAGGGCGCGCCCCGCCGCTACGACACCCGGTTCTTCGTCGCTCGGGCCCCCGAGGCGCAGACCCCGGTGCACGACGACCGCGAGGTGATCGCCAACCTGTGGGTCCGCCCTGCGGATGCGCTCGAGCGCCATCGAGCGGGCGAGCTGGAGATGATCTTCCCGACGATCCGAAGCCTCGAGGCCATCGGGCGCTTCGAGTGCGCGGACGATCTGCTGGCGCACGCTGCCTCCATCTGCGACGTGCCGGCCATCCTCCCCAAGCTCGTGCGCGACCACAGCGGCTGGCGCATCGTGCTGCCCGGCGATCCCGAGTACGACGAGGTCACGTCCGCCGACCTCTCCGCTGGCATCCCCACTGCGGCGCTGCTGCCGCAGCAGCCGACCTGAGCCAGCGGCTCGTGGTCAGGTCGCGGCGGCGTGGAGGATGGCGGCGAGGGCTTGGCGGGAGACCTGGGTGGTGGAGCGGAACGTGCTGTCGCCGTAGCCGTTGATGATCCCTGCGTCCTTGGCCCACGCGATGGCGGTGTAGAAGGTGTGGGTGGGTGCCACGTC
>JBBRAZ010000008.1:0-119993 GCA_038206295.1 Acidimicrobiales bacterium
GCTGGGGCCGGCGCGGCGCGGCGGCCCCCCGCCTGCAGAGCTGGGCGGGCTGGTGCCGCGGCGCGCGGTCTATCCCCGCCACCACCGCCCCCGCGGCCCGATCGCGCGGGCCGCGGCGCCGTGGCCGGGTGCGCTGCCCGCGCCATCGCCGACGGTGGTGCACGAGCCACCGCTGCCCATCGAGGTCCACGACGGCGGAGGCGACGTCCTGCGGGTGAGCGGGCGAGGTCAGCTCAGCGGCGCTCCCGAGGCGGTGCTGGTCGCGGGACGACGCCACCAGGTCGTTGCGTGGGCCGGTCCCTGGCCCGTCGACGAGCGCTGGTGGGACCCTCGCCGCCACCGTCGGCAGGCCCGCTTCCAGGTCGTGACCGAGGCCGGTGCCGCGCACCTCGTGGTGCTCGAAGGAGGACGCTGGTGGCTGGCGGCGACCTACGACTGAGCTGCTGCTGCGTCGTCGGCAGCGGCACCGTCGTCGAGCAGGGCCAGGCGCCGCATCCCCACCACGAGCACCCCGACCAGCGCGAGGTTGCGCCCCATCAGGATCAGCCCGCCGAGCTGCCCGCGCCCCACGTCGGGGTGCAGCCAGCTCAACGGACCTGCTGCGGTGGCGATCAGCACGACGAGCCCGACCAGCACCACCTCCATCCGCGCGCCCCGCGCCCGGAGCGCCGCCGCGCCTCGCGGCAGCTCGGCGGCGATGATCGCGCCCCACGGCAGCAGCCACGCGGTGAACTGCGTCGAGAAGAGCGTCGAGGCGCACAGCAGCCCCGCAACCGCGGTGAGCGACCCGACCCCGTGCGCCAGCGACGGCAGCCCGGCGCGGACCCGGCGCCACACCAGCGCCCATGCCGCGGCCGCCAGCGCCAGGCCCAGCACCGGCAGCGCGAGGCGCACCGCAGCGGGGAGGTCCCCGACGCGCACCGCACCCTGCTCCACGCGCCACGGGTCGCCACCGATCAGGAGGATGGCGCTGCCCGTGAGCGACTCGATCTGCGCGCCGGTCGAGCCGCGGAACGTCAGCACCTGCGAGAGCGCGCCCGTCCCCCCGTACGCGACCCACGACGCGGTACCGGCGACCAGGGTGGCCACCCACGCGATCGCCCCCCGCCAGCGCCGCTCGGCGGCCAGCCCGGGACCCAGCACCATCGGCCACGCCTTGGCGAAGAAGGCCAGCGCCAGCACGACGCCAGCGGTGCCGTCGCGCGAGCGCCGCCACGCCGCCACCCCGAGCACCGACAGGGCGACCGAGAGCATGTCGGTGCGCTGGAACACGAACGGGTACAGCACGAACGGCAGGCTGACCGCGAGGTAGGCGATCGCGCCCCGTCGGCCCCACGCCCACGCCATCGCCGCGATCGCCACGAGGTGCAGCGCGAGCTGCGACCACGCCAGGCGGGGACCGCTCTCACCCATGTCCGGGGTGACGACCAGCTCCAGCTCGGCCACCAGCAGCGGCGGGTAGGCGGTCTCGTGGTCGACCCAGTGGCGACCCGGCAGCGCGACGAGCTCCGTGACGCCGGGAAGGTCGGCGGCGAACGACGACGGGAACGAGTCCAGAGGCATCGCAGCCGTCCGCCCGGCGATGAGGTGCACGAGCAGCAGGAGGCCGAGCACCACCGGCGCGAACGGTGCCGCGCCGGTGCGCCGCGCCGATGCTGCTGGTGGGGCGGGGGGCACCGGCTGATGCTAGCGACCACCCTCGGCTGCGGGGTGGGCGGTAGCGTTCGCCGTCGTGTCGGACCTCGGAGCACCATCGCTGCGGACCGGTGCCGTCCACGTGGCGGCGCTCGACGGCCTCCGCGGCCTCGCGGTCGCCGCCGTGGTCGCCTTCCACCTCGGGTACCTCGAGGGCGGCTACCTGGGCGTCGACCTCTTCTTCGTGCTCAGCGGCTACCTGATCACCGGGATCCTGCTGGGTGGAGACGGCCCGGGTGCACCCGGTCGCCTGGCCGCGTTCTGGATGCGGCGCTCCCGCCGCATCCTCCCTGCGCAGCTCGCGCTGCTGCTGGGTGCTGCGGCGTTCGGCTTCGTGGTGGCCGATGCCGCGGCCGACGCGGAGCTGCGCGCTGATGCGCTCGCCGCCGCGCTGGGGGTGGCGAACTGGCACGACCTGCGGTCTGCGGACTCCTACTGGGATCTGTTCCGGGCGCCGTCGCCGCTCGCACACCTCTGGAGCCTGTCGATCGAGCTGCAGCTGTACCTCCTGTGGCCGCTCGTGGTGCGCTCGGTCGCCCGCCGCCGTGGCGCGACGGGCGTGGCCGCGGCGGCGGGGGCGCTCGCCGCGGTGTCCGCTGGGTGGGCGATCACCCTGCACGCCGGTGGCGCGTCGAGCGATCGCATCTACCTCGGCACCGACACGCGGGCATCGGCGCTGCTGCTCGGCGCCGCGCTCGCCGGGCTCGAGGCCGCGCGCAGCGAGCGCGGCGAGGACCGGACGTTGTGGATCCCCGGGGTCTCCGCCGCGGTCGCCGTGGGGGTGCTGGTGCTGCAGTGGGGCTCGATGGCGGGTCAGGACGAGACCCTCTACCAGGGCGGTCTCCTCCTGCACAGCGCAGCTGCGGCGGTGGTCGTCGCGGTCGCTGCGGGCCCTCGCCGTCGCTGGCTGCACCCGATCCTCGAGCTTCGGCCCCTGGTCGCGCTCGGAGTCATCAGCTACGGCGTCTACCTGTGGCACTGGCTGGTGATCGTGTGGGCCGACGAGGCGCGCACCGGTCTCGATGGTGCGCCGCTGGTCGTGGTCCAGCTCGGCCTCACCCTCCTGGCGTCGCTGGCGTCGTGGGTGCTCGTCGAGCGGCCGCTGCGGCGTGGTGTCGTCGAGGACCGGTGGCTGCCGGTGGCGGTGCCGGCGGTGGTGCTCGTCGTGCTGCTCGTCGTCGGCGCCGCCACGCTGGGTGCGACCGCAGCTCCCACCACCGCGCTCGAGCGCGACGACATCCCCGCCGATGGTCGACCGATGGCGCTCGTCGTCGGCGACTCGCTCGGCGTCAGCCTCGTGCGCGAGCTCTGGCGCCAGGACCCGGCGCGCGACGTGCGCATCGCGTCCGCGGTGTACCCGGGCTGCACGCTCGTGTCCGAGGGCACGATGCAGCTGCTCGCCGATGGCCCCGAGCCTGCGGTGGGATGCGGTCCCTTCACCGGCGCGGCCGCAGCGGTGGAGGATGGCCTCGAGCGCTACGAGCCGCGCGAGGTGGTGGTGCTGTTCGCTCTGCCCGACCTCCCCGAGCACCAGCTGGGGGATCGCCTCGCGCATGCGTGCACCGAAGGCGGCGGCAGCGAGCGCACCCAGCAGCTCGAGGCGCTGGTGCCCGACGATCGCTCCATCCGCGTGACGCTCCTCACCACCCCCCTGCCGGGGCTGCGCAGGACCGGCGTGCTCGCCGGCTCTGCGATCGGCATCGGGCCCGACGAGGTGCAGCGCCGCATCGAGTGCCACAACGACGCGCTGCGCAGCGTCGCAGCGGCCTCCGGTGGGCAGGTCCGCGTGCTCGCCCTCGACGAGCAGGTGTGCGCGACGCGCCCGTGCCCGACCGATGACGCCGTGGCCCGACCCGATGGCGTCCACCTCGACGGCGAGGCGCTGGTCGCGATCGCCAGCTGGCTGCTGGACGCCCTCGAGGAGCCGATCGAGCCCGCCGCGCCCTGATCCGATGTTCTGACGCCTCACGTGGCTGCACGCCAGCACCGGGGGACCGCAACCTCGGGTGAGGGGGATGTCAGACTCCGGGGTGTGGGGGAGCAGCCGACCGGTGGAGACGCGACGAGGGCTGGCGCGTCGACGCTCGGCGCTCCCGCTCGGCGGGACATCGAGCGGTGGCTCCTGCACCGAGGCGTGCCGCACCTGATCGATGGCTACGCCCCGTCCACCGACGTCTTCACCCGCGGGTGGTGGCTGCTCGCCCTCGTCCTGCTCGCCGAGGCCGCGTCCGCTGTGGATCGCGACGCACCGTGGTGGCAGAACGTCACGGTGGTCGCAGCCGGTGCGGTGCTGATCCTGGCCGGTGTGGCCCTGCTCAACCACCACCTCGGACGCGAGCTGCTCGAGCGTCCGGCCCGGCTCGGCACCCCTGAGCTCGCCACCTTCGTGGTGCTGCCCTCGCTGCTGCCGCTGGTGTTCGGCTTCGACCTCGGCGCGGCGGCGGCCGTGGCAGGTGCCAACCTCCTGCTGCTGCTGGTGATCTACCTCGTCGCCGGCTACGGGCTCGTGCCGATGGCGCGCTGGGCGGTCAGCCAGCTCGCTGCGCAGCTGCTCGACCTCGCCAACCTGCTGGTGCGCACGCTGCCGATGCTGGCGCTGTTCTCCATGTTCCTGTTCCTCAACGCCGAGCTCTGGCAGGTCGCGAGCGACTTCACGTGGCCCCTGCTCGGGGCGGCGGTTGGCCTCCTGGCGCTGGTGGGCGTGCTGTTCACGTTGCTGCGCGTCCCGCAGGAGCTCACCGAGGTGCAGCAGCTGGTGAGCTGGGCGGAGGTCGATGCGGCCGTGGCGGCGACGCCCGCCGCCGGCCTGACCCACCGCTCGGCAGCGCCCATGGCACCGGCGCTGGGGGTGCGGGCGCGCGCCAACCTGGTGCTGGTCGGCTTGTTCCGGCTCGGTGTGCAGGTGGTCCTGGTGTCGTCGCTCGTCGGCGCCTTCTACGTCGCCTTCGGGGTGCTCGCGGTGCGCGAGGACACCATCGCCCAGTGGACCACCGCCGGCGCGCTCGACGGCGACGTGCTGTGGCGTGGCGACATCGGCGGCGCCACCCTCGTGCTGAGCATCCCGCTGCTCAAGGTGGCGTGCTTCCTGGCCGGCTTCGCCGGGCTGCAGGTCACCGTGTCTGCACTCACCGATCCGGTCTACCGCCACGAGTTCTTCGATGACCTCGTCGGCGAGGTGTCGCAGGTCCTGGCGGTGCGCATCGCCTACCTCGACGCGCTCGGCGGTCCGCAGCGCTGAGCGGCTGCTCTCGCTGATGCCGATGCGCCATCATGTCCCGGTGCACGCTGGGGGCAGAGGTCTGACGCGCCTGCCGACGATCGACGGCCTGCGTGGCCTGGGGATGATCGCGATCATCTCCTTCCACGCCGGCCTGCTGCCGGGTGGCTACCTGTCGATCGACCTGTTCTTCGTGGTGTCGGGGTACCTGATCACGCGGTTGCTGCTGGCGTCGTCGATGCCGCCGACGGGTGGTTCGCTCGCGAGCTTCTGGGCGATGCGGGCGCGTCGGCTGCTGCCGCTGCTGACGTTGTTCTTGGGGGTGGTGCTGGTTGCGGCGCCGTCGTTGTCCGATGCGGCAGACCTGACGGATCTGTCGGATCGGGCGCTGGGGGCTGCCGCGTTCGTGGGGAACTGGCAGGCGATCAGCAGCGACGGGTACTGGCAGGCGTTCGGTGAGGGCTCGCCGCTGGAGCACGTGTGGAGCCTGGCGGTGGAGGAGCAGGTGTACGTGCTGCTGCCGCTGCTGCTGGCGGTGCTGGCGCGGGTGCGTCGACCGGTGGAGTCCTTGGCGGCGGTCGCGCTGGGTGGGGCGGCGGCGTCGATGGCGTGGGCGGTGGTGCTCTTCGAGCAGACCGGCGACCTGGATCGGGTGTACCTGGGCACCGATACGCGCGCCGCCGCGCTGCTGCTGGGGGTGGCGGTCGCCGCGATCGAGGTGCGCCGCAGCCGCGACGGCCTGGCGGCGCTGGTGCCGCCGATGCCGCTGGTGGCGGCGGCGATGGTCGGCATGGCGGCGTCATGGGTGCTGCTGCTGGGCGAGGACCCGTTCCTGTGGCGTGGTGGCATGGCGTTGCACACCACCGCGGCGGCGATCGTGGTGTGCGCGCTCGTGGCGCCGGCGGAGGTCTCGCCGGCGCTGGCGCTGCTGCGGCGGGCGATGTCGTGGGGTCCGCTGGTGCAGGTCGGGATCCTCTCCTACGCGCTGTACCTGTGGCACTGGCCGCTGTTCCTGTGGTTGGACGAGGACGCCACCGACCTCAGCGGAGTGCCGCTGGGGGTTGCCCGCGTGGCGATCCTGGTGCCGCTGGCCTGGCTGTCGCACGTGCTGGTGGAGCAGCCGACGCGACGGCTGCGCATCCCACCGGTGCGCTGGTTGCTGGCGGTGCCGGCGTCGCTGGCGATCGTGGTGGCTGCGGTGGCCGTCGCCCCCGCGCCCCCGCCGCCGATCGCCGAGGCCGGCGAGCAGCTGTCGGTGCCGAGCTCGGGGCGCCTGCTGGTGATCGGCGACTCCGTCGGCGCGTCGCTCGTGCCCGGCATCGCGGCGGTGCGCCGCGTCGATGAGCCCGTGGTCGAGTCTCGCGCCATCCCGTTCTGCCACTTCCACCCCATCACGACGCAGTACGTCCTGCTCGATGGCACCTTCCCGGCCAAGGACTGCACCGACGGCAAGTCGTTCATCGACGTCGCCGTGGAGGGGCTGACCGCGAACGGCCCCGCGGACGTGCTCGTGCTGTTCGGCAACCCGGTGCTCGACTCGACCCCGGTGGGAGAGGATCTGGCCGACTTCTGCGCGCCGGACATGCTGGCGCTGCGCACCGGGCCTCTCGAGGAGCTCGTGGAGCGCACCGCTCCCCAGCGCGTCCTGCTGCTCACCACGCCGCGGCTCCTCGTGGAGAACCACTCGCTGGGCGCCACCACCCAGCTCGAGGTGGACGAGCGCCTCGCCTGCCACCAGCGCGCCATCGACGAGGTGGCCGCCGCGCACCCCGACCGGGTGGCGGTGATCGACCTCGCGGGGTGGCTGTGCCCCGACGGCGAGTGCACCGAGGTGATCGACGGCGTCGAGCTGCGCCCCGACGGCCTGCACTACACCGAGCAGGGGGCGCGTCCGGTCGCTCGCTGGGTCCTCGACCAGGTCGCGGCGCTGGGCGGAGGCGACGGCGAGGAGCCCGCTGGCTGATCGAACACCAGTTCGATACGGTCACCGTCCATGGGGTGGCGGAACCCTCCGGTGCCGTGGCGAGAGCTCGAGCGGCGGCTGTCCGACGGACGGGCGCGCCCGGCGGCCGATGCTGCCGGCTTCCCCGCCGCCGACGGGGGAGACAGCCCGGCCTGGTCTCGGGTGCGTGGCCCCTACCTGGCGCCACCTGCGCCCCAGCGACCGCCTGTCGGCGCCTCGGTGCCCTACGCCGAGCTGCACGCTCGATCGGCGTTCAGCTTCCGCGACGGCGCGTGCACGCCGGAGGCGATGGCCGAGGAGGCGGTTCGCCTCGGGCTCGACGCGCTGGCCCTGACCGATCGAGACGGCCTCTACGGGGTGGTGCGCTTCGCGGAGGCGGCCCGCTCGCTGGGGCTGCCGACGGTCTTCGGTGCCGAGCTCACCCTCACCCCCACCACTCGCGTTCTGGGTGGCGGTGGCGTGGACCCCTCAGGCTCCCGCCACACAGAACGGGCAGAGGAGGAGGGGGAGCGGTTGGTGGTGCTGGCGCGCGATCCGCAAGGGTACGCGGCGCTGAGCACCGCCATCAGCCGCGGGCAGCTCGCCGGTGCGAAGGAGGCGCCACGGCTCACCTTCGAGGTGCTGGCCGAGGTGGCGGCGGGCGCTCCGGGCCACCTGCTGGCGCTCACCGCCGGCGACCGGGGCGCGGTGCCCCACGCGCTGGTGCACCACGGCCCCGCCGCGGCGGTCGACGAGCTGGCGCGCCTGGTCGACGTCTTCGGTCGCGACGGCGTGGTCGTGGAGCTGTGGGACCACGGCGATCCCCTGGACTCGGCGCGCAACGACGCCCTGGTCGAGGTGGCGGTGCGCGGCGGGGTCGAGCTGGTGGCCACCGCGGATGCCCACCACGCCGCGCCGGCCCAGCGGCACCTGGCCGCGGCGCTGGCGGCGCTGCGGCAGCGCGGCAGCCTCGACGCGCTCGACCCGTGGCTGCCGGCGGCAGGAGCCGCGCACCTGCGCAGCGGCGTCGAGCAGGCCCGTCGGTTCGCCCGCTACCCCGGGGTGGTCGAGCGGGCGGGGGAGCTGGGCAGGGCGTGCGCCTTCGATCTGGCGCTGGTGGCTCCCGAGCTGCCGCCGTTCCCGTGCCCGTCGGGGCACGACGAGATGTCGTGGCTGCGCGAGCTGGTGTGGCGCGGCGCGCTGCGCCGCTACGGTCCGCGCGGCGCCGAGCGGGTGCCGGGCGCGTACGCGCAGCTCGACCACGAGCTCGACGTGATCGACCGGCTCGGGTTCCCCGGCTACTTCCTGGTGGTGTGGGACATCGTCGAGTTCTGCCGCCGAGCCGACATCTGGTGCCAGGGACGGGGCTCGGCGGCGAACTCTGCCGCCTGCTACGCGCTGGGCATCACGAGCGCAGACGCGGTCGCACTCGGCCTGCTCTTCGAGCGCTTCCTGTCCACCGAGCGCGACGGGCCGCCCGACATCGACATCGACATCGAGAGCGGTCGGCGCGAGGAGGTCATCCAGTACGTCTACGAGCGCCACGGTCGCCAGCACGCGGCGCAGGTCGCCAACGTCATCACCTACCGGGCGCGCTCAGCGGTGCGCGACATGGCTCGGGCGCTGGGCTACGCACCGGGCCAGCAGGACGCGTTCGCCAAGCGCATCGACCGCTGGTCGGGCCTCGGCGACGCCGGTGCCGCGCCACCCGAGCAGGGCCCCTCCGGATCGGCGCCGCGCACCGCGGACGCAGCGGAGGTCGAGATCCCCCCCGACGTGCTCGAGCTCGCCCGGCAGGTCGAGCACCTGCCGCGGCACCTCGGCATCCACTCGGGTGGCATGGTCATCTGCGATCGCCCCGTGGTGGAGGTGTGCCCGGTGGAGTGGGGGCGCATGGCCGACCGCAGCGTCCTGCAGTGGGACAAGGACGACTGCGCCGCCGCCGGGCTGGTGAAGTTCGACCTGCTCGGCCTCGGCATGCTCAGCGCGCTGCACCGGGCGGTCGACCTGCTGGCCGGCCAGGGCGTCGAGGTCGACGTCGCGCTGCTCCCGCAGGAGGACGAGGTCTACGACATGCTCTGCCGCGCGGATTCGATCGGGGTGTTCCAGGTCGAGAGCCGCGCCCAGATGGCCACCCTTCCCCGCCTGCGACCGCGGTGCTTCTACGACCTGGTGGTGGAGGTGGCGCTCATCCGCCCCGGCCCGATCCAAGGCGGCTCCGTGCACCCCTACATCCGGCGGCGCAACGGCACCGAGCCCGTCACCTACCTGCACCCGCTGCTCGAGCCTGCGCTGTCCAAGACCTTGGGCATCCCGCTGTTTCAGGAGCAGCTCATGCAGATGGCCATCGACGCCGCGGGCTTCACGCCGGCGGAGGCCGATCGGCTGCGCCAGGCGATGGGGGCCAAGCGCAGCAGCGAACGCATGGAGCAGCTCCACGGGCGCTTCGTCGCCGGTGCGGGCGAGCGCGGCGTGCCCGAGGAGGTCGCCGAGCAGATCTGGGACAAGCTGGCCGCGTTCTCGAGCTACGGCTTCCCCGAGAGCCACTCGGTGTCGTTCGCCTACCTGGTGTACGCCTCGGCCTGGCTCAAGCTGCACCACCCCGCCGCGTTCTGCGCCGCGCTGCTCGACGCGCAGCCGATGGGCTTCTACTCGCCGCATTCGCTGGTGGCGGACGCGCGTCGCCACGGGGTCGAGGTGCGCACCCCCGACGTCAACGACTCGGCCGCCGGCGCCACCCTCGAGGTGCCGTCGTCTGGTGGCGGCGGCCCGGCGCTGCGCCTGGGCATCGGCTCGGTGCGCGGCATCGGCGCCGAGCTGGCCGAGGCGGTCGCCGCCGGTCGGCCGTACGCAGATGCCGAGGACCTGGCGCGCCGCACGGGTCTGACCTTGCCGCAGCTCGAGGCGCTGGCCACCGCCGGGGCGCTGGGCTGCTTCACCGCGGCGGACGGCGCGCCGCTGGACCGCCGCGCCGCGCTGTGGGCGGTGGGCGCGGTGGCGCAGAGTCGCCCCGACCGCCTGGCGGGCGTCGTCACCGGGGTGCACGCGCCGCCGCTGCCGGGGCTCAGCGAGCGCGAGACGTCGCTGGCGGACCTGTGGGCGACCGGCATCGCTCCCGATGGCCACCCCACGCGGTTCCTGCGCGAGCGGCTCGCGGCCATGGGCGTGGTGACCGCGGCGGGTCTGGCGACCGCGCCGACCGACCGCCGGGTGCTGGTGGCCGGCGTCGTCACCCACCGTCAGCGCCCCGCCACCGCGGGGGGCACGACGTTCCTGAACCTCGAGGACGAGACCGGCCTCATCAACGTGATCTGCTCGGTCGGGTGCTGGACGCGCCACCGCCGCGTGGCGCGCAGCGCCGCCGCCCTGGTGGTGCGCGGCCGCCTCGAGCGCACCACCGAGGGCGTCATCAACGTGATCGCCGATCGTCTCGACCCGCTTCCGGTGGACGGTTCGGTCGGCGCGGCGCGCGACTTCCGCTGAGGGCCGACCGCTACAGCGTGCTGTCGCCCACGCAGTCGTCCAGCACGTCGACGGTGGTGAAGTCCTTCGTGACGTCACGGCAGTAGAGGTCGAGCTTGGCGAGGAACTCGATGACCTCGATGCGGGTGGCCGTATCGGTGGACCGGAACTGCGCGGATGCAGCCGGCGCCGTGTCTGGAGCGACTGGGTTGACCGACGGGTCGCACGAGTCGCTCAAAGCCTCCGCCCACCGGAGGGTGACGTTCTGCCACCTGGTCCACACGATCTCGTCGTAGAACTGGTGCGACGTCGTGACGTCCGTGAAGCACTCGGACTCGATCGTCGGGAGATCCGGCGCAGCTGACGTGCCATCGGCGAAGCGGTACATGAACGCGGCGATCGCCTGGCGACTCACGCCGCTGGTCGAGTGGAAGCCGCCATCCGCGTAGCCCGCGACGAGACCTTGGTCGGCGGCCCACTCGATCTCCGTGAAGAACGTGTGGCTTGTCGATACGTCGTTGAACGTCGGGGTGCTCGGCGGGGTGAACGCAGGCTCACCGGCCAAGCGGTAGAGGAAGGCGGCAGCGGCCTGACGGGACACCGCATCGCCGGGATGGAAGTCGCCGTCGGCGTAGCCGTTGGTGATTCCCTCGGCCACACCCCACTCGACCTCACGCACAGCGCTGTTCGTCGCTGCAACATCAGGGAACGGACCTGCTGTGGTGCCATCCGGGCAGCTTCCGCTGTACGCCTCGCTCAGCTCGGAGATCGGGACCTCGACGACGAACTGCTCGGTCTCGTCGTAGCTGACGGCGAGGTAGATCGGCACACCCCCCTGGCTGTCCACTCGCCCGCGGCCGGAGCCGAGCGCCAGGTACAGCGACTGGTCGTCGACGGCGGCGGAGCCGGGATGGATCACCCCGTTCCGCGGCTGCATGACCTGGCGCCGCACGAGGGCATCGGTCTCGAGCGTGTAGGACCCGGAGTCGATGTCGCAGTCACGTCCTCCGTAGGCGGTGGGGCTGCCAGGCGGGGCAGTGGTCGGCTTCTGATCGTCCCAGGAGAGCATCCTCACCATGCCATCCGCGTTCACCAGCACGAAGCGGTCAGCAGGCGCGTCGTAGAGGATCGCGTTGAACATCAGCGGGGTGCCGGAGGTGCCATAGGACGGGGATGCGCTTGCGTCGGCGAGCCACCGGTTCGGCGCCACCGCGCCGAAGGGTCGAGAAGGTGTACCGCTGGGCGGATAGGCAGCCACAGCATTCAGCCGGTTGACGTTGTACACAGCGACCTGGTCGGCGTTGGGCAAGTAGTTCCCCGTAGGCGTGAACTGCGTCGTCACCAGCAGTCGGCCCACTGCGTCGTACTCGGCAAAGCCGAATGTTCGCACCCCGCCGGTCTTCGCCGGAGCGAGGACCGGCTTGGAGCGCGGCGTGATCGACGGCGTGCCCGTGGAGTTGTAGGTGAACTCCTGGAGCGGGAAGTTCTCGAAGTCGTAGATCACGACGAACCGGTAGTCGCCTGCGGATCCCGTCGGGGAGGCCTTCACCTCGCGAGGGCGGAGGATCTGCGCCGGCGGGTTGCCGTAGCTGATCTCGTCGAGGAACGCCTTGACCACACCGTCGGGCGAGAGCACGAGGATCCCGCCGAAGTACTGGACGACGACGACGTCGCCGTTGGGCAGCACAGCGCACTCGTTGGCGCCGCGAGTGACGTTGGGATATGCCGGGATCGTGTCGTAGGGCCAGGAGTCGTTATTCGGGTCGTTGTCCGTCGCCGCATATTGCAGGACTCCATAGGGGCTCGCCGTGGGGAAGGCGGACGCCCAGGCGCCAGATCCCTCGCTTTCGAGGTCCTTCACTGTCCGGGAGCCGCTCGAATATGTGCCGGTCGCTGGACTTCGGGGCTCGAAGTCCAGCATCGTACCGGGCTGTGCCGTGTTGTCAGTCCCGTCATCGTTGAAGAGCGAGATCATGGGGAGTTGGCCGTAGAAGTTCCGCTCGTAGTTCGTGTTTGGGTATGCGGTGATGCCCATGATCCGCTCCTCATCGTCTGAGCCGACGACGTTGCACAGGTCCGAGATGTCGCGCCCTCCCGGTTCGGTGCGGTGCGCGGCGACGTCGGTGGCTGTCGGCATCTGCGTGGCTCCGCCGGTCGTCTGGACGGGGACGAACTCCGCCGATGGCACGGAGGGATCGAGCGCCAGCACGCCGGTCGCGTTCGACCGCGGGGAGAACTGGCTGTACTCCTGCGTCATCGTCGCCATGACGACCTTGCCCTGCTCGGAGATGGTCGGGAACCAGAGGCCGGCACCGGGCGGTACATCGAAGCCAGCCAGCTCCACCGCGGTGACTGAGTGGCCGGAGCTCGTCGCCGTCGTCGCTGCGCCGCCATCGCCGTCCACCGTGAGGTGCAGGAAGGAGTCGGGTGCGCCGTAGATGACGATCGGGGGAGCGATGTCGCCACCGCCGTCGTCCGCCTGCGGGCCACGGTCTGCCGCGCCGGCAGCGCCGATCGTGGACGTCGCCAAAGCGACCGCCCCGAATCCGATGATCATGCGCGTAGCAAATCCTCGAGTGCCCACGAGCACATCCCTCCCCATGTGGTCCGGCACCGGCAAGGCCAGTGCTCTGCTTTGCGACCGTAGCATTAGGAGCGTCATGGCGCTTCGGTTCGAGAAGGACTGACCGAAGCACGAGCATGCGATGTCGTCGGCCCGCTCGCGAACGCGCCGTCGGTGCTCCTCGCCGGCGACTCGCTCGCACTCATCGTCGCGAGCGGCATCAAGGCGGTCCGGTTCGATCAGCTCGGACCGTGCGGACTGCTGGCGAGCCCCTCTGCAGCGTTCAGCGCGGATGGGCGGAGCACCAGCGCTGACAACGATGGGCTCGTCCATCCGTCACAACGACCTCCTCGCAGGCTGGCGGCGGCCTCACCGCGGCTGGAGCTGGTCGATCTCGCATCGTGGGTTTGCACAGAGGGCGAATGTCGCGAGGAGATCGCTGGCTTCCTCATGCGCCCAGACGCGCCACCTTCGGTGACCAGACCGTGGTGAACGCTGGACGGCGGATGCTGGCGCGCTCGAGGCCGTCGGCGGCTTGATCCGACCACGAACAGGTGACGCCACCTCGACCGCGCCGTCGACCACGGCTGCGACGACCGAGCCCTCAGCCGCGACCACCACCACAGAGACGTCGCCGTGAGCGTGGGCGCCCGTCCCGACCGCACGCCGTCGGCCGTTGCGGCCATCGCGGACGTTGCGGCTGGCGGGCTGGGCGGTCAGTCGTGCTCGCGCATCCAGGTCTCGGTCGCCTCGACCGTGTCGAGCGTGGCGTTCCACAGCGGTGCCCGCTCCGGGTCGTAGCGCGAGCCGAATGGCATCGACAGCACGTCGGGGTCGTCGTAGCGGCGCTCGCGGCCGAGCAGCTCGCGGAAGGCGGCGACCGCTCGGTCGCGGCCCCGGTTGGGGTCGCCGTCGTAGATGCGTCCGGCGAACACGTCGATCATCGGCTCCCGGTAGCGGTGGTGCACGAACTGAGCGAATGCGAACGGGTTCTCCCAGAAGGTGTCGAGGACGTCCTCGAGGATGTCTGCTGCGCGCTCGACGACGATCATGTGCTCGCGGAACGGATCATCGCCGTCGCGGCCCTCGCCCTCGAGGTAGCGGACGATCCGGTCAGCGGCGAGCTCCGTCTCGCGGAGCGCGACGTTCATGCCGAAGGAGAAGATCGGATCGATGAACCGGTGGGCGTCGCCGAGGCACAGGTAGCCGGGTCCGGCGAAGCGATCCACCTGGAACGAGTAGTTGGGGACCGTGTGCACCGGCTCGACCATGTCGACCGAGGAGAGGCGGTCGCCCAGCCCGGAGTTGAGGGTTCGCAGCTCACGGCGCAGGTAGTCCTCGCGGGACTCGCCCGCGGCGTGGAAGTAGGCCGCCGGGGCGACCACCCCCACGCTGGTCACCTCGTCGTCGATCGGGATCGCCCACGCCCAGTGGTACTTCTCCCGGTAGAAGATGTTGGTGTTGCCCGGCTCGAGCATGCGCCCGTCGCCCCCGGTGCCGCGCTCGAAGTCCGTCACCTGCGTGAACATCGCGATCTGCTTGTCGTAGGCGCCGAGGTACTTGCGCCCGGTGACGCCGCGACCTGCGAGGAACGTGGCCTGGCCGCTGCAGTCCAAGGTCAGCTCGGCGGCGACGGTGAGCTCCGAGCCGTCGTCGGCGCGGATGCGGGCGCCGCAGACGACGCCCCGATCGTCGACGATCGGATCGACCGCCCGACCGAGGATCAGCTCCGCGCCGCGGGCGACCGCGGCGTCGAGGAGCATCGTGTCGAACTCGCTGCGGCGGACCTGCCAGGTGGTGCGCTCCGTCAGCGCCCCGTCGTCCTCGACGCGCTGCATGACGGGGACCCACCAGTCCGGCTCGCCGCTGGCGCCGAAGACCTTCACGCCGTGCTTGATCGGATGGCCGGCAGCGATCATGTCGTCCTCGAAGCCGAGGCGTCGCACGAGCTCGCCGCACTCCGAGGTCATCGATTCGCCGATGTGGTAGCGGGGGAACGGGGCGCGCTCGACGATCAGCGGCGTGATCCCGCGGTGCAGCAGGTGCATCGCGCTCGCGGCCCCGGCCGGCCCCCCACCGATGATCAGCACCGGTGCCGTGCGATCAGCACCCACTGCGCGCTCCCACCTGTCGGCGCCGCACCATCGTCGTACGGCTCGTGGCGGATCGTACAGCCGGTCGTCGCCGTCTCGCGATCGCTCCTCGCCGATCTGCTCAGCCCAGCTTGGCGACCAGGAGCTCCTGCACCGCGCGGATCGTCTCGAAGTTCTCGGCGTGCAGCTCGCGATCATCGACCGTGACGCCGAAGCGCTCCTCGAGGAGGTTCACGAACGTGATCAGGCGCAAGGAGTCGATGACGCCGCTCTCGATGAGGTCGAGATCGTCGGTGAGCGCTGCGACGTCCCCGTCCCACCCCAGGTCGACGACGACGGCGATGATGCGGTCGCGGATCTCCACGGCGGTCCTCCAGCGCTGGTGTCGACGAAACGTAGCATCCGATGAGCGAGCAGATCGCGCCGTCAGACGTGCCGATCTGCCGTGTACCATCGCTCAGCATCGTGGACGAGGGCGAGCGCACGGGCGCTGCACAGGATGATGATGACCAGATCGCTGCGCCTCCGGTTCGTCAGCTTCGCCGGCACGTTCATCGTCGCGCAGCTGGTCCTCGGGGTCGTGGCGTCCTCCATGACGCCGCCGCTGGTGCACCACGACTGGGCGACGCAGCGCCAGGAGGAGGCGATGCGGCAGTTCGCCGCCGACCACGGCTGCGCCGATGTGGTGGTGATCGGTGCCTCGGTCGCCCAGATGGGGCTCGATCCGGCGCGGCTCCAGCAAGAGCTTCCGTGGATCGGCAGCGCGTACAACGCTGGCCTGCCCGGGACGTACGCATCGCTGGAGGCGGAGTGGTTCGAGGAGTGGGTGCAGCCGATCCTGCGGCCTCGGGTGGTCGTGTACGTCGCCGGCTTCAGGACCTTCAGCCCCTCCATCCAACCGGCTGAGGAGCTGCGCGCGGCGTGGTACTCGGCGCAGGCGACCTCATCGAGTCACTACGCACCGGTAGCTGACGTGCTGCGCAGCGTGCTTCCGGCGGTCGAGGCCCGCCAGCGCCTCGCCGACCCGCGCGAGTGGATGGCGCTCGCCGGGCGGGAGCTGCCGTACCAGCAGCTCCCGTCCGATGACGTCGCCTGGATCGAGTCCACGGGATTCTGGGCGAAGACGTCGGTGGCCGAGAACGACCCCCTCCAGGCGCTCATCGGGCGGGGGGAGCCCGAAGCGGTGGTCGACGCCGATGAGGTGCGTCGAGCGACGCAGCTGCTCGTGGATCTGCGCGCACGCGGGATCACGCCGGTGATCGTGCTGCCGCCGACGATCCGCCAGCGCCAGGGGTACCTCATGGCGTCTGCGGCCGAGTTCGACCGGTACCGGCAGGCAGCGCGCGGCGTGGCCGCCGCAGCTGGTGCGCAGCTCATCGACCTCACCGACCTCGACATCCCCATCGAGTGGTTCGGCGATGGCGTCCACCTCAACCTCGACGGCGCGCGCCGCTTCACCGAGGTCGTCGCCGGAGAGCTCGAGCCCCCTGCCGAGGCGAGCGGGTGCGACGGAGCCAGCCAGGGATCGAGCGGTCCGACCGCCGGCGACCCATCGGAGGGTCTGGTCGAGGTGGGGTTCGTCGGCGACGCGACGGCATCGATGCTGGCTCTGAGCATCCGGTCGAACGACCCAGAGCGCCTCGGGGTCGTCGTGCACGACGAGGCGACCTCCCTGGAGTGCGGCGTCATCCTCTCGGGTGATCGCCGTGACCAGCTCGACATCCGACAAACATCCCCGCGCTGCGCCGAGCTGCCGTCGCGATGGCGGGAGACCGCCGAGCGCTCCGACGTCGTCGTCGCCTCGTTCTGCGCCAACGATGTCCTCGACGTCGCCGTCGGTGCGGACGGCGCGTTCGCTGCGCCGGGCGAGCAGGCGTGGGACGACGCCTACCGAGCAGGATTGACGGAGCTCCTCCGCCAGCTCGAGTCCGGCAGCGCGAGGGTGCTCTGGCTCACCTGCCCGCAGCCGGCGCCGCAACCGGGCGACCCGTTCCCGGCACAGGGTGCGGTGGCTGATCGAGCGCGGGTGACGGCACTGAACCAGCAGGCGGCGGAGGTGCTGGCGACGCACTCGGGTGTGCAGGTGCTGGACCTAGAGGGCTGGTTCGCAGCCCAGCCCGACGGCCGACCTCCGATGCGCGTCGGTGGCGTCCACCTGAGTGCCGTCGGCGCGGCTGCGCTGCTCCCATCGCTCCTGGCCACCATCCGGTCGTAGGAGCGCCGACCTCGTGCAGTTCAACTCCGTCGAGTTCCTCGGCTTCGCAGCGGCGGTCTGCGTGCTCGCGTGGCGCCTGCAGGGGGCGTGGCGCATCCGCCTCCTCCTCGGCGCGTCGTACGTCTACTACGCCACCTTCGACTGGCGGTTCCTCGGCCTCCTCCTGCTGGTGACCGCTGGCGATCTCCTCCTCGGCCCCCGTCTGGCGGAGGGGTCGACGACGCAGCGGAGGATGGCGCTGGCCGCGGCGCTGCTCCTGAACCTCGGTGTGCTCGCCACCTTCAAGTACCTCGGGTTCTTCGTGGACGGCGTGATGGAGCTGATGCGTTCGCTCGGGCTCGAGCCATCCGCCTCCACGATCGACATCGTCGTGCCGATCGGCCTCTCGTTCTACGTGTTCCAATCGGTCGGGTACTGCATCGACGTGCACCGGGGGTCGATCGCTCCCGAACGCGACCCGGTGGTGCTGGGCGCGTTCCTCGCGTTCTTCCCCCAGCTCGCTGCAGGGCCGATCTCGCGTGCCGCGCTGCTCATGCCGCAGCTGCGGTCGCCGCCTGTGCGCCCGCGGCCGGGCGATCTCCGCGTGGGCGTCGACTTGATCCTGCTGGGCCTCGTGCGCAAGGTGGTGATCGCTGACATGCTGGCGCCGTCGGTGAGTCGGGTGTTCGCGGGTACGAGCCTCGACGGTGGGACGAGCGCCTCGGCCGACCACGGATGGGTCGTCCTCGTTGCTGCGACGCTCGGGTTCGCAGCGCAGCTCTACGGCGACTTCGCCGGCTACTCGTGCATCGCTCGGGGTACGGCCAAGCTGCTCGGGATCGACGTGCCGAGCAACTTCGCCCGTCCGTTCGCGGCGACGTCGCTCGCCGACTTCTGGCGGAGGTGGCACATCACCTTGATGACCTTCCTCCGCGACTACCTCTACATGCCGCTGCTGCGTGGCATGCCGCGCGCTCCGGGGCTCCGCCGCCGGGAGCACCGTGCTGCGGCCGCCATCGTGTGCTCGTTCACCGCTGCTGGCCTCTGGCACGGGGCGAGCGTCCGGTGGCTCCTGTGGGGCGCGATCACCGGCGCGATCGTCGCGGTCGATCAGCTGCGAAGCAACAAGGCGGCGATGAGAGGCGACGCGACGTCCTCACCGGTGGCTGCGCTCTCGCGGCGGGTGGCGCCGGCGCGCACCACGCTGCTCTTCGCGGTGCTGGCTGTCCTCGCGGGTGCAGCGGATGTGCAGGCGCTCACGCACATCTGGTCGGGGATGGCGACGCTGCGCTCCGGCGCGGTCGACGTCCCGTTCGTGCTGCTCGTCTGGGCTGCGTGGATGGTCGTCCTCGCCACCGACCGCTGGGAGATTCGCATCGAGCGCGGCGAGCGCTGGTGGCAGGAGCGAGGCGGAGCGGTGGCGCTCGTGGGAGACCGATCGCGGGAGCCGATCGGCGACGTGGCGTGGGGGATCATCGCCGGCTCCAGCGTCGTTGCGATCTTGGTCCTCGCCCCCTCGAACCCTCAGCCCTTCTTCTACGTCGGCTTCTGACGGCGCAGGTCGCGCGCGACCGTCAGCCCGACGGCGCCGGTGGCGGGAGCAGGAACGCCGCGAGGCCGGACGCGGCGCCGGGGCCGAGCGAATCGTCACGGTCGTCGATGCGCGTGCGCAGCCAGCCGGGAAGGCGGGGCCCGGTCAACCAGTCCTGCTGCAGCAAGAAGAGCACGGCGGGATCGCTGAGCTGCGCGACCTGCGTCACCACCGCGGGAACCACATCCTCGGCTGGCAGCTCCGAGAGCGACGCACTCGAGAGCTGCCCGAGCAGCACCTCGCCGAGCAGGTCGCGCGCCTGCCGCACGAACTGGGACTCGTCGGCGGTTCGCCCAGCGCGGAGGTCGCGGACGGACTCGGCGAAGAAGGCGCGAGCTGCCGGCGACCACCGAAGGGGCTCGGTCTGCCCGATGGCGCGCACCTGGCCCATCGGTGTCTCGATCGGCTCCTGCGTCATCGGCACGAAGGCGAGCAGCTGGCCTCCGTCGCTCTCCTCGCGGGCGCCGGGGGAGATGGTCACCAGCACCTGGCCGGCAAGGGCCTCGCCGTGCCACGCACGGTCCGGTCCAACGACGAGCGACTGCGCACCCACGTCCTGGACGATGGTGTAGCCGCGGCGCTCGAGCTCGAGAGCCAGCGCCGGCGCAGCATCCCAGAACGCACCACCGACCGGTCGCAGCAGGTACGGCCCGGCATCGGGATCGAGCGACGCTGCCACCTGCGTTGCAGCCGCGCGCACGGCGCGCATCCGCGCTGCGTCATCGCGCGGGGAGAAGGTGCCGACCGCCAGCGGGGTGGCGACGAGGAGCCCGACGGCGCCGAGGCTCGCCGCTCGGGCAGACCAGCGCTCGACTGTCGAGCGCTCGTCGGCGCCACGACGCTCGAGGACCCACTCCCAGCAGCACCAGGCGAGCAGGGCCCACGCGTACGCGGTGATCGGCCACAGCAGCCGGAACAGGTACAGCTTGTGCAGCGATGCGCCGGGCAGGAGGGCGAGGGTGACCAGCGTGGCCGCAGACGCGATCACGACAGACGCGAGGATCGTGGCGCGGGTGCGCTGGCGACGCGCCACCGCCGAGCGCAGCATCCCGGCGAGGAGCGCGGCCCCGGCGAGCACCGAACCCCACGCCACGAGGTCGGCGCTCGTGGCGAGGCGGACATCCACGACGGTGGAGCCCGTCGGGTCGGCGAACTGCGGGACGACGCCGAGGGCGTCGACGAGCATCACGGCGGCGCCGGCGACGCCGAGCCGTCTCGTGCCTCCGGTGGAGGCGCCGAGCGTCGCGGCGAGGTTCCCCTCGCCCGCGACCTGGTCCACCAGCGGCCCGGCCCACAGCACGAGACCCAGCACGATGCTCGCCAGGATCCAGCGGCGATCACCGGGCACGCTCGCTCCGCTCCGGTGGCGCTGCACCAGCGCACCCGCGACGGCGAGGGCGCAGAGCCCGATGAGGCCGAGCGCGGTGGTGTGCCCCTGCGACGCGTAGCTGGCGGCGAGGATCGCCCCAGGGAGGAGGCGGAGGTCCCCCGCGGCGGCGCCTGCGAGCAGCAGGAGGGCGGCGAGCGTCGGCAGCAGGATGACGTGCGGGTTCCATGGATCGTGCAGGACGCCGTTGCCGAGCGAGAGCTGCATCGCGCCCGTCGCCACGGCGACGGTGAGCAGCAGGCGCTCCCCGCCGATGCGCCAGGCCGCCACGGCGATGCCGGCGACCGCCGCGAGGTTGACCACGGCCACCGCGAGCAGCAGGCCGACGGGGTTGTGACCCGCGAGCGCGTACAGCGGCGCCGCGAACCAGTAGACGAGCGGCCCGGGGTGCCACGCCACGCCCAGCCCGTGGCTCAGGTCGGCGCTGCTGGTCGGGCCGACGAGCGGCACGTCGGAGCTGAGCACGTCAGCGGTGCGCATCGCCATCGTGGCGACGTCACCCGCTGGCAGCCAGTCGCCGGCGATCGCGCTCGCGGTGCTCGCCAGCACCGGGGCTGCGAGCACGAGCACGCTGAGCACCACGAGGGCGCGGCGCTCGAGCACGCGGGTCGACGGGCCGGCCATCACCCGCACGCTAGCCCTGGGTGGCGCGCTGTCGCCGCGACGGCCGTCGCGGCGTGCGGCACTAGCGTGGTCGCCCATGGCCGGGGTGCAGATGGAGGACCGCGCGCCGCTCGCTGCCGCGACCGTCGGCCATCCGCGCCTGCCCCGGATCGCCAGCCTGGACGGGCTGCGCGGCGCAGCCGTGCTCGCCGTGCTCGCCTACCACGCCGAGCTGCTCGATGGCGGCTTCCTGGGCGTCGACCTCTTCTTCGTGCTCTCGGGGTTCCTCATCACGGCGCTCCTGCTGGTGGAGCGGCGAACCACCGGGGCCACCTCGGTGCTCGGGTTCTGGGCACGACGGGCGCGGCGCCTGCTCCCGGCCGTGCTCATGGTGGTGGCAGCGGTCGCGGTGTACGCGGCGACCATCGCTGCGTCGGCGGAGGTCGAGCGCATCCGCAGCGACGGCATCGCCACCTTGCTGTACGTCGCGAACTGGCACGACCTCGCCGCCGGCAACGACTACTGGACCTTGTTCGCGAGGCCCTCGCCGCTGGCCCACACCTGGAGCCTCGCCATCGAGGAGCAGTTCTACCTGGTGTGGCCCCTGGTGGTGGTGCTCGTGACGAGCCGAGCACGCCGACCAGCCGAGCGGGTGCTGAGCGCCGGCATCATCGGCGCGGTGCTCTCCGCGCTGTGGCTGATGACGCAGCACACCCTCAGCGCCGATCCGTCTCGCTCCTACCTCGGCACCGACACCCGCATCAGCGCCATCCTCGTCGGCGCCGTGCTCGCCGCATACCTCGAGGTCACCCAGGGTGGCGTGCACGCGGCAGCACCGGCGGCGGGTGCCGACCACCCGGCGCACGGAGCTGCTGCGGAGGCCGACGACCAGCAGGCAGACGACCAGCCCGTCGAGCACCCGCTCGCGCTCGCTGGGCTGGTCTCGGCGGTGGTCCTCGGCTGGATGTGGTGGACCGCAGACGGAACCGAGCCCTTCCTCTACCAGGGCGGGTTCGCGCTGCACGCCATCGCATCGGTGGGGCTCATCGCCACGCTCGTGCATCCCGAGCCGACGCTGCTGCACCGCATCCTCGCTCTGCGACCGCTCGTCTGGGTGGGTCACATCAGCTACGGGCTGTACCTGTGGCACTGGCCGGTCTTCGTCGTGCTCGATGCGGATCGCACCGGGTTGTCGGGCCTAGCGCTCACCTCGACGCGCGTCGTCGTGAGCTTCGTCCTCGCCACGGCGTCCTTCTACCTCGTGGAACGACCGATCCGCCGGCGACGGGTGCCCGACCGGATCCTGCTGCTCGCGCTGCCGGCGACGATCGTCGTGGTCGCTGTCGGTCTGTGGCTGGGCGCCACCGGCGCCACCGGCTCCGTCGCGACGGCGCCGCAGCTCGTCGACGAGCGGATCGTCGACCCGCTCGCGAACGCGCCGTCGGTGCTCCTCGCCGGCGACTCGCTCGCACTCAACGTCGCGAGCGGCATCCAGGCGGTCCGGTTCGAGCAGCTCGTGACCGTGCGGACCGCTGGCGAGCCTCTTTGCAGCGTGTTCAGCGTGGATGGGCAGAGGACCAGCGCCGACAACGATGAGCTCATAGGAGGATGCGGGAGGTACGACTCCGTTGCCGAGAAGGTCCGAGCGGTGCTCGACCAGTCGAGCGTCGACGTGGTCGTGCTGGCGTACGGCCTGCCCGACGTGAGCTCGTTGGCATCTGACGGGCAGCTGCCACTGGAGCTGTGCGGCGCCGGCGTCGACTCCCCGTGGGCCGTCGCGACCGGCGATGCGTTCGTCGGCCTCCCCGACGAGGTGGTCGGGGTGCTCCTCACCACACCGCCGATCGTCGGCGGGGCCGCTGGTGCGCGCGTCCCGGTGGAGCGCGGGATCTCACTCGACGAGCTCAACCGCCGCATCACCTGCCACAACGAGCTCCTCGCCGAGCTGGCGGCGGCCTCGCCCCAGCTCGAGCTGGTCGACCTCGCCGAATGGGTGTGCCCCGAGGGGACGTGCCGAGACGAGATCGCCGGCTTCCCGATGCGCCCCGACGGGCTGCACTTCGGCTCCCAGAGCGCGGTCAACGCGGGGCGGTGGCTGCTGACCCAGCTCGACGCGCTCGGTGGCCTGACGGTGCGCGAGGTGGACTCCACCACCACGAGCAGCAGCACCACGACGGTCGCTGATCCGCCGACGTGAGCAGCCCCGATGGCTCCGGACCGTCACTCGACCTGGCGCTCGACAGGCGCCAGCGGGCGCTGCAGGACCGAGCAGCTGAGCTGGGGCGCACGATCTCCGCCGAGCCTCGAGGCGCGGCGCGCTCGGGCCTCGATCGCGCAGCGTGGACGAGGTGCGCGGCGATCGGCCTCACCGGCCTCGTCATCGACGTCGAGCACGGCGGCCAGGGCCTCGGCGCGCTGGACGCGGTGCTGTGCCTCGAGGCGTTCGGCGCGACGTGCGCCGATGGCGGGCTGGCGTTCGCTCTGGGGGCGCAGCTGTTCTCGGTGGCGGCCCCGCTCCAGCGCTTCGGCACCCCGGCGCAGCACGCGGACCACCTCGTGGGGCTGTGCAGCGGCGCCACGATCGGGGCCCACGCGCTCACGGAGCCCGGATCGGGCTCCGACGCCTTCGCACTCGCCACCACCGCGACGCCCACCGCCGACGGCTGGCGCCTGTCGGGCTCGAAGACCTTCTGCACCAACGCGCCCGAGGCCGACGTCCTCCTCGTGTTCGCCACGATGGACCGTGCTCGAGGGTGGTCAGCGGTGCAGGCCCTCCTGGTGCCCGCAGACGCCCCGGGCGTCACGGTCGCCCCGGCGATCCGCACAGCGGGTCTGCCCGGAGCGCCGATCGGCGAGGTGTTCCTCGACGATGTCGCGGTGCCGGCGACCGCGCTGCTCGGTCCGCGTGGCGGCGGCCTCGCGGTCTTCGACCACTCGATGGGTTGGGAGCGCGGGTGCATCCTGGCGCCTGCCGTCGGCGCGCTGGCCGCAGGCGCGGCGCGCCTGCGGGAGCTCGGGGCGCCGGCGTCGATCGTCGGCGCAGCCGAGGTGCGAGCCAGGATCGCGAGCCTCATGCTGCGCCGCATGGCCTGGGCCCGCGATCAGGGGCAGCGCGTCGACCGGCTGGCGTCGATGGTGAAGCTGCAGGTCGCGCAGGGCTGGCAGGTGACCGCCGATGCGGTGCTGGCGGCGGAGGGCCCCGGAGCACAGCTGGCCGACGCCGCCGCGTGCAGCGCCCGCCTCGATGCGGTCGCCAGCCGGATCTACTCCGGCACCGACGAGATCCAGCGCGACCTGCTGGGCCACCAGCTGGGGCTCCGATGACGGGCGTGCTGTCGGACCTCGTGGGGGCTGCGGCTCGTCGTGCACCCGACGCGGTCGCGGTCATCGACGGCGAGCGCACCGTGACCTACGGCGCCCTCGATGCGCTGGTGTCGACGGTGTCCGATCGCCTCCGCTCGATCGGTGTCGGTCGTGGCGACCGGGTCGGCCTGCTCCTGGACAAGTCGGTGGAGGCGGTGGCCGCGGTGCACGGCGTGCTGCGCGCCGGCGCCGCCTACGTGCCGCTGGATCCAGCGGCGCCGCCCGCCCGCCTGGCGGTGATCGCCGAGGACTGCGGCCTGGCGACCCTGGTCGGCGATGCGGCCGGTGCGGCGCGATGGACCGCGCTGGCCGACGCAGCACCCATTGTGCGCACGGTCGTCCTCGTCGACGACGAGCCGGTCGACGCGCCCCCGGGTCTCACGGTGGTGCAGCAGGTGGTCGGCGCCCTCGCGACGGCGCCCCCCGTCGATCCGGACGACCTGGCGTACGTCCTCTACACCTCGGGGACGACGGGACGCTCGAAGGGCGTCCAGCTCACGCACGCCAACGGCTGGGCGTTCGTCGCGTGGGCCCTCGACGCGCTGACGGTCGGGGCGGAGGATCGCCTGAGCAGCCACGCCCCCTTCCACTTCGACCTGTCGGTGTTCGACCTGTTCGCCTCCGCCGCGGCGGGCGCGGCGCTCGTGCTCGTGCCGCGCGCCGCGCTGGTCCTCCCCGGCGAGGCGATCCGCACCGTCGAGCGCCACGGGATCACGATCTGGTACTCGGTGCCGTCCGCCCTCGCGCTGCTCGTGGCGCGCGGCGGCCTCGCACCTGGCCGCCTCCCATCGCTGCGGGTCGTCGTGTTCGCCGGAGAGGTGATGCCGACATCGACGCTGGCCGCGTTGATGGAGGTGCTTCCAGAAGCGACCTTCTGGAACTGGTACGGCCCGACGGAGACCAACGTGTGCACCGCGCACGAGGTGCTGGTCTCACCCGCAGACGACGGGCCCTCGCTCCCGATCGGTCGTCCGATCGAGGGGGTCGCGGTGGTCGTGGTGGATGACGACCTCGCCGAGGTCGAGCCCGGCGTCGAGGGCGAGCTGCTCGTCACCGGCGCGACGGTGACCGTGGGCTACCACGGCGATCCGGATCTCACCAGCACGCGCCTCGTCGACCGCGGTGACGGGCGGCGCTGGTATCGGACCGGTGACGTCGTGGTGCTGGAGCCCGACGGCGAGCTCGTGTTCCGCGGGCGGCGCGATCACCAGGTGAAGAGCCGCGGTCACCGCATCGAGCTCGGTGACGTGGAGGCGGCGCTGGCAGCGCAGCCCGACGTGGTCGAAGCGGTGGTGGTCCCCGTTCCCGATCCGCTCGTGACCAACCTCCTGCACGCCTTCGTGACCGTGCACGGCGAGCGCGACGGCGCCTCGATCCTCGCCGCGTGCCGGGGTCGGCTCCCAGCGCCGCTGGTCCCGGCGTCGGTGACGGTCGTGGCGGACCTGCCGCGCACCGCTACGGGCAAGGTCGACCGCCGGGCGCTGGCGGCCTCGATCGAGCAGCGCTGACGTCGAGACCTAGGATCGTCCGATGACGGTCGAAGACCTCGCCGACCCCGGTGCCAGGGTCGATGCGCCCGGCGCCGCGTCGGTGGCGGCGGTCGGGGTGATCGCCTCGGTGGCGCTCGCTGCGGTCCTCGCGGTGCGCGGCGGCGCGCCAGCGATCGTGTGGGACCTCGAGGTGCCGCTCGGGTGCACGGTCCTCGCCGCGCTGGGCGCGCTGGCGGCTCTCGATCCAGCAGCGCTGCTGCGCCGGGCCTCGGCGCTGTGGCTGGGGTGGGTCGTGGTGCTCGTGCTCTGGACGGTCGCCAGGGGCGCGGCGGCGGTCGACGGCCCCGTGGACCTGCTGGCGCAAGCCACGCTGCTGCACCCGCTCGTGCCCTCGACGAGGCACCTCGGGCCCCCGGCGGGCTGGCTCGTGGCGGCTGCGGTCTGGGGCCCCCTGCTCACCTGGGGGGCGCACCACCTCATCGGTCGGGGCTGCGATCTGCTCGATGCCAGCCCCGACGAGCGGCGCTGGGCGCGCGCTGCGGGCGCCGGGCTTCTGCTGCTGTGGTCCATCGTGCTGCCGCCGCTGGCGGCGGTGGCGGCAGCCCATGCGATCGCAGGCCCCCTTCCCGGAGCGATCGGGCATTCCCTGCGTGCGGTGGCGCGCTGGCGGTGGGTCGTCGCGCTCGCCGGGGCGGTGCTGGTGATCGTGGGCGCCACCGAGCAGACCGACGGGATCATCCGGCTCGCCCAGGATCGCGTCCAGCTCGCCGGGTCGCTGGTGATCGCCACCGTCGTGGTGGCGGCCGCGATCCGCAGCGACCCGGAGCGGACCGGCGTCTGGGGCCAGCGGTGCCTGACCCTCGTGCCCGGCGCCGTCGTGGGCGTCGCCGCTGGCGGTGCACTCGGAGCGCACCTCGCCGACTTGCTGCTCGCGCCGGTGCTGGTCGCGGCGGTGGCGGTGATCGCCTGCGCGGCGGGGCTGTCGCCGGTCGTCAGCGGCCGGGCCGTCGTGCTGCGTCCGGCGCTCGCCCCGACCGAGCGTCCGAGGGTGCTCGGCGCCGCCGCCGCAGCGTTCGTTGTGGCCGTCGCGCTCCTCGCAGCTGGCGCACCCGATCGCCCGGTGGTGATGCCGGTCGACGGCTTCGAGCGGTCCGATGGAGCCGAGGCGTTCGGCGGCGGCCCCATCGCATGGCGCCAGGAGAGCGGCACCTGGGCCATCCTCGACGGCGCGGCGATCCCGACCGAGACGTTCTTCGGCCGGCCGCTCGCGCTGGTCGATGCCGGGGCACCCGACCACGTGGTGCGCACCGAGGTCGCGCACCTGGCGGCGGGGATGGGCGTCGTGGCGCGGGTGGTCGACCCGATCAACCTGTGGCTGGCGGTGCACGACGGGCACGGGCTCTGGCAGCTCGTGGTGGTCGAGGGTGGCGGCGAGTCCGTCGTCGCCCAGGTCGCAGCGCCGACCGCGGATGGCGTGACCGTGGAGCTGCGCGCCGATGGCGAGCGGGTGTCGCTGCGCGTCGGGGGTCGGCTGGTCGTCAGCGTGCTCGACGACCGTCACCGCACCGCGACCTCGGCCGGGCTTGCGGCTCCGGGCGATCGCTACGACGGCGCCGCGTTCGGCTCCGCCGCAGTCGCGCCGCTGACCGGCGGCTGATCAGCCTCGTTGCTCGGCGGCATCGAACGCGGCGCGGAGCTTCGTGACCTGCTGGTGGTACTCGAAGCGCTCGATGACCCATGAGCGGTTCTGCCGACCGACGGCCCGGCGGCGCGCCGGATCCTCGAGGAAGGAGCACAGCGCATCTGCCAGCAGCCCGGCGTCGTCGCGCACGCGCACGTTCGGGGGTGGCACCGCCTCCTGGTTCGAGCCGCAGGCGGTGGTGACGACGGGCAGCTCGCACGCCATCGCCTCCACGTAGGCGAGGCCGAACTGCTCGTTCCACACCGGAGTCGGTCGCGGCGCGGTGGCGAAGACCGCGCCCTGCCGCATGGCGTCGCGCACGCCGTCGCGATCCTGCGGGCCGAGGTAGCGGATCGCTCCGCCCGACGTCCGCTCGCGCTCTCGCACGAGATCCTCGAGCGGGCCACCGCCTGCGACGATCAGCCGGGCATCGGCGATGCGCCGGCGCACGAGGTCGAAGGCCTCGAGCACGCGGTCGATCCCCTTGTTGGGTGCGACCGGCGAGCAGAACACGATCACCGGCTCCTCCACCGGCGTGGCTGCCGGGGAGAAGTGCTCGGTGTCGATGGGCGGGAGCACCTGGGCGATGCGCTCCGGCGGGATCCCGAGCCCGATGCAGTGGTCGGCGGCTGCCTCCACCATGCACACGAACAGGTCGGCACCCGAGGCGCGGTGGAACGCCTGGCGGTAGGGGGGGAGTCGGTAGAGGGGGTGCGTGGTGTCGTTGTTCCACAGCACGACCGCCTGTCGGAGCCCCGTGCGCTGCGCGAGCGCGCTCGCCTGGCCGGTGATCAGGGAGAACAGCTCGAGGCTGGCGATCCACTCCACGGGCTCGCCACCGAGCTCGGCTGCGGCCGCTGCCGGCACGTCGTCGAGGTGGCGGAGCCAGGCGAACGATCCCGCCTCGATGAAGCGGCGCGTCGGACGACGGTACCGGCGCTGCACGAGCGGCACCGGATCGCCGGTGGGTCGGTCGGCGACGAGGACGACCTCGGCGCCGGGCATGTCAGCCAGCCAGCGCAGCTCGCGACGCTCGCGCGCATCGGGCAGGCTCAACCAGGCCAAGCGCAGCGCGTCGGGCTGCGGGCTCACGTCGCGGAGGTGGTGGACTCGGTCGGCGTCGGCATGCCGTGGCGTCGGATCTCGATCTCTCCGACCAGGGCGCCCACGGCGTAGGCACCCAGCTCGACGGCTCGCATGACGACCAGGCCCAGCGCGTGCAGTGGCTCGCGCAGCAGCCGTCTCCAGCCGCGCACGTAGGCGCTGACGGTGGCACCGGCCTGCTGGCTCATCGCTCCGGGCTGGAGCCGCCGGAACGCCGGGAGGCTCTTGCCGTAGTAGTAGCGCTTGCGGCACAGCACCGGCAGCGAGAGCCGGCCCTCCTCGTGGATGATCATGTCGGGAACCGAGGTCATCGGCCCGCCGCTGGCGACCATGCGGTTGCGCAGATCGGCGTCCTCGGTACCGCTGAGCGCGGTGGAGAACCCGCCGTGCTCGGCGAACCAGCTGGCGCGCACGAGGCGGGGCGACTGCACCGAGACCTCGTCCCAGTAGCAGGACCGCTCCAGCCGCCGGCAGGCGGCCCAGAAGCCCTCGCCGGTGGTCTCCTCGAGGGCGAACACGCCGATGGCGCCGTCGGCCTCACCGGCAGCGATCATGGCCGCGATCAGCGTCGGCGGCAGCACCATGTCGGCATCGATCCACAGGATCCAGTCGCCACGGCTGCGCTCGATGCCGAGGTTGCGCTGCGCGCTGCGCTCGGGACCCGCGTGGAGCACGAGGTCCGCGTGCTGCTCGGCCACCGCGACGGTGCCGTCGGTGCTGCCGTTGTCGACGACGATCAGCTCGATCGGGGTGTAGGTCTGCGCCTTGATGGATGCGAGGCAGGGTGCGAGCGGGCCGGCGACCTCCTTGGTCGGCACCACGACGCTCACCATCCCCGGCACGCGCTGCGCACCGGACGCGCCGGCGTCGACCGTCGCATCGACCCCGGACATGGCCGGCATCCTACCGGCCGGCGGTCACCCGCCTGCGACCTGCGCGGAGCGCCGGCGGCGTCGACGGATCGTGAGGACGCCGCCGACGCCGGCGGCGGCGACGTTGCCTCCCAGCCAGGCCCACATCGCCCCGTCGACGCCGTGGTCGGGGACGAGCACGAGCGCGGGGAGGAGGATCCCGATCCCGAGGGTCGCGGTGATGCCGACGATCGTGGTGTGGTCGCGCCGCACGCGCGCCTCGGCCAGAGCGATCGATGACACGGCCCACGGGATCCCGGCGGCGACGAACGCCGGCAGCAGCCGAGCTGCCTCCTCGTAGTCCTCGCCGTACACCACGACCACCAGGTCGTTGGCGACGATCGCCCCGATGAGCGCGAGCACCGCGATCCCCACCGCGATCGCCATGGCGTCGGTCGCCCGGCGCGGGGCGTCCTGCGTGGCGCGCGCCGCCTCCACCAGCGAGACCTGGGCGATGGCGGCGGGGAGGAGCAGCAGAGCGGCCGCAGCACCCCACGCCACGAAGAAGCTGGCGTAGTCCGAGCCGTGCACCCACAACCCGACGATCACCGGCAGCGCGAACTGGGGCGCCTCCAGCGACAGCGTGGCGCCGTAGTTCACCAGCGCGAAGTGCCGGAGCATCCGAGCCCTGCTCGGCAGCGGGCGGAGGTGGTACCGCACGCCGCAGACTCGTGGGAGCAGCGCCACGCCCGAGAGGCCGTAGAGCAGCGTGGGACCCGCGCTCAGCACGAAGACCCACGAAGCCTCGTCGATCGGCGCGTCGACGAAGAGCAGCGGAAGCCGCAGCGCGCCGATGATCACCGCGCGCACCATGAGCACCCCGTAGAGGCGGGCGGCCATCAAGCGCACGTCGACGAGCAGGCCGAGGGAGGTGCCGACGGCGAGCGCGCCCAGCAGCGCCATGCCCCCGGGCCCGCCGAGCAGGTCGATGGTGGTCGCCTCGGTCACCACGTCGCCGTCCGCCAGGGCCCCGAGCACCACGAGGTACGCGGCTGCACCCAGCACGGATCCGATCGAGGTCGTCAGCAGCGACCAGCTCAGCAGCCCGTCGGCATCGGGCGAGCCATCGGCGCCGAAGCGGCTGTTGGTGATGGTGAGCCCGAGGCCGGTGAGGTAGACGATGAACTGGAGGCTGGTGAAGAGCTCGCCCGCGTCGCCCAGGGCGCTGCTGTCGACGCTTCGGCTGGCTGCCACCCAGAAGGCGGCGTTGGCGGCGACCTGCAGGCCGACGACGACCATGATGAGCGCCGAGCTGCGACGCACCCCGCCCCCCTGGCCCGTCTCGTCAGCCTCGACGAGCGCGCTGGCGTCGACGTCGGTCACGGGTCCTCGACCGATGGCGCCTCGTCGCGGCCGACGTCGAGCAGCACGCCGACCACGAGCAGCACGGCGCCACCGAAGGCGAGGTGATGGGCGAGGATCCGATCGACGGCGAAGGTCGCCGAGACGGTGAGCCGATCGGGGAGCCCGACGAGGAGGTTGGCCATCGCCGCGAGCGAGAGCGTCGCCACGGAGGCGGCGAGCAGGTGGCGACCGGTCGCTCCGCGGTGCACCGCTGCGACCACGGCCAGGCCGACCAGCGCGCCGGTCGCGCCGTTCACGAGGGCGCAGGCGGCGATGAGGGCGAGCGCAGCGGGGAGCCGCAGCGGCGGGGTCACAGCGTCCGCCTCCCGCGCAGGACGAGGGCGATGCACACCAGCAGCGCGAGGATCGAGACGCCGATCGCCGGCGCCAGCCAGGACTGCGGGCCGTAGCGCACCTCGATGCGGTGCGGCCCGAGGTCGTCGATGCGCCAGCCAGCCGCGTAGCCGTCCACGACCAGCGGCTCGCCGAGCGGCTCGCCATCCATCGTGGCCTCCCAGCGCGGGTCCCAGGCGCGACCGGTGGTCAGCAGGTACGGCGCCTCGGCCACGCTGACGTCGACGGAGAGCGAGGTAGGCGAGGAGTCGTGCACCGCGACGATCGGAGGTGCCGAAGCGGTCGATGTCGCGCTGCCCGGCGATCGCAGGTGGATGGTGTCGAGCTCCCACCCGGGTGTGGCGCGGATCTCGTGACGACCCGCGGCCAGAGCGATCGGCGCCGGGTCGCACGGCGTCAGGTCGATGGACTGCCCGCGCACGAGGCTCCAGAAGTCGCCGTCGAGGCGCGCCTCGAGCGGGGTGCCGTCGATGGTGGCGATGGCGTAGCAGCGATCGTCATCCAGCGGTGCGCCATCGGTGAACCCTCCGACGACCTCGAGGAACACCTCCGGGGGGAGCTGGGCGGTGCCCGCGAGCGTGGCGGTCACGGTGAACGCGCGGTCCACCGGTAGCGAGACGTCGCGATCCAGGCGGCGCTCCTCGTCGTCGCTGCGCTCGAAGGGCTGCTGGCGCTGGCGTTGCAGCACGACGTCCATCGGGGCGCGCGCCAGCAGCTCGGCGGTTGCGGGGTCGGCCGCGAATCGATCGAGGTCGGTGGGCAGCACCGCGATCTCGTGCACCTCGATGCCGGGGATCGCGATCTCGTGGAACCCCACCCCGGTGGTGGCGGTGCCCTCGATCGCGGTGATCTCGATGCGCAGGCGCTGCGTGGCGCCTGCCTGCAGCGTGGCGCGCTGGCGGCGATCAGCCGATACTGCGAACTCGGCCGTGGCGTGATCGGCAGTCGCGCGCACCGCGGCGATGCGCATGCCATCGTCGCCGATCGGCACCAGGTCGAACGTGCTGAGCTCGATGGGCTCGTCGAACGTGATCTCGATCCACTGCCCGACGCCGGTGCCGAGGCGGCCGGTGATCCAGCCGGTGCCGAGGTCGCCGTCGAAGGCGAGCTCGGGCTTGCCGCTGGCGGATGCGCCGAACACCGGCACCGACGATTCGACCGACGACGCGCCGACGAGCCGCGTGGTCGTCTGCTGGGTCGGATCGTCGGGCCACAGCGTCGGCGACGGTCCCTCGCCGGCATCGGTCGGCTCGGCCGCGGTGAGCGTCTCGGACCACGCGCCGCGCACGCGGTTGATGCCGCCGCTGCGCCGACGGTTGGTGTCGGTGAGCACGACGCCTGCGCCCTGCTCGAGCGCGGCGCGGGCGTCGCCCGGATCGAGCGCACCCGCGAGCAGCACCGGTGGCGTGCCCTCCAGCATCCCGAGGCGCGCCAGCTCGCCGAGCGCGCCGTTGTCGCCGACGACGACCAGGGCCTCGCCGACCGAGGCGGTGCGCACCATCGGCAGCGGATCGAGCACCGGGAACCGGGCGACCGCCTCGAGCCGCCGCTCCGACAGGTCGAGGGGAGATGGTGTCTCATCGGGTTCCAGGACGCGGGCCGTGTAGCGACCGGCGGGGCCGTACAACACGGCATCGTCGAGCCCGTCGTCGCCGCGCAGCGCGCCCATCACCGCTGCAGGGCGAGCGGCGCGCACCTCCTCCCATCGGTAGTCCGAGCGGGCCACCACCTCGCCAGCGCCGAGGTAGCGGGCAACCGTCGACAGCGCGCCGGGAGGGAGCGTCTGGTCGCCCAGCGCCGTGTCGAGGTGGGCGAGGAGGTTGGCTGCCGGGCTGTCGGGCGGAGCGACCGTCGAGCGCGCCACCACCTCGCGGTCGGTGACCGAGCTGAACACCTCGTCGGGGCTCCGCATCCCCCAGCGGTAGTTGGCGCCGCTGCCCCCGGGCACGATGAGCACCCGCGTCGCGGCGTCACCGGCATCGAGGTCGTCGCCGACGGCCTCCCAGTACTCGGGCACCTCGAAGGTCTGCCGGTAGAGGTTCCCCGACCAGGTCGGGAAGCTGGCCGTCGCCACCACCAGCGCAGCGAGCGAGGCGACCGCGGCTCGCAGTGCGACGGGCCGTCCGGCGGAGCGCGCCGCGATCGCCCCGGCACCCTCGGCGATCAGCAGCGCGAGCGCCAGTGCGACTACGGGCGCGGCCTTGTTGGTGGTGCGGAAACCGATCATGCCCGGGACGTTGTCGAAGCCCCAGCGCATGGCGGTACCGAGCGGGGCGCGATCCGAGGTGGGGAAGACGCCGACCATCACCGGAAGGCCGAGCGCCAGCAGCAGCGCTGCGAGCGAGCGGCTCCGGGCTCGGCTCAGGAGCGCGCCGACGGCGGCGGCGACCGGCAGAGCGGCGGTGGCGAGGACGACCGCCGCGCTGGTCACGAACACGGCGTAGGACGGGGTGAACAACCGGCTCCCGGTGCGGCCGTAGAGCGTCCACATGCCGGTCAGCCGCAGGCTCTCCATGAACGACGTCGCCTGGCCGATGGCGTCGGTCGGCTCGGTGGCGCCTGCGACCGCAGCGCCGGTTGCAGCGGCGAGCACCGCGGGGACCAGCCAGTACAGCGAGACGGCGAGCCCCAGCGCGCCGCAGCGCACGAGGGCGTCGCCCACGTCCCGCCACGGGATCTGGTCCTCGAGGCGGCGGTGAGCGACGAGCGCCGGGACGCACAGGCCGACGAGCAGCATCGGGATGACGCCGGCGTTGATCCCGCTCATGGCGGCGAGCACCAAGACGGTGGCCGCCGGCGACCGCCACCGGCGCGGCTCGTCGAGCGACCGGTCGAGCCACACGAGGAACCAAGGCAGCAGCGCGTACGGGAGCAGCACGGCGGTGGTGGTGCCCTGCAGGACGAGGTACGGGTTGCAGGTGTACACCGCGGCCGCCCCGAGGCGGGCCGCGGCGTGGGGGCGATCGCGATCGAGGTGATCGAGCAGGCGCACCACGCCGAACGCCGCGATGACCAGCAAGGCCGCCCGCCACACGCGCACCGCGAGCCAGGGCTCCAGCCCCGACGAGCGCAGCACCCAGCTCACCGCGGCGAGCGGTGCGACGCCGGTGTCGAAGCTGGCGAAGCCGGCCTGCTTGGGGCTGGTCTGCCACGTCTGCAGCGAGCGCTCGATCGTGCTGGCGGGCGCGAGGTAGATCTCCGGCTTGTTGTCGGGATAGAAGGCGCCCCAGTCGTTGCCGAAGGCGCCGAGCACGAGGATCAGCCCCAGCATGGCGAACGCAGCGCGCTCCACGCCCCTGGTGCGGCGACCGACGACGACACGTCGCAGGAGGCTCTGCTCGGCCTCGAGGTGGTGCTCGCTCACGCTGCGTCGACGCCGGTGGCCGCCGACCCGAGGGTCTCGCCCCGACGGGGAGCAGCGCGCATCACTGCGCCAGCTCGCGCTGGTAGGTGAACGGGTTGCCAGCCACGCCGGCCTGCGGCCCGACGCGGATCATCTCGATCGGCAGCGGCTCGCCGTCCGGCTTGCGCACATCGAACGTGAGCGCGAAGAAGTCGCAGTTCACGGTGAAGTCGACGCCGGTCGCCGGATCCGTGCCGTCGAGATCGAACTGGATGGTCGTGGGCTGGACCTCGACGCCACCTCCGGCTGGTCCACCGGCGTTCACCGGGGGACCGACCACGTACACCGTGCCCTCGACCTCGGTCCCGCCTGCTGCGCGCACGTGCCAGCCTTCGAAATCGAGCCAGAGGTAGAGGCCGGCAGCTGGGTTCTCGGTGAGCCCCTGCGGCGTTCCCACCACCGCGGCCGGCCAGTTCCCCCGATCGCATCCTGGCTGATCGACCGGATCCTCGAACACCCGCTCGTCGGCCGAGGGCCGGGTGGTGATGGCGACGCCGACGAAGGCCGACGCGAGCACCGCCGCGACGACGGCGAGCACGATCGCCGAGCCGCGCTCGACGCGTGGGCGAGGCCGGTCGCCCGCCGCAGCGTCGATGGCGCCGCCGGCGCGCGGCGTCGAAGGTGGTTCCACGTCCGCCACGGCGCGGAAGGCTAGTTGAGGCCGACCGCCGGGGGACCGCCGCCCCGCACCGCCGGCTCGATCTCGAAGTAGGGCTCGTGGCGGAACCCGAGCAGCGCCGCAACGAGGTTCGTGGGCACCGCGTCGACGCGGCGGTTGTAGTCCCGCACGTTGTTGTTGTAGAGCCGGCGCGCGGCGCTGATCCGGTCCTCGGTGCGCACCAGCTCCTCCTGCAGGTCGGCGAACCGCTCGTCGGCCTGCAGCTCGGGGTAGTCCTCGGCGACCGCCAGCAGCGAGCGCAGCGCGTCCACGAAGATGTTCTCGGTGCCCGCCTGGTGCTCGGGCGTGCCGTGATCGCCCAGCGCGCCGGTGCGGGCCTCGATCACCGAGGTCAGGGTCCGCTCCTCGTGGCTGGCGTAGCCGCGCACCGTCTCGACCAGGTTCGGGATGAGGTCGTAGCGACGCTTCAGCTCGGTGTCGACGTTGGACCACGTGTTGCGGATGTACTGCCGCTGGCTGACGAACCTGTTGTAGGAGAGGGCCAGCAGGAAGAGCAGGACGAGGATGCCGGCGGCGATGGCAGCGGGCGCGCTCACGGGCCGCCCTCGGGGATCAACGGGGGGAACATGTCATCGATCATGCGTGGCACGAGGGACCGGTAGCGCGCGACCTGGCGAAGGAGCTCGGCGGTGCGCTGCGCGTCGAGCACCGGGCCAGAGATGAGCAGCCAGCGCCCGCGCGCCTCGAAGGTGAGCTTGCCCTCGCACGAGAGCATGAAGTCCTGCATCTGCGCGTCGAGGAACGCCGTGGCGAACCGGCGGTCGTCGGACCGGACGTGGAAGCGGCGGTTGAACTCCTCGGATTCGAGGTCGATGCTGCCGCCGATCGCGCTGACCGCCTTGATGGCCAGCGTCTCGTGGGTGACCACGAGGTGCGGCAGCACGTTCGGGATCTCGGCCATGGCGCAGGTGATCGACGAGTACGAGCGGCTCGTGACGTCGGTGCCCGAGGTGGTGGAGAGGATGTCGTTGAGCGCCACCCCCTCATCCACGTAGCCGCGACGCTCGCGCTCCACGTACCACCAGTAGTCGAACGCGGAGACGGCGTGGCCGTCGATCGTCGCCCGCAGCAGGTTCGACGTGCCGCGGCCGTCGCCCTTGATGAAGCTCGCGAACGGCAGGTCCACCTTGGCGCCGTTGACGCGGTCGGGCAGGAACCGCCACCCCTCGCCGCGGGCGATGGCTGCGAGCTCGTCGCTGCGCTCGCGGCCCTTGAGGGCGGAGCGCACGCCGATGAGGCCGAACACCATCAGCGCGATGAGCAGCACGAAGCCGAGGATCGGGCCGTTGTCCTCCAAGAACGCGTCTGCGGCGGACTCCTCGACGGAGGTCTGGGCGAGAACGGTCAGCGCCTCGTCCGGGTGCAGCACGCCGAGATCGTAGCGAGCCTGCTCAGCGCAATGCGGTGGTCGTGGCGGCCGCTTGCTCGACCGAGGCCAGCTGGATGCGCTCGAGCGCCTCGTCGAGCGTGGCTGCGCCGCTGACGTCGACCGGCGACCCGAGCACGTAGAGGGTGAAGACGATCGTGTGGGGCTCGTCCTCCGTCGGGCACGGCGGATTCCACGTCGGGGCCTCGCCTCCACCCGCCACCGCGCTCGCCGGCAGGCGCCCTGCAGCGATGCCGGTGATGGCGGGGTCGAGGCCGGCGACCAGCCACCGCACGGTGCTGTCGTCCTCGAGGTCCTCTGCGACCAGCGCCAGCGACGTCGCGTCCTGCGGCACGCCGGACCAGGACAGCGGTGGCGAGGTGCCTGCGCCGTCGCAGGTGTGCTCGTCGGGCATCGGGCCCTCGGGCGTCATCGTCGGCGTCAGCAGCAGCAGGAGCCGGGCGCCACCGGGCTGCGTCGGGGCGGACAGCGTGGTGGTGGTCTCCACCATGGGAGGAGCGGTCTGCCCCTCCGGCGGCGGACGCAGGTTGCGGCCGTCCTCGGCGCACGAGGCGAGCACCAGCACCGAGCACACGACCACGCCGAGCAGACCTCGAGGACGGCGCGCCATGTGCGTGACGCTACCGCGGCGCCGGCGCTCGGTCGTACCGTCGTGGTCCAGGCCGGGGGTGACGGGCAGACTGGGTGCCGACCCACGGACCTGTGCCATGCCAGCTCGCTCCTCCACCGCCGCGGCGCGCCTGCGCGCCCTGCTCGGGCCCGACGGCCCGATCGCTCGCGAGAGCATCGTCGCGCTCGGGATCTCGGCGACCACCAGCGTCGTGGCCGGGCTCGCGCTGGGCGCAGCAACAGGCCGGCTCGAGGAGCTTCCCGGCCTGCTGCTGCTGGTCCCCGCCGCGATCGGCCTGCGGGGCAACATCTTCGGTGCGCTGGGCAGCCGCCTGGGCACGGCCATCCACACCGGCACCTTCAGCCTGGCGCGCCGCGCAGACACGGTGGTCGGCCAGAACGTCCTGGCATCGATGGTGCTGACGCTCGTGCTGTCGGCTGCCGTCGCCGCGATGGCGAAGGTCGTGGGCGTGGTGTTCGGGCTCGGCAGCACGATCTCGCTCGCGGAGCTCGTCACCATCTCCGTGCTCGGCGGCATCGGCGCCTCGTTGGTGATCCTCGTGATCACCCTGCTGCTCTCGGCGGGATCGGTGCGCTTCGGCTGGGACCTCGACATCGTGTCGGGGCCCCTGGTGAGCGCGGCGGGCGACGTCGTCACGCTGCCGTCGCTCGTGCTGGCGAGCTTCGCAGTGGAGGTCGCCGGCCTGGCGGACGCCGTTGCGGCGATGACCGCCGTGGCCACGGTCGTGGCGCTGGTGGTCGCCCTCCGGTCGTCGCTGATCGAGCTCCGCCGCATCCTGCGCGAGAGCATCCCCGTCCTGCTGCTGGCGGGCACGATGGACCTCCTCGCTGGGATCACGATCGAGAAGCGCCTCCTGGCGTTCACCACGCTGCCCGCCCTGCTGGTCCTGCTGCCGGGGTTCCTGTCGTCGGCGGGCTCGCTGGGCAGCATCCTCTCCAGCCGGCTCGCGACGCGGCTGCACCTCGGTCTGAGCATCCCCGCCTCGCTGCCCGACCGCGGGGCGCGCGCCGAGATGGCGGGGACCTTCCTGCTGGCCATGCCGATGTTCGCCGTCACCGCGCTCGCGGTGCAGGTCGGTGCCTGGGCGACGGGCCTCGACGGTCCCGGCCTCGGCCACATGGTGGGCGTCGCGATGCTCGCCGGCCTGCTGGCGATGGCCTTCGTCGCCGCCATCGCCTACTACGGCACGGTGCTCGCCGTGCGCCTCGGGATCGACCCGGACAGCTACGGCATCCCGCTGGTGACCTCGTCGCTCGACCTCGTCGGCGCGTTCACCCTGATCTTGGCGATCGTCGCGCTCGGCATCGCCTGATGGACCCCCGGTACCCTGCGAACGACCTGGACGGCTGATGGACGACAGACCACGCAACCTGCGATCGATGCTCTCGGAGGCGAAGGACACCTCCGAGCTCATGGTCGACATCGCCTACGCCGCGCTGTACTTCGGCGACGCGGACATGGCCGAGGAGGTCGAGCACCTCGAGACGGCGATGAGCGCGCTCGTGCACGACATGCGTGCGGTGTGCGTGCTCGCGTCGCGCACCAGGCGCGACGCCGAGGCCATGTCGTCGGTGCTCCAGGTGGTGAGCGCCATCGAGCGCATCGCCAACGACGCGGTGGACATCGCGCGCATCGTCACCGATCGCGTCGGCATCCCGCGCGAGCTGGTGGCGGACCTCTCGATGGCCGAGGAGGTGTCGCACCGGGTGCTCGTGCGCGACGGCAGCCACATGGCGCATCGCCCACTCGCCTCCCTCGAGCTGCCGACGGTGACGGGCATGCGCGTCATGGCGGTGCGCCGCGACCGCGAGTGGCACACCGACGTCGACGGCGATCTCGTCATCGTCCCCGGTGACGTGCTCATCCTCGAGGGCCCCCCCGCAGGCATCGTGCGGCTTCGCCAGCTCGCGGCGATGCCCGAGTGGCGCCCACCCGAGGTCGACCACAACGTCGCCATCACCGATCTCGACCGCGCGGTCGACGTGCTGGTCGAGATGAAGAACATCTCCGAGGTGGCCGTCGGCCTCGCCTACTCCGCGCTCGTGTTCCGCGACCGGGGCCTGGCGGCGGAGGTCCGGCACCTGGAGGACCGCCTCGACGAGATGAAGGCGCGCCTGGAGCTGTGGGTGCTGCGCGCCGGAGCGGACGACCTCGACCCGGGCCCGCTGCGCGGCTTGCTGCACCTCGGTCAGGCGGCGGAGGACATCGGCGATGCGGCGCAGCAGATGGTGTGGCTCATCGAGCAGCGCGAGGAGCTGCACCCCATCCTCGGCATCGCGCTCGGGGACTCCGATGAGGTCGTGGTGCGCGTCCCGGTGGCCGAGGGATCCGGTGCCGACGGCGCGAGGCTGCGCGAGCTCGAGCTGAACGTCGACCCGGGCTTCGTCGTGCTCGCGGTGCGACGTGGCGGCCGCTACGTGTATCGGCCCCGCGGCTCGGAGATGCTGCGCGCCGGCGACGAGCTCATCGCGACGGGTCCCGACGAGGGCCGCGAGCTCATCGCGCAGCGGTGCGGCTGGCGGCTGGAGACCGATGAGGAGACCGGCGAGCTGGACTACGTCCCGCTGGATCGGTTGCGCTGATCAGGGAGCCGGCGGCGGCGGTGTGGGTGCTGCCCGCGGCGTCGGCGCGGTCGGTGCGGCGTGCTGGGGGAGCGCGGGTGCCTGCTGCGCGGTCGAGGTGCGCTTCAGCCCACCCGCTCCGCTCGGCTCGCCGTCCTTGAACAGCTCGGCGATGCCGCCGAGCGCCCCCATGACCCCGGAGAGATCGGCAGGCAGGAAGATCTTCGTCGCCCGGCCATCGGCGACCTGCGCCAGGGCGTCGAGCGACTTGATGGCGATGAGGTCCTCGGTCGGATCGCCGTCGTGGATCGCCTGGTACACCGACCGGATCGCGTCGGCCTCGCCCTGGGCGACCGCGATCTGGCGGTACTGCTCGGCGTCGGCCACCGCACGGATCGCCTCGGCCTGGCCCTGCGCCTCGAGTATCTGGCGCTCCTTGATGCCCTCGGCGCTGAGGATCGCAGCGCGCTTCTCGCCCTCGGCGCGAGCGATGGCGGCCTCGCGGGCGCCGTCGGCCTCGAGCACCACGGCGCGCCGGGTGCGCTCCGCCTTCATCTGCTCGTGCATGGCGCTCATGACGTCCGGTGGCGGATCGATGCGCTGGATCTCGACGCGCACCACCCGCACGCCCCACTTGTCGGTGGCGTCGTCGAGGATCTGCCGGAGCGCCAGGTTGATGCTGTCGCGCGACGTCAGCGCCTGGTCGAGGTCCATGTCGCCGACCAGGTTGCGCAGGTTGGTCTGGGCGAGCTTGGTCACCGCCAAGATGAAGTTGGCCACGTTGTAGATCAGCCGCTGCGGGTCCGTGGGCTCGTAGTAGATGACGGCATCGACCGACACGACCACGTTGTCCTTGGTGATGACCTCCTGCGGCGGCACGTCGACCACCTGCTCGCGCATGTCCACCGCGCGCATGGACTGCACCACCGGGATGATGATCTTCAGACCGGGGTCGACGGTCTCCTTGAACTTGCCGAGCTGCTCCACGATGCCGCGCTGGTACGGGCGCACGATGCGCACGCCCGACGCCACGAAGATGAAGAACACCACGACGAACGTCGCTAGAACGATCGCGCCTGCCATGTCTGCTCCTGTCGATTGCACCCACCGTCGCGCCGCCGGGGTGGTTCCCGGACGACGCCTGAACTCTCTCTAGGCCCGTCGCCGGACCACGGCGCGCGTGCCGCGCACCTCCACGATCGTCACGGGCGTGCCCGCAGCGAGCACGCTGCCGTCCTCGCTGACCGCGCGCCAGTCCTCGCTCTCGAAGCGGATCGTTCCGTCCTCACCGGCGATGGGGACGGCCACCACCGCTGTGGCGCCCACCAGGCGCTTCGCTCCGATCCCGGTGTCGTCGACGTCGTGGTCGAGCCGGTCGGCGATGGGGCGCAGCGCGAGGAAGGTGATCACCGACACGCCGCCGAAGACCGCCCACTGCACCGTGACGTCGACGCCGAGGAACGCGGCGAGCGCTGCGGCACCTCCGCCGACCGCGAAGGGGAGCATGTAGAAGCTCCCCGGGGTGGCCATCTCGCCGACGAAGAACATCGCTGCGGCAGCGAGCCAGATCCACCGCCAGGTATCCGGCGAGTCCATGTGCGCGTCCCCTCCTCGACCTGGCCCCACCGGCCCGCGTCGCCCGATCCTATCGCTCGCCTCCCGCTCGGTCGCTGGACTGCGCGGCTCGACCTCGGGATCAGCTGCTGGCGCCCTCGACCACGGTGATCGTGCCGGTGAGGTCACCGCTGCGGTCGCGCCACTCGATGGTCGCCGGCTCAGCGAACGTCACGTGCGTCTCGTCGCCGGGCTCGAGCAGCCCGGTGTCGAACGCGTCGCCGACGAGCCGGTGCGCCTCGTCGTCGTCGTTGCGGATCGCCAGAACCGACCGTGCCGGGATCTCGATGTCGACGTCGGCGCTCCCGTCGATCACCAGTGTCGCCGACGGCGTCAGGTCGATCGAGCTGACGTCCTCGGCGTCGGGCAGCGGCTCGTCATCTGCGCAGCTCGGCAGCGTGCCCAGCGCGACGAGCACCGCCGCCACGGCTGCGACGCGTCGCACCTCAGCCCGCCCGCTGCAGCTCGCGCAGCTCTCGGTAGCCGATGCGGTGCACGCCGGAGCGCTCGAGCACGGCTCGGAACGCCGAGTCGTGGGTGAGGAGGTGGTGGTCGTCGACGCGGTTGGCCCAGTCTGGTGCCATGGCGCGCAGCTCGGGCGTGTCCGCAGCGGGGTGGAGGAACACCTCGGTGACGCCCGGGCGGAGCTCGAACAGCGCCCGCTCGATCGCTCGGCGCGATCCGGACCCGGGGGGCGGCACGAGCAGGTGGTCGGGGAACACGACGCCCTCAGCAGCAGCCAGGGAACGGAACGGGAACCCGACCGACCGCTCGGCGGAGGCACCCAGCATCCGCAGCGGGAGGCCGAAGTCGACCGCCAGCTCCAGGTAGATGTCGAAGAACTCGGGGCGGAGCTGGAGCGTGCCCATGTGCGAGTCGAGGTGGGTGACGTCGTAGCCCCAGAGGATCGCTCGCTCGATCTGCGCCCGCAGCTCGCGGCGCACCTCGTCGAGATCCGCGTGGTCCCACACATCCGCGATGGTGCGCGGGAAGCCGCCGTCGCCGTCGAGCAGCGAGGGGGCCACGGTGATCGGCCCCCAGCGATACCTGTCCCACTCGGCGTTGAGGGTGAGGTGGACGCCGACGTCCTCGCCTCGGTGCTCGCCGGCCGCGGCGCGCGCCCAGGGGCACGGCACCATGAGGGTCGCGCTGGTGGCGAGGCCCTCGCGCAGCGCCTCGTAGCACCCGACGTTGGCGGCGTGGCTGGAGCCGAGGTCATCGCAGTTGATGATCATCACCCGGTCCTCGGGGCCGAACCCGAGCTGCTCGTTGAGGGTGCTCACGGTGTCGAACGCTACCCCGCCCGCTCGCCGGCGGGGCCAGCGGCCGGCACGTGCGGTCCGGCGCACGCTCCCCACAGCCCCAGCCGGGCCTGGCGCGCGGCGTCGCGGCGCGCTGCGAGCTCGCCACGCCTGGCGCGGTTGGGCTCGATCGACAGGACGTCGGCCGCCCCCTCGTCGACCAACGTCGCCTGCACGTCGAGCCCATCAGCGCGCCGCACCCACGCCAGGAGCCGGCCGAAGCGGTCGCGGGCCTCCGCATCGCGCGCCAGGTGGACTGCGGTGCCCTCAGGTAGCAGCGCGACGAGGCGCGCCGATGCCTCGGGCCCGAAGCACTCGACGGGTCGGTCGGGGTGGTGGGTCTCGGGGGTGTCGATCCCCAGGAGGCGGACGGTCTCGGCGTGCGGGCCGTAGTCGACGACGATCGTGTCGCCGTCGATCACCGACCGCACGGTCGCAGCGCCATCGTCGGGGCCGCCTGCGCTCGAGCAGGAGGCGGCGAGCAGCAGCAGCGCCGCGAGCGCTGCGCGGGAGGGCGCGGGGGGTGGGTGCACGATGGGACCTCGGGTGACGCGGATCGAGGCGGCGCTCGCCGCGAGGCCCAGACCGGGCTCAGACGCGCTGGATGATCGTGCCGGTGCCCAGGCCGCCACCGCAGCACATGGTGACCAGCGCGTTGGTGCCGTCGCTGCGCTCGAGTTCGTGCAGCGCCTTGGTGAGCAGCACCGCGCCGGTGGCGCCCAGCGGGTGGCCCAGCGCGATCGCCCCGCCGTTGGGGTTGACCCGCTCCGCGTCGGCCCCGAGCTCGCGCTGCCAGGCGAGCACGACCGAGGCGAAGGCCTCGTTGATCTCGGTGACGTCGATGTCCGACAGCGTCATGCCGGTGCGTGCCAGCAGGTGGCGGGTGGCGTCGATCGGTCCGGTGAGCATCAGCACCGGGTCGACGCCGACCAGGCAGGTGTCGACCACGCGGGCGCGGGGCGTGAGGCCGAGCGCAGCGGCGCGCTCGCTGCTCATGAGCAGCACCGCCGCGGCGCCATCGGAGATCTGCGATGAGGACCCTGCGGTGTGCACGCCGTCTTCGCGAGCGACGGGCTTCAGGTTGGCCAGCGCCTCTGCGGTGGTGTCGCGCAGGCCCTCGTCGCGCCCGACGTGGTGGGTGGTGCCGGTGTGCTTGCCCTCGTCATCGACGTCGGGTGCATCCACGGGAGCGAGCTGCGTGGCGAATCGGTCCTCGGCCCACGCCTGGGCGGCGAGCTGCTGGGAGCGCAGCCCGAAGGCATCTGCGTCGCCCCGGGTGATGCCCCAGCGCTCGGCGATGCGCTCGGCGCCCTCGAACTGGCTCGTGAACTCGTACTCGCCGAAGTAGGTCTTCGGGATGGCGACGCCGAAGCCGAGCTTCTTGGAGCCGTTGGCGCCGATCGGCACCTGGCTCATGCTCTCGACGCCGCAGGCCACCGCGACATCGACCACGCCGCCGGCGACCATGGCGGTGGCCAGGTTGGTGGCTTGCTGGCTTGAGCCGCACTGGGTGTCGACGGTGGTGGCCGCGACCTCGAGGGGGAGCCCAGCGGTCAGCCACGCGGTGCGGGCGACGTTGTAGGACTGCATGCCGACCTGGCTCACGCAGCCGCCGACGACCTGGCCGACCTCGGATGGGTCGATGTCCGTGCGCTCGACGAGCGCACGGAGGGCACCGGCGAGCAGGTCCGCGCTGTGGACGGTGGACAATCCGCCGTTGCGCCGCCCGACGGGGGTGCGCACGGCGTCGATGATCACGACGTCGGTCATGGCGGGGAGCATAGGCCGAGGATCCCCGAGGGCCCTCTGGTGCGCCCGTAGGCTGGCGGCGTCGAGGAGGCGCCCGGCCCGGGGCCGGTGGTGAGAGGAGGGGAGCGTGGCGCACGTACGCCCGCAGCACGCCGCACCGCCACGTCAGGCCGCCGACCGCGCAGCGACCTCGGGGCTGTCGTCGTGCGCCTCCCGAGCGCACGCCGAGCGAAGCGCTGCACGAGCTTGTCGGACGCCGGCGAGGCCGGTGCGTCGGACCTCATCGGGCAGGGGCCAGGTGGGGATCCGATCGGGGAGGAGCTGGAGCTGCTCGGTCATGGCTCCATCATTCCCTGGGGGTGTGACATCTAGAACGTGGGCTGCAGGCGGGTCGCCCTGGACCGATGGTGCGCAAGCGCACCAGGAGGAGGAGTGATGGGACGGCTGCGATGGGCGCTCGGTGCCCTGCTGATGGCCACGGTCTTGCTGGTCGGCGCCCCCGGCGTCGGTGCGCAGGAGCCGCCGGGCGGTGACGCCGGCGGAGAGGAGCCGGCGCAGGACGATGCCGGCGCGGTGGCAGCGGGCCTCATCGCGATCGCGTTCGGGGTCCTGGTGGTGATCGGGATCATCGGCGCGGGAGTCGCGGGGCGCGGCACGCCGCTTCCCGGCACCGCGGCGTACGAGCCCGAGCCGGAGCCCGAACCGGAGCCAGAGCCCGAGCCCGAACCGGAGCCGGAGCCAGAGCCCGAGCCCGAACCGGAGCCGGAGCCGGAGCCGGAGCCGGAGCCGGAGCCGGAGCCGGAGCCGGAGCCGGAGCCGGAGCCGGAGCCGGAGCCGGAGCCGGAGCCAGAGCCAGAGCCAGAGCCAGAGCCAGAGCCAGAGCCAGAGCCAGAGCCAGAGCCAGAGCCAGACGACGGTCGACGTGAGGAGCTCGAAGCAGAGATCGCTCGAGCCACCGCAGCGGTCGAGGCGGCGTCCGCCACCGTGGAGGAGGCCGCAGCCGCAGCGGCGCGCGCGGAGGCCGAGGAGGCCGAAGCCATCGCAACGCGCGACGGCCACGAGCAGCAGCTGACGTTCGCCCTCGAGACGGCATCCGCGGCCCGCGAGGATCTCGCGGCGTCCACGCTCGACCTCGCCTCGCTGCCCCTCAGCGACCCGTCGCGCTCGGCGCTGACGGACTTCCAGCGCGGGCTGCTCACCGGCGTCGAGCTCCGGCGACGGTGGTCAGCGAACGGCGACACCGAGGCCGTCGCGATGGTCCGGCGCCACGGCGAGCGTCGACGCTCGATCGTCGAGGAGCCCGCCGAGCGCCTGGCGCGCGCCGAAGCCGAGGAGGCGGAGATCCGCACCGCGCTCGATGCGGCGACGGCGCACGTGCGCATGGCGCGCGCCGCCACGCTCGAGGCGCAAGCTGCCCATCGTGACGCGCAGGAGGCCCACAGCTCGGCGGCAGCGGAGGTGGCTGGGCTCGAGCTCGGCCTCAGCGAGCTCGACGGCTGAGGACCTCCTCAGCGGTCGATCGTCGACCTCAGATCGGCGCGCCGGTGGCGACCAGCGGCCACGGCCGCTCGCGCTCCACGGCCAGCGCCAGATCCAGCAGGAGCGCGTCCTGGTGGTGGCGGGCCATCACCTGCATGCCGACCGGCAGGCCTTCGTGGGAGCCGATGGGGATGGAGATCCCCGGGTTGCCGGTGATGTTCGCGGGGATGGTGAGGGCGCCGTTGTTCTCGGGGCCCACCGTCAGGCCGCCGACGCGGGTGTTGATCCTGACGTCGGCTGGGCAGGCGACATCCGGGTTGGTGGCTGAGATGATCAGGTCGACCTGATCGAAGACCGCGGCCATCGCCTCGTTCGCCTCGGTGCGCTGCTGCTCCACGTTCGCCGCCAGGTCGAGGCTGTACATCTGCTCGGCGATGGTGAGGCCGAACGCGATCTCGGTGGTGAGGTCGTCCTTGCAGTCGGGCCAGAGGTCGCCGAGCCCGCGCTTGAGCTGCGACAGGTTGGCCATGGCCCACTCCATCCCGAGCCCGGGGAGCTGCACGGGCACCTCGACGATCTGGAGACCGACGTCGCGCGCCAGCGCCTCGGCCGCGGTGCGCACCATGGCATCGACCTCCGGGCGCAGCACGGCGCTGCCCAGCGTCGGCGCGATGGCGACGCGCAGGCCGCGCAGCTCGTGGGTGCCGAGGTCCGCCTCCCAGCGATCGTGCTTGGGGAGGCTGTAGGGGTCTCGCATGTCGTAGCCGGCGCACACGTCGTAGTAGCGCGCGGCGTCGCGCACCGAGCGCGCGAGGCAGCCGAGCACGACGGTCAGCGGAGCGATCTCGGTGTGGGGCCCCCTCGGGATGCGTCCCGCGGTGCCCTTCATCCCGACCAGGCCGCAGAACCCCGCCGGGATGCGGATGGAGCCGCCGCCGTCGCCGCCGCTGGCGAGGGGCACCAGGCCCCCGGCGACCGCAGTCGCGCTGCCGCCCGACGAGCCGCCTGCGGTCTTCGTCGGATCCCACGCGTTGCCGCACACGCCGTTGAGCTTGTTGTTGGACACGTTGAGGCCGCCGAACTCGCTGGCGAACGTGAGCCCGACCGGGATCACGCCCGCGGCGCGGAGGCGGGTGACCGATGTGCCGTCGTAGGCCCCGACGCGGTCCTTGAACACGACCGACGCATCGGTGTACGGCCAGCCCTCGACGGACTCGAGCATCTTGATCCCGAACGGGAGGCCACCGAAGGGGAGCGAGACGTCGGCGGCCTTGGCCTGCACGCGCAGCTCCTCGGGGTCGGCGCGGTAGGTGAAGGCGTGCAGCTCGCTGGCGTCGATCGCGGCGAGCGACGCGTCGAGCGCCTCGAGGGGCGACAGCTCTCCAGCACGGAAGGCGTCGATGAGCGAGCAGGCGTCGTTGGTCCACGGTGCGTCAGACATGGCGCGCAGTCTCGCGGATCGGCGCTGGCCGTGCTGCCGCCTAGGGTGCAGCGGTGGATGCCGTCGCCTTCCTCGGCCTCGAGTCGACCACGGATCCTCTTCGGTTCCGCTTGCCGGTGGTGCCGGACATCTCCACCGGCGGGGGCTTCCTGTTCGGCGGCTGCGGGCTCGGTGCTGCCATCGCCGCGCTGGAGCAGGTCACCGACCGCCCCGCCACCTGGGCGACCGCGCAGTACCTGTCGTTCGCCCGACCTCCGGAGGTCGTGGACCTCGAGGTGGTGGTCGCCGCGCAGGGGGCGCAGAGCACGCAGGCGCGGGCGGTGGGCCGGGTGGGGGACCGCGAGATCTTCACCGTCAACGCGGCGCTCGGCGCGCGCGACCACCCGGCATCAGGTCGGTGGGTCGCGATGCCGGTGGTCCCAGCGCCCGAATCCTGCCCGCCGCGCCCGTCGCCGTGGCCCACCGAGCGCACGATCTCGGGCCGACTCGAGCAGCACCTGGTGCCCGACGAGCACGTCGGCGACGGCCCGCAGATCACCGGCCGGACGCTGCTGTGGAGTCGGATGCCCGAGATGCTCGAGATGTCCGGCGCCGCGCTCGGCATCCTCGGCGACTACGTCCCGCTCGGGATCGGCAGGGCGCTGGGGCTGCTGGGGAAGATCACGAGCAACAGCCTCGACAACACGCTGCGCATCGTGGAGGTCGCTCCCACCACCTGGGTGCTCCTCGACATCCGCATCGACGCAGTCGCCCGCGGCGTGGGGCACGGCACGGTGCACCTGTGGAGCGAGGACGGCACGCTGCTGGCGATCGCCAGCCAGTCTGCGAAGATCCGCGATCGGCGCTGACGCCGCGCCACGACCCACCTGGAGCGATGACCATGGACCGCTACGGCATCACGATCCCCTTCGATGACGTCCCGCTGGGCGAGCAGCGCGACCTGATCGCCTCGCTGCCGGACCTCGGCTACACCGATGTGTGGTCGAGCGAGGCCATGGGCGCGGACGCGTTCACGCCGCTGGTGCTGGCATCGCAGTGGGCGCCGACCCTTCGCCTCGGCACCGCCATCGTGCCGGTGTTCACGCGGGGTCCGGCCACGCTCGCGCAGTGCACCGGGTCGCTGGCGCAGGCCGCGCCGGGGCGCGTCGTGCTGGGCGTGGGCACGTCGTCGGACGTGATCGTCGAGCGCTGGAACGGCATCCCGTTCGAGCAGCCGTACCAGCGGACGCGCGACGTGGTGCGGTTCCTGCGAGCGGCGCTGGCCGGCGAGAAGGTGACCGAGGAGTACGAGACGTTCTCGGTGCGCGGCTTCCGCCTCGGGGTGCGACCGCCCGAGCCGGTGCCGGTGCTGGTGGCGGCGCTGCGTGCGGGGATGCTCCGGCTCGCTGGCCGCGAGGGCGACGGCGCGATCCTCAACTGGCTGGCGGCGGACGACGTGCGCACGGTCGCTCCGCTCGTGCACGAGGGTGGGCCGGGAAAGGAGCTCGTGGCGCGGCTCTTCGTGGCGCCGACCACCGATCGCGACCAGGTGCTAGCCGTCGGGCGGTTCGCGATCGCTGCCTACCTGAACGTGCCGGTGTACGCCGCGTTCCACGAGTGGCTGGGGCGCGGCGAGCAGCTCACGGCGATGTGGGACGCCTGGAAGGAGGGCGACCGCGGCGCGGCGTTGGCTGCCATCCCCGAGGCGCTCGTCGACGAGCTCATCATCTCGGGGACCCCTGAGGCGTGCCGCGAGCACGTCGGGCGCTACGTGGAGGCCGGCATCACCACGCCGGTGCTGGCGGTGCTGCCCGTCGGGGTCTCGTCCGCAGAGGCGATCCACTCGCTGGCGCCGCGCTGAGCTGAGCGGCTGCGGTGGAGCGCCCGCTCAGTCCTCGACCGGTCGAACGAGCGCATCGAGGGCGTGCAGCACGCCGAGGATGACCTCGGGCTTCGGCTGCGTACCGACCTGCGCGGAGGAGAGCACCAGACCGAAGATGATGGCCTGCACGCCGCGAGCCATGTGGTCGGCGTCGATGTCGGCGCGCACGGTGCCGTCGGCCTGCTCCGCTCGCAGGGCATCCGCGAGGTCGAGCGTCACGCGCTCCAGGCCCGGCAGGTCGATCAGACGACCGAGCGCATCGCCGTCCTGGCCGGACATGACGCGGCGCGCCAGCGGGTGGTCCTCCAGGCCTGCGACGAGCATCGCCACCAGGCCGGGGAGCAGCTCACGGATCGGTCGGCCGGCGAGGGAGCTGCGTGCGCCGGCGATGAGGGCATCGGCATCGGCGTCGACTGCGGCGCGGTAGAGCGCGGTCTTGGAGTCGAAGTAGGCGTACGCAGCTGCTTGGGTGAGCCCGACGCTGCGGGCGACCTCGGACACCGAGGTGGCGCGGAAGCCCCGATCGCCGAACCGGGCGATCGCCTCTTCGAGGATACGCCGCCGCGTCCGCTCGCCCTTGGTCTCGCGCAGGACGCCTGGTGAGCGGTCGTCCTCGACGATTGCGGCATAGGCCATACGACCCAGGCTACCTGCCCCTTGATCATTTTTCAATGATCAAGGGAAAAGTATCACTGTCCGACCGGGACGGCTCAGGAGGGAGGATCGACCCGCAGCACGCGGTCGAAGAGGTGCACCACGCCCATCTGGCGCCGCGGCTCGCTCGTGCGTCCCACCTGCGTCACCGACATGAGCAGCCCCAGCAGCAGCGTCTCGGCGCCGTCGGCGAACATCACCGGGTCGATGTCAGCTCGGATCTCGCCCCGCTCCTGGGCGTCGCGCACCTTCACGGCGATGATGCCGGTCAGGCGGCCGAGCGACGGCAGGTTGATGAGCCGGCTGATCGCCTCTGGCTCCTGGCCGCCGAGCACCCGGCGCAGCAGGGGATGGTCCTCGAGGCTGCCGAGCAGACCGATCAGGAGCATCGGCACGACCTGCGCGGCCGGTGCATTCGAGGCGAGTGTCTCAGCCGCATCGAGCACCTGCGTCGCATCGGCGTCCACCGCAGCGTCGAACAACGCCTCCTTGGAGTCGAAGTAGGCGTAGGCGGCAGCCTGGGTGAGGCCGACCGAGCGGGCGATCTCGGAGACCGACGTCGCTCGGTAGCCGCGAGCGCCGAACCTGGCGATGGCCTCCTCCAGCAGGCGGCGTCGCGTGCGAGCGCCCTTGGTCTCGCGCAGGTCGTCGGCGTCGGCCATCAAGGCAATCTAGCAGCATCACCCTGCACCTGATGAATCAGCATGAATTATCGATTATTCGCTGATGTACAGCGTTCACCTGGTCATTCAATGAATCGATAGGACCTATTGACTTCATGATTCGGTGGGTGCATCCTCTCCCTATGGCCCTCACCGACACCCCCAGCACCTGGCAGACCGCAGCGCTCGCCGATGGCGGGCCGGGGATGCCGAGGATGGATGGCGGCGGCTTCGAGCTGCAGCCCGTGCTCTCGGCGCTGGCGAGTGCGCCGGTCAGGTTCAACGATGTGGAGGGAGCCCCGCATCTGGGGTCGGTCTGTCCTCAGGTCCGGCGCTTTCACGTCGACCACGGGGCTCCGAGCACGGCACGGCGCAACTGCTGGGCTGAGGCTCGCTGAGCGATCGGTCACCCAGTCGGGAACGACGACGCCGCTCGGTTCGCCGGGCGGCGTCGTCGCGTCCGAAGGCACCCGCAGCTCAGGACGACCGGTCGGCGAGCGCGGCAGCGGCCCGGAGGTCGGCCGCCGCTGACGCCCTGGAGCTGTGGGCGTTGAGACCGCTGGTCGAGCCCATCAGGTAGACCGGTCGGCCGCCGAACGTCGCGTCCTGCACCCCCGGCACCGCGCGCCGGTCGACTGCGGCGCGCCAGCCGGCGAGACCGACGATGCACACCGCTCGCGGCTGGAGCCACGTCACCAGCCGCTCGAGGCGGGCCCGGCCCGAGCGGTGCTCGTCGATCGCCACCTCGTCGACTCGTGCCGTGGCGCGCTTCACGAGGTCGGTCATGCCGACGCCGTGCGCCCGCAGCGCATGGCGCGGGTCGCGATCTCGGCTCACGATGCCGGCCTCGAGCGCAGCGGGCCAGAAGCGGTTGCCCGGCGTGACGAAGCCGATGCCAGCGTCAGCCGCCCGCAGGCTCGGGTTCAGCCCGACGACGAGCAAGCGCATCCTCGGTCCGACGATGTCGGGCAGGGTGCGCGCTCGCACGGCGCGCACCGTCAGGTCGATGGCTCGGGCGCGCTCGCTCGACTCGATGGTGATCGACGTGAAGCCGCCGCCGGTCAGCACGTCGCGCAGCATCGCCTCGGGCCAGTGCGAGAACCAGCGCCCTGCGAACTCGTCACCCGGCATCGGCGCGTGCTCCTCGTCGCCGCCGAAGAGCACCGCCTCCAGGGGGGCACCAGGTGCCAGGGCGGCGTGCGCCTCGGCGAGCGCCGCAGGCACCTTCGAGCGTGCCAGGTGCACCCAGCTCTTCCCCGCGTACGCCCCGCCCAGCGAGCCGCGTCGCAGCGGCAGCGCGCCGAGCTCGGCCTGGACGCACCGAGCGGAGGGATCGTGGTGCGCCACCTCGTCGAGCATCGCCCGAGCGTTGTCGAGAGCGATCGCGCCCGGACCGAGCAGGGGGAGGAACCACCCCGGCCCGCAGCCGAGATCGGCGATCGGCCCGACCTGACCGGCTGCGTGCGCTGCTGCGGCGAGATCGACGGGTCCGCTGCCCCGGCTCGGTGCACGTCGCACCACCCAGTCCGCGGCGCGCTGCTCGTAGACGGCGCGCGTCGATCGATCGGGGTCGGGCGCGTCGTCGGTGGTCACAGCGGCCTCACGTCGACCTCAGAACAGGCCGAGCTGCTCGTCGCGCGCGGCGCGCTCGGCGACCGGCTCCCACTGCACGCCGCCACGCGGCCCGGTGGTGCGCACCTCGAGGCGCTCGAGCGCGATGGCGCGCGCTGCTCCCTTGGCGTCGTGCAGGCCGACGGAGCCGTCGCGCTCGCGGCGCGCCACGGTGCCCTCGTGCCAGTGCTCGCCGTCGCGGCGCCGCCAGCGGACCCGGTCGCCGGGGCGCAGCCCGATGGCGACGAGCGCCGGGTCGACCGTCGGCTCCACGGGTGCGCGGCGGGCCATCAGCCGGCACCGCCGAGGAACCGCGCCTGCAGGCGCTGCATGCCCCCGATCCAGCGGTCGTGGTCGGCCGCCTTGCGCTGCACGTACGTGGTGACCTCCGGGTGGGGGAGGATCAGGAACCTGCCCTCGAGCACGCCGGCGACCGCGACCGCGGCGACGTCATCGGCGGAGAGCATCCCGTCGACCCCGGCGACCCCGCCGCCATCGATGCCGGCGGTCATCGCGGTGTCGACCGCTTGCGGGCACAGCACCGAGACCCCGAGGCCGGCCTCGCCGTAGGTGATGGCGAGCCACTCTGCGAACCCGACCGCCGCGTGCTTCGTGGTGCTGTACGGCCCGGAGCCGATCTGGCTGAGCAGGCCGGCGGCCGACGCGGTGTGCAGCAGGTGGCCCCCGCCGCGCGCCAGCATCCGCGGCACGAGCACGCGGGCGGCGTGCACGTGCGCGGCCACGTTGACCTGCCAGCTCTGCTCCCAGTGGTCGAAGGGGAGCTCGACGCCGCCGATGCGCAGGATGCCGGCGTTCGAGCACCACAGAGCGATGGGTCCCAGCGCCTCCTCCACGTCGTCGATCGCCCCCGCCACGTCGTCGGCTGAGGACACGTCGCAGCGCCGCACGAGCAGCGCGAGGTCGGGGTGCGTCGAGCGGACGTCGTCGGCGGTGCGCTGGGCACCGTCCTCATCGATGTCGAGCAGCGCGACCGCCCCGGCACCGCCGGAGGCCACCGCACGGACCAGCGCGGCGCCGATGCCGCTGCCGGCGCCGGTGACCGCGACGGTGGCGCCGCTCAGCTCCACCGCTCAGCCCGCCCCGGCCGCGGCGCGCACCGTGGCGTCGACCACGGCGCGGCGGTCGGGGCCCCACGGCAGCGGCATCACCACCGGCACCTCGACGCCGGCATCGACGTAGGCGCGCACCGTGTCGTGGACGTGCTGCGCGTCGCCCATCACGTCGATGGCATCGACCATGCGGTCCGACACCGCGGCGAGCGCGCCCTCGCGGTCTCGTGCCGCGTGCCGCTCGCGGATCTCGGCCACCTCGTCGCCGAAGCCGGCGCGCTCGAAGCTGCGCGCGTACGCGTCGACCACCGCGTAGGAGAAGAGGTCGCGGCGGGCCAGCTCGATGCCGTCCTCGCGCTCGCACACCCCGACGTGCACGTAGCCGTAGATGGTGGCGTCGCCGCCGGAGCGGATCTGCTCGACGGACCACGGCACGTGCGACGCCGGCAGGTAGTTGAGCAGCACGCCGTCGGCCACCTCGCCGCCGAGGCGGAGCATGGCCGGGTTGAGGGCGGCCACGACGATCTTGGGCTTGCGCTCGCCGAGTCGCACACCGAGGCGGAACTTGCGGACCCCGTAGAAGTCGCCCTCGAAGGTGACGACCTCTCCCGAGAGGCAGGCACGCACGAGCGCGACGTACTCGCGCACCCGGGCGAGGGGCTGGTCGCCGTAGGGAGCGCCATGCCACTGCTCGGTCACCACCGGCGACGAGATGCCGACGCCGAGGAGGATGTCGCGCTCGGGGTGCAGCGCCTGCAAGGTCGCTCCCGCCATGGCCACCAGCGGCGGCGTGCGCAGCTGCAGGGCCAGGACGCCGGTGCCGAGGTCGAGGTCGCCGGTGGCTGCGCCCACGGCTCCCAGCAGGCTGAAGGCCTCCGGGCCGGTGGTCTCCGGTGTCCAGAACGACTGGTAGCCGAGCCGCTGCGCCTCGATCGCGCACGACACGGCCGCCTGCGGACCGAGCGCCATGAAGCCAGCGAACGTGAGGCCGAGCGACTCGACGGAGGGGTTCGTCATGCGGCGACGGTACCGCAGCGCGCCCCGGTTCTCGCCGCCTCGAACGACCGCCGGAGGGCACGTGCGCCTGCCGCTGGGAAACGGTGCAGCACCAAGCGGGCATCGCGTCGCTATGCTCGACCTCAGTCACCTCGACGCCACCCGGTGCCGAGCCGACAGGAGGTGCGACATGGCAGCAGACCTGGCAGCCGGCTCCACCGAGTCGCGGAGCCTCGAGCAGGCGCTCTCGCTCATCGATCGCAGCCTCGCCACGTTCCAGGCCCGCGAGCTCGTGTCGGCCGACGAGGTCGCCGACCTCCTCCTCGACCTCCGCCTCCTGCTGGTGTCGGTCAGCTTCGACGCACCCGTGGGCGCTGCCGGCTGACGCCGCCGGTCCAGCGGTCCGCCTGCGCGGACCTCGGGCTCAGCTCGCTGCGGCGATGAGCTCCGCGTACGCCTCGATGAGGTGGCGCACCAGCAGCTCGGGGTCGCTCACCGCGCCGGCGTCGGTGTGCAGGCCCATGTTCAGCATCCCGGCGTAGCTCATCATGGTGAGGTTGCACGCGGTGCCCGACAGCGGCCCCATCGGGTAGGTCGCCTCGACGAGTGCTCCGGCCATGTACAGCGGGATCGGTGCTGCACGCAGGTTGGACGTGGCGAAGTCCACCGTCTCGACCTGCTGGCGGGTGAAGCGCACCAGCACCGAGGTCGGCAGCAGGTTCGCGATGCCTGCGGTGGCGGCCACCAAGCCGATGGCCCGCTCGGCCTTGGTCACCGCCAAGCGCTCGCGCACCGCCTCGAACCGTTCGATCGGGTCGAGGTCGCCGGTGGGCACCAGCACCCGGGTGGGGGCGAAGCTGTTGCCTCCGGCGGACCCGTCGGTGCGGGTGCTGATCGGCATGGCCATGCGCAGCTCGTCCACCGGTGTGCCGAGCTCGCGGTGGTAGGCGCCGATGCCTGCGGCGGCGCCGGCGACGAAGAGGTCGTTGAGGCTGCCGCCGAGCCGCTTGGCCGCAGCCCGCGCGTCGTCGAAGTCGACGTCGAGGCGGTCGAAGCGGCGCTGGAGGGTGCGCTGCGCCCACAGCGGCGAGTGCGCTGGATCGGTGACGGTGAGCTGGCGGATCGCGGAGCGAGCGGTCTCCACGGCCTCAGGGGCGAGGTGCGCGGCGGTCGAGGGGTGGATCAGCAGGTCGACGGCGTCCTCCGCGGCGCGGCGCGCCACGCCGACGCTCCGCCGCAGCGTGTGGCCGAGGACGTCGGAGGTGGTCTCCACCAGCGAGGCGACGCCGACGCCAGCACCGCCCGGCTCGGGCCAGGGAACCGGGTCCAGGTCGCGTCCGTCGCGCTCGAGGTCGATGAACTGCTCCGACATGCGGATGCCGCCCTCGCCGTCGGTGATGGCGTGGTGCATCTTCTGCACCAGCGCTGCTCGCCCGCCGGCGAGGCCCTCGACGATCGTGAACTCCCACAGCGGACGGGTGCGGTCGAACGGGTCGAGCACGAAGCGCGCCGCGAGGTCGAACAGCTCGCGCTCGGTGCCCTCGCCGGGGAGCGCCAGGTGGCGGACGTGGCGCTCGATGTCGAAGTCGGGGTCGTCGCGCCACTCGGGTGGTGCCAGGCGGCCGAGGGTCGGCACCACGTGCTGGCGCAGCCGGGGGATGAGCGCCGCGGCGCGGTGCAGCCGGGCTCGAAAGCGCTCGAGGTCAGGTGCGCGGTCGAAGAGGGTGATGCTGCCGAAGGTCGACGCGAGGTGGGGGTCCTTCTCGACCGTCCACATCATGGCCTCGAGGTCCGACATGCGTCGCTCGTCGTGCATCGCTCGCTCGGCCATGGCGTGAGGCTAGACCGCCGGACGCCGTCGTTCCCCGGGCGCTGCTCCTGGGCCGCGCTGGCGAGCGTGGATCAGCTGGGGGCGGGGGCGTCGTCGAGCGGGGCGATGCGGCGAGCGATGCGCCCCAGCGCCCATCCGACCACGAGGCCGCCGGCCACGTCGCTGGCGTGGTGGATCCGCACGTGGACGCGACTGAAGGCGACCGCGACGGCGAGCACCTGAAGCGGGCGCTTCAGCTTCGGGTCGGCGTCGGCGAGGATCATCGACGCGAAGACAGCGGACGACGCGTGGCCCGATGGGAAGCTGCTGGTGATGGGGATGCGGAGGTGGTGGGGGCGCTCGCCCTCGTGCACCGGGCGCGTGCGGCGGAACACGCCCTTGATGGCGCCGTTGACGACGATCGACTCGATGGCGAGGCCGGCGGCGAGGCGCGCTGCGTTGCGCTTGTGGAGCGCGGAGCGGGGAGCGAAGGCGGCGCCGAGCGCCAGCCACACCATCCCGTGGTCGCCCACCGCAGTTGCGGCGTAGAAGGAGCGGTTGGCCACCGCGTTGCGGCGCAGGGGCTCCCAGGCGCGCTCGACCGCCTCGTCGAAGGGCTCGGCTCGCTCGAGGAGGGCGACGAGCGTGCGGCGGACGCCGGGGGAGTCGGACATGGCCGCAGATGGTAGGCGTCCGCTGCGGGCTGCGGCCCGCTCAGCGCGGGAGGGTTCCGATGCCGGCGAGCAGGAGCTCGAGCTCCTTGGCGAACACCTCGCGGCTCCAGGTCCACTCCTCGGAGCGCTCGAGGTAGCTCGCGACCCGCGGGAGGTGCTCGAGCCCGGCCTCCAGCGCAGTGGTCCTCCAGCTCTCGACGCCGAGGAACCTCTCGCGGCTCGTGGGCTCGCCGACCTCGTCCCAGCCCCACTCGAGCAGGCGGTGCCCGTCCATCGCAGCGCGCGCCAGGACGTAGCTGGCGACGGCCATGAAGAGCTCCGTCGCCTGCGCCTCATCGAAGCCGCCGGCCATGAGGATCTCGACGCCCACCTCCACGACGCGCAGCATCGTGGGGGAGACGTGCTGGAACGTGACGATGTGGTGGCTGATGCCCGGGTACCAGGCAAGCTCGGCCCAGAACGACATGGCGAGCTCGCTGACCTGCTCCTGCCAACGCTGCGCATCGGGTGCGGGAAGGGTCACCTCGCCGACGATGGCGTCGAGGCAGCGGTGCAGCAGTGCGTGGCGGTCACCGACGAGGTCGAGGAGGTCGCGCTCGGGTGTGCCGAGCTGGTACGAGAGGCGCTTGAGGTCGAAGGCGTCGAGGCCGTGCCGGTGGATCAGCTCGAGGGATGCGGCCACCGCCTCGGCGAGGCGGTCGTCGTTGCGCCGCTCGTTCACCGGATCCCTGCGAGGTCGGTGACGATGTCGGCTGCGATGCGCGCCGGGTCGGCGAGCGGGCCGAAGTGGGCGAGATCGTCGTACGAGCGCACGTGGGCGTCGGCGATCTCCGCTGCGATGGCCGGGGCGATGCTGGCCGGCCCGGGGTGATCGACGCGCCCGTGGGCGACGGTGACGGGCAGGGCGAGCTCGCCGAGCCGGGCGAAGCCGCCGTGGTGGCCGCCGAGCTCGTAGTTCTGGGCCTCGCGCTCGGGGAGGCACTTGAGCACGACGGTGTCGTCGTCTGCGTCGGCGAAGCCGTGGTCGACGTACGCGCGCAGGCACGCCGGGGAGAGCTCCGACAGCGGGGGCTTGGCGGCGTAGTTCGCGTACGCCTCGTCGCGGTCGGGGAACCAGGGGCGGCGCTTGCGAGCGGCGAGCACCATGGGGTTCTGATCCGCGGGGACCGGGGGGTGCGGGGGGAACACGATCGGCTCGTAGAGCCAGAGGGCGGCGAAGGTGCCGGGGCGCAAGAGCTCGGCGAGGATCACCGCCGCGCCGCCCATGGAGTGACCGACGCCGACGGGCCGATCCAGGCCGACGGCGTCGATCGTGGCGAGCACGTCTTCGGCGACGCCCCACCAGCTGAGCACGAGGTCGTCGGGGATGCTGGTGTCGCCGTGGCAGCGCAGGTCAGGGGCGATGCGGTGCCATCCGGTGAGGTGCGGGGCCATCGGTGCCCAGACCATGGCGTGGAAGCCGGTGGCGTGCGCGAGCAGCATGGGCGGGCCGTCGCCACCGAGGTCGTGGATGGCCACCTCGACGCCGTCGGTGGACGGTGCCCGCGTTGCCGCACCGGTCAGCCGGTCCTCGTCCCCCATCCGGGTCATCCTGGCACTTCGGTGGACCCGGTCTCACCTTCCGGCTCCTCGTGGGGCTGGCGTGGTGCCCGGCGAGCCGCACACCACGCCAGGGCCGCGAGGCGATCAGCTGCGGCTGAGGTCCGACTCCTCGCAGGTGGCGCCGGCGCACGATCGCATGACGCCGAGCCGCTGGCTGAGCTCGGTGATGGTCTGGGCGTACGCCGGATCGCTGGCCAGGTTCGTCATCTGGTACGGGTCGGTGCCGACGTCGTAGAGCTCGCGCTCGCCCGTCGACCACTCCATGTACGCCCAGTCGCCCACGCGGATCGCCTGCGTGCTCGTGTTGGTGAACGTGTACCAGTTCTCCAGCAGCAGCGCCCGGTCCGTGCCCTGCGCCGGATCGCTTGCCAGCGGCCGCAGGTCGCGGCCGTCGAGGACGCGGGTGGCCTCGCCGCCGGCGATGCCGAGCAGCGTGGGAGCGAGGTCGATGTTGGACGTGAGCTGCGTGGCGGTCGTCCCCGCGGGGAACCCCGGGCCGCGCACGATCAGCGGCACGTGCACCGCTTCCTCGTACAGGAGGCTCTTCTGCCACAGCCCGTGCTGGCCGTGGAACAGGCCGTTGTCCGACGCGAACACGATGACGGTGCTGTCGAGCTGGCCGGTCTCCTCGAGCTTGTCGTACATGCGGCCGATCCACTCGTCGATCGCCTGCAGCGACTCGAGCTCGGCTCGGTAGCCAGACAGGCTGAGCGCCTCGTCTGCGGTCGCCCGCTCCTGCACCATCTTCGGCTTGCCGGCCAGATCCTCGCTGGAGGCCGCCGCGGCGCCGTACACGAGGCTGGGCGCCTGGAACATCGGCTCGTTCGCGAACATGCCGAGGTGGCGTGGCGCAGGGACGACCGTGAAGCTGTCGGGGATCTCGCCGGGCTCCGGCACGCGCTCGCGCTGGCCGATGTGCGGAGCGACCGGCATCCACGAGACGAACCACGGCTTGCCCGATGCCACGCCCGCATCGATCGAGTCGAGGACCTCCTGGCCCAGCACGTCGGTCTGGTAGTCCTCGGGGGCGGTGCCGTAGGTGCGCTCCTCGCCGTCCACCGAGACCTTGTAGTTGTAGAAGGTGTAGGTGAACGGGTCGATGAGGCTGAACCACCGGTCCCATCCCGGCTGCGGTTCGATGCCGTCATCCCAGCTGTAGGGCGGGTTCGGGTCTCCGTAGCCGTTCATGTACTTGCCGATGTGCGCCGTCCAGTAGCCGGCCTGCTGCATCCACGGCCCGAGCGACTCATCCTCGATCGCCCGGAACAGCAGCGCGCCGCCCATCGGCGGCACGTTGTCGCGCACCCCGTTGTTGTGCGGGTACTGACCGCTGTAGAAGGTGGCGCGCGAGGGGCAGCAGTTGGGCGTCGTGACGTAGTACCGGCTGAACGTCGTGCCCTGCTCGGCGAGCAGGGTGCGGACGTTGGACATCACCCGCACCGACTCGAGCGTCTGGTCGTCGGTCATGATCACGAGCAGGTTCGCCTCACCCGGTGCGACCGGGGCAGGGGTTCCCGATGGGGGATCGCCGCCGTCGCTGCCGCCCTGCCAGATGATCACGCCGATGGCCATCACCACCGCGTACGCCGCGAGGCCCGCGAGGATCTTCGTCCTTCTCGTCATCGGCGCACAGCCTTCCCGCTTCCACCCGTCGACGAAGGATCCTGTCCGATTCGGAGCGTCGTTGCCAGGCAGCCTCGTCGAGCACCTCGTCGGATCACGCTGCGGCGCGCCCCCGCGGAGTGGCGATGCCGGCGAGGGTGACCTGCACCGCGCTGAGGCCGAAGATCGCCACCCCGAGCGGCACGTGCCACGACGCCGCAGCTGTGCTCTCCCGCCCGACGTAGCCGAGACCGGTCTGGCAGAACAGCCCGACGGCGACCGCCAGGCTCATGGTCATGAGCGGGCGGGGCAGGCGACCGACCATCGCCGCTGCGGCCGCGAGCGTGCCGACGACGAAGCTGCCGTTGCCCAGGTAGCCGTGGAGGTCGAAGCTGGACCCGTTGAAGAGCCCCTGGCCGGCGAGCACCGCTTGGAGGAGGACGAGGGCGACGAGCACGCCGGACGCGACGAGGTGGATGCGGACGAGGGCGGCGCGGTGCTGGTCGAACATGGCCGCTGATCCTGGCCGGGGTGCGTGCTGGGTGCGAATCGTCTAGCTGAGGCCGAAGCAGCGAGCAGGTGGCCGCCTACAGCGGGAGCTCGACCGACTCGCTGCGCCGCGCAGCGATCCTCTCGCCGGGGAGGATCACCCCGGTGACGTTCAGCGGATCGGCGCCGCTGACGGTGATGGTGCGACCGCTGGGCTCGAGGCGGCGGATGGCCTTGAGCCCCTCGACTGCTGCCGGCGAGGCGAACTGCTCGCCGCTGAAGCCGGACACGAACCGCCCGCCGCGCACCAGGCCGCGGTCCTCCATGCGACGCAGGGCCCGCTGCACGTCGCGCCAGCGCAGGGCTGCGCCCTCGTGGGCGACGATGTCGTAGAACACGACGCCCCAACGGGCGAGGAGCTGCTCGGCCTGCGCCTCTGCCAGCTCGTCGCGGTCGGTGCCCGAGGCGTCGGCCGGGATCGCCGTCGGTGCGGGCCCGTCGACCAGCGACCAGCGACCCGCTGCACGCCCGGGGGCGCCGGCACCACGACGGAGACGGCCCCGCTGGCGGTCGCGCGCCGTGCTGCGCCGCTGGCCCGCGGACACGGCGCGGATGGCTGCGAAGCCGTCGCTGGTGACCAGGCCGCGTGCGACGGCCTCCCACAGCGCGTCCTCGATCTCGGTCGGCAGGCGTCCGGTGCGCTCGGCGAGCTCGGCGGCGAACGAGGCGCCTCGCTCGGCGAGCACCTCGACGATCTCGGCCACGGCCCCGGCCGAGGGCACCGGCGGCGCCTGCGGGCCGCGCACGGCTTCGAGCAGCCACGCCAGGTCGTCGCGGTACGCGAGCGACACCGGCGTCGCCCGAGACGGCGCGCCGCCGCGCCGGTCGGGGTCCTCCAGGGTGGGTGGCGACAGTCGCAACCACGTGAGCTCGCCGCTGAGGCAGAGGTCGTCGAGCCACGCGGGCTGGTAGTCCGCCACGCGCCGAGCGAGCACGTCGGGCTCCCACGCAGCCACCGCGACCGACGAGCCCTGGAGCTGCTCGAGCACGGCGCGCAGGCCGGCCCGGCCACGCACCGCGCTGCCGGGCGCCACGTGCTGCCACCGCAGCCAGAACCGCACGAGCTGCTCGGGGTGCACCGGCTCGATCTCGCGGCGGAGGCGCTTGCGCGAGTAGCTGTGCATCCGGGCGAGCAGGCGCCGCGACGACCACTCGGGTTCGATCAGCGCGGGGTCGGTGAAGCGGCCCTGGACCGCGAAGCCCTCGCCCTCGAGGCGCGCCAGGCCGCTGGCGACCGCACCGGGGCGCAGCCCGGTGCGCTGCGCGAGCTCGGTCGCGGTGGTGGGGCTGTGCAGGTCGAGGTGGCCGCGCAGCATCTCGGCGGCGACGTCCTCGGGCGCCAGCGCTGCGCCGCCGGCGCCGGGCGCGTCGTCGAGCAGCACCCCGACGGCGCCTGACGCCTCGGTGGTGCGCCACCGCTCGCCCACCTCGTCGACCAGCCGTGCCGCTCGACCGCGCTCCTCGAGCGCCGCCATGAGGGGCTCCCACTCAGGGCGAGCGGCGGTGAGCACCAGCGCGGCGAGCAGGTCGTGCAGCTCATCGGCGGTCGTCGGATGGGGCGTGGTCTCCTCGCGCACCTGCTCGATGGCAGCTGCCTCGAGGCGCCCCATGGTGGATGGGTCGACCGGCAGGCCGCGGCGCAGCGGCACGGCGTTGGTGCGGCGATCGACCGCCTCGCCGTCGTCGAGGAAGGCATAGGGCCGGGCGGTGAGGATCTCGTGCGCGAGCAGCGACGGCTCGACGGTGTCGCGGCAGTGGATGCGCACGTCGCCGGCCTCGATGCGCCCCCAGAGCTCGATGAGGCCGTCGACGTCGAGGCCCTCGGTGAGCGTGTCGTGCACCGTCTGGCGCACGACGGGGTGGTCGGGCACCTCGATGGGACCGGTGATGTTCTCCTGGCACGCGGCTGCGCCGGGGAACAGCGCGGCCATGAGGTCGTCGGCCTCCATGCGCTGGATGGGCGGCGGGTTCTTCTTGCCGCCGCGGAACCGCAGCACGATGAGCGACCGGTTGAGGTTCCACCGCCACCGCGACAGGAAGATCGGCTGGTCGAGCACCGCCTGGGTGAGCGTGGCCCGGATGCCCCCGCTGGAGAGGAATCGGGGCACGTCGGTAAGCGGGAAGCTGTGGTGCGGGCCGAGCGAGATGACGACGGTGTCGTCGTTGGCCGATGCCTGCAGCTCGAAGTTGAACGTGCGGCAGAACTTCTTGCGCAGCGCGTAGCCCATGGCGCGGTTGATGCGCCCGCCCCACGGGGAGTGGATGACGAGCTGCATGCCGCCGGCCTCGTCGAAGAACCGCTCGAGGACCAGGTCGTCCTGCGTGGGCAGCAGCCCGAGCGTGGCGCGCCCGGCCTGGAGGTACGCGACGACCGTCTCGGCGGCCTCGTCGTGCACGCCCGCAACCTCGGCGACCCAGCGCACCGCGGCCTCCGGGTCGCCGGCGAGCAGGTGGTCGTCGACCGCTCGGCGCAGGTCGGACACCTCTGCGGAGAGCTCGACGGTGCGCGCCGGGGCCTCACCCAGCCAGAACGGGATGGTGGGCGACCGGTCGCCGGCGTCGGTGACGCGCACCTGCCCCGCGACGACCTGGCGGATCTGCCACGAGTGGGTGCCCAGCAGGAAGATGTCGCCGGCCATGGACTCGGTGGCCCAGTCCTCGTTGACGGTGCCGATGAACGTCTCATCGGGCTCGAGCACGACGCGGTAGTCGCCGAGCTCGGGGATGGCGCCGCCGGAGGTGAGCGCGGCGAGCCGTGCGCCCTTGCGGGGTCGCACCTCGCCGTTGATGGTGTCGAGGTGCAGGTGCGCGGCGCGCTGGCCGCGGCCGGTGACGACGCCGTGCGCAGCGAGCTCGAGCACCTCGTCGAACTGCGCTCGGGTGAGGTCGCAGTAGTGGTGGGCGCGCCGCACGAGCTCGTACAGGTCGTCGGTGCGCCACTCCTGAGCGGCGACCTCGGCGATGAGCTGCTGGCCGAGGATGTCGAGGGGGGCGACGGGCGGTTCGAGCGCGTCGAGGCGCCCGGCGCGCACCGCGGCGAGCAGGGCGGTGCTCTCGACCAGCTCGTCGCGCGTGAGGGGGAACAGGCGACCGGTCGGCGTGCCGGAACGGGTGTGGTTGGAGCGTCCGACGCGCTGGAGGAACGTGGCGATGGAGCGCGGGGAGCCGATCTGGCACACCAGCTCGACGGGGCCGATGTCGATGCCGAGCTCGAGCGACGCCGTGGCTACCAGCGCCCGGAGCTCACCTGCGCGCAGGCGGGACTCCACGCGGTGGCGGCGGTCGCGGCTGAGGCTGCCGTGGTGGGCGGCGACGGCGTCGTCGCCGAGGCGCTCGCCGAGCTGGTGGGCGAGGCGCTCGGCCATCTTGCGGGTGTTGACGAACACCAGCGTGGTGCGGTGCCCGTCGACCAGCTCGGCGATCCGGTCGAGCACGCTGTCCATCTGGCTCGCCGCGATGACCGCCTCGAGCTCGCCCGCGGGGAGCTCGAGCGCGAGGTCGAGCGCTCGCTGGTGGCCGCCGTCGACGATGGTCGCGCCTGGGGCACCGGCGGCGTCGGTGCGGGTGCCGACCAGCAGCCGGGCGACGGTGTCGATGGGCTTCTGCGTCGCCGAGAGGCCGATGCGCACCGGGGGCTGCGCGCACACGTGCTCGAGCCGCTCGAGGGTGAGCGCCAGGTGGGCGCCGCGCTTGTCGCGCGCCAGGGCGTGGATCTCATCCACGATGACCGTGCCGACGGTGGCGAGCGCAGCGCGGCTGCGCTGCGCGGTGACGAGCAGGTACAGCGACTCGGGGGTGGTGACGAGGAACGTGGGGGGCGTGCGCACCATCGCAGCGCGCTGCGACGAGGTGGTGTCGCCGGTGCGCACCCCGACGGTGATCGTCGGCGCGCTCAGGCCGAGCTCGGCGGCGACGGCTGCGATCTCCGCCAGCGGGCGCTCGAGGTTCTCGGCGATGTCGACCGCCAGCGCCTTGAGCGGCGACACGTACGCGACGCGGGTGCCGGCGAGGATGCCGCCTGCCGCGTGGGCGAGGTAGGCGTCGTTGATGCAGACGAGGAAGCCCGCCAGCGTCTTGCCGGAGCCGGTGGGCGCGGCGATGAGCGTGGAGCGCCCCGCCGCGATGGAAGGCCATCCGTCTCGCTGCGGCGGCGTGGGTCCTTCGGGGAACCGGCGCTCGAACCAGGTCGCCACCGCTGGGTGGAAGGCGACCCCGTCGACGACGTCGTCGCGCAGCGAGAGCGTGGTGAGCGTCGATCCGTCGAGCAGCGAGCCCTGGAGGGGGGCGTCGGTGCGATCGGTGGCGAACACCCGTTCGACCCTAGGCTCCCCGCCGGGCGCGGTCAACCGATCCTCGGGCACCGCGACGGCGTGGGTCCGGGGCGTCAGCCGGTGCTCCTCATGGCGCCGCCTCAGCGGCGGCGGCGAGCGCCTCGAGGGTGGCTGCCATGCCGGCGCCGTTGTGCTCGACGCGATCCTTCACGCCGCTGACCAGCGGGCTGAAGAGCTTCGAGACCGGGTCGCGCCGGTCGTGCCAGGTCTCCGTGGCGGTGCAGCCGCCGTCGTCGGTGGGAGCGAGCTCGTAGCCCCACCGTGAGAGGACGAGCGGCCCGACCTGGGCGTCGAAGGCGAAGGATCGTCCCGGCTCGGCGGCGACGACCTTGCAGGTGGTCGACCAGCGGCGCGCTCCGTTGCGGTTGCTGCCCTTGAACCGGGCCCCGACAGCGGGTCCGGTCGCGCCGCCGACCCAACGGGCGCCGGTGGTCTCCGGTGACCACTCGCCCATGCGGGTCACGTCGGAGATCAGCGCCCACACCGCCTCGGGGGAGGCCGCGATGGTGCGCGACACGGACACGTCTGGTTCGCCTTGGGATGCCATGGCCTCGACGCTACCCGCCGCTTCGAGGCACCAGCCCTCCGTCCTGCACCCAGAGCGGCGCGGGTAGCGGGCCGGCGTCGGCGCGGCCCTCAGTTGACGAGGCGGTCGTGGCCCTCCCAGTACGGCGCGCGCAGCTTGAACTTCTGGAGCTTGCCCGTCGCGGTGCGCGCCAGCTCGTCGCGCACCTCCACGCTGGTGGGGCACTTGTAGTGGGCGAGCAGCCCCCGGCAGTGCTCGATGAGCGCGGCCTCGTCAGCGGTGGCGTCGGGCGCGAGCACGACGAGCGCCTTCACCGTCTCGCCCCACTTGTCGTCGGGCACCCCGATGACGGCGGCCTCGGTGACCTCCGGGTGGCTGAACAGCGCATCCTCCACCTCGATGGAGCTCACGTTCTCGCCACCGGTGATGATCACGTCCTTCTTGCGATCGGCGATGGTGAGGTAGCCCTCGTCGTCGATCGCACCGCCGTCGCCGGTGTGGAACCAGCCGTCGACGATCGCCTCCGCGGTGGCCTCGGCCTGCTCCCAGTAGCCCGCCAGCACCACGTTGCCGCGCGCCAGGACCTCGCCCTGGTCGGAGGTGCGCAGCGACACGCCGAGCGATGGCGCTCCGGCTCGCCCGAGGCGCGAGGCGCGCTCGCCGGGCTCGAGTTCGTCCCACTCGGCGCGGCTGCGGCTCATCGTGAGCAGCGGCGAGGTCTCGGTGAGGCCGTAGATCTGGATGAGCTCCCACCCGAGCTCGACCTCGACGCGCTCGATGGTGCGCGTCGGCGGCGGTGCGCCGGCGACCACGAGCCGCACGCGGTCGCGGCCGGGGATGGGGCCGTCCCAGCTCGCCGCCGCATCGAGGATCGCGGCGACCACCGCGGGCGCGGCGCACAGCAGCGTGACGCCGTGCTCGTCGATGCGCCGGAGGATCTCGGGCCCGTCAACCTTGCGGAGCACGATGTGGCGGCCGCCCATGGCCGTGACCGCGTACGGCATGCCCCAGCCGTTGGCGTGGAACATCGGCAGGGTGTGGAGGTAGACGTCGCGGTCCGAGACGCCGAGCTGCCAGCCGAAGGTGGCCGCGTTGATCCACAGGTTCCGGTGCGTGAGCTGCACGCCCTTGGGGCGCGCCGTCGTTCCGCTGGTGTAGTTGATCGTCGCCGTGGCGTCCTCGTCGGGCGTCCACGGGCGCGGCTCCACGCCGTGGCGCAGCAGCGCGTCGCTCTCGTCGCCGAGCACGACGGTGCGCGGCACCGAGAGGCCCGACAGCGTGGGCTCGAGCTCGGGGTCGATGAAGGCGACCTCTGCGCCGGCGTGATCGAGGATGTACTGGATCTCCTCGCGCTGGAGGCGGAAGTTCACCGGCACGCCGATGCGACCGAACGCGGACGTGCCGAAGAGGAACGTGAGCATCCGCGCCGCGTTCTGCGAGACGATCGCCACCCTTCCGCCGTGCGCGACGCCGAGCTCGTCGAGGCCCGCGGCGAGCGCCGCGGCGTCCGCCGCGACCTCGCGGTAGGTGCGCGAGCCGAGCGACGGTGCCGGCTGGTCGGGCTCGTCGACCACCCCCACGCGCTCGCCGTAGACGAGCGCGGCGCGCTCGAGGTGGTCGCGGATCGTCAACGGCACCTGCATGGTCCCCCCTCGGGTTGTCGCGCCTCGCAGCACGCGGACCGTAGCGGGGCCTGGCGTGCGACGTGCGCCCGGACGATCAGCCGGTGCTGCTCCCCACCAGGAGGCCGACCCCGGTGACGGTCACCTCGGTCCCGTCGCCGAGGCGCCAGGTACGTCGGGGAGCGAGCGTCCACCCGGACCGGCCGAGGTTCAGCTCGTCGGCCAGATCCCCGAGGTGGAGGCCGAGCGCCGCGCCGTCGCCATCGACGCGCCACGACGCCGGCGCGATCGGCCGACCGTCGGCCAGGAGCACTCCGCGCTCCCGGTCGAGCACGAGCACGAGGGGTGCGGCGTCGAGGTCTGCGGTCCGCCGGATCACGAGCGCGTCGGCGGTGGCGGTCGTGCCACCAGCCGCAGGGGGCTCGACGGGAGCGATCGTCCACTGCGCGCGGTCGCCGTCGAGCTCGACGTCGGAGCCCGGCGGGAGCTTGACGGGAGCGATCGGCTCGCTCGATCGCCAGCCGTGCGGGGGCGTGCGGGATCGACCGACGCCGAGGAGGTCATCGAGCAGCACGTGGGGGATCCGGACCTCCACGCGCCCACCGGGCGGAGGGGCGCCGCGCGTGCCAGCGGCGTTCCAGGAGCCCGCGAGCACGCTGGGCAACGTGGCACGGACCGCGGACGGGAGCTCGATGGTGAAGCGCCGGCGATCGATGGCTTCGATGGCGACCGACCGCCGAGCGATCCAGGTGCCCCCGCGGAGCTCCTCGAGGGTCGCGACCGCTGCATCGAGGGCATCGGGAGCGGTCGACGATGGCACCAGGAGGACTCGGATGCGCAGCTGCTGGCCGCCGTGGAGCCCCAGGACGACGACGTCGGTCAAGGTCGGATCCGACCGCTCGTCGAGCGTCACCTCCAGGACCCCTGGACGCACCGCTGCGATCCGCTGGACGCCGCCACGCTCGTCGGTGTCGATGTGGTGGATGGCCGCGGGCGGTGCCGGCGTCGGCAACGTGCCGCCGAGCGCCTCGGCCACCAGCTCGGCGGCGGCGCGGGCGCGGCCGGGGCGCAGGTGCATCGCGTCGTTGAAGTCGAGGTCGTCATCAGCGACCCCTCGCACGTCGACGAGCAGGAGCCCGAGGTCGTCGGCGGCGGCGACGATGGCATCCTCGGCCTCGCGCAGCGTCGCAGCGCCGTTCGGGAGCCCGTTGATCCACGCCGGTGCCGAGGGGAGCAGCGCCACGACGAGCTCGACGTCCTCCGCTCGCAGCAGCTCGGCGAGCTCCGACAGGGCATCGAAGCGGGAGGGGGCGAGCTCGAAGCCGGCGGCGAGCGAGCGCTGCTCCTGCTGGATCTTGGTGGGCACCAGCGAGTCGTGGCCGGCGAACATGCCGCGGTCGCCGGTCCGGAGCTCCTCGGCGGGTGGGGCGCCGAGCAGCGAGGTCAGAGCCGCACGGGGGCCGCGGATCGTCGGACGCAGGCGCATCGCCTCGCTGTGGGCTGCCGCCCAGCGATCGAGCTCGGCGAGCGTGCCGGTCGCGGTGGCGCGCGCCTGCGGGAAGCGGAGCTCCATCGGGACCGGATCGCTGTCGACGTCCAGGGCGCTCATGCCGAGCACCACCGTCGACGGGCGCAGCCGCGGGAGCACCACCTCGGGGAGCCACCACCGCTGGATGGCGAGCGTGCCGCCGTTCACCGATGCGTTGAACGCTGCGTACGCGACCCCCGCATCGATGAACGGCTGCGGATCGAGGCGTCGGGTCTGCGAGCTCCCGGCCAGCACGACGCCACCCGTTCGGCCCTCGCTCACCTCGCGGTCGATGCCGCGGATCTGCGCGGCGATGAGCTCGCTGGGCCACTCGTCTGGCTCCGGCAGCACGGCGGGACCCGCGATGCGGAACCCGATCTCGATCAGCACGAGCGTCACGACCGTGGCAGCCAGCGTGCGGGCCAGGGCACGACGTGGGAGCGCGCTCGACCTCGGTCGCGGTGGCGGTGCTGCGGGGGGTGCGGTGGCGTCGGTCATGGGCTCAGAACTGGAAGTAGATGAAGGGCTGGGGCGTCGCCCCCGAGCAGAGGATGATCGCGGCGATCGCGGCGGCGGCGACCGCGCCGCGGACCTCGGGCACGCGCATCGGGCCGAGGTGCCGGCCGTGCACAGCTCGCACGCCGAGGTCGGTGGCGAACGCCGCGACCAGGCAGAGGGCGAGGGTCTGGGCGCCCCACGCCGGCACCAAGCCACCGGTCGGCACCACCAGCGCCGTCAGCACGGCGCGGGCCATGTCGAGGTCCGGGGCGCGGAACGGCACCAGCGTGACGGCGAACAGCGTCGTCACCGCTGCCGCGCCGATGGGAGCCCGGAGCCACGTCGGCGCCGAGGCCCAGCGGCCGGTGCTGTGCCGACGCCACCAGCGGTGCGCCAGCAGGAGCAGCCCGTTGGCGACGCCCCACAGGACGAACGTCCAGCCCGCGCCGTGCCACAGCCCTGTGACCATCCAGGTGACCATCACGCTGCGACGCACCCGCCCTGCGCTGCCGCGGTTGCCGCCGAGCGGGATGTAGAGGTAGTCGCGCAGCCAGGAGGTGAGCGAGATGTGCCAGCGCCGCCACAGCTCGGTGTAGTCCGGTGCGAGGAACGGCTCTCGGAAGTTGTGCATCAGCTCGATGCCGAGCAGGCGCGAGCTGCCGCGGGCGATGTCGCTGTAGCCGGAGAAGTCGCCGTAGATCTGGAGCGCGAAGCCCAGCGTGGCGATGATCGCTCCCGCGGTGCCGATCTTGTTGGGTCTGGCCCACACCTCGTTCACGATCGGGGCGATCTGGTCGGCGATGACGACCTTCTTGAGGAGCCCGAGGATGATGAGGGCGAGCGCGGACTCGATCTGCCCCGCTCGCGGCGCCGTGCGCTCGGCGGCGAGCTGGGGGAGCAGCCGCTCGGCGCGCTCGATGGGGCCGGCGACGAGCTGCGGGAAGAAGGCGACGTACCCGGCGAACAGCGGGAGGCTCTGGCACGCGGGGATGCGGCGACGGTAGACGTCGATGGAGTAGCTGAGCGTCTGGAACGTGTAGAAGCTGATCCCGACCGGCAGGAGGATCCGCAGGACCACAGGATCGAGCGAGAATCCGGCGCGGTCGCCCAGAGCGATGGCGGACTCGACGAAGAAGCCGAAGTACTTGAAGAAGCCGAGGAGCCCGAGGTTGACGCACACGCTGACCCCGAGGAGCTGCCGGCGGCGGCGCTCGTCGTCGGTGCGGTCGAGGCGCCTGCCGACCCACCAGTCGGCGAGCGTCGAGATCCACAGGAGGGCCAGGAACCGCCAGTCCCACGCGCCGTAGAAGAGGTAGGACGCGGCCACGATCAGCCAGATGCGCGCTCGGTGCGGCAGCATCCAGTGCAGCACCACCACCATCGGCAGGAACGCGGCGTAGGCCAGCGAGTTGAACGTCACCTGAGCACCAGGTCCAGGCCCTCGGCGAGCAGCGGTCGCTCCGCATCGAGGCGGCGGCGCGGTCCGATGGTCAGCGGCGACGCGGCGTCGTCGAGCTCGCCGGTGGGCAGCGACCGGATGTCGACGGTGATCGTCCACCCGGTGTCGGTGCGCGCGACCGACCCAGGCGCCAGGCGTCCGGACCCACCGGCGCCGTCCACCACGAGGGTGCGCCCGGCCGGGTCCCAGGTGAGCGTGGTGGTCGCACCATCGAGGTCGGCGATCAGCAGCTCATCGGTCCAGTCGTCGGCGGGCACGGTCCACACGAGGCGATCGCCATCGCGGCGCAGCGAGGCGCGCTCGTGCTCGGTCGGCGTGACCTCGTCGGACACGAGGTCCCAGGCGGGTGCACCGGTGTTGGCGACCGACCCGCGCAGCTCGTCGAGCGCGAACCCAGGAGAGAGGCGGAGCGCGCCTGCGGAGCCTCCGGGGATCGCGCTCACGACGATGCGGAAGACCGTCGTGGAGGTGTCCGCGAGGGTGGGGATCTCGACGTCCAGGGTGCGCGCATCGATGGCGAGGGTGCGCGGCAGGCTGGTCCGCTCCCATCGATCGTCGACGAGGTGCTGGGCGGTCGACGCTCGCCGTCGGGGGTGGAGCTCGACGAGGACCCGATCCCGATCCTCGTCTCCCATGGTGTTGATCGTCAGTAGGGTCCCGCCGAGCTCGGTGAGCGGCGCGGCGGTCTCGATGCGCAGCCAGCCGGGTCGCGGGATCCACGCTCGACGCACGGGGTGCGTCGGCGCGTCGGGTCCCATGGCGGCGACGACGGCGGGTTCGAGGTCCGGAGGCAGCGAGCCGCCGAGCGCGCGCGCGATGTCCTCGCTGAGCGCGCGGCTCGCCTCGGCGTCGAGGTGGCTCGTGTCGCGGTACGAGAGGTCGTCGCTGTATCCGGTGAGCCCATCGAGGAGCTGCACGTCGAGGTCGGCAGCGATCGCCCCGATCATCTCGATCGTGAGGTCCCAGTCACTCCCTCCCCCGGCGAACTCCTCGATCGTCCGCTGCGGCAGCGGGAGCAGCACCAGCAGGACCTCGATGCCCTGCGCCCGCAGCGCTCGGACGGTCGCGGGCAGGTCGTCGATGGTGGTGCCGACGCGCCACTCGCCGACGTTGGGCGGTGCCGGATCGTCGGGTGCCATCGCGTACTCCGTCGAGCCGGCGCGCTGCCCGAGATCGCCGATGAGCGTGTTGGTCGAGGTGACGAGCGGTGCTCGCAGCGCGTGGTCGATGCGCGCCGCGCTGCCGAGGACCGGACGCAGGCGGATGAGCGCCGAGCGCTCTGCCAGCCAGCGATCGACATCTGCGACGACACCGTGCTGCGTGGCACGGGCGGCGGCGTAGCTGAAGCCGAGGGCGCTCCGCCGCTCGTTGAGGTCAGGTGCGCTGACGCCCCACACCACGACGTCGGGCTGGAGCCGGGGCACGACCTCCTCCAGCAGCCACCGTCGCTGCACTGGCGCGGTGCCCGACGGGATGGCGCTGTTGTAGGCGACGTCGGCGACGCCGGCATCGATCAGGACCTGCGGGTCCAGCCCCCACGACTGCGAGCTGCCAGCGATGACCACGCCGCCGACCTGGCCGCGCGCCCGCCGCCGGTCCATCTGGTCGACCTTGATGGCGATCTCGTCGGACGCCCACTCCAGCGGTACCGGGACGTGCGGCTCGACCGCGCGCGCCGCCGCCTCGGTCGCGCCGAGGACGCACAGCGCCGTCACCCCGATCGCCGCCCAGCGGCGGCCGAAGCGCGCCCGGCTCGACGCGGTGCCGCGGCGCTCGGTGCTGGTGTCGGAGGCGGTCATGGCATCAGAACTGGAAGTAGATGAAGTCGGGAGCGGGGCCGCCGCTGGAGATGATGACGGCGACGACGGCCGTGCCGACCGCGAGGCCGCGCAGCAGCGCCGGCGGTGCGGCGGGGACCGGCGAGCGACGCGACCTGGCGCGCACGGCGTCGAGGGACAGGATGGCGACGAGGCCGAACAGGAGCGTCCCGAGCGTCCACGTCGGCGCGTGCGCGCCCTGGTCGGTCCACAGGTTGCCGATGGCGTCGAGGCTGTCGGCGAAGCTCTCGGAGCGGAAGAACAGCGCCGAGAAGGCGAACATCGACGTGGCGACTGCGGCGCCGAGCACCGCCTGCACCCCGCCCGGGATCCCCGTGCGCTGCGTGGGCGGGCGGCGCTGGCGCAGCGCCCGGTGGCCGACGAGGAACGCGCCGTTGAGCAGGCCGAAGGCGATGAACGTCAGGCCGGCTCCGTGCCAGAGGCCGGTGACGAGCCAGGTGATGACGACCGCCAGGTTGGCTCGCCGCATCGAGCCGCGGCTGCCGCCGAGCGGCACGTAGACGTAGTCGCGCAGCCAGGAGGTGAGCGAGATGTGCCACCGCCGCCAGAGCTCGGTGATGTCGCGGGCGAGGAACGGCTCGCGGAAGTTCTCCATCAGCTCGATCCCGAGGAGTCGCGCGCTGCCGCGAGCGATGTCGGTGTAGCCCGAGAAGTCGCCGTAGATCTGGATCGCGAACGCCAGCGACGCGGCGGCGATCGCGCCGCGGTCGAAGGCCCCGGGGTCGCTGTAGACGTGCTGCACCAGCGGCGCCAGCTGGTCGGCGATGACCACCTTCTTGACCAGGCCGACGAGGATGAGGGCGAGCGCGGACTCGATCTCCTGGGCGCGCGGCGGGGTGCGCTCGGTCTCGAGCTGGGGCAGGAGGCGCTCGGCGCGCTCGATGGGGCCGGCGACGAGCTGCGGGAAGAAGGCGACGTACCCGGCGAACAGCGGGAGGCTCTGGCACGCAGGGATGCGGCGGCGGTAGACGTCGATGCTGTAGCTGAGCGTCTGGAAGGTGTAGAAGCTGATCCCCACCGGCAGCAGGATCCGCATCGTGAACGGGTCGAGGTCGAGGCCGGCTCGGTTGCCCATGGCGATGGCGGACTCGACGAAGAAGCCGAAGTACTTGAAGAAGCCGAGGAGCCCGAGGTTGACGAGCACGCTGACGGCGAGGAGCTGCTTGCGGCGGCGCTCGTCGTCGGTGCGGTCGAGGCGTCTGCCGACCCACCAGTCGGCGAGCGTCGAGATCCACAGGAGGGCCAGGAACCGCCAGTCCCACGCGCCGTAGAACGTGTACGACGCGGCGAGGATGAGCCAGATGCGGAACCGGTGGGGGAGCAGCCAGAACAGGCCGACCACGAGCGGCAGGAACGCTGCGTAGACCAACGAGTTGAACGTCATCCGCCTCGCACCCGATCCGTGCCGGCCGCCACGCGATCGACCGAGCGGCGATCGTAGGCGGTGCGAGGCAGCGCAATCCTCACACGAGGCGGTCGAGGGTGCCGAGGTCGTCGAGGTGGGCGGCGTGCCGCTCGGCCATGGCGAGGAACATGGCGTCGCTGCGCTCGTCGCGCGCCACCAGCACCGAGGCCACGACGGTCATGTGCAGGCCGGTGCAGGCGCCGATGACGTACGCGTCCCAGCAGCGATCAGCGTCCAGCGCCACACCCCGAGCCTCGAGCCCGTCGCGGTACCGCTCGACCAGGGAGCGCTCCTCGGTGCGTCGCAAGGCAGGGTCGAGCCCGCCGCCGAGGAGGTACGCCACGTCGCTCGGCCCCGGGCCGACGTTGGGCGTCTGCCAGTCGACGATCGCCACCGGCGGCGCCTCGCCTCCCGTGCCGAACAAGAGGTTCTCGAGGCGGAAGTCGCCGTGCAGCAGCGTCGCGGGCAGCGAGGCGTCGTGGGCGATCCACGCCGGCACCCGGCCTCGCAGCGATCGGGCCACCTCGAGCGCGAGCGGCGACAGGCGATCCGCGTACTGCGAGCAGAAGGGCTCCACGAGCCCGTCGTACAGGTTGGCGAGGCCCTCGCCGCCGTCGCGGTCGCGGCGCATCAGCCACTCGCGGCCGGAGAGCGCCGGGTGGTCCCACATCGAGGCGTGCAGGTCGGCGGCGAGGTCGACAGCCAGCTCGGCGTCCTCGACGGTGCAGCCCTCGATCTGGTCGCCGGTGCGCGCCGGGGCCAGATCCTCCAGCAGGAGGACCAGCTCTCCGGTGGCGGGGTCGATCTCCGCCGCGTGGCACGCCGGCGAGCGCCCTCCGACGATGGGCGCGAGCTCTCGGTAGAACGCGACCTCGCGCACGTAGGTGCCGGTGACGAGCCCCGCCATGCGGCTGCGCGGGTCCGCGGCCGCGAACTTGGCCACGACGCTGGCGGGTGCGCCGGGCGGGGTTCCGCCGTCCCAGGTGAGGGTGACGCGCACGCTCTCGCCGACCTTGCCGTTGCCGATCGAGCGGTGGTCGATCGCAGCGACCGCTGCGCCCTGCGGCGCCGCGCCGCTGCGCACCAGGACGTTGGTCAACCAGATCGGGCTCAGGTCGTCGGGCCCGGCGATCAGCGCAGCGTCGACTCGCACCGGCGCATCCTCCCAGACCAGGGCGTCCCCCCGCCCCCCTTCGCGTTCTGGGTTGCGGGGCCCTGAGGTGCCCAGGCTGCGGCGACCCAGGATGGTGGGACGTACGTCAGGTGAAGATGATCTCGCCGCCGGCCGCGATGTCGTAGAACTCGCCGACGGTGATCACGCCGTCGACCTGCTCGACGAAGTCGTCCTCGCTCAGGTCGAACATGTCGACCGACGCCTTGCACGCGTACATGCCGGTGCCGGTGTCGCCGATGAACTCGATGAACTCCGGGATGTCGGGGATGTCGAGCTCGTGCATCTTCTTGGTCATCATGTGGGTGGCGATCGCCGACATGCCCGGCAGGCCGCCGAGCATGGTGGCGATGTGCATCCCGGGGTTGCCGACGGTGGCGACCTTGATGTGCTCCACGCGCTTGGCGTGGATGGCGTCGAGCCCGAAGAAGGTGAAGAACAGGTTGGCCTCGATGCCCTCGGCGCGCGCGCCGCTGGCCATGATCAGCCCCGGGTAGATCCCCTCGAGGGAGCCCTTGGAGATGATGATGGAGACCTTCTCGATCTTGTCGGCCACGGGTGGCTCCTCTGTGTGCGGTGGTGGGTGCTAGATGCAGCCGCGCGGCTTGGGGATGCCGGCGACGCGGGCGGCGATCTTGGCCGGCCCCTTCGGGAACAGCTGGTAGAGCTCCTTGGTGCCCACGCCGGAGGTCTTGCCGAGGATGCGCACCGTCGGGCCGGTGCCCTTGGTCGCCTGCTCGGTGCGCATGAAGCGGATGACCTGCCAGTGCGCATCGGTGAGCTCGGCGATGCCGTCCTCGGCCGCGAGCTCGGGCGCCATGGCCTCGGTCCACTGGTCGGGGTCGACGAAGAAGCCCTCGTCGGTCACCTCGACGTCCACGCCGGCGATGGTCTTGATCGGCATCGGTGCCTCCTGGGTCGGTGGTCAGTCGTCGGGCTGGTGCTTGCCCGACATCGTCATGGTGGGGCTGATGCCCGGCAGGTCGCGGCCGGGCAGCAGCGCGTGCCAGTAGATCCACTGGAACATGAGCTTGCCGAGGTGGTTGAGCCGCGACTCCTCGAGCAGCGGCATCGGACCAGCAGCACCGGGGAAGCGGCCCGGCAGCGGCTCGGTGTCGTAGTTGAAGTCGATGAGCAGCGCCTTGCTGAACCCGGTCTCGATGAAGCAGTTGGCGTGTCCGTCGTAGCTGCTGTCGAGCGGCTCGTCGGCGAGGAACCGGATGATGTTCTCCGTCAGCACCTCGCCCTCGAAGTGGGTCACCGAGCCGGCCTTGGACGCCGGCAGGTCCGTCGCATCGCCGATGACGAAGATGTTGGGCTTCACACGGGACTGCAGCGTGGCCGGGTCGCTGGGGACGAAGTCGAGCTCGTTGCCGAGGCCCGGTGAGCGGCTCACGAACTCGGCGCCGTTGTGCAGCGGGATGGACACGAGGAGGTCGAACTGCACCTCGCGCTCGTCGAAGCTGATGAGCCGACCGCCCGGCCCGTCGACCTCGCCGGTGTTGAACTCGGTGACGAGCTCGACGCCCTTCTCCTCCAGCAGCCCGGCGAGCGCGGCGGACGCGACCGGCTTGGTGAAGGCGCCGTCGAGCGGCGTGACGTAGGTGAGCTGGACCTGGTCGCGGATGCCACGCTCGGTGAAGTACCAGTCGGCGAGGAACGCGAACTCCAGCGGCGCGACGGGGCACTTGATGGGCAGGTCGACGATGTTGATGGCGATGCGCCCGCCTTCGAACTCCTCGAGCGCCTCGGCCAGGTTGGCAGCGCCCTCACGGGTGTAGAAGGTGAACATCTTCGAGTTCCAGCCGGGCCCGGTGAGCCCGTCGGTCTCCTCGGGGACGAGACGGCACCCGGTGGCGATCACGAGCACGTCGTAGGGGAGCTCGGTGCCGTCGACGAGGTGGACGACGTCGTGGGTGGTGTCGACGCGGTGGATCTCCGTGCGGTGGAACTCGATCCCCTTGTGGAGCTGCTTCGAGCGCTGCCGGGTGATGTCCTCGGGGTGCGCCAGGCCGAAGGGGACGAACAGCAGCCCGGGCTGGTAGACGTGGACGTCGTCGCGGTCGACCACCGCGATGCTGATCTCGCTCGCCTTGTAGTGGCGACGCAGCCGGTTGGCCATGATCGTTCCCCCGGTGCCTCCGCCGAGGACCACGATGCGCCTGGGTGCCGTCGGTTCGCTGGGCTCGGTCATCGTGCTGAACCTACGCGCTGCGCCCCGGTCGGTGACGGGGATGTGGTCCACGTCGCAGGGGCCGAAGGTCCCGACTTCACGCAGCGGCGCCTCGGTCAGATGATGCGGCTGGCGTGGCCGGCCCAGTACTCGTCCTTGAGCAGGCGCTTGTAGAGCTTGCCGGTGGGGTGGCGGGGCAGCTCGTCGCGGAAGTCGACGCTGCGCGGGCACTTCACATCCGCGAGGTGCTCCTTGCAGTAGGCGATGAGCGCCCGGGCGAGCTCGTCGCCTGGCTCGACGCCATCGGCGACCTGCACCACCGCCTTGACCTCCTCGCCGAAGTCCTCGTTGGGGACGCCGAACACGGCCACGTCGGCCACGTCGGGGTGCATGGCCAGCACGTTCTCGGCCTCCTGCGGGTACACGTTCACCCCGCCGGTGATGATCATGTAGGCCTTGCGGTCCGTGAGGTAGAGGAAGCCGTCGGCGTCGAGCTTGCCGACGTCGCCGAGCGTCGACCACCCCTTGGCGTGGCGCGAGGCCTTCGTCTTCTCGGGGTCGTTGTGGTACTCGAACTGCGCCTCGGACTCGAACCAGATGGTGCCCTCCTCGCCGACGGGCACCTCCTCTCCGGTCTCGTCGTCGCAGATGTGCAGCGTGCCGACCAGCGCCTTGCCGACAGAACCCTTGTGCGCCAGCCAGTCCTCGCTGTTGCAGTACACGAACCCGTTGCCCTCGGTGCCCGCGTAGTACTCGTGGATGACCGGCCCCCACCAGGCGATCATCTGCTCCTTGGTGGCGACGGGGCACGGCGCGGCGGCGTGCACGACCATCTCCAGGCTGGAGGTGTCGTAGCGCTCGCGCACCTCGGCGGGCAGCTTGAGCATGCGGATGAACATGGTGGGCACGACCTGCGTGTGCGTGATGCGGTGCTGCTCGATGAGCGCCAGCATCTGCTCGGGGTCGAAGTGCTCCATGATCACCGCGGTGCCGCCAACCTGCTGCACCGACATCGTGAAGCGCAGCGGCGCGGCGTGGTACTGCGGCGCCGGCGAGAGGTACACCATGTTCTCGCCGTACGACAGGAGCATCTGGGCCACGAAGGTGACCGTCGTCGGGGCGTCGAGCGGGTCCGACGGCGCGGCGAGCTTGATGCCCTTGGGTCGCCCGGTGGTGCCCGACGAGTAGAGCATGTCCTTGCCGGCGATCCGCGGCTCGGGCAGCGGGTCGGTCGACTGCGCGGCGACGAGGTCCTCGTACGCGTCGTAGCCGTCGACCGTGCCGTCGATCATCAGGCGAAGCGACACGTTCGGCATGACGTCGCGCACCGCCTCGGCCACGTCGCGCTTGTACGAGGAGGTGATGAAGACCTTCGCCTCGCAGTCGTTGACGATGTACTCCACCTCCTCAGCGGTGAGCCGCGACGAGATGGCCGTGTAGTAGAGGCCCGCGTACTGCGCGCCCCAGCAGATGGCGAGGAACTCACGGTGGTTCTCGATGCACAGTGCGATGTGGTCGCCGACCTGCAGGCCCGCACCGCGGAGCAGGTTGGCGAGGCGGTTGGCCTGTGCGTCGAGCTCGGCGTAGGTGACCGCCTCGCCGCTGCCGGCCATGACGTACGCGACCTTGTCCGGATGGGTTGCGGCGTGCTCGCCCGGGTACATCGGCGATCCCCCTCGCTCGGTGCTGGTGCCGCGGACCGTACCAGCAGCGCACATCGCATCCGCCGCCCCCGCCAGCCCGAGAAGTCGAAGGTCGTGCGTGCCCTGCGGGGTTGACCTTCGCACGTGCGAGCGGTGGGGCTACCGTCGGTACGTGGATGACCGCCGGGGGTGGCGACGCAGTGGGTCAGGCTCGCGGCGAGCCGCGGGTCCGACGTCGATCGCAGCGCTCGTCCTGCTCGCGATGCTCACGGTTGCGTGCAGCACCTCCAAGCGTCCGGATGCCGATCCCGCGGCCTTCGAGCCCGGCGACCCTGCAGTGCTCGCTGCGGCCGCGCGCCGCACCGCGGGCGAGGAGTTCCGCTACCGCAGCGTGCTGAGCGTCGAGGGCGGAGACGGCGACGAGGCGCTGATCGGCGAGCTCCTCGACGTGACGGGCATGACGAGGATCCTCGACGTGCGTGGCACCGTGGCAGGAGACGACCGCTCGGTGAAGGTCAAGACGTCGCTGATCGCCGGCTACCTCGACGGTCTCGACGCCGATCTGCCGCGGGACCCGGTCGGGTTGCAGACCGAGGCGCGGCGCGTGGAGGGCACGTGGTACGTGCGCGCGCCGCGGACCCTGCTCATCGCTGCGCTGCAGCGCGCCGGTGCCGAGCTGCCGGGCGACAGCGAGCTGCGCGACCAGCTCGTGAGCGGCTGGGTGCGCATCGACCCCGCCGGCTCCGAGGAGACGCTCGCCGACGTGGAGCGATGGACGCTGCTCGACAGCCGAGCGCTGCAGGTGGCGATGGATCCGCTCGACCTCCTCGATGCGCTCGACGAGCTCGACGAGGTGGAGGTCGCGCCGGGTACGTTCGACGGAGAGGCGGTCACGGTCGTGCGCGGCACCGCCCGGCTGCGTCCCGCGCCCGCACCAAGGTCGGATCCCGGCGCCGATCCGATCGGCTTCTCCACGACCTCCTCGACGACGACCTCGACGCCCGACCACATCGACGACGTGCCCGTGCAGGTCGAGGTGGCGATCGCCGAGGACGGCACGGTTCGCAGCGCGTCCTACGGCATGACGTTCCGCGACCTGCTGGCGCTCGCCGTGCCGGTGGCCGACCTCGCGCCGAGCGGCGCAGCGAGCCCCTTCTCCGAGCTGCGGCAGGTGGTGCGCACCACGTTCTCCGCCATCGGCGAGGACCACGAGGTGGTGGTGCCCGACGTGTACGCCGAGGTGCGCCTCGACGGCGCCGGCAAGGCCACCGACGAGATGGACGCCGAGGACGACGTCTAGAACATGGACTCCTCGAGGTCGGCGCTGAAGGTGCCCGAGAGGTGCTTGGCCACGTCTCGCGTGGTCTCCTCGGTGCCGAAGACGTAGCTCGTGTAGTCGACGGAGAAGCAGACCCGCTCGTCATCGAGGTAGAGGATCTCGATCTCGCCCTCGGGTTGCACGCTCTCGTTGTGCTGCTCTTCGCCGTTGTCGATGATGACGTCGAACACCCGCTCGCCGGTGCCGATGTCATCGCTTCCCTGGCTGGGCGGGATCACCTCGCCGGCCTCGATCGGCGCCGGCGTCTCGGTGCGTTCGCCGGCGGACTGGTAGACGGTGGCGAACAGCGTCGCCAGCAGCTGCCCCTCCTCGGCGTCCTGCGTCTCGAAGGCGACGGTCTCGCGGTCGATCTCGTAGTCGGTCAGGTAGAAGGTGAGCGCAGCGCCGTCGCTGATCTCCACCGCGACCGCGTCGGCCAGCTCGACCTCGGTTTCCTCGATGCCGATGCGGCCGTCGTACATCGATGCGCTGGCGTCGGGGATCGAGGCTGCCTCCTCGCCGGAGATGGCGGAGATGGTCAGGGTGCCAGGACCGTCGGGGCAGGCGGACGCATCGCCACCGCCGTCGTTCCCGTCGCCGGCGGTCGTCGAGGAGTCGCCGTCGCTGGAGGTCGCGCCCGGCGCGGACTGCGGGGGGTCGTCATCGCTCGAGCAGCCGGCGACGAGCGAGGCCACCAGGGCGATCGAGGCGAGGATGGGTGCGGTGCGCATGGCTAGGCGGGCTCGACGGCTTCGACCTCTTCGCGCAGCAGCGGCGGGGTGAACTTGCCGACCTTCACGCCGTGCTTGTCGGCGTAGAAGGCGCGGATGAGGTCCATGTCGGCGACGACGTCGCTGGTCGCCATGAGCTCGGCGCCGAAGCCGCCGGTCTTCGTCGGTCCGTCGAGGTAGCTCAGCACGATCGGGATGTCGGCGCCCGCGGCGATGCGGCGGAACCCGGACTTCCAGTACGTCTTCTTCGAGCGCGTGCCCTCGGGCGGAATGACGATGGCCATCGAGCTCCCGGCCCGTGCGTCCCCCACGATGCGATCGACGAGGCCGGCGGGGTTGTCGCGGTCGACGGGGATGCCGCCGAGGCGCTTGAGTAGGCCGCGCACCGGGAAGAAGAACATCTCCTTCTTGCCGAGCCACACCGGGGTGAGGCCGCTGCGCCAGGCCATGGCCAGCATGAGGAAGAAGTCCCAGTTCGAGGTGTGCGGTGCGGCGACCAGCACGCACACCGGGTGGTGCGGGGGCTGACCGACGATCTTGTACCGGGAGACGAACAGGACGAAGCGGGCGGCGAGCTGGCGCATCGGGCGACGCTACCCCGTCCGGCTCGGCCGCGCTCCACGTGCGCAGCCGCTCGCTGGGTGTGGTCGGGGGTGTGGGATCGCTCTGCTCATCGAGGCGGGGCCTTCGGCGGCGGGAACTGGGTGCGCATGGCGAGGTCCCAACCGGCGTCGGGGAGCACGGTGCGCATGAGGATCGCTCCACGTGCCCCGAGCGTGATCGGGTAGCGGGACTTCGTGCGGTCGCCCGCCGCGTGGATGATGGCGGCGGCGACGGTCTCGGGTCCGGCGGCGAGCAAGCCCATCGGGCCGACGTACGCGCCCTCCAGCGCCTTGGCCACCCCGGCGTGGAACTCGTCGTAGATGCCGCCGTCGTGCGCGTCTGATGCATCGAGCGTGCCGTGCGCGGTGTCGTTGAACGCCGTGCGGATGATGCCCGGCTCGATGAGGGCGACCTTCACGCCGAACGGCGCCACCTCGTAGCGCAGCGCGTCGCTGAACGCCTCCACCGCGTACTTCGTGCCGTGGTAGGCGCCCATGCCGGGGAACGTGAGCTTGCCACCGGTGGAGCCGACGTTGATGATCCGCCCCCAGCCCTGGTCGCGCATCGCCGGCAGCACGAGCTGGCACATGCGCACCAGGCCGAAGACGTTGGTCTCGAACTGCTTGCGCAGGTCGTCCATGGCGAGCGACTCGACGGCGCCTGTGAGCGAGTAGCCGGCGTTGTTGACCAGCACCCCCACCGCGCCCTCCTCTGCGACCACGGCGTCGACCGCCGCGGCCATCGACGTCTCGTCGAGCACGTCGAGCGGGAGCGCACGGCACCCGGCGGCCTCGAGCTCGGCGAGGGTCTCGACCTTGCGGGCGGTGGCGTAGGTGGTCCACCCGGCCTTCGCGAACGCGGCTGCGGTGGCGGCACCGATGCCGGTGGAGCAGCCGGTGATGAGCACGGCCTTGGAGGGGGAGGTGTCAGGCATGGGGACTCCTGGTGGGTGGGTTCGTCGCATGGTCCCACCTCCCGCTCAGGTGCGGGAGGTGGGCACCCGGGTCGCCTCGAGGTGGTAGCTCTCGGCGTCGAAGCGAGCCATGAGCTGGCGGTAGCGGAACGTGAACGTCGGCCACAGCGTGGTGTTGCGACCGCGCTCGTCGAGGTACCAGGACGCGCAGCCCGAGTTCCACACCGTGCCCTCCAGCTGCTGCGCGAGGTCGTCGTTGAACGCCCCCTGCACCTCGGGGCGCACGTCGAAGGTGGCGATGCCGCGAGCATCGAGCTGGCGCAGCGCGTCGAGCACGTACTGCAGCTGCGCCTCGATCATGAACACGATGGAGGTGTGGCCGAGGCCGGTGTTGGGTCCGACGAGGGCGAACAGGTTGGGGAAGCCGGCAACCGTCGTGCCGCGGTAGGCCTCCATCCCCTTGGACCACGCGACGGCCACCGAGTGCCCGTCGGCACCCACGATGCGATCGGCCATCGGGTGGTCGGTCACGTGGAAGCCGGTGCCGTAGACGATGACGTCGGTGGGGTGCTCGACGCCGTCGGTGGTGATGATCGAGCGCGGCCGCACCTCGGCGATGCCGGCGGTGACGACCGCGGTGTTGGGCTGGGTGAGCGCCGGGTAGTAGTCGTTGGAGAGCAGGATGCGCTTGCATCCGATGTCGAAGGTGGGCGTGAGCGTGGCACGCAGCGCGGCGTCCGGCACCTGGTGGCGGAGGTGCGCACGGGCGAGGCGGCGCGGCAGGTGCATGAGCACCGGGTGCTTGGCGAACCCGAAGATGAGCAGCTCGCGGTTCCAGTAGATGGCGGCGCGCGCGAGGCGCTGGAGGCCCGGCACGCGGGCGTAGGCCTTCTTGAGCCACGGCTTGATCGGCCGGTCGGGGCGCGGCACCACCCACGGCGCGGTGCGCTGGTAGAGGTCGAGGTGGCCGACGGTCGGCTGGATCGACGGCACGATCTGGATGGCCGACGCGCCGGTGCCGATCACCGCGACGCTCTTGCCGGCGAGGTCGACGTCGTGGTCCCACTGCGCGGAGTGCATCGCGGGGCCCTCGAAGGTGTCGAGGCCGGGCAGGTCGGGGAAGGCCGGCTCGCTGAGCGGCCCCCAGGCGCCGATGACGAACTGCGCCGTGAGCTCGCCGGAGGCGGTGACGACGTGCCACCGCTGCTGCTCTGCGAGCCAGGTGCACGACAGCACCTCGGAGTCGAAGCGCATGTGGCGGCGGATGTCGAAGCGATCCGCGGTCTCCTGGAGGTACTCCTGGATCTCGCCGGCCTCGGCGAAGCTGCGCGACCAGTCCGGCTTCAGCGCGAACGAGAAGGAGTACAGGTGCGACGGGACGTCGCACTGGCAGCCGGGGTAGTGGTTGTCTCGCCAGGTGCCGCCGAGGGTGGACGCCCGCTCGAGCAGGACGATGTCGTGGTGGCCGGCCTGCTTGAGTGCGATCGCCGCGCCCATCCCCCCGAAGCCGGTGCCGATGATGGCGACGCGGTGGTGCTCGACCTCGCCGCCGTCATCGTCGTCATCGACTGCGGGGCCGTTGCCCGTGCCCGCCTGCTCCTCGACGATGGCCATGGACCCTCCTGGACGTGGTGCACCGGGACCCGGACCCCCGATGTCGCTCTACCATGAGTAGCCTACTTGCAGTAGGGTGGCAACGTGACGTCCACCACATCAGCGAGCACGGCGCCTCCTGGCACGGGCACCAGTCGGATCGCCGGGCGCACCGCCGCCGATCTCGCCGCGGAGATCGCCACGCACCCGCACGGCCGCGTGCCGCGCGAGCTGCGCCAGGCGCACGTGCTCGTGCTCGCCACCGATCTGTTCATCGACCGCGGCTACCAGCAGACCTCGATGGACGAGCTGGCCCGACGCGCCGGGGTCTCCAAGCCCGTCGTCTACGACCTGGTCGGCTCCAAGGAGGCCCTGTTCCAGACGGTGATGGCGCTGGCCGCCGACGAGCTCGCGGAGCGCGTCGGGATGGCGGTCGTCGGCGAGGGCGACCTCGAGGCGCAGCTGCGCGCCGGGGCGCTGGCGTTCTTCGCCTTCGTCGAGGAGCGTCGCGGCGCCTGGGGCGCGCTCATGTCGGGCGCCGACGCGCCGGTCACCGAGGCGGTCGCCGCCATCCGCCGGCGTCAGACGCGCCTCGTTGCCGAGCTCTTCGAGGCCGCAGCTCGTGCCGAGGACCAGCCCATCGACGCGCTGGTCATCGACGCGATGGCGCACGCGGTCAACGGCGCGTTCGAATCCGTCGCCGGTTGGTGGCACGAGCACCCGGAGGTGGGCACCCGCGAGGTCGCCGACCTCCTGCTCGCCCTCGTCGAGCCCGGCCTGCGCGCCATCGGCGGACTGCGAGCGGCGGGCGAGCTGCCGTTCGGGGAGGTGCGGTGATGGGTGCGCGTCGACGCTCGCGCCCGGCCATCGAGCTGCGCGGCGCACGGGTCCTGGTCACCGGCGCCGGCAGCGGCATCGGTCGCGCCACAGCGCTGGCCTTCGCGGCGCACGGCGCCGAGGTGCACGTGGTGGATCTCGATGCCGACGCTGCCATCGCGACCGCTGCCGACGTCCAGGCGCTGGGGGCAGTCGCCCGAAGCCACGAGTGCGACGTGAGCTCCCGCGGCGCGGTGCTGGCGCTGGCCGACGACGTGCACGCCACGGGTGGCCCGCTCGACGTGCTCGTCAACAACGCCGGGGTCGGCATGTCAGGTCGCTTCCTCGACACCGGCCTCGACGACTGGGACTGGATCCTCGGCATCAACCTGCTGGGCGTCGTGCACGGCTGCCACGCGTTCGGTGGCGCGATGGTCGAGGCCGGGTCGGGCCACGTCGTCAACGTCGCGTCTGCCCTCGGATACACGCCGAGGGCGACCGAACCCGCCTACGTGACGACCAAGGCGGCGGTGCTCGCGCTCTCTCGGTGCCTGCGTGCGGACTGGGGCCCCAGCGGCGTCGGCGTCACCGCCATCTGCCCGGGGGTGATCGCCACGCCGATCATCGGCGCCTCGCGATTCGTCGGTGGACGTGCGGGCGCCGCCGAGGACGCGGCCGCGTTCTTCGCCAAGCGCGGCCACCCGCCCGAGAAGGTCGCCGCCGCGATCGTCGACGGCGTCCTGCGCGACCGCCCGGTGGTTCCTGTCGGCCCGGAGGCGTGGATCGGCCTCGCTGCGCACCGCCTCCTACCCAGCCGAGCCAACGACATCGTCGCCCGCCAGTCCCTCGACGGCATCTAGCCACCTGTGCGTACCTGAGTGAGGCTTTCGCGCACTCACCTGCGCACACTCGCCCGGCTCACTGACAGTGCGTACCTGGGTGACGGTTTCGCGCACTCACCTACGCACAGAGGGTTGGTGGGGAGGCGGTGGCAGCGGAACCGGGGGCGGGAGTCGTAGCGTCGTAGGTGCATGCAGCACGCACCGGTCACCTCATCATCGTTCCGTCGGCTCACGTCTCGTCGCTCGGGCGCCGCCGTGGCGCTCCTCTCGCTCGCCTCGCTCGGGCTCGTCGCGTGCGGCAGCGACGAGGTCGACACCGGCGGCACGTCCACTGCGCCGAGCACGAGCGCACCCGTTTCGGGTGCCGCAGCGCTGAGCGGACGCACCTTCCTCGGCACCGACGTCACCGTCGACGGCGAGCCGAAGGTGCTCGTCGAGCCGTCCCAGGTGCGGCTCTCGTTCGACGACGACGGGGGCGTCGGCGGCTCGGCGGGGTGCAACAGCCTCGGCGGCCAGCCCGACGCCGACGCCTTGGATGACGGCACGATCCGCATCGTCGGCGGGGTGATGATGACCGAGATGGCGTGCGAGCCTGCCGCGCTGATGGAGCAGGACGACTGGCTGGCCGACCTGCTCGGCGAGGGCCTCGACTGGTCGCTCGAGGGTGACGTCCTCGTGCTGACCAGCGGCAGCACCGTGCTGCGCCTCACCGACGAGGAGGTCGCCACCCCTGACCTCCCGCTGGAGGGGACGGTGTGGACCGTCGACGGCATCATCGACGGCGACACCGTGTCGACTGCACCCGATGCGGTGGCATCCACGCTCGTGCTCCACGACGACGGCACCGCCGAGCTGCACACCGGATGCAACACCGGCAGCACCACGTGGACCCGTGACGGTGATGAGCTGGTGCTCCGAGCGATCGTGACCACTCGGATGGCCTGCGGTGGCCCCGCAGGAGAGTTGGAGGACGCGGTGGTCTCGGTGCTCTCCGCCGATGTGCTGACCCTCGCGCTCGACGGGTCGCGCCTCACGCTGTCCACCGGGGACGAGACGGGCCTCGACTTCACCGGCAGCCAGCTGGTCGAGCGTCCGACCGACGCCACCGTCGTTCCCGACACCTCGATCGCCGAGTCGCCGACCATCGCCTCGTAGCCCCCATGCCGCAGCTGCACTGCGGTGTGCGGGCGACGGCCATCTAGGGTCCAGGTCCGCTCCTGCCCCTCGACGACCGCGAGCCGTGCCTTGGCCTGGGATCTCCGCACCGACAGTCCGCTCCTGCCGTTCGCCGACGGGGTGGCGCGCCGGGCACGGTTCTCGGTGCGACCGACAGCGCCGCGGCTGCTCCCGGCGGTGGATCGTCTTCTCGCCGGCGTCGCGGACATCGACATCACGCCGCCGCCCGGGCTGCCCAAGGCGGGCTACTCGTCGAACGCCAACGACGGGTCCGGCTTCCGCACGCGTCTGCGCGCCCGCGTGCTGCACCTGCGTGCGGGCACGACATCGATGGCGATCGTGCAGCTCGATCTCCTCGGCGGCTCGGCGGTCCTCCAGCACCTGGTCGCTCGTGCGGTGGCCGACGACACCGATGTGCCGCTGTCCGGTCTGCTCATCGGCGCCACCCACACCCACGCCGGTCCCGGTCAGTTCCTCGGCACCGACTTCTACAACCGGTTCGCGTCGAACCGCACCGGCTTCGATCCGGCCTGGACCCAGTGGCTCGCCGAGCGCATCGCCGACGGGGTGCGCGCCGCGGTGGCCACGAGGGCGCCGGCTCGCCTGGCGCTGGGCGGCACCGAGGTGTGGGGCCTCACGCGCAACCGCTCGTTGGCGCCGCACGTGCGCAACGAAGACGTCGACGACGAGCGGCTCGACCCGCAGCGCAAGTACGTGAGCGTGAACCCCTGGCTGCACCTGCTGCGCGTCGACGCCGAGGCCGGCGGCGGCGCGACGTCGCCGCTGGGTGCGGTGGTCGTGTTCTCTGTGCACGGCACCGGCATCTCGATGCGCTCCACCGAGTACAACGCGGACCTGTGGGCGTACCTCACCGGCGAGCTGGCGCACCGCGTCGAGCAGGCTCACGGCGTGCGTCCGGTGGTCGGGGCCATCGAGGGCACGCACGCCGATGTGGCGCCCGCGCTGCGCCCGGGGATGGCCGGCCACGTCGAGGCGGCGCGCGTTGGTCGAGCGATCGGGGAGGAGGCAGCCGCGCTGCACAAGCGCCTCGGTGCCGAGCTGCGCAGCGACGTGGTGCTGGCCGCAGGGCTGCGAGAGGTGGACCTGGCGGCCGATCGGTCGATCGACGGCGTGACGCTGCCGCGCCGTCCGGCGGTCGGCGCGGCGCTGATCGCCGGTGCGCACGAGAACGTGACGCCGGTTGTCCATCGCATCCCTCCGTTCCGACCGGGATCGCCCAAGCCGTGGCGCTCCTCGCATCCGCAGGGTGCCAAGTGGGTCATCGGCTCGCGGTGGCTGCAGCCCGTCGTGTTGCCGCTGCGCGGGTTCCCTCGCGTGCTCCCCGTGCAGGTGCTGCGCATCGGCGACGCGGCGCTCGTCGGGCTGCCGTTCGAGGTGACGGTGGGGTCGGGTCGCCGCATCGCAGCCGAGGTGCGCTCGGCGGTCGAGGGCAGCGGCGTCGAGCGAGTGGTGGTGTCGTCGGTGGCCAACGAGTACGCGGGGTACGTCGCCACCGCCGAGGAGTACGACCGCCAGCACTACGAGGGCGGGCACACGCTGTACGGGCCGCGCACGCAGGCGTTCCTGGCGGCGCACGCGGCGTGCCTCGCTGGCGAGGCGGTCGGCGGCCAGGGCGGCGTTGCGCCGGCGGTGCCGGTGAGCGATGTGCTCGCCGAGCGCTCGTTCGATCTGAAGGTGCGCCGGTTCCTGCCCGACCACGAGGCCGAGGCAGCGATGGCGCCAGCGGTGCCGCGCGAGGTCCTCGTGCCCGCCGTCTTCCGCGACCCGACGACCCGCGACGACGGGCGGTGGGAGCTCGAGTGGCGCGACGTCACCCCCGGCGCGCTGGCGTGGCACGAGCCGATGGTGCGAGTCGAGGCGACCGACGACCTGGGCGACGGCGCGACGTGGACGGTGGCGCGGGCGCGCGACGGGCGGCTCGTGGACGATCAGGGCTGGGAGCTCGAGGTCGAGCACCTCGGGCCGGCCCACGGTGGCGGCGATCGCTATGCGGTCCGGTGGCACGACCCGACGTTCCGCGCCGGGCGGCGGCACCGCTTCGTGCTGCTGGCCAACGCCGGACGCCCCGAGGTGATCACCGACCCGTTCGACTGATCACCACCCGCAAACCGGCGGGGCTGGCGTTCGTGCCACGCAACCAGGCCCCGCCGGAACGCGAGCGGCGTCTGCTGTGTACGGCGCGCGCGGGGTGGTGGGTCGGGCGGCCCAAATCGGCCGACGGAAACGATCTCGTGCTCAAGGCGCGTGTGCCTGCTGACGATCACCCCACGAGTTGTCGGGCTGACCCGGGCGGGGTCGCGGAACGGGGAGCAGGCATGGACAGCATCTCGATGGACGAGCTCGAGGAAGCGGAGCGCACCACCAGGTCGAGCAGCCTCAGCGCCACGGCGCTGGCCGGCGAGCTGACGACCGGGCGCATGGCGGTGGTGACAGAGCCGCAGGAGCCCGTCGGGTGGGAGGACCGGGTCCGCACGAAGCGCCTGCGCCACGTGGGCCTCTGAGCCACCACGAGCCTCTTCGTCGGCGATTCCGTCAGCCGATGAGGGCCTGCGCGCCCACGACCGCGGTCGGGGTGGTGGTGGAGCGCGTGACCACGCCGAGGTCGCCTGAGGCGCCCGTCGTCGACGTCCAGGTGAGGTGCCAGGAGACCGTGACCGTCGTCGGCCAGGTGCCGCCGGGCTGGTCGTGCGATCGCCGCTGAAACGTGTGCGTGCAGCCGCTGCGCTGCTCGGCTGCGGGTCGGCTCGGGTCGAACGGCGTGCCGCCGCCGGGGCAGGAGCGCGCTGCGCCTCCGTCACCGGGGTCGACGACGAGATCGACGGCGGTCGCCGTGACCGTGGCGGTGACCCCGCCCAAGGTCGCCGAGGCGCTGAGTGGCGTGAGCGGCGTCGCCGACCAGAACCACGACGGGATGCCGGTGACGTGCGCGGTGCCCGCCGGCGGGCTGCTCGCGATCGACGGGTCCGGGATCGGGAGCTGGCGGCGCGCCTCCTCCGCGGCACGGGCGCCTCGGTCGATCGGACCGAAGGGGGTGGCCGGGCTCCACGTGATGAGGTTGGAGTATCGCTGGACGCCGTCCTCGTCGGTGCAGATGAGCCCGACGGTCTCGCCGTCGGCGGGGCGGATCGGGCCCGTGTCGTAGTCGAACGAGCCGGGCAGGGCGTTCGGGTCGGCGCTGTGGATGCCCAGGTAGTGGCACGACCACCTGCCGCGCCCACCCGGTCGTCCGCGAGAGATCGTGCTGCCCCCGGCGTCGTAGGCCACGATCACCTCAGGGACGTCGTTGGCGAGGTGAGCTATTGGCTTGGGACCGGGAGGCGACGGCTCCTCAATTGTCGCGGCGGATGCTGGGGTGCCTAGCGCCGCCATCATTGTGAGAAGCGAGATCGCTACTTCTGTGGTGCGGTGACGCAATTTACGCCTCCTTCCCACTCGTTGAGAATGGTGTAGGAGGACACCTTCCAGACGTCGTCCGAGTCGCGAACCACAATCACATCCATCAGATAGGTCATCACACGGTCATCGATCACGGATCCTGTGGCAACGTCGCGCTTAACGCTGTCATCAACTGCGCAGTCGCTAAGACGCCACGAGCCATCCGACCGGCTCCAGTACCCATACACCTGATGCGTCCACTTGCTGTCCGGAGGCAATGAAATGATGGAGCCCTGAGCCTTGTTCTGTCGGATTGCATCAATGACAGAGTCGTATGCAACGCCCGTGGAGAACTGACTGAGTCCAGGATGGTTGTCGTTCGGCGGATTGTTCGCCTCGAGCCACACGCGCCAAAAGCCCTGGACAGTGGCATTGAGCGCGGGGTCGATGCCGCTGCGATCCGAGGTGGGTGTTGCGGTCCCCACCGTTGAAGCTTCAGCGACACCCGTCGTCGTCGTCGTCGTGGGGGTGCTCGTCTCGATCGGCGGGGCGCCGGTGCTCGAGGTCGGACCCGCGTCGCCCCCACCCGAACCACAACCCACGAGGGTGACGACGAGGAGGCCGCAGGCAGCGGCTCGGAGGGGACGGCGCATCCGGCCACGGTATGGAATGGCACGAAAGGGCACCAGGTCGCTCCACGTGGCGGCGTTCGCGCCGTGCGCCGCCCCGATGAGGTGGATCACCACGCGTCGCGGCCAGCTCGGCCGCTCGAGTGCTCGACCGCTCGCTCATGCTGACGGCGACGCCACCGTGCGTGGGCTGAGCGTCGACTCCGGTGGCGGGCCACCCACGCGGCGCGACGCCAGCAGTCCTGCCGACGATCGTGCCGGCAGCCCTTCCGCTACTGCGGGAGGCGGATCACCTCAGCGGCACCGACGGACGTGTAGCGACCGGGGGTGCAGGTCAGCACGATCACCTGGCACCTCTTGCCCGCAGCGCTGATCGCGGCGCCCATCGTCTTGAGGCGTGTTGGATCGGTGAAGCCGAGCGTGTCGTCGAAGAGCACCGGCGCGCCATCCTCGGCGCTGACCAGCGTGGCGCAGGCGAGGCGCCCGAGGATGCTGAGCTGCTCGCGGGCGCCGCCGCTGAGCTGATCGAAGGGCAGCGTCTCACCGCCGAGCGTGCGCTGCTGGATGGACAGGTCCTCGCCGAGTGTGATCTCGAGGTCGGCGCCGAACACGAGCCGCCCCAGCGACTCGATGGCTTCGCGCAGCGGATCGGCGTAGCGGGCACGCGCCGCGGTGCGGCGAGCGTCGAACGTCTCGTACAGGAGTCGGGCCGCAGCTGCTCGGGCTTCGATGCGCTGGTGCTCCGCCTTCCGGTGCACGAGCTCTGATTGCGCCACGTCGAAGGAGTGAGCGAGCCCGCGCTCGCCGGCTGCTTCGATGGTCGCCTGCAGGCCGGCTCGATGCTCGCGCCTCGCGCTGAGATCTCGATCGAGCCGAGTCGCCGACGCCTCGGCGTTCGTGGCGAGCTCCTCGAGGCTGTCCGCGTTGGCCTCACGCAGCGCACGCTCAGCATCGGTGACCCTTGCGGCGGCCAACTCGGCTTGGCGCTGCGCGTCCTCGGCGCCGGCGTCGACGTCGTGATCGGTGGCCGCTGCACGCGCAGCCTCGAGTGCTGCGAGCGCGGCGACGACCGCGTCGTCAGCTCGCTCGACGCGACCCTGGTGGCCGGCGAGCGCGACCTCCACGCTGGATCGCTGCGACTCGAGCCCGCCGAGGGCGGTGCGCGCCTCGTTGGCTGCCTGCGTCGCCGCGGCGAGCGCAGCGGTTGCCTCGGCGATGGCTGCATCGGCCTCGGCTTGCGCGTCGATGCTCGTCGCTACATCGGATGCCTCCGGGTCGATGCCGAGCGCGGCGAGCTCGGTGATGAGTCCGGCGATGAGACCATCCAAGGCCTCGAGGGTGAGGTCGCGCAGGTCGACGGCGATGCGCTCGGCGGCCACGGTGCGCGAACGCAGCGCCTCCTCGCGCTCTCGCAGGGCCTGGCGCGCGGCGCTGAGGTCGTCGACACCGGCGTCGTTGCACAGCTGCGTCAGCGCAGCCTCGGCCTCAGCGCGTCCCTGCGCGAGGCTGCGCCCCTCCTCGGTGGAGGCGATCGTCAGGCGGGCCACGCCGGGCAGCTCGATCTCGATGTCGGTCGAGGAGCGCAGCACCGTGTGCTCGCCCACACGCAGGTGCGTCACCTCGCCAGCGACGATCGCGTCGAGATCCGCCAGCGCCTCGATCGTCAGCGCGGCGGCGCCCTGCTCTGCGGCCCGGGCCTCCACCACCGCGAGGTAGGCACGCTCGATCAGCTCGAGCATGTCGGCGTCGACCCGTGCCCGCTGCAGCACGGCTTCCGCAGCGATGGCCTGCACCCGAGCGGCGGCGACCCGATCCTGGCGTTCGCGCAGCTGATCGAGCTGCAGCACGGCTTCGATGGTTCGCCGGGCGCGCTGCGCCTCCTCGACCACGCGCTGCGCCTCGATCGTCGTGGCGTTCGCGGTGGCGAGTGCCTCCTTGCGCTCTGCGATGGCTCCCTCGATCCGCACCGCGTCGGGTGATGCGGCCTCGAAGGCGGCGCGGGCTTGCGCCGCCTCCTCCTGCGTGCGCTCGACGGCTGAGCGCAGCTCCGAGCGCGTCCGCGCTGCACCTTGCGAGGCACGCAGCTCGGCCTCCGCGCGACCCAGCTCGGACGCCGCCCGCTCGTGGCCGTGTCGCAGTGCTGCGAGGCCAGCGACCTCCTTCGCCGCCGCCTCGCGCTCGGCGCGCGCCTCAGCGAGGTTGGTGCCGAGACGTTCGATCTCCTCACCCAGGCTGATGACCTCGGCGGTGGTCGCATCGAGCGATCGCAGGTCGGCCTCTGCTTCGGCGACGGTGCGCTCCAGCTCGGCGATCCTCGCCGCGCGCTCCGTGCGGTCCTTGGCGGGCTTCATCGTCTTGGTCCAGTAGCGGTCGCGCTCGTCCGCGATGCGCTCCCACAGCGACTCCTCGGCCTCGCCGGCGCGGACCCCCTCGGAGGCGACGTCGAGCACGGCGCCCAGCGAGCCGGCACGGAGGTTCCCGAAGGTGGCTTGCCCGAGGGCATCGCCCTGGGTGATGCGCAGCGCTTCGAGCAGACCGCGGTCGAGCGACTCGTCGAGGATCTCGATGGCGCGATCGTGCGCTTCGCGACCAGTGCGCTGCTCGTGGGCCGGCTCGAGCACCTCGAGCAAGGTCTGGCGCTCGCGGTGCCAGCGCTTGGAGAGCACGAAGCGGAACTTCCCGCTGGTCAGCTCGGCCTCGACCTCTGCGCCCACGTCGGCGCCGATCGGCTTGGCGGCCTTGACGAGGCTGTGCTTGCTGTCGTCGGGATAGGTGAGGAGCAGGTCGAGCGCCTCGGCGATCGTGCTCTTGCCGACCTCGTTGTTGCCCTCGATGATGGTCACCCCGGTGAGGCTGGGTTCGATCGTGCACTCGCGCACACCACGGAAGTTGCGCAGCGTGATCCGGTGGAGCTTCACCTCGAGCTCCCCACGAGTCGGTAGAGCAGGGCGAGTGCATCGCGAGCGACGAGTGCGTCGTCACCATCGCCGTTGGCCACGGCGCGCAGGTCAGCAGCGGCTTCCGCCGCGTAGCCCGCCACCTCCAGGGAGGCGACGTCGTCGTCGTCGGGGAGCACGACGAGATCGGAGCGTCGCTCCCACGTCTCGAGCGCGGCGAGGAGGTCGTCGTGGTGGGCGAGCACCGCGTCGAGGGCTGCCTTGTCGCGCAGCGAGAGCGTGCCCACGAGCGCGAGCTTCACGATCGAGCGCTCCTTGTCCTCGAGCGCAGCGAGCCACGCGGCGAGAGCTTCCACGTCTTCGGCGCCGGTGAGCTCGGCATCATGCCGCACGAAGCGCCACGTGCCGACACGTCGCGGCGTCACGTCGACACCTGACGCGTCGATCGTGACGACCAGCACGTTGCCGGGGTCGTCCTCGACGTAGTCGGTCGGCTCTGGTGCACCCGAGTACCAGATGCGCCCGGTTGCGCCGACGTCGGTGGTGGAGTGCCGGTCGCCGAGCGCCACGTACGCGACACGACCGTCCTCGATGGCCGCTTCCAGGACGGATCGGTGGATCAGGGACGGATCCAGCGGATCGGGCGAAAGCGCGTCGACGATGCCGTGGCCGACCACGACCCGCACGGTCCCGTCGCTCGGGAGATCTGAGATGGCTGCCCCGACGAGGTCGTGGATCGGGCGCTTCGTCAGCCAGGGCGCCGCCACGATCTGCTCGCCGTCGCCGACCGGCACCGGCTCGTGCGAGTCGAGCACGACCACGTTGGCGGGCTGGTGATCGATGAACGTCGGTGAGCGGTACACCGAGGCCGGATCGAGCGGGTCGTGGTTGCCAGGGAGCAGGTGGAAGGTGACGTCGGGCTGCGCCGCCATCGCATCGAGCGCGCGCACGACGACTGGGCGCTCGACGTGGTTCGTCTCGAACACGTCGCCGCAGACCACCACGATGGCGCAGCCCTCGGCGGCCGCGAGCTGCCCGATCGAGCGCACCGCGGCGAGTCGGGCCCCGGTGAACCGAGCCTGCGCGTCGGCATCGAGGAAGTGCCGGGTCATCCCCAGCTGCCAGTCGGCGGTGTGCAGGAAGCGCATGCCCGGCATCGTACGCAGGTGCTACGACAGGCTCGGCGGCGGGCTGCCGGCGCCGAACCGCAGCTCGGTGACGCTCGTGTACCGCTCGCCAGGGCGCAGCACCGCAGAGCCCAGCTCGGGACGGTTGGGCGTGTCGGGGAGGCGCTGCGACTCGAGGGCGATCGCGCCGTGCGGCACGAACGGCGCACCGAGCGCGTTGCCCGTGTACACCTGCAACCCCGGCTGATCGGTGCGCACCGCCAGCCATCGCCCCGACGCCGGAGCATCGAGCACCGCCGCGGGTCGCAGCACCCCTGGTGCGCCACGCACCGCGACGCAGTGGTCGACGCCACCGGGCAGCGCATCGAGCACCGCGCCGAGGCGACGTCGCGTCCGCAGATCGAACGGTGTGCGGGCGACAGCCACGAGTCCACCGGTGGGGATGCCGTCGTCACCGACCGGCAGCACCTCGTCCGCTGCCAGCGCCAGGTGGTGATCGGCGATGGTCGAGGCGCCATCGAGGTTCCAGTACGCGTGGTTGGTGAGGTTCACGATCGTCGGCGCGTCGGTCTCGGCCTCGAGCGTGGTGCAGATGAGGTCACCGGCAACCTCGTAGGTGGCGGTGACCGACAGCGCCCCGGGGTAGCCCTGGTCCCCTGCGGGGTTGCTGAGCCCGAACGTGACGCTGCCGCCGTCGTCGGTCGCGGTGGTGGCGACGATCTCCCACACCTGTCGGTCGAATCCGTCGGGGCCGCCGTGGAGGTGGTTCGGACCCTCGTTGGCGAGCAGCTGCACCTCGTGCCCGTCGAGGATGAAGCGCGACTGCTCGATGCGGTTGGCGTACCGACCGATGGTGGCGCCGAGGTACGGGTTGCGCGCACGGTCCTCGTACTCGGCGAGCGAGCCCAGCCGCAGGTGCACGTTCGCCCACCGCCCAGCGGCGTCGGGCACCTCGCACGACTCGATCGCGGCGCCGAGCGCCAGCACCCGGAGCACGAGCACCGCGGAGGAGATCTCGACGCGCGCCACCGCGACGCCGGGGGTCCGGTTGCTCGACCCGAGCACCCCAGCCGTCGAGATGTCGATCGCCACAGCGAGACCGTACCGGCGACGCCTCGCTGGACTCGCCGCGCCAGGCGGCGGGATCAGACCTCTGGAGCACGCCGGATGTGCCGTCCCCGCAGCGCACGGTGACCTTGTAGCGTCGCAGGCCGTGCTTGTCGCGACGACGCAGCGCCTGCTGGCCGATGGCGACGAGGTGACGGTGCTGCTGCCCGCCGCCGGCGCGCCGCCGCGCTCGCTGCGCCTCGCCCGTTGGCGAACGCCGACCGGCTCCTCGGGTGCCAAGGCGAAGCACCGCACCGGTGCCGGGTCGCGCGTCGAGCTCGTGCTGCCGGCGGGTGCCGGCGTTCGACGTCGGATGGTCGACGTCGAGCTCCTCGAGCTCGGCGACGTCATCGACGAGCTGATCGTCGGGCCGCCCTCGCTCGACGCCACCGAATCGGTGCGCTCGCTCGCGCACGCCGTCGGGCTCGCCGTGGACCTGGTGGCGCGCGGTCGGCTCCTGCCGTCGATCAGCGGCGACGGCACCGACGCGTGGCGCCTCGGGCCGCTGGACCCCGACGACCACCGGGCGCGGGCACAGCTCGCAGGCGCGCTGGCGCCCGCGCTGCACGCCACCGTCGTGCCCGGCGCGAGTCCGCTGCGGATCGCCTCGCCCGAGGCGGTGCTCGTCGCGCTGGGCGACGCGGTGGCCGACGTGCTGGTGCGCACCGCGGGCGCCGCGATCTGGGGACGGGCGTTCGCCGTCGAGGCGCCCACCGACGTGTCGGCGGCGAGCGGTTGGCTGGCGGGCACCGCGACCGGCGGCGAGCACGACGTCACCGTCGCGCTGCGCCTCGAGCCCCCGGGCGCGTCGTCGCCGGAGGACGGCCTCGGAGGGTGCGCCGCGGTGCTCCAGGTGCACAGCGTCGTGGACCCGAGCCTCGTCATCGACGCGGCGGAGGTGTGGGAGGCACCCGAGGTGGTGCTGGCGCGCCTCGGCGCGGACGTCGAAGCCACGCTGCTGCTCGCGCTGCGACGCGGCGGGCGCGTGTGGCCGCCGCTGCGGCGCCTGCTCGACGACGCCGCGCCCACCGAGATCGTGCTCGACGACGAGGAGGCCAACGACCTGCTGGGCCCGGTCACCGACGACCTGGCCTCCGCCGGCATCCAGGTGCTGTGGCCGCGCGACCTCGTGCGCACCCTCGGGGTGGCGGCGACGGTGTCGACGACCGAGTCGCCGGAGGCGGTCACCGGCTCCATGTTCCACTTCGAGGACCTGATGGAGCTCCGCTTCACCGTCTCGCTCGACGGCGAGGTGCTGACCGACGAGGAGCTCGATGCGCTGGCGCAGGCCAAGCGCACCGTGGTGCGGCTGCGTGGCCAGTGGGTGCGCGCCGATCCTGAGCTGCTCGCCCGCGCCGCGCAGCGCCAGCAGATCGCGGCGGGCGCAGCGCTCGGCCTCGCCCTCGGCGGCACCCTCGAGGTGGGCGGCACGGCGGTGCCGGTGGAGGTGGACGGACCCCTCGGCGAGCTGAGCGGGCGCCTGCGCTCGGCGACCGCAGGGCCGCGGGAGCTGTCGCCGAGCGCGCTCCAGGCCACGTTGCGTCCCTACCAGCGCCGCGGCATCGCGTGGCTGGCGGAGATGTCGTCGCTCGGTCTCGGCGGTGTGCTGGCCGACGACATGGGCTTGGGCAAGACGATCCAGCTCCTGGCGCTGCACCTGGCTCGCCGCGACGGCGAGGTCGGGGGCGACGCGCCACTCCCGGGACCCACGCTGGTGGTGTGCCCGGTCACGCTCATCGCCAACTGGGAGCGCGAGGCGCACCGCTTCGCCCCCGACGTGGTGGTCCACCGCTTCCACGGGCCCGAGCGCACCCTCGATGGCATCGGCGAGGCGGATCTCGTGCTCACCACCTACGGCGTGGTGCGCCGCGACGCCGAGTCGCTGGCGTCGGTGGCGTGGGGCCTGGTGGTGGCCGACGAGGCGCAGGCGGTGAAGAACCCGCTGGCGCGCACCGCCCGCCAGCTGCGCACCATCGACGCGCAGGCCCGCTTCGCACTCACCGGCACCCCGGTCGAGAACCGCCTCAGCGAGCTCTGGGCGCTGCTCGACTGGACGACGCCGGGGCTGCTGGGCCCGCTCGATCGATTCCGGCACGAGGTCGCGGCGCCCATCGAGCGCACCCGCGACCCGGAGGTCACCGAGGCCCTCGCTCGGCTCGTGCGCCCGTTCGTGCTGCGCCGCCGCAAGATCGACCCCGAGGTGCTCACCGACCTCCCACCCAAGACCGAGACCGACCGCATGGTGCTGCTCACCACCGAGCAGGCAACCCTCTATCGAGCGCTGTCCGCCGAGATCCTCGAGCGCATCGAGGACACTGACGGCATCGCTCGCCGCGGCCTCATCTTCAAGCTGCTGAGCGGCCTCAAGCAGATCTGCGACCACCCCGCGCTGTTCCTCGATCAGGATGCGCCGCTGCACGGTCGATCCGGCAAGCTCGCCGCGACCCTCGAGCTGCTCGACCTCGTCGTGCAGGAGGGCGACGCGGCGCTGCTGTTCACGCAGTACGTCGGGATGGGCAAGCTGCTGGAGCGGTGCCTGATCGACGCCGGGATGCGCGTCGCGTTCCTGCACGGCAAGGTCCCGTTGAAGCGGCGCCAGGAGATGGTCGACGCGCTCCAGGCGCGCGAGCTCGACGTGCTGCTGCTGTCGCTCAAGGCGGGCGGCACGGGCCTCAACCTGACCGCGGCCACCCACGTCGTGCACTACGACCGGTGGTGGAACCCCGCGGTGGAGGACCAGGCCAGCGACCGCGCGTGGCGCATCGGCCAGGACCGTCCCGTGCAGGTGCACCGCATGGTGTGCGAGGGCACCCTCGAGGAACGCATCGCCGAGATGCTGGAGTCGAAGCGGGCGCTGGCCGAGGCGGTGGTCGGCACCGGTGAGGGATGGATCACCGAGCTGGACGACGACGCGCTGCGCGCGCTGGTGGCGCTCTCCGGCGATGTCGGCGGCGCCGATGACGCACCGCGCGTCGGGGGTGCGCGCCGATGAGCCCGCGCAGCGACTGGGACCGGTTCCGCAGCGAGCCGCGCCGCCCCGCGCCGCCCGGAGGCCGTCGAGCCCCTGCCACCGCAGGGCGCGGCAGCCGCGGGTTCGCCTCGACGTGGTGGGGGACCGCGTGGATCGAGGCGCTGGAGCAGCGCGCTCGCCTCGACCCGAACCGCCTGCCGCGAGGGCGCACCTACGCCCGGCAGGGCTACGTGCAGCACATCGCCTTGGAGCACGGGCGCATCAGCGCCGCGGTGGCGGGCAGCCGCGCGACGCCGTACGTCGTCTCGATCCGGGTGCGCACCTTCGGCGAGGCGGAGTGGGACCGCGTGTTCGACGCCATCGCCTCGCGCGCCGCGCACGCCGCCGCGCTGCTCGACGGAGACCTCGAGCCCGGCATCGTCGATGATGCCCGCGACGCCGGCGTCGAGCTGCTCCCCGATGCCGGCGACCTCCAGCCGCGGTGCTCGTGCCCGGACTGGGCGGATCCGTGCAAGCACGCGGCCGCGGTCTGCTACCTCGTGGCCGGCGAGCTGGACGCCGACCCGTTCGCCCTCTTCGCGCTGCGCGGGAGGTCGCGCGAGGAGGTCCTGGCGGCGGTGCGGCGGCGACGTGCCAGCGCTCGCGGCGCAGCGGACTCGAGCCTTGCGACCGCAGCCAGCGCGCCGCTCGACTCGTGGGAAGACGACGAGGGGGTCGTGGCGCGCGACGCGTGGGCCCGACCGCCCGGGGGCGAGCTGCCCCCGCTGGCTGCGGCTCGCCCCCGGGCGGGCGCACCTGCGCCGTGGCCCGTCGATCCGCCGACCGATGCCGGCTTCACCGCCGACGGGCTCCGAGCGCTCGCAGCCGACGCTGCGCAGCGGGCGTGGAAGATGACCCGGGGCGACGCCGGGTCGGGGTTGGATCTCGACGACCGCGAGGATTGCGCTCGTCGCGCCGCGGCCGCGCTGCACACCGACCGGTGGGGCGCGCTGGTGGCGAGATCAGGCCGATCGTCCGCCGAGCTGGTCCGCGAGGCGCTGGCGTGGGTGCACGGCGGGGCAGCGGGGGTGGCGGTGCTCGACGAGGATCCGTGGACCCCGGACCCGAGCGTGATGGCGCCGGTGCGCGACGCGCTGCTCGATGCCGGGGCGCCGAACCGCTCGGTGCGGGTGGGCCTGAACCGGGTGACGGTCGCCCCGTGGCGCGCCCAGATCCGCCTCGGTCGCGATGGGCTGTGGTGGGGCTTCACGAAGAACGGCAACCGCTGGGAGCCCGCCACCGGAGGCGCCGAGGACCCCGACGACATCATCGAGGCCCTGCTGGCACGGTGACTGGTGCGCTGCGCGGTGCCTCAACCGGGAGCGTCACACCCCCTGGGCAGACTGCTCCCTGCGGTCGACGACGGCCGCACGTTGTCACGGGGAGATCGAGATGGAGCTGATCGCTGGAGCGGTGCTGGGTGCGGCGTTCGTCGCGCTCGTGGCGTGGCTGCTCCGCAGTCGTGGTGCGTCCAGCACCGCTGCGCCGGGCGCGCAGGAGGCGGCGCTGGCCGCCGCGGTCGAGCCGGTGGCGCAGCGGCTCGACGCGCTCGGCGAGCTCGTGCGTGCGATCGACCGCGACCGGGCGAAGGAGCAGGGCTCCCTGCACCAGCAGCTCACCTCGCTGAGCGGCGCCACCGCCGCCCTCCAGGCCGAGACCACCACGCTGTCCACCGCGCTGCGCGACGTGCGCACGCGCGGCACGTGGGGTGAGGTGCAGCTGCGCCGCGTCGTCGAGCTCGCCGGGATGATCGAGCACTGCGACTTCACCGAGCAGGCGACCGTCGCCGGCGACGACGGCACGCTGCGGCCCGATCTGGTCGTGCACCTGCCCGAGCGGCGTGCGGTGGTCATCGACGCCAAGGTGCCGCTCGGCGCCTACCTCAAGGCGGTCGAGGCGACAGACCAGGCCGTCATCAGCACCCACCTCGATGCGCACGCCAAGGCCGTCGCCGGTCACGTCCGGGCGCTGGCTGCGCGTGGGTACGACCGCCACGTCGAGGGGTCCATCGACTTCGTCGTGCTGTTCGTGCCCGGCGACGTGTTCCTCGCCGCCGCGTTCGAGCAGCGCCCCGCGCTCTTCGAGGATGCAGCGCGCCAAGGGGTGCTGCTGGCCTCGCCGACCACGCTCATCGCGCTGCTGCGCGCCGTGCAGCTGGGGTGGCGCCAGGCGCAGCTGGCGGAGTCCGCCCAGGTCGTCGCCGCGCTCGGTGCCGAGCTGCACGAGCGCCTCGGAACCTTCGCCACCCACCTCGGGAAGGTCGGCACCTCGCTCGAAGCCGCCGTCGGTCGATACAACGACGCCGTGGGGTCGCTCGAGTCCCGCGTGCTGGTCAGCGCTCGCAAGCTCGGCGAGCACGGCGTCGCCACCGGCGAGCTGCCCACGGTCACACCGATCGACCGCCGGCCTCGGGTGCCCGTGGCTTCCTCACCTGCTCAGCCCCCAGAGGTGCCGGTTCAGGTCGGTACCGGCTGAGGGGCCGCTCCACTCCTCAGGCAGCGCGCACAGGCATGGCGCTGTCGGCCGCGTCGTCGCGCTCGCGTCGTGCGGCGAGCGCGAGGCCGACCCATCCGGCGCAGGTGGCGGTGAACGACGCCACGCTGGCCAGCTGGTACGCCGGGTGCCGCACCAGCGCGGGACGGAACGCGAGCGGCACGAACAGCAAGGGGTTGGTCCACGCCCCGACCCGCACGGCGCGCGTCGCCCACGGTGGCGCATCGCGCACCGCGCCCGCCGCGGTCACGAGCCCGCCCATGATCAGCACGTCGAGGTGCGCCTGGCGCAGCCGGTGGACATCCTGCACCCCGAGGCGCTCGGCGACGCCTGGGAGGCCGATGACCGCGGACAGCCCCCAGCCCGACAGCGCCCCGAGGGCGATCTGCGTCACTCCGGCGGTGACCAGCGTCCGATCGTTCTCCACGGCCAACCTCCAGGTGACGGCTCGGTCGAGCATGCCAGCAACGCCGCCATCAGGTAGCAGCGATCACCTGACGTGCCACGAGAGGCGCACGAACAGCATGGGGGTCGCTCACCGGTGTCTACGAGATGGTGGTCGAGTCATCCATATTCTGGTGGTTGAAAGTTCTATTACTTGGTGGTTACAATCGCTACAATCTGGTGGTCACATGCCGCCGGGGCGCGTCCTCCGGTTTGGGCGCGGGTCTGGAGGATTGGTGTACATCCCCCGAATCGCCGACAGCGAGCTGCGTGAGCGCCTCTCGAGCGCTGGTGCCGTGGTCATCGAGGGGCCACGAGCGTGCGGCAAGACGGAGACGGCACGACAGGTCGCCGCGAGCGAGGTGCTCCTCGACGTCGACGAGCAGGCCCGCCTGGCGATTGCGATCGATCCGACCCTCGTCCTCGAGGGAGAGTCGCCACGCCTGCTCGACGAGTGGCAGCTCGCACCAGAACTGTGGAATCACGTACGCCGCAAAGTCGACGAACGCGGTCGCCGAGGGCAGTTCATCCTCACCGGCTCCGCGATCCCTCCAGACGACGTCACCCAGCACACGGGGGCCGGTCGGTTCTCGATCCTCCAGATGCGCCCGATGTGCCTCTACGAGAGCGGTGCTGCAACGGGCCAGATCTCGTTGCAGCGCCTCTTCGACGAGGAGGCGGCGACAGTGGGTGAGGCCACGCTCGACATCCGGCGGCTGATCGAGCTTCTCGTGATCGGGGGTTGGCCAGCACAGCTGGGCGCACCTGTGCAGTCAGCTGCCAGCGCGGCGCGTGACTACCTCGATCAGATCGTGCGCGTCGACATGCCACGCGTCGGCGGGTCTCGGCGAGATGCCAGGAACGTCGGCAGAGTGCTGCGAGCGCTCGGACGTAACGTCGCGACCGAGGTGTCCATCACCACGCTGGCTGCGGATGCAGGGGGCGCAGATGGCGCGCTCGACCGGCACACGGTTGCCGACTACCTGGCGGAGCTGGACCGGATGATGGTCACGGAGAACGTGCCCGCCTGGTCGGTGCACCTCCGGTCGCGCACTGCCCTGCGCACCAGCGAGAAGCGCCACTTCGTCGACCCCTCGCTCGCGATAGCAGCGCTTGGTGGCAACCCGGAGCGCCTGCTGCGAGACCTCAATCTGGTCGGTCTGCTCTTCGAGTCGATGGTGGTGCGTGACCTGCGAGTGCTGAGCCAGCCGCTCGGCGGATCCATCCACCACTACCGCGATGCGGCAGGCCGCGAGGTCGACGTCGTCGTAGAGATGAGCGATGGTCGCTGGGGAGCGTTCGAGGTGAAGCTCGGCACTCGAATGGTCGACGACGGTGCAGCCAACCTCCTCGCCTTCGCCCAGGGAATCGACACCGCCAAGAGCGGTGCGCCATCGGTGCTGGGAGTCATCACCAGCACCGGCCTCGGCTACCGCCGACCGGACGGCATCCACGTCATCCCGATCGGCGCGCTCGGTCCCTGACGGGGTTACTCGCAGGAGTGGAGGATGTAGCCACGGCGGCTGAAGTGCGTCTCGTGCTGCTGTGGGCCACGGGAGTCCCGCGCCATCGGCGATGCGCAGCAGCACTCAGGGCGGACCTGGGCGGATCCGGCCGTCCACGACTGCGTGGCCCTCGGCCTCGAGGTGCGCGGCGTGTGCCTCCTCGTGGCCCGGTACGAGACGGCCCGATGCGGCCACCACCCGCCACCACGACCAGCTCCCACCGGATGTGGCGAGCAGCCTCCCCACGGCACGCGCGGCTCCCGGATAGCCGGCTTCTGCCGCCACCTCCCCGTACGTCGTGAGGTCGCCCGGCTCGAGCGCGTCGAGCACCCGCCTCACCGCCTCCTCGAACCCGCCGCCCTCTCGCGTCGCCACGGCCTCGATCCTCGCGCTGCGGCGAGCTCGATCGCTGCTCCACATCCTCGTGCGATCTGCCCCTCGACGCTCGCGCTCGATGCCGCGTCCCGCGGCCTAGGCTCGCACCCGACTCGTCGCACAGGGGGTGGACGGGTCGGGGGGAGTGACATGCACCAAGGGACCATCCGCGCCGCTGCGCTCGCAGCGGCGCTCGCACTCGGCGTGGCCGCGTGCTCGTCCGGCGGCGACGACGTCGATGACGCCTCTGGCGACGATGCCGCCACCACCACGACCACCACGGCGCCGGCGGCCGCCTACCCCCGTGACGGCGAGCTGCGCCTCAACGAGGTCCAGGTCATCGGGACGCACAACAGCTACCACCTGCGCGCCGAGCCGGCGTTCGCCGAGGCGGCCAACGAGCTGATCCCGGGCCTCGTGGACATGTTCGACTACGAGCACCGCCCGCTCATCGAGCAGCTCGAGGAGCTCGGCGTGCGCCAGTTCGAGCTCGACGTCTTCGCCGACCCCGACGGCACGATCTACGGCGACCGCAAGGGGTACGCGGCCGCGGGCCTCCCCGCCGATGGTGGGCACACGGCGCTGCACGATGCCGGCTTCAAGGTGCTGCACGTGCAGGAGATCGACGCCAACAGCAGCTGCGTGACCTTGGTGCTGTGCCTCAGCGAGATCGACGGCTGGTCCGATGCCAACCCAGGCCACGTTCCGATCTTCGTGCTCATCGAGGCCAAGGCCGATCCGATCCCGGATCCCTTCGAGATGGGGTTCGTCGACCCCGTGCCGATCGATGCCGCCGCGCTCGACGACCTCGACGCCGAGATCCGCTCCGTCTTCGACGAGGACGAGCTCATCACCCCGGACCTCGTGCGCGGCGACCACCCGACGCTCGCTGCGGCGATCGCAGGGGAGGGCTGGCCGACCCTCGGCGAGGTGCGCGGCCGCGTGATGTTCCTGCTCGACAACGGCGGCGGCGTGCAGGATGCCTACGAGGCCGACCATCCCAACCTCGAGGGCCGGGTGCTGTTCACCGGCGACCACCAGCCGGGCGATCCGAACGCGGCGTTCCTCAAGCGCAACGACGCGTTCGACGCGTCGATCCCGACGTCGGTGGAGGACGGATTCATCATCCGCACGCGCAGCGACGGCGACGCCCACCTCAGCGAGGACGATCCGTCGCCGCAGCGTGATGCGGCGCTCGCGTCGGGCGCGCAGATGGTGTCGAGCGACTACCCGGAGCCCGGCCTCGAGCTGTTCCCCGAGTACGAGGTCCGCTTCACGCACGAGGGCGACGCGCAGGGAGCGAATCCTCTGGTGCGCTGCAACCCGCTCGTCGCGCCGAGCTGGTGCACCCCCCTCGACGTCGAGGACCCGGCGCGCCTCCGGCGCAGCTGACCAGGACCGTCGCATCTGCACGGATCCGAGGCCTCTGGCACCATGGAGCCATGCGCATCAGACATGTCCCGCTCGCCCTCGTCGCCACCGCCGTGCTGCTCAGCGGCTGCAGCAGCGGCGGCGGCAGCGACGATGCGAACCCCACACCGCAGCCTCCGCCCGCCGGCGACAGCGGCGGCAGCGGCGACACCGACGGCAACGACGCACCGACTCCGACCGGGTCCAACGGCCTCCCCGTCGTCGACATCACGGTGCGAGGCACCGAGGCGGTGGACCCGATCGACGGGTTCATGTCGCTCGAGGGTGCCTGCGACGACAGCTCGACCCCTCAGGACCCGAACTTCGGTGCCTTCGACGTGCAGGTCCCCGAGGAGTGGGTCGGCACCAGCGCCTCGAAGGATCCCCAGGGGGGCTCGGTGAACTTCACGATCGATGACAGCTCGAGGGAGCTGGACATCGGCCTCAAGGAGCAGGACCCGTCGAAGTCTCCCGAGGAGATGCTCACGTTGGTGTCGCTCGGCGAGGACCTCGAGGAGGTGTTCACCATCGAATGGGGCGAGGAGGAGCACCCCGTCTTCGAGGCCGGCACCCAGTACCTCGCCGCGGTCCCCGCCATCGACGTCGACACGATGATGAGCGTGCCGATCTACACGATCATCAAGTTCGGGTACGGCAACCTCGGCGAGATCCCCCTCGACCCGGACGTCGTGCAGCAGGTGTTCGACTCCGTCGTGCTGCTCGAGTGCGGCATCGAGCCGTACGTGACCGGCTACCCGGACGCCAACATCATCCGGATCGGCTGACCGGGTCGGCGTCGAACCCTCCCGCTCCCTGCAGCGCGTCCGGCGATGCGGCGTGCACTCAATCGAGCCAGAGGGCGAGGTGCTCGCGCTCGTACGCGACCTTGCGCTCCCACTGCTCGTGGTCGGGCGCGGACAGCGTGACGTCGGGCGCGGGCTCGGCGAGGAAGTTCCCCTCGACGAACGCCACCTGCTCGCCAGGGAGCTCGAGGAAGCAGTACCCGTAGCCGTCGAAGGTGGCGCGCTCGCCGCCGAGGAGGTCGGCTGCGATGTTGGCGGCAGCCACCCGGGCCTCCGCGGCGGCGAAGATCCCCGCCTTGGGTAGGGCCCCGGCCGCGTTCGGGATGTGGGTGCAGTCGCCGACTGCGTAGACGCCGTCGAACGTGGTGCGCAGGGAGGCGCGGTCGGGCTCGATCCACCCCGAGGCGCCGGCGAGGCCGCTGGCGCCGATCAGCGGCGGGGGCGCCGAGGCGGGCACGCCGAGCAGCAGGTCGTACGCCTCCATCGAGCCGTCGTCGAGCTGCACCACCTTGGCGGTGGCGTCGATGCCAACTACCGGTGCGGGTGAGCGCAGCGTGATGCCGTGGTCGGCGAGCTGGGCGGCGATGTACGCGCTGGCATCGACGCCGGCGACGGGCAACGTGGTGGGCTGCGGGGTGGTGACGGTGATCTCGAACGCGTCGCGACGTCCCTCGGCGCGCAGCCGCTCGTCGAGCACCAGCGCGGCCTCGTACGGCGCGGGCGGGCACTTGTAGGGGCCGCCGAGGATGGACACCACGAGGCGACCACCGGCGAGCGCGTCGAGCTCGTCGTGGATGGCGGGCAGCGACCGGGCGTCGTACAGGTCGTGTGCGCCGGGGCCATCCAGCAGCGCTCGCTGCGCCGGGTTCGGCACCGACCCGATGGCGACGAGGATCGCGTCGGCCGACAGCGTGCCGTTGGCGGAGGTGGTGACGGTGCGCGCGTCGGGGTCGAGGTCGGTGACGTCGTCGTGCACGAAGCGCACGCCGCGGCCTGCCAATGCGTCGAGCGAGCGCGAGCCGTCAGCGAGCGGTCGCCGTCGGCCCAGGTCCCACAGCTTGGCGAAGCCCATGAAGAAGCGGTCGTCGCTCGCCACGAGGGTGACGTCGATCTCGGGGTGCTGCGTGCGCAGCTCGTGGGCGGCGGCGAGACCGCCGAAGCCGCCTCCGAGGATCACGACGTGGGACATGCGGCTGGCCTCCGGGTTCGGTGTGCGTGCCGTGTCGACCCTAGCGATGGAGGGAACCGACCCTCCACCAGGCACACTGACCAGGTGAAGCAGCAACAGCAGCCTGCACCTCCGCTCCCTCCGCCGCCTCGCGGGATCCTGCGGTGGTTCCTGGCCGACCGGACGACTGGGAAGCTCGTCGTGGCCCAGGTCCCCAACGTCGCGCTGTGGCTGTTCATCGGCGCCAGGCTCGGCGAGCTGGTGTTCGGCTCGTCGTCCGACGCCGGGGAGATGCTCCACCTCTTCGGCACCGTGGCGCTGGTGTGGTGGGCGCTCGATGAGATCCTGCGCGGCGTCAACCCGTTCCGCCGGATGCTCGGCGCCGTCGTGCTGGCGCTGCAGGTCGCCGCGCTGCTCTGAGCAGGCAGCGGGCCCTCAGAGCGGCTGCACGCGATGCGGCGGCGTGTGCACGTCGAAGTCGCAGGTGGGCGCCACGAGCGCGCCCAGGGGAGCCTGCCCCGCGTCGAGCACCCCGAGCGCCTCGAAGGGCCGGGCCCAGCCGCGTCGCACCGAGACGGCCTGCAGCTCGATCGGCTCGTGCCACACCGTGTACCGCCCGACGCCCCCGCCGAGGCGCGGGTACCACCCGACGAAGGGATCGGTGTGCAGGGGCGACCGCAGCGACGCGGGCGGTGGCACCGCCGGCTCGCCGCCGAGCTCGATCGACAGCGCCCCCCACGCGCCGTCGACCTTCGCGTGCATCGAGGTGCACCGCCCGCCATGCCACTCGGCGTCGATCGAGATGCGCTCGCGGTGCCACGGCATCCGCCACACCAGGCGCGGCATCGTCGTCAGCGCGCTGTCGAGCGACGTCCCGACGAACCACACGCCGGGCTCGTCCTCGTAGCGCACGTACGCACGGTGGTTGACCTGCCCGCACGACAGCCGGATGAACGGGGCACCCCGGAAGCGGAAGTCGCGGTCGAGGAACGTCACCGCAGACACCAGCGCGGTGGGTGTGCCGTCGTCGAGCTCGAACACCTCGGGAACGAAGCCCGCTGGCAGGACCGATGCCAGGCGATCGGGGGAGGCTGCCCAGGTCGTGATCGCGAACCGGTCGAGCGCGGTGACCGAGTGCGAAGGGCGTCGGCGAGGTCGCGGCCCGGGGGCGGCGCCGGTGCTCATCGGCGCCCGCGCCTGACGCGCGTCGGCGGCGTGTGGATGTCGAACTGCGACGACCGGGCGACCTGCGCGCCGAGCGGCGCCTGGCCGCGCTCCAGGAGCCCCATCTCCTCGAAGGGGCGCGACCAGCCGTGGACGATGGACATGGGCTGGAGCGCGATCGGCTCGTGCCACACCGTGTAGCGCCCGATGCCGCCGTCCTTGCGCGGGTACCAGCACCTGAGCTGGTCGGTGACGAGTGGCGAGCGCAGCGCCTCGGGCAGCGTCGCGCCATCGGATGCCGCGAGCTCGATCGCCGTCTCGCCCCACGACCCGGTTGCGGCCACCGCCATCGACGTGCACCGATCGTCGCTCCACGACGCCGTCACCTCGATCGGCTCGCGGTGCCACGGCATCGAGAAGAGGACGCCTCCCATCGCTGCGAGGTGGTGGTCGAGCGACATGCCGAGGAACCACACGCCGGGCTCGCCGTCTCGCCTGACGTAGGTGCGGTGGTCGATCTGGCCAGCGGTCATGTGCACGAAGGGCGCGGCGCGGAACCGGAACGAGCGGTTGGTGAACGAGACCGTCGAGACGAGCGACTGCTCGACGCCGTCGATGTCGAAGCGCTCGGGTGCGAAGCCATCGGGGAGGACGGTGGCGAGTCGATCGGGGTGCACCGCCCAGCTGGTGATGGCGAGGTCGCCGAGCGGCGCGACCGCATGCCACGGCCGAGGCGACGGTCGCGGCTCACGAGCGGTCGACGTCCCGAGCACGCCCCGACGCTAGCGGCGCCCCAGCGCTCCTCCGCTCGCTAGGTTGTCGCCGAACCAGGAGGCACCATGGCGGACGAGGTCGGCAGCTTCTGCAGCGAGTGCGGGATGCTCGTCCCCGAGGGCGCGACGTTCTGCCCCTCGTGCGGCACGCAGCGAGGCGCAGCCGGGGCGGTCGTGCCGCCGGCCCCGCCGATCCCAGCTGCGCCGCCACCGCCGATGGGCGCTGCGCCGACTGCCGTGGCACCTGGTGGTGGGGGCGGGCGAGGCAAGGCCCTCGTGGCCGTGGCGGTCGTCGCGATCCTCGTGATCGTCGCCGTCGCGCTCGGCGGAGGAGGCGGCGGTTCCGCTGACGACGCCGACGACGCCGGCGGGCAAGGCGGAGGATCGTCCCCGACCACCGAGGCCTCCGATGCCACGGTGACCGACGCGGATGAGCCGGGCAGCTGGACGGTGATGGTCTACGTCATGGGCGACACCGACCTGGAGGAGGCCGCCCTCATCGACCTCGAGGAGATGGCGGCGGTGGGCTCCGGGCCCGGGCTGTCGATCGTGACCCTGGTGGACCGGTCGCCGGACTACACCGACGACCCGGTCGCGGGCATCGATGACTGGGAGTCGACAAAGACCTTCGAGGTCGGCGACGGCGAGCTGATCGAGCTCGACGATCACGGCGAGCTGAACCTCGGCGACCCCGACGTGCTGGCCGACTTCATCGATGACACGGTCGATGCCTACCCCGCCGACCACTACGGGCTCGTCCTGTGGGATCACGGTGCGGGGTGGATCGGCATGGGCCCCGACGAGAGCGACGGCGACCTCCTCGAGCTGCGTGAGATGAGCGCCGGCATCGAGGACGGCCTCGAGCGAGCGGACCTCGCCTCGCTCGACCTCGTCGGCTTCGACGCCTGCGCCATGGCCACCTACGAGGTGGCCTCCGAGATGAGCCCGTTCGCCTCCTACCTTCTCGCCAGCGAGGAGCTGGAGCCAGGTCACGGCTGGGACTACCGGTCGCTCGCCGAGGTGGCCGATGGCCGTGCCGATGCCCGCGACGTCGGTGGCGCGCTCCTCGACGGCTACCTGGCGCAGGCGCAGGACGAGGGTCAGGACCAGCAGATCACGCTGTCGCTCGTCGATCTCCAGGAGCTCGACCCGCTGCACGACGCCATCTCCGAGCTGGCGGACGCGGTCGCCGACGACCCGTCGTCGCTGGCGGCGTCGTTCGGCATCCAGCGAGCGCAGACCATCAGCTTCGGCCGCGACCCGAACCCCGAGAACGACCTCAACCTGACGGACCTCGGCGCGTTCACCGCGGGTCTCGCCGACCTGGAGCCGGACCTGACCGACCTCGCGGGCGAGGTCGACGACGCGCTGGCGGACGTGGTGGTGGGACAGGTCACCGGGCCCGCCGCTCAGGACGCGTCGGGGCTGTCGGTGTACTTCCCGCAGGTCCCCGAGCACCTCCACCCGGGGTACGACGACGCAGCGGGCGGCACCCCGTGGGGCTCGCTGCTCGACACGTACCTGTCGGCGGGCGCGGCGATCCCCGACGAGGCGCACCCGGAGTTCACCAACCCGGGCCGGGAGGCGGAGTGGTTCTTCGACGAGGACGGGCTGAACATGTTCGGCACGTTCGACGTCGCCTCGGAGGACAACCTCACCGAGGCGATCATCTACTACGGCATGCCGGACCCGAGCGACGGCTCGATCATCTTCTACGGCGAGGAGCCCGGCGAGATCCTCCGCGACGGCACCGGCACCGCGGGGGTGATCTACGACCTCACGCTGCTGCGTCTCAGCGACGGCGAGGACGAGGCATTCGCGTACCTCGACCTGAGCCTCGACGAGGAGGAGAACATCGCCACGTTCGACGTGCCGCTGGCGTACTACCCGCCGGGCAGCGACGAGTACCAGGACGTCGTCCTGTCGGTGGTGATGGACCTCGACACCGAGGAGTTCACCGAGACGTACTACGTGTTCCAGGAGGAGGGCTCGGTGGGGGAGCTCGATGCCGATCCCGACGGCATCATCGTGCCGATCGTGCTGAACCAGTATCCCGACGGGTCCCTGGAGTGGATCCCGACCACCGACGTCGGGCTGTGGGCCGAGCTGGTCAACATCACCTACGAGTTCGTGCCGCTCGAGTCGGGCACCGAGCTCTACGCCGAGCTGACCGTCTTCGACTACGGCGGCAACAGCGACTTCGTGTCGATGCTCGACGTCGTCCCCTGAGCACCTCAGAGCCCGCCCCGTCCCCCAACCCATTCCCAGATTGCCGTCGCACAGGCTGCCATGCGGCCATGTGCGGTAGCTAGAAGCGGAGGGTTCCGGTTCGGTCAGCCACCGGCGGCCTCGAGGCGGGCCGCGGCCTGCTCCCACACCGCGCCCAGCTCGCTGGCGCGGTCCTTGGCCGCGTCGTGGCGGGCAACCAGCGCGGCGAGCGCGGTCGGGTCGTCGTACGTCTCGGGCTCCGCGAGCTGGCGCTGCAGGTCGGCCACCTGGGCCTCGGCCTTCTCCCACGCCCGCTCTGCGGCGCGCACCGCCTTGCGCAGCTCCTTGCGCTGCGACTCTCCGAGCTTCGGTGTGGTCAGCGTGTCGCCTGGTCGGGTGCCGGCCTGCCCGCCGGGCCCTGCGGCCGGCACCGTCCCCCGGCCCCCCTTCGGCGCCTTCGGCGAGCTCGAGGAGCCGTCGCCCTTCCCCTTCGCCTTCGCAGCGGCACCGCCGACGGGTGTGCGCCCGCCTGCGGTGGTGCGCGTCGGCCCGCTCGACGGCGAGGGCGTCTGCTTGGTGGGACCGGGGGCGAGCACCCGCTCGTCGACGCCGTCGTGCCACACCGCCGTGCCGCCGCGCACCTCGATCACCGCGTCCGCGATCTCGCGGATGAGGTAGCGGTCGTGGGTGATGAGCAGCAGCGTGCCCGGGTAGGCGAGCAGCGCCTCCTCGAGGAGGTCGCAGCTGGACAGGTCGAGGTGGTTGGTGGGCTCATCGAGGATGAGCAGGTTCACCGGGTCGGCCATCACGCGCCCGAGCGCGAGGCGGGTGCGTTCGCCACCGGAGAGGTTGGCGACTCGCTGCTCCGCTGCGTCGCCGGAGAATCCGAAGGAGCCGAGCATGGTGCGCAGGTTGCGCCCGGGCACGTCCGCCAGGTCACGCTTGAACGCCTCGAGCACGGTGTTGGATGGGTCGAGCTCATCGGCCTGGTGCTGCTCGAAGTGGGCCAGGTCCACGTTGCCGCCGACCTCGATGGTGCCGGCCATCGGCGCGAGCTGCCCCGTGATGAGCTTCACCAGCGTCGTCTTGCCGGCGCCGTTCGGCCCGACGAGAGCGACCTTCTGGCCGCGCTCGATCACCATCGACACGTCGCGCAGGATGACGTGGCCGTCGTAGCCGGCGGCGACGTCGTGCAGCTCGGCGACGACCCTCGCCGAGCGGCGCGGCTCGGGGAACCCGAAGCGCGCCTTGAGGGTGGCGCGGTCGGGGACGACGAGGCGCTCGATCTTGTCCATGGCCTTGATCCGGCTCTGCACCTGGCGGGCCTTGGTGGCCTTGTAGCGGAAGCGCTCGATGAAGAGCTCGGTGGTGGCGAGCTTCTTGGCCTGGTTCGCAGCTGCGGCCTCCATCCGCTCGATGCGCTCCTCGCGCTCGAGGACGAACTCGGCGAAGCCGCCCTGGTACGACTGCGCGACCCCGCCGGCGAGCTCGATGACGCGGTTGGCGACGGCGTCGATGAAGTCGCGGTCGTGGCTGACGAAGAGCAGCTCCCCGGGCTGGTCGGCCAGGTGCTGCTCGAGGAACGCGACCGAGTCGACGTCGAGGTGGTTGGTGGGCTCATCCAGCAGCATCACGTCGGGCTTGCTGAGCAGCAGGCGGGCGAGCGCGACGCGCATGCGCCACCCGCCGGACAGCTCGCGCACGGGGCGATCGGCGTCGGTCGGGTCGAACCCGAGGCCGGCGAGCACCTGGTGGGCCTCGGTCTCAAGCGCGTAGCCGCCGAGCTGGGAGAACTGGCCCTGCACCTCGCCGTACTCCTCGAGCACGTCGGGGTCGCCGGCGACGAGCGCGGCCTCGAGGTGGTGGAGGCGGTGCGCCAGCTGGCTGAGCTGGCCGGCGCCGGACATGACCTCCTCGAGGACGGTGCCCGCCGGGGTCTCGGCGATGTCCTGGGCCAGGTAGCCGATGGTGCAGCCCTTGGGGACCGTGACGAGGCCGCTGTCGGCCTGCTGGAGGCCGAGGATGATCTCCAGCAGGGTGGTCTTCCCGGCGCCGTTGCCACCCACCAGCGCCACGCGCTCGCCCGGGCGCAGCCCGAAGGAGACGTTGTCCCACAGCACGCGCGTGCCATGCGACTTGCGGAGATCGGTGACCGAGAGCACCGATGGAGGCTAGCGACGACCAGCGCCCGCTCCACCACCGAGATCCCCGCCCAGCGAGCGCCCACGCACGAGGGTCCGGATGTTGGGGCTACGGTCTGCGTCCATGGAGCACCCCGACAAGCCAGAGGTCGCCATCCCCGCTGGCGAGGAGCCCCCGGGCTCGCTCGTCCTCGACGACCTGACCGTCGGCGACGGCGCCGAGGCCACCACGGGCACCACCGTCGAGGTCCACTACGTGGGCGTGGCGTGGTCCAACGGCAAGCAGTTCGACGCGTCGTGGGACCGCGGCGACACCTTCTCGTTCCGTCTCGGCGCCGGGCAGGTCATCGACGGCTGGGACCAGGGTGTGGCCGGCATGAAGGTCGGCGGCCGCCGCCGGCTCACGATCCCGCCGAAGCTCGGCTACGGCAAGCGCGGCGCCGGTGGCGTGATCAAGGGCAACGAGACGCTGGTCTTCGTGGTCGATCTCGTCGGCGTCTCGTGAGCGCCCACCGATGACGTCATCGCCCACACGGATCGCCGGAACCCGATGATCGAGGTCTTCGCCGACGTGGTCTGCCCGTTCACCCACGTCGGGCTGCGCCGCCTCGTGGCGCGGCGCACCGAGCTCGGGCGCGACGATGTGCGGTTGTGGATCCGCTCGTGGCCGCTGGAGGTCGTGAACGGCGCGCCGGTCGACCCGGCGCTCATCGCCGAGGAGGTCGACGAGCTGCGTGCCCAGGTGGCTCCGGACCTCTTCGTCGGCTTCGACCCTGCCGCGTTCCCGTCCACGTCGATGCCGGCGCTGGCACTGACCATCGCTGCCTACCGAGTGGACGAGATGACGGGGGAGCGCGTGGGTCTCGCGCTGCGACACGCGCTCTTCGAGGAGGGCCGAGACATCGCAGACCCCGCAGTGCTGGCGGACGTCGCGACCGCGCACGGCCTCGACAGCAGCGGCGCAGGTGGCAGTGCGACCGACGCCGAGGATGCGGTGCGCAATGAGCACGCTGAAGGTGTGGCGCGCTCGGTGGAAGGCTCCCCGCACTTCTTCGTGGGCGGCGAGAGCCGCTTCTGCCCCAGCCTGGAGATCGAGCGCGACGACGCCGGTCTGCACATCACCCACGACGCGGACGCGTTCGAGTCGTTCATCGCAACCTGCTTCGACTGACCGCACGACCCGCGTTCCGATGCGGTTCTCGCGCAGGACGGCGCGCTGGTGGCACTGGAAGGTGCATCGGGGCGGGGCGGGGCGGGGGGCGGCCCGTTGGGGGCTGCAGCACGGGCGACGCATGTGACGATCTGTCGATCACGAGTGACCTTCGTCCCTACGTGCTGGAGCGGGGCACCCCCAGGCTGAGGTGGTGGAAGCCGTGCAACGAGGTGACCGACGCACCAGTCGCAGCGCCGCGAGCGGTCGGTCGCTGGCCGTGGCCCTGCTCGCCGTCATCGTCGCCGTCGCCTCCGGCGGGGGTCTCGTCGCACCCGGTGGTCTCGCAGGCGCTGCGGAGTCCTCGGTGTCCGACAGCATCGAGGATCCGGAAAGCGGGATCTTGCTGGACTTCACGGTCAACGGCGGCGCCATCTCCGAGGCCGACCTCGATGGGTGGGAGTACTCGATCGAGGGCACCGCTCGTCCTGGCGAGACGATCAGCATCGCTGCATCAGGTCATGGAACGACGTGGACCGGCCGTCACCACGTCAACGAGGACCTCGAAGCCAGCCTGGACATCTGGTTCGAGGATTCCGACGTGCGCGAGCACGAGACCATCCCGCCCGGTGGAAGCGGTTCCCTCGGTGCGAGCTACATCGTGCCCGACGACATCTCCACGGTGGAGGGGGTCGCCATCATCAGCAACGCCTGGATCAATCCCTACGGGGGAGGTAGCCAGTCGCTGATCGTCCGCATCAGCCTGGATGTGGTCGAGCCCGAGGAGACCACCGCGTCGACCACGACCGAGCCGCCGCCCGACACGCAGCCCGAGAAGGAAGAGGAATCGGACTGCGATTACCCCGACAGCTACTACGAACCGGCCGACCTCTCTCGTGCGGTGGTGCGCTTCGGTGATCTGCACGGTGAGGTCAACGTGCGCCCGGACTGCGCTGACGACGACGCCTACATCTTCGCTGAGCTCAGCACGCCGCTGCACCACGACGACCGCATCAAGACGTTGCCTCGAAGCGGCGCCATCCTCTCGTGGTCTGACATGTCGACGTTCGTCATGCGCGAGGACAGCATCATCATCCTGGACATCGCGTACGAGCGCGAGAGCAAGATCGGCCACGTCGCCGGGAACATCTGGGTCAACCTCCAGCGCATGGTCAAGGACGGCAGCATGGAGGTCGAGATGTCCCAGGCCGTGGCCGGCATCAAGGGCACGACGTTCGTCGCCGAGGAGACGGGCACCACCTCCACCGTCAAGGTCTTCGAGGGCACCGTCGAGATGCGACCGCACCGCGGAGAGCCGGTGATGGTCGGACCGGGAGAGATGGTCGAGGTGACCTCCGGGGGCGCCGGCGCCGTGATGGCGTTCGACGTCGACGTCGAGCTGGCGCGGTGGGATGAAGCGACGCAGCGGATGACCGAGGAGGCCGTCGGCGACCGCGACGGCGGACCGAGCGTCCTCCTGCTCGGTGCGGTCGTCATCGGTGCGGCAGCGGCGCTCCTTGCCCTCCGCTCTCGACGGCGCCGGCCCCACGAGCGCACTGAGTTCTGACCGCACTCCCCGAGTACCGGTAGGAGCTCTCGCGCAGGGTGGCGCGCTGGTCCGACCAGAAGGTGCGGTGGGTCGGGGGATCAGGCGCGCAGGGCGGTGACGACGTCGGCGAAGTGGGTGACGTCGGGGTTGCGGGTGTTGGCGAGCCCGACGTGGTCCGTGACGCCGGCCAGCCGCTCGACGAGTCGCGGCGCGATCTCGTCGCGGGGTCCGACCACCGCGACCTCCTCGAGGAACGAGTCGGGGATGAGGTCGATCATCGCCAGCCAGTCGCCCTGCTTGCTCAGCGCGTTGAGCTGCGGGTGGAGGTGGCCGAGGCCATGGACCTCGAGCACCGGTGCGTACGCGGGCGTCGAGCCGTAGAACGCGAGCTGCCCCTTGGCCGACATCGTCGCCTCGGCGCGCTCGTCGTCGTCGGTCCAGGTCACCACCATCGTCACCCACAGCACGTCGATGTCGCCACGGGTGCGCCCGCCGCGCGCCAAGCCGGCCTCCAGCGCCGGCAGCGTGAGCTCCTCCATCGAGCGGCGGGTGGTGAACGGGTGCACGAGCAGTCCGTCGGCGACCTCACCCGCGACGCCGACCATGTGCGGGCCGAACCCGCCGATCATCACCGGCGGCGGACCATGGGGGTTCGGTCCCGGGTCGAAGGCGGGGGTCATGAGGGTGTGCGTGTAGTGCTCGCCGCGGAAGTCCAGCGGGGCGCCCTCGTTCCACGTCGCCCAGATGGCGCGCAGCGCCTGGACCATCTCGCGCATGCGCGGTGCGGGCGCCGTCCACGGCTCGCTGAAGCGCCGGGTGATGTGGGGGCGGATCTGGCTGCCGAGGCCGAGCACGAACCGGCCCTCGGTGACGAGCTGGAGGTCGTGGCCGATGTTGGCGAGCACCATCGGGTTGCGTGCGAATCCGATGGCGACCGCCGTGCCGAGCGTCAGCGTCGTGGTGGCGCCCGCCGCGAGCGCGAGCGGCAGGAACGGGTCGTGGTCGGACTCGTAGGTGAAGGCGCCGTCGTAGCCTGCGGCCTCGAGCTCGGCGAACAGGTCCGGGGCGCGCCGCGGGTCGCCCACGGGCACGGTGGTGGAGATGCGCATCGCCCCATCCTGGCCGATCGCCTGCGGCCCGTCGGGAGCGCCTCGCTGGCATCGATCGGCATGCGAGTGTGGTTGCATGCCCTGGTGATCATCAGCTGGCGCCACGGGTTCCTGGTGGTCAAGACCCGCAAGACCGCGAGCACCAGCGTGGAGCTGGCGCTGCGCACGGTGCTCGATCGTCGCGACGTCGCCACGAAGCTGGCAGACGAGGACGAGGCCCTGGCCGCATCGCTCGGGCTCCCCGGACCGCAGAACGCCGCCGTGCCCCTGCTCGCGGACGGGACCTCGACGCTGCGCCGACTCGTCCGCAGCCGCGAGCGCGAGGTGCTGCGACCGCACACCTGGCTCGCCACCGCACGCCGCGCCTACGGCGCAGAGCGCATCGACGCGCTGACGACGTTCGCCGTCGTGCGCGATCCGTGGGAGCGGGCGGTGTCCATGTACTGGTGGCGGACGCAGCAGCTCGACGAGAGACCGCACATCGACGACTTCGTCCTGTCGGCCACGCCGGAGCTGCTGTCGATCTGGCCGTCGATCTCGGTCGATGGCGTGCTCGGCCTCGACGCGTTCGTCCGGTTCGAGCACCTCGACGATGACCTGCGAGCGGTGCTGGCACCGCTCGGCATCACGCTGTCGGTGGATCTGCCTCACGCCAAGTCCGCCACGCGGCAGGATCGACGGCCGGCGCGTGAGCAGCTCAGTGCAGCGTCGCAAGAGCGCATCGCCGAGGTGTGCGCGAGAGAGATCGAGGCGTTCGGGTACGGCTGATCGCCACCCCTGCCTGAGCGCATCGCCGCTGTGCCACCACCTTCCGGGCATCAGATGCCCCTGGTACCGTGAGTGCTCTACGTGGCATGGCCAGGCGCCGGAGCATCGGCGGCCGGCTGGGAGGGGAGCCATGGCAACGATGACCGGCCACCGGCGGTGGACAGCTGCGCTGCTCGCAGTCCTGCTTGCGGTCGCGGGCCTGCCGGCAGCACGAGGCGGCGCCGTGGGCGAACCGGTCGGCACCGTCACGTTCACCCACGCCAGCATCAGCGGGCCGCAGGGGCTCACCGCTGGTCCAGATGGCAACGTCTGGTTCACCAACGCGGGCGGCGATTCGATCGGACGGATCACACCTTCGGGGGACATCACCACCTTCACCGACACCACGATCAACTTCCCGTATCGGATCACCGCTGGTGCGGATGGCAACCTCTGGTTCACCAACCGGTTCGGAAACTCGATCGGGCGGATCACCCCTGCCGGGGTCGTCACCAACTTCACCGATGCCAGCATCGACAACCCGAGGGGGATCGCTGCTGGAGCGGATGGCAACGTCTGGTTCACCAACTACAGCGGCGAATCGATCGGACGGATCACGCCGGAAGGGGTTGTCACCACATTCACCCACGTCAGCATCGGATTTCCTGGCGAGATCACCGCGGGTCCGGATGGGAACCTCTGGTTCACCAACAAGAGGAGCTCACTCCCTGGTTCGATCGGGCGGATCACGCCGGCAGGTGTGGTCACCACCTTCACGGACTCTGCGATCAACCGCCCCGACAGCATCGCAGCGGGTCCGGATGGGAACCTCTGGTTCACGAACGACTCCAACGACCTGATCGGGCGGATCACGCCCGCTGGAGATGTGTCGAGCTTCGCCGATGCAAGCATCGACCATCCGACGGGGATCACAGCTGGGCCTGATGGGAACCTGTGGTTCGCCAACACCTACCTAGATTCGATCGGGCGGATCACACCTGCGGGGGCTGTGTCGAGCTTCACCGATGTCGGCATCTACTACCCGACTGCCGTGGCTGCTGGTGCCGATGGGAACCTGTGGTTCATCAACCCGTACTCGATCGGGAAGATCACTCCTGCAGGCGCGGTCACCACCTTCGTCGGCAACGGCATCGAGGACCCGCTGGGGATCACCACGGGCCCTGATGGGAACCTCTGGTTCACCCAGTACTACGGCAACTCGATCGGGCGGATCACCCCGGGGGGTGCCGTGACCGTCTTCGATGACGACACCATCAGCAATCCCCATGGGATCGCTGCTGGTCCCGACGGGAACCTCTGGTTCACGAACCGAGACGAGGACGACGGTGCCTGGGCCGGTGCATCGCTTGGGAGGATCACGCCTGCGGGCGTCGTCACCGAGTTCACGGACGTGGGCATCACCAACCCGATGGGGATCACAGCTGGTCCAGACGGGAACGTGTGGTTCACCAACTTCAACTTCGGTGATCCGACCGAATCCATCGGTCGGATCACCCCTTCGGGAGTCGTCACCACCTTCTCCGACGTCGGCACAGAGGGCCCGATGGCGATAGCCGCTGGACCTGATGGGAACCTCTGGTTCACGGCATACGACGGGGTGGCTGGGTGGATAGGCCGGATCACCCCCGACGGGGACATCTCCACCTACACCGATGCCTCCATCAACGCGCCGACAGCCATCGCTGCTGGTGCGGATGGGAACCTCTGGTTCACCAACTTCGACGGTGGCTCGATAGGGAGGATCACTCCTGCTGGCGTGGTCACGGACTTCGACGACGTTGGCATCCAGCGCCCGACTGCCATCGCTGCCGGTGCGGACGGGAACCTCTGGTTCATCAACGATGCTGCATCGATCGGGCGGATCACCCCAGAGGGAGCCGTCACGATCTTCACTGATGCCAACACCGACGACGCGATGGGGATCACCGCCGGGCCGGACGGTCAAATGTGGTTCACGGGCAGCGGGATCGGGCGGATCGTGGCGGTCGAGGACGAGCCGTCGGTGTGCACCGGCAGCCCCGGCATCGGGCCGTTCACCGATGTGGCGGCCGATCATCCGTTCTGCGGCGAGATCGAGTGGATGGGCGGTACCGGTGTGTCGGGCGGGTATCCCGATGGGTCGTTCAAGCCCTCGACGGCGGTCTCGCGCCAGGCGATGGCGTCGTTCTTGCACAAGTACGAGGGGCAGCCTGAGGTCACGCTCACGGAGCCGTTCTTCGCCGATGTGGCGCCGAGCCATCCGTTCTTCGCG
>JBBRAZ010000009.1:0-108098 GCA_038206295.1 Acidimicrobiales bacterium
TCGGTGTTCATCTTCCAGACCGACTCGACCCTCATCACCAGCAGCAGCAGCTCCGTGTCGCTCATCAACGGCGCCCAGGCCTGCAACGTGTTCTGGCAGGTCGGCAGCTCCGCGACGCTCGGCGAGAACTCCGTGTTCGTCCGCAACATCCTCGCGCTGACCACGATCACCATCGGCACGAACGTGGTCGTCGAAGGCCGAGCGCTCGCACGCAACGGCGCCGTCACCCTCATCGACGACCTGTTCACCGCACCAGTCTGCGAACAGGTCCCCCCATCCACCACCACGACCACCGCCGGGCCCACCACGACCCTGCCCGGCACGACGACGACGCTGCCCGGCACCACCACCACGCTCGCTGCAACGACGACGACGGTGATTGCGGGTGCTCCGACGACGACGGGACCTGCCGAGACCACCACGACGCTGATCGGCACCACCACCACGGCCGCTCGCAACACGACGACAACCACGCCCAGCGACTTGACGAGCCAGGAGCTCCCTCGCACCGGATCCGACACCGCATCGCTCGTGCTGGTCGGCATCCTGGCCATAGCCTTCGGCGCAGCAGCCATCGGCGCCGCACGCGTCGCCCCGAAGGGCTGAGCGGTCTCAGCGCTCAGCATCCACCGCACGACGCGGGAGCACCGCTCGGCGGGTCGACCTCCGTCGCCCCGCTACGTAAGACGCTCGACCGCTGCCGGCGTGAGCAGCACACGCGTGATCTTGCGCCTGACCGTCTCTTCGACGACCACCTCGTAGCCGGGGATGCTGAACGTCGTCCCCACGTCGGGAACGGTGCCGTGGAGCGCGAGCACGAGCCCGGCGATGGTCGTGACATCGGGGTTGCCGACGTCGATGCCGTGGTCGTCGCGCAGCTCGGCCAAGGTGACCTCGCCGTGCAGGCGTAGGGATCCGTCCTTCTGCCTCACCGCGTCGGGGTCGCCTTCGGCCACCTCGTCCTTCATCACCTCGGCGATGACGTCGTCCATGGTGACGAGTCCGAGCGTGCCACCGAACTCGTCAACCACGAGCGACGCGTGCGTGCGTCCGCGACGGAACCGGTCGAGGACCTGCTCAGCTGTCGCGGTGGCGGCAACGGTGGGCAGCGGCCGGATCAGCGCCCGCAGCTCGAGCGAGGAGCCGCGCTGCTCGGCGCGGATGAAGTCCTTGACGTGCAGCAGCCCCACGACGTGATCGAGGTCCCCGTCGATGACCGGGTAGCGGCTGCGCGGCGATGCCTCGATGCGACGTGCGACGTGCGACGACGGGCTGGCGAGGTCGATGGCTTCGATGCTGCTGCGTGAGGTCATCAGCTCCTCGACGGTCCGCTCGTCGAGCGCGAACACGTTGCGGATGAGGTTGCGCTGCATGGCACCGATCGCGCCGCTGTCGGCGGTCTCATCGGTCACGATGGCCAGCTCGGTGCTGGTGTAGAGCGACGTGCGGTGGTCGGGCTCTGGGATGCGCAGAAGGCGCATGAGCCCCAACGCCACAGCGTTGAGCACCACGACCATCGGACGGAACACGACCGAGAAGGTGCGCATGACCGGGTTGACCCGCATGCTCACCTGCTCGGGAGCCTGCAGCGCGAGCGCCTTGGGGATCATCTCGCCGAACACGACGTGCATGAAGGTGATGCCGCTGAGGGCGATGACGAACCCCACGGTGTGAGCAGCGGCGGTGGAGAGGCCCACCTCCTCGAACGGTCCGTACAGCCACCCGGCGACGGCGGGCTCGCCGTACATGCCGAGGCCGATGCTGGCGAGGGTGATGCCGAGCTGGGCGACGGCGATGTAGGCGTCCTTGCCGGCCGGGCGATCGATGACCGACACCAACCAGCGCGCTGCCCGACTGCCGTCCTCGGCGAGGGTCTCGAGTCGGCTCGGGCGCGCGCCGACGAGCGCGAACTCGGCGGCGACGAACACGCCGTTGACGACCACGAGCACGAAGATGACGGCGATGGGAAGCACGACGGTCGAGATCACGCGTCGCTCTCCTGGTCGTTCGGCGCCGCCGCCGAGTCCACGAAGCTGGCCCGCGTGACGCTGCGCCCGTCCATGGCATCGACGCGCAGCTCCGGACCCCCGTCGGTCATGACCACCACGTCGCCCGGGCTCGGGGTGCGGCCGAGTCGATGCCAGACGAGGCCGCCGACCGTGTCGACACCTGGAGCATCGATGCGCAGACCGAATCGGTCGGTGAGGTGCGACAGCAGGACGTCGCCGCGCAGCGACACCCGCCCACGGGCCATCGTGATCGGCTCGTCCTCGAGGTCGAACTCGTCGTTGACCTCGCCGAAGATCTCCTCGATCGCGTCCTCGAGCGTGACGAGCCCGGCGATGTCGCCGTACTCGTTCACGACCAGCGCGGTGTGCTGCGCCTCGTCGCGCAAGGTCCGCCACAGGAACGGGACGCTCACGACCTCCGCGACCGCCACCAGCGGCTGGGCCACCTGCCCGACGGTCGTGGATGGATCGGTGCGTGCGTGCAGGTAGAGATCGCGGAGCTCGACGACGCCGATCACATCGTCATCGACCATCACCGGGAACCTGGAGTGCGGACCCCCGGCGAGGCGGGCGAGCGCATCGGCGACGGTCATGGACCCCGAGACCGTGACCAGCCGGGTGCGCGGGGTCATGATCTCACGGACGAGCCGGGCTTCGACGTTGAGGATCCCAGCGAGCATGTCTCGCTCGGACCCATCGATGAGCCCACCCGCGGCGCTGGCCCGGTAGAGGCCGGCGAGCTCCTCGGGCGAGTGGACGTGCGCGTGGCTGTGGTCGACGTGAAGCCCCCACAGCCTCATGAGCTTGAACGCAGAGCCGTTGAACACCGTGACCAGCGGTCGGAACACCGCCTGGCTCAGCTGCATCGGGACGAGGGTGGCCATGGCGAGCCGCTCGGGGTAGCGCAGCGCCGCGGTCTTGGGCAGCAGCTCGCCAAGGACGACCTGGGTCGCCGTGATGACGACGAGCACGATGAGCACGGCGACGCCGCGGCCTCCGATGCTGCCCAGAGCGGGCTCGATCAGCGGGGTGAGCTGCGCCTGGCCGTAGGCACCCGCCACGAGGCTGCTGAGGGTGATGCCGATCTGGCACGCTGCCACGTAGGCGTCGAGCCGGGTGGGGTCGGCCATGATCGCCAGCAGCCGCGACGCGGGTCGGCTGCCCCCCTCCGCAGCCTCCTGGACCCGCGACCTGCGGGAGCCGACCGTCGCGAACTCGGCGGCGACGTACAGGGCGTTGAAGGCGACCATCACCGCGATGGCGAGGAACGGGACGACGACCTTCATCGGGCAGCGACAGCTCGTTCGAGTGGCATCGCTCGGTTCATCGCTCCTCGACGCAGGCGGCTGCGCACCGCCCTGGTGGCCAGGCGGGCACGCTAGCGGTACGGGGTCGATCAGTGATCGTCGAAGTCGAGGGTGCGGGTGCGCACCGCCACGTCATCGGTCAGTCGCGAGCTGGCCGGACGTGCGTCACGATGGATGCGCCGCACCGTCCTCCGGGGCGTAGGTCCAATCGGGCTGCTTCCGCCAGAACGACTCGTCGAAGACCGCTCGACCATCGGCGAGGTCGATGAGCTTCGGAATCGGCAGCCGTCTCGGCCTCGGGCATCGGCCGAGCTCGATGTGCTCGGCGAACTCGTCTGGGAACGCGCGCATGATGCTGGTCACGACGATCTGCTCCTCCGCGGCGAGGTAGCAACGGCTGCCATCGGTGACGTGACCCAACCACCCGGAGATCGCCTCGAGATCGCGCTCGTTGCCGCCTCCGGTCTCGATGCGCTCGAGATGCTCGGTGATCGCGCTCGAGCCCAGCTTGCACGGCGGGCACTGGCCGCACGACTCGACCGACAGGAACCGTGAGAAGCGGTAGGCAGCGTCGACCATGCAGGTCGTGTCGTCGTAGACGATGAAGCCAGCCGAGCCCATGCCGCTGCCGATCGCCTGGAAGCCCTCATAGCTCACTGGGACGTCGAGGTCGGCCGCAGTCACGACCGCGTTCGCCACCCCCGAGAACGCCGCCTTGATCGATCGCCCAGCAGGCAGTCCGCTCCCCACCGCGTCGATCACCGCACGCAACGACGTCCCCATCTCGACCTCGCCGACATCGGGCGCGACGACATCACCGACGACGGTCGTGACGATCGTTCCGGGCGACTCGGCGGTGCCCATCGAGCGGAACCACTCCGCGCCCCGAGCCACGATGTGAGGGATGTTCGAGAGCGTCTCGACGTTGTTCACCAGCGTCGGATTGGACTCTGCGCCGCTGCGCGTCGACCCGGTCTCGTTGTCGTGCGACTGCCACCCGAGCTGCGGTGCCGTCGCGAACAGGCCGTGCAGGTGCGGAGGGAGCCAGCGCGGCAGCGGCTCGTTGCCCTCGATGACCTCCAGCATCGCCTTCTCCTCGCCGAACAGGTACTCGTCCGGGCCGGCCACGATGGTGACCTTGCACTCGCCGCAGATCCCCGCGGTCTGGAGCTCCTGGACCGCTCGGGTGACGGCGTCGATCTCGCGCTGGAAGCTCGCCTTCAGGCAGATGAACGCCTCAGTTGCTCCGATTGCGAACGCGGCGATCGCCACACCCTCGACCAGCTGGTACGGGTTGGCGCGCAGCAGCGCTCGGTCCTTGAAGGTGCCCGGCTCGCCCTCGGCGCCGTTGCAGACCAGATAGCGCCGACCACCGGTCTGGGCGGCGACGCCCGCCCACTTCTGGCCGGTCGGGAACCCACCACCTCCGCGACCGCGCAACCCCGATTGCGCCACCACATCGATCGTGGCGGTCGGGCCCAGCTCGTGCGCGCGTCGGACGCCCGCACCCCCGGCGTCGGTCGCGAGGTACGCGTCGATCGAGGCGATCGGCTCCACTGGAAGCAGGAAGGTGCTCATCGACGGGTCCTCCCGATGACGCGGCCGACGCTTGCGCACATCGACGTCGTCTCCGCATCCACGTCGCCACGGTACCCCGCTCCTCCGTCTTCGCATCGGTGGCGGCAGGCAACGAGTCTCAGCAGCACGCCGTGCATGATCGAAGCGGACCGGGCGACGTGATCGACGGTCGCGGTCCTGGTGGACCTTCCCGATCAGCTCCGTTGCGCGCAGCTCTAGAGTGGGCGGCTGCCAGCAGAGGGAGATCGACGTGCTGATCTGCACATCGCCGAGGACCGGCAACACGTTCGCTGAGCGTCCGCTGCAGACGCGCGCCGAGCTCGATGAGGTGGTGGCCAGGGCCCGCGATGCCCAGCGGGCGTGGCGATCGGTGCCGATCGCGGAGCGCGTGGCGCGGGTGGAGGCCATGGTGGCCGCGCTGGAGGCGATGAACGACGACATCGTCGTGGAGCTCGCGCACATGATGGGCCGTCCGGTGCGCTACGGCGGCGAGATCGGCGGTGTGAAGGATCGGGCCTCCTACATGACCGGCATCGCCGAGGACACGCTGGCGCCGACGGTCATCGAGGACAGCGACGCGTTCCGCCGCTACATGAGCCGCGAGCCCGTCGGCGTCGTGCTGGTCGTCGCCCCGTGGAACTACCCGTACCTCACCGCGGTCAACACCGTCGTCCCCGCGCTCGTCGCCGGCAACGCGGTCGTCCTGAAGCACGCCACGCAGACGCTGCTCGCCGGCGAGCGCTTCGCCGCCGCGGCGCGAGCCGCAGACATCCCCGAGGGCGTGTTCGCCAACATCCACGTCGACCACGCCACGGTCGCGGACCTCATCGCGGCGCGCAGCTTCGACTTCATCAACTTCACCGGCTCGGTCGCCGCCGGCGCCGCCATCGAGCGCGCGGCAGCCGGGACGTTCTGCGGGGTCGGACTCGAGCTCGGCGGCAAGGACCCCGGCTACGTGCGCGCCGACGCCGACCTCGAGGCAGCGGTCGACACGCTCATCGATGGCGCCATGTTCAACTCCGGTCAGTGCTGCTGCGGCATCGAGCGCATCTACGTGCACACCTCGCTGTTCGACGAGTTCGTCGAGCGCGCGGTGGCCATCGTGGACGGCTACGTGCTGGGCGACCCGCTCGACGCAGCGACCACGGTGGGCCCGATGGCGAACGTGCGCTTCGCCGACGAGGTCCGCGCCCAGGTGGCCGAGGCGCTGCACCAGGGCGCCACCCCGCTCGTCGACGCGGCGCGGTTCCCGATCGACGTCGGCACCGACGCCTACGTCGCGCCGCAGATCCTCGTCGACGTCGACCACTCGATGCGCGTCATGCGCGACGAGACCTTCGGCCCCGTCGTGGGGATCATGCCGGTGGACTCCGACGACCAAGCGATCGAGCTGATGAACGACAGCCCCTTCGGGCTCACCGCCTCGCTGTGGACCGCGGATGTCGACGCGGCGGTCGCGATCGGCGACCAGATCCGCACCGGCACCGTCTACATGAACCGGTGCGACTACCTCGACCCGGCCCTGTGCTGGACCGGGTGCGGCGACACGGGCCGCGGCGCCTCGCTGTCCGCGCTCGGCTACCACAGCGTGACGCGCGTGAAGTCCTTCCACCTCAAGCGGTAGCCGACGCGCTGGCGGGGTAGTCCGCCAGGCGTGCACGCGGTCGCTATCCGGTCAGAGGGCGGCTTCGGTAGAGGTCGCGCAGCAGCAGGATCTCCGCTGCGTGGTGGATCGCCTCGCGATGGATGTGGAGGACGAGCGTCGTGTACGGGTGCGCCGCGAACGGACCCTCCGCCTCCCCGACCGGCCGCGAGAGCCCCTCGTCGCCGAGGCTGCGCACGCCGGCGACCCACCGCTCGCATGCTTGATCCAGGTCCGCGAGCGCGGCCGCCGCGGTCGACGGGCTCCCAGAAGTACTCGTCGTCGGCGAGGGACCGTGCCGACGGCGGAGGTCTCCGAGCAGGATGCGGCCAATTCAAAGTTCGACTTTGAATGAGCCGCTATGCCGCCGGTGGCTGCGGTTCCGGTGCGACGCTGCATAGGGCGAGCCCGATCATCGGGTCCTATCCTCGAGGCGTGCACCGGATCTTCACGACCGCCTTCGCGGACGTCTACCCCCACTACGTCACGAAGGTCGAGCGCAAGGGACGCACGAAGGCCGAGCTGGATCAGGTCATCGGGTGGCTCACCGGCTACGACGAGGCCGCGCTGCAGCAGCACCTCGACGCGGGGACCACGTTCGAATCGTTCTTCGCCGAGGCAAGCCTGAACCCGAGCACCTCGCTGATCACCGGGGTCGTGTGCGGCGTGCGGGTCGAGGACGTCGAAGATCCGCTGATGCAGAAGATCCGCTACCTCGACAAGCTCGTCGACGAGCTGGCCAAGGGCAAGGCGATGGAGAAGGTCCTCCGCAGCTGAGCAGACCACCCCACCACATCCGTTCTGTGCATGGTGGGTTCTGACTATCGGAACTCACCATGCACAGAACGACGGGGAGGTCACCCGACAGGCACCGTCGCGCCCGGCGGGCCGAAGCGCTCGTCGTGATCGGAGCGGATCCGGTCGGCGTCGTGGGCACCCAGATCGGCCCGGTCGGCGTCTGCACGGATGAGCGCAGCCTGGCGTCGGATCGCCGCACACGCCTGCGTGGCGCCGCTGTCGGCAGCCACCTCATGGAGCAGCCGGAGCAGCTCGAGCAGGTAGCCGCACATCGTGGGCTGCCCGATGGCCACCAGACGGATCTCGTCGAAGGCGAGGTCGATGATCTGCGCATGGTCGAGGCGCTCCGGCCGCAGCAGCCGACGCTCGTCGCTCATGATCGCCACGAGCCGGGGAGGCTGGCGGACCAGCAGCTCGCGGAGCACGCTGCCCATGTGGAACACCGCGTCCTGCGCGGTCGTCGGGTCGTTGATGCCCGGCGACAGGGCCCGGAGCGCGACGTCGGCCAGCTGGCGCACGCCGTAGCCGACGTCCTTCTCGACGCTGCGGCTGCTGAGGATCATGACGGCACCTCGGGCGAGCGCACACGCGCCATCCACGTCGTCGGGCACGGGCCACAGCGTGCACAACGGGGTGCCTGCGACTGCGTAGCGTCCGACCTCGACATCGAGGCGTACGGTCCCCCCTGGCCCGACGACCTCGGACAGAGCGTCGAAGTCGATGCGCGTGATCCAACCGTCCTCAGCCAGATCGACGACCAGGTGCGCCTCCGGCGGCTCGGGCAGGACCTCGGACAGATCCACCTCTCCCTGCTCCTCGTCCCACAGGTGCTGGATGCTGTCGACCGCGTCGCCGGTGGCTCGGGCGAGGATGCGGGAGACGTCCATCGAGCGTGCGCTGTGATCGATGAACGCGATGATCGCCAGGATCGAGATGACTCCCAGGAACACCGCCACGAGCACGGAGATGTTCGGGATGACCGGTTCGCCACCATCTTCCAGAGGCCCTCGCACGGAGCGGAGCACGACCAGGCAGTAGGTGAACGTGCCGATGACGATGCCCATGATCCGCTTGCTGAACGGGTCGCGGAGCAACCCGTGCACGACCCGAGGCGAGTACTGGCTCGACGCGAGCTGGATGACGAGCAACGAGATCGAGAACGCGAGGCCGGCGAATGTGATCGTGGCCGAGCCGATCGTGGTGAGCACCGCCCGTGCGCTGTCGACGGTCAACGTCAGGCCGAAGGGCAGGTCGGGCTGCGTATCGACCAGGAGGCGGTCGAGCTCGACACCGCCGATCCCGAGCATCACGGCGGACAGCACGAAGGCCATCGGGACGAAGAACAGGCTCTCCCGCAGACGATCAGGAAGCGAGAGCAGGCGAGGGAGCATGCGCCATTGTGTACCCCCAGCCCGCACCCCCAGACGTTCTGTGCATACTGGTTTCTGATGGTCGGAACCCACCATGCACAGAACGTCGCTGGGATCGCATGCAGCGACGACCTCTCCAGCCAACGGCCCCGGCGCAACGAGGAGCCTCCGATGACCGCCCCCACCACGGCGCCCCGGACCATCCCGGTGCGACGCATCTCGTTCCACCACCCGGACGCCGCTGCGTGGCGCAACCGCCACTTCGTCGGCGGCGACTTCGCGATGAGCCACATCGTCGCGGTGCTCTCGTCGCTGTTCCCCGAGGGCGAGGAATTCTTCGTGCGCAGCGTGCGCCGCTACCGCGATCGCATCACCGAGCCCGAGCTGAAGCGCCAGGTCTCCGCCTTCATCGGACAGGAGGCGATCCACGGTCGCGAGCATCGCGAGCTCAACCGCCGCCTCTCCGAGCTCGGCTACCCGACCATGGGCGTCGACCGATTCACCAAACGGCTCCTCGCGCTGCTCAACAGGGTGCTGCCCGGCACCCACCAGCTCGCCATCACCGCCGCCCTCGAGCACTACACCGCCACCCTTGCCGAGACGCTGCTCGGCGACGACCAGGCCCGCGGCCTGTTCTCCGACGACGAGGTGCGCGAGCTGCTGCTGTGGCACGCCATCGAGGAGAGCGAGCACAAGTCGGTCGCCTTCGACGTGTACCAGCAGGTGAGCGGCAGCACCCTGTGGCGACGCGTCCTCATGGCCGAGGTCACCGTCGGCTTCCTCGTGGTCGCCGGCATCGGTGCGGCCTTCTCGATGCTGCGTGATCCGTGGGCCCGCCACCACCCGCTCCGCGCGCTGCGCAGCGTCGCCGCGCTGCGCCGCAACCCGTGGGTGTCGACGTCGGTGCGGCGCATGCTGCGCGACTACTACCGAGCCGACTTCCACCCCGACGACCACGACTCGACGGCGCTGCTCGAGCGGTGGCGCACCGAGCTCTTCGGCGACGACGGCCGCCTCAACGACCGTCTCGCGACCAGCGCCTGGTCCGGTCAGGCACGTCGTGGCCGGTCTCCAGGGGGCTGCGCCACCGGCCGGTGACCGGTGCGGCGCTCGCACCATCGGTGCACGCGGTGGTCATGCTCGCGTCGGTGCTCCGAAGTTGGCGGTCGGCATGGAAACCGGTGCGTTCGGGTAGGGCGCGGGCGTGGAGGCCGTGCGGTTCGCGTCTTGGGGTCGGGTGGAGGCGCTCGCCCTCGCGTCCGATGGGATCGACTCGGTTGCGGTTGATGCGCCGTACCATGCACCGCGCTCTGACGCTGCCCGAAGGAGCTGACCGACGTGGAGGAGCTCTGGGATCTGGTCCGTGACAACCAGAGCGTCGCGGGGCGGATGGTCACGAGCACCGCGGTCGTCGCATTCGCCGTCGTCGTGGCGCTGGTCGCCGGACGCCAGCTCGCTCGGAGGGCCGACGACGCCCAGTCCCGCTACTACACCCGCAAGGTGGTCCGCTACGTGGTGGTGGCCATCACCCTCGTCGTCCTCGCCATCTTGTGGCGGGCCTTCGCCGGGCGCGCCGGCGTGGTCCTCGGGTTGGCCGCCGCCGGCCTGGCGTTCGCCATGCAGGAGGTCATCGGGGCGGTCGCCGGGTGGTTCAACATCCTCTCGGGGCGGATCTTCAGGGTCGGCGACCGGATCCAGATGGGCGGCGTGCGGGGTGACGTCATCGACATCACCCCCCTGCGGACCAAGGTCATGGAGATCGGCTCGGGCACCGACGACACCAGCTGGGTGCAGGGGCGCCAGTTCACCGGGCGGGTGGTGGCCATCTCCAACAAGACCACCTTCACCCAACCGGTGTTCAACTACAGCGCCGCCTTCGACTACCTCTGGGAGGAGCTCACCGTGCCGGTGGCCTACGACGCCGACTGGGAGCGGGCCATCGAGATCCTCGAGGAGGAGGCGGTGCGGGTGTCGGCCTCGTTGGGGGCAGCCACGGCCATCACCAAGATGCGGCGCCGCTACCCCGTCCCGGCGACCGAGCTCGAGCCACGGGTGTTCGCCACACCGACCGACGACTACCTGCGGCTCTCGGCCCGGTTCATCGTGCCGGTGCGGGCGGCCCGCACGGTGAAGGACGACCTCGGTCGAGGTGTGGTGCGGCGCTTCGCCGATGAGGGCATCGAGGTGGCCTCCGCCACCAGCGACATCCGGGTCGACCTGCGCAGCGACACCGACAGCGGGCCAGCGTCGGGTGCGGTGCCGCCGACTGGGGATCGCTGAATCCGAGCTCTCCTCGAGCTGGTCGATGCGCCGGCGCGCTCAGGCCGGTGCGGCGGCAGCGAGTGCGCGCGCCACCGCGATGCGGGCGCGGGAGAGGATGGCGGGGTCTTCGTGGAGGACGAAACCGGTGTTGGCGGAGACGACGAGCGCGTTGAGCTCGAACACGAGGACCGCCACGTCGGTGTCGGCACGCAGCTCTCCCCGTCGCACGGCTTCCTCGGAGGCCTCGGTGAGCAGGCGGATCCAATCGCTCTGGTTCGCCCTCACGCGCTCCTTCAGGGGACCGGGCCGCCCCCCGAGCTCTGCGGCGGCGGCGGCGAAGAAGCAGCCGCCCGGGAGGGTGCGGTTCTCGACGTAGGACAGGAAGGACTCGCACAGCGCGCTGAGGCGACCGAGCCCGTGGACGTCGAGGGCGGGCATCACCACGACGTCGATGAAGAGCTGCCGTGCGGTGTCCACGGTCGCGAGCTGCAGGTCCTCCTTGGAGTCGAAGTGGGCGTACACACCGCTCTTGCTGACGTCGGTGGCGTTCGAGAGCTTGCCGATGCTGAGCCCGTCGAGGCCCTCGATCGTCGCGAGACGCACCGCAGTCTCGAGGATCAGCCGCTTCGTGCGCTCGCCGTCCACCCGTGTCCGACGAGGCGGACGCTCTCCATCGGTCACCATCGTTGACAAGTTAGCACGATCGGTCGTACTCTTCGTCAGTTAGTACGAACGATCGTACTAATTAGGAGGGACCATGGCCGATGCAAGCACGGACGGCGCGATCCCCCGCAGCGACTGGCGCGAGGCCGGCCGAGGTTGGGGTGCCAGGGCGAAGGAGTGGGCCTACCTGTTCGAGCCCTACGCCCGACCGGCGAACCACCTGGTGCTCGACGAGCTGGGCGTCGGCGACGGGACGCGCTACCTGGACGTCGCCTGCGGGTCCGGCCTCGCTGCGAACATCGCACGGCGCCGTGGAGCATCGGTGAGCGGGATCGACGCCGCAGCGACGTTGATCGACATCGCTCGGGCCCGGACACCCGATGGCGATTTCCGGGTCGGCGACATGTTCGCCCTCCCCTTCGACGACGACACCTTCGACGTGGTGACCAGCTTCAACGGGATCTGGAACGACTGCGACGACGCGCTGCACGAAGCGAGGCGCGTCCTCACCCGCAACGGGCAGATCGGTCTGACGTTCTGGGGCTCGTACGACCGCATGGGCCTCCTGCCGTACTTCCTCGCGATCATCGAGCACTCACCCCCGAGCCACCAGGTCGCGACCACTTCGATCGGCGAGACCGCGAGCGTCGCCGAGACCATGCTGTCCTCGACGGGGTTCGAGCTCTGCGGCAAGGGCGCAGTGGAGGTCGTCAACGAGTGGCCCGATGTCGACACGGCAGTCCGGGCCCTCGCAGCAGCCGGCCCCGCGATCCCCGCCATCGAGTCGGTCGGCTACGACGCCTTCTGTGACGTGCTGCGCGACGTCGTCACGCCGCTGGCGGATCCGCACACCGGCGTGCGCATCTCGTCTGACCTCGGATGGGTCACGGCCCGACCGTCCTGAGATCTGCACCGCGCTGGCCGGTGAGGGTGCCCTGAAGCACGAGCTCGACGAGCTGTCGTGCTGTGGCGTCGCTGGCGGGGACGCCGAGGATGGCGCGCATGTGCAAGGGGTTGACGATCGCCTCCCACACGAGGGTGGGATCGACGTCATCGCGGAGCTCGCCGCAGGCGACCGCGTCCTGGATGATCGCCACCGCGATCTCGTAGCGACCGCGCAGGAGCTGTCGAGCGGTCGGGACGAGGTCGGGGTCCTCGGCGGTTGCACCGAGCACCGCCCGCATCGCCCCACGCCCGGCTCCGGTGCGCAGCACCCGGGCGACGTCGACTGCCAGTCGCTCGAGGTCGTCGAGCGGCTCGCTGGTTCGCCGGGCGGGGACCTCGATCGATGCGAGACGCGAGACCGCAGCCGCGACGAGTGCTGCCTTGGTCGGCCATCGCCGATAGATCGTGGTCTTGTGGACTCCGGCCCTGTCGGCGATGTCGTCGACGCTGCACACGTACCCGTGCTCGGCGAGCAGCTCGAGGGTGGTGTCGAGCACCCGATCGAGCACCACCTGACCGCGCCGGTGGGACGGCTCAGACACGGTCCACCGCTTGATGAGCCGCTGCCTGGTTGAGGGCGATGAACGCCTCGGGCGTGCTCTCGGTGAGCACCGAGCGGAAGATCGGCACGAGCACGCCCGACAGGCGCTCGTGGTGGATCAGCCTGCACCTGTCCGCCCCGGTCGCCTCGACGGTGAAGCTGTGCCGACCGTCGAGGATCTTCGGAACCCCGACACGCCCGAGCCACGCGAAGCGGCGACCGGGGTGGACCTCGACCATGCGGGGATGCATCGTCTGCGGCTTGCGCCCGGGAAGCGCCAGCGTGACGTCGATCCGCCGCCCGACATCCAGCGAGCCGTCGAAGCGCGTGACGAACGGGTTCCACGATGGGTAGCGCTCGGTGTCTGCGAGCACGGCCCACGCAGCGGCGGCCGGCGCGGGGATCTCGGTGACGGCCTCGATGGTCACCGAGAACGGGGTGCTCTCGACGCTGACGCTCGTGGTGTCGTCGACACGGGTGCTGCCGTTGGCCATGGTGGGTCCCTCGATTCAACGCAACTGATGTTGTGATGACGGATCGTAGACCCAGACGGTCAAGATCGCAACAGCAGTTGCGATCAGTCGGACCATCCACCCGTCCTCCGAGAGCGACGACGACCTCGACCTGCAGGCGCTCGGCGACGGGCGCACGACCGGCGCAGCGACGATCGGCGACTCGCTTGACTCGGGCACGACGATCGACGTGACGTGGGACGTCCAGGTCCCCGATGAGGCGCGCGACTGCAGCCTCTGATCCGCCTGCGGGTGGCGACTTCGGCGGTGCTCGAGCAGGCTGGTGCCGTAGCATCCGCTGCGCATGGCACTCGACGGCGCGACGGTTGCGGTACGGCTGGGCTTCGTCCCCGACTCGCTGGCGATCGCCGACCCCGACCACCCGGGGCTGCGGCGCGCTGGTCTCCGCGCCGGCGCTCCCTACGGGGGCGAGGGCATCGAGCGGCACCTGTGCGAGGCGACGGACTCGTGCGCGGAGGGCGCCACCCAGCCGGACCTGCTCACCTTCGGCTTCGACACGGTGGACCTCGTCGGGTTCGCAGACCTCCAGGCGGCGCTGGCGCGCGTGCAGGCCGCTGGCGCCGTCATCGACGACGACGCGACGGCCATCCGAGGCGCGCTCGCTGGCGCCGTGCTGTGCTGCGCCGGCGGCCCGACGCTCACGGTGGTGCACGTGGCCGACGAGGGCCTCATCATGCGCACCGCAGGACCCGACGGGATGTCGCTGGTCGGCCCGCAATCGGTCGGGATGAACGAGCACGGCCCCGCCACCTCGGTGCACGCCGACCAGGACGTCTTCGGCACGCCGCTGACGCAGCTCATGGAGGGACGAGCGCCATCGCTCCTGCGCCACGACTCCCCCGACGGCGCCAACCTCGACGCCGGGCTCATGCTCGTGAACCTGTGGATCCCGCTGCACCAGGTGAGCCAGCCGCTGGTGCTCGCCGACGGGCGGAGCATCGATCGCCGCCGCCACCAGCTGCGCTACGGGCTCGCCACCCGGTCGTTCCTCGAGCGCGACGACGACATGGCCATCAACGACATCTGGACGTTCCTGCACGATCCCAGCCAGCGCTGGTACCTGCGCTCCGCCATGGACCACCGCCGGGCGTACGTGTTCAACACGCTGAGCACCGCGCACGGCGCTGGAACGCTGCCCGGGGAGGACGCCGCTGCGGCGCTGCACCGCGAGCTCGAGGATGCCGAGGCGGCCGTCGCCGCCGGTGACGCAGCAGCGCTGGGCGACGCGCTGAGCGACGCACCTCCGTCGCTGCCCGACGGTGCGCCACCTGCGCTGCGCGACGCGCTCGCGACGATGCGCGCTGTGGCCGACGAGGCGCGGCGCGATCCCGAGACGACGTGCGGCGCCCGGGCCGAAGCGTGGCTCGAGGCATCACGCGCGGCGAGAGCCGGCGTGGTGCGCACGTCGATCGAGCTGCGCTTGGTGGTCTCGCTCACCGAGTAGCCCACGCACGTCTCCTCCCACGTGGCGAGGCTCAGCGCAGCGGCGATCGCGCAGCTCTACGCCACGGCCCGTCGCCGTCGCTCTTCAGGATCCTGCACATCGGGGCGACCCCATCCTCCCCTGCCGCTGGGCGTCTACGTCGACGACCGGGCGGGTAGAGGGCCATCGGCAATCGAACATCTGAGGAAGACCGTGAACGTCATCGAGTTACCGGGCGCGCCGATATCGGGCGAGGTCGGTGGGCTGGTCCGCACTCTGCCAGATGGGAACGCGTCTGGAGCATCGGACGCAGTCCCGATGGGCGTCGTGCGCGCCTGGCGGCCGTGGCGCGCGCAGGGCTTCACAGCCGGCCTCATGGATGCCATGCGCGCGTTCGACGACCAAGCCCTGATGTGCGGGTGCTCCTCGGGTGTGTCCTGCTGCGATGCACCTTGCGCACCGACCGCAACCGCCGCGATGCGCACCTGACGAGCAGCAGGACCGTGCGCCTCATCCTCGTTCGTCACGGTGACGCTCATGCCGGCTTCCACGGCGTGGTTGCCGGGGTTCGAGGTTGTGCCGGGTTGACGGCGCTCGGTCGGACCCAGGCCGAGGCCCTCCGGGACCATCTCGCCACCTCCGGCCAGGTGCCCGCCGACGTGCTGCTGACCAGCACGCTGCCTCGTGCGATCGAGACGGCCGCCATCATCGCTCCTGGCATCGGGCTCGAGATCTCGGACCCGGAGTGCGACCTGTGTGAGGTGCACACCGGTGACGCCGACGGCTTGACCTGGATGGAGTACAGAGCTCGGTACGGGACGTTCGACATGCACGCGGTGCCCGACCGGGTGTTCGCCCCCGCGGGTGACAGCTGGAACAGCTTCCATCGTCGAGTGCAGCAGACCCTCGAGCGGCTCGCTCGCGACCACGAGGGGCGCACCGTCATCGCCGTGTGCCACGCGGGAGTGATCATGGCGTCGATGCGGATCCTCCTCGGCATCTCCCATCCTGGCAACTCGACCCACTTGCGCCCGACGAACACGGGGCTGACGGAGTGGGAGCACGATGCGGCGCTCGGCCGATGGACGTTGCACCGCTACAACGACACCAGTCACCTGCTCGGCGTCGGGACCACGGCGATCCTTGAGGACTCCAGCGGTGAGGAGCCGGCCCGTGAGGCCTAGGCCGGCGGAAATCGGGTAAGGACGGCTGCATGGGCCACGACACGAAGTACTCAGTAGCGTCCGTCCGCCTCGCCGCCGAGGAGGGAGACCTGGGCGAGTGGGTTGCTGACTTCCTCGCCAGCCCGGGCAGCGACAACGCTCCGCTGGCGGAGATGCTCAGCAACCCAGCGCGCAGCTGGGTAGGACCGGTGCAGCTGCCGCTCGACCAGCTGCACCGGCTGGCTGGCCCGCCCGAGCACCCCGTGCTCGAGCCGACTGCCGAAGAGGAGTGGCGCCCCGGCGTCGATGACATGGAGCACAAGATCGAGGATGGTTGGGAGCCACCGCCGGTGATCGTCTCGTACCGGGACGAGCAGCTGGTGCTCGAGGACGGCAACCACCGGGTCGAGAGCATCCGGCGGACCGGACGCACCACCGCCTGGGCGGTGGTGGGCTTCGAGGAGCCCGAGGATCAGGATCGCTTCGAAGAGCTGGTTGCACACGGCGGAGGCTTCGCGCGGAGATCCTCCAAGTGAACCAGGGCCCCTGTGCGGAGCGCGCTCAGCCGCCGACGGTGATCTCGAGCCCGGCGACCTCGATGGTCGTGCCGTCCTGGTCGAGGAGGTGCAGGTGAGCCCGGCCGTGGCTGTCGGCGATGGCGTGGGCGAGCGGTGCAGCGCCCTCGGGATCGACCGGCCGGACGGTGACGCGCACCTCGGCACCGGGCTCGACCCCCTCGAGGGTGACATGCGCGAACGGTGACGGGCGGACGTAGATGCCCTGGCCGTCCGGCGTCGGTGTGAGGTTCCAGTCAGCCACCACCAGGCGGGGGCCGGGCTGCCCTCCGTCGTCAGCCAGCCGCCACTGCTCGCCAGCGATGAGCCCTCCCTCTGGGTGCATCGGCACCACCGTACGCGGTTCGGTCGCGACCGCATCCGTCGTCGAACCGAAGTCGACCACGTAGCGTCCGGCACTCACCGTGGTCTCCGCCGGGACCTCTGAGGTGAGTACCTCGTCGAGGGCTGCGTGGGCCTGCTCGTCCCAGAGCGCGTAACCAGAGGGGCTGAGGTGCAGGAGGTCACCGAGGAACAGGTCGTCGTCCGGCGGCTCTCCGGTGGCGAGGTACGCCTCGCGCCCGTCGACCACGTGGAGGCCTGACCACTCGTCGGAGAGCTCGATCACCAGCTGGTGGAACTCCTCGGCCACCGGCCAGATGTCCCACCGCAACGGTGTGGGCGTGACGGTGATCATCGCGACCGGAATGTCACCCACGCCATCGCGGATGCGTTGCAGCACGCAGCGGTAGGCGTCAAATGTCTCCTCGGCCGATGCTCCCTCAGCCAGGTCGTTGGCTCCTGCGAACAAGACGACCCCCGACGGGTCGTGCGCGCCGATGAGCAGGTCGGCCGCACCGGCCACGTCCCACAGCAGCGCCCCGCCGAAACCGCGCTGCACCGGGGACCATGCCGAGAACTCCTCCTGCAGCGACGACCACATCCGGACGCTGGAGCTCCCCGTGACGACGACTCTGCCCGGCTCCATGGGGGCTGCCGCCTCCTGGTCTGCCCACCGGGTGAACAGTTCGGCGTAGTCGCCAGCCATCGGGTCGGGGGCGTCTTCGCACGGATCGTCTTCGAACACCGGAAGCTCAACGGACGACCGCGTCGTGGTCGTCACCACCTCCGACGTCGTGGCCGACTCCCCTGCAACGGGCTGCGTCGCGCTGTCGCCATCGGAGCAGGCGGCAACCGAGGACAGGCACACCACGACGAGAGCGACGCTCGCTCGACGAGCGAGTCGGGACCGAGGGACCATGCACGATGCTAGCTCCGCCCTCTCGCAGGCGGCCGGAGCTGCAGCACTGATGACCACACCACCGGTGAATCAGGCCTCGACGTTGCATCAGGCGAGATGGACGGCGACGAAACCTTGGGTCAGGAAGGCAGCGGGTTGTACTCCATGAGGAGCATCGTGGCGTCGTCGCGCAGGGTCTCATCGGAGTACGTCAGGATGCTGTCGGCGAGGTGCCGGACGGTCTCGCGCGCTGGCAGCTGCTCCAGCGATGCTCGAACCAGGTAGTCGGCGAGGCGATCCTCACCGAAGAACGCCCCGTCCGGCGACCGCGCCTCGGTGATCCCGTCGGTGTAGAAGAGCACCCGATCACCGCTCTGGAGCACCTGCTCGGCGACCTCGTTGACCGGCCCGCCGAGGCCCATCGGTCGAGACGGCTTGCAGGGCAGCAGCCCGGCATAGGTGCCGTTGCGAACGAGCATCGGCAGCACGTGACCGGCGTTGATCCATCTGAGGGTGCCGGACTCGAGATCGAGCGTGCCGATGATGCCGGTGACGTAGTAGCTGTGTCCGAACTGCGTCGAGATCGACGAGTCGCACAGCTCGTAGGCGTTGGTGAGGTCGAGCCTCGCGCGGCGCGAGTTCCGGAGGCTGTTGACCGCAGCAGCGGACATGAGCACGGCAGACATGCCGTGACCGATCGCGTCGATGACGGCGAAGTCGACCCTCGCCTGGTCGAACGCATAGTCGAACGAATCCCCACCCATGGCGTACGCAGGCTCGAGGATGCCGCTGACCGCCACCCGCTCGGTCGAGCACGTCAGTGGCGGAAGCAGGTCCCACTGCACCTCGGCGGCAGGCGACAGCGGCTCGGATCGGCGGGCACGGGCCGAGGTGTCGGTGTAGCGGGTCTTGACGACCCACGACATCACGAAGATGGCGACGAGCGGTTCGAGCAGCTCGGGCACGACGCCGTCCCACTCGCCGAACTCGAGCTCGAGCACGCCGATCCGGCCCGATCCTTCGATCAGCGGAACCAGCACCAGCGTCGGGTGCGTCCCGGAAACGAGGAGCTCGCCGCTCGTGAACACCCGCCCCGCCAGCGTTCCGGCGATCGGCTGCGCAGCTCCCACCGGACCGGTCGCGTCGATGAGCTGCAACGTCCTGAGCGAGTAGTCCGCGACGTGGAACCGCGCCGCCTGCGCCCCCAGGAGCTCGCACATCAGATCGAGGAGCGTGAGCACATCGGGCGGCGGCGTCCGACGCGACTGCTCCACCATGCGGGTGACGCCACGTTCGACTGGGTCCGACACCACTCTCCTCCCGGTCCCCCGGCGCGTCGCACACGCACTGTGACCCGTCCGCCTCGTGGCGTCAAGGAAGCGGATCTCGTGCCAGGAGCAGTCGGCTGGAACACCACGAACGCGTCGCTCGGTGCCGTCGCTTCGCGGGCCTCGGCGAGGCTCTCCCCCCACCGGCTCGTCACAACCTGCGATCAGGTCGAGCGCTTCTTGGCGGGTTGCAGGTTGAGGCCAAGGGCCTTGAGCAGGCCGCCGATCTGGTAGTCCCGCTCGAGGGGATGGCGAAGGGGAAGGTGCGGATGCACCTCGTAGTGGTTGCGACGGCCGTTGCGGGTCCGGGTGAGGAAGCCGGCCTCCACCAGGTCAGCGACGATGAGCTGGGCCGCCCGCTCTGTGATGCCGACGGCATCAGCGACATCACGCAGCCGCGTGTCGGCGTCTGCTGCGATGCACACGAGGACGTGGGCGTGGTTGGTCAGGAACGTCCACGACGGTCGGTCGGCCCCTGCACCGCTGTCGGGCTCGGCTCGAGGGGTCGTCGCCATCGACCCACGTTAGCGAAAGGTGATTCGTCTGCCGTGGTTCGCACTTGCGTTGACGTGGCTATATACGAACGCTAACATGCGAATTGTGTTATGCGAACCACAGTCGCCTGACGCCCGCTGCGACGCCCAGCGGGTCGGGATCGTCGGCGGCGGCCAGCTGGCGAGGATGCTGCTCGAGGCCGCCGCCCCCCTGGATGTCGGTGTGCGCATCCTGAGCAGCGGCACCGACGAGGGCGCCGGTCGGATCGCCCGCGACACGCTCACCGGCACCTGGAGAGATGAGCACGACCTGTTGCGGCTCGCGGAGGGCTGCGATGTGGTCACCTTCGATCACGAGCTCACTCCCGGTGAGCTGTTGGACTCGCTCGAGCACGCCCGCACCCCGCTCGCTCCGACCGCGGCGACGATGCGCGTGGCCAGCGACAAGAAGGCGCAGCGCATGGTGGCCGCGGAGTGCGGCCTGCGGGTGCCGCCGTGGTTCGCCGCGAGCGACCCGTCGACGCTGCGCCGAGCCGTGGCTCACCTGGGCCTCCCGGCGGTCGTCAAGACGACGAGTGGCGGCTACGACGGCCGCGGAGTGCGATGGCTGCGCGATCGCGATGACCTGCACCGCCTCATCAGCGACGGCGACCTCGGTCCGTCGGGTGTGCTCGTGGAACCGGCCTTGCCGATCACCGCCGAGCTGGCCACCCAGGTGGTTCGCCGGGCAGATGGCGAGCGGGTGGTGTACCCGGTGGTGCACACGGTCCAACGAGATGGGATCTGCACCACCGTGACCGCTCCCGCGGCAACCCAGCCGGGTCTTGCGAGCGAAGCCCAGCGGGGCGCGGTGGCCCTCGCAGAGAGGCTCGGCTACGTCGGCGTCCTCGCGGTGGAGTACTTCGTGGTCGACGGATCGCTGATGTTCAACGAGCTTGCGCCGCGACCGCACAACAGCGGCCACTACACCATCGACGCGTGCACGACGTCCCAGTTCGAGAACCACCTCCGGGCGGTGCTGGGCTGGCCGCTGGGCGACCCGTCGATGTCCGTTCCTGCAGCAGTCATGGCCAACGTCATCTGCACCGGCGATCCCCTGACGCCGCTGTCTCGGATGGCGCTGCCATCGGGCACCCGGGTCCACCTCTACGGCAAGCACCCTGCGCCGGGTCGCAAGCTCGGCCACGTGACCTCTTGCGGTAGCGATCCCGTCGCCCTCGCCCGACTCGCCACCGAGACCGCTGACAACCTCGCTGGGATCGGGCGAGCGGTCATACCCACCGCGTGCGTGAAGGTCGGGCCATGACCGTCGCGGTCGTCATGGGTAGCTCGTCGGACCTGCCCACGATGCGCGGCGCGATCGAGACGCTCGATCAGTTCGGCGTGGACACAGTCGTCGAGGTGATCTCGGCGCACCGCGACCCCCACGCGATGCTCGAGTTCGCCACCCACGCTGCGGGCCGTGGCATCGAGGTCATCATCGCCGGCGCCGGCGGCGCCGCGCACCTGCCTGGCATGGTCGCCTCCGCCACTCCCCTGCCCGTCATCGGGGTCCCCGTCCCGCGCCCCCACCTCGATGGCATCGACTCGCTCCTGTCCATCGTGCAGATGCCCGACGGCATCCCAGTGGCCACCGTCGGCATCGGCGCATCAGCCAACGCGGCGCTCCTCGCCCTCCGCATACTCGGTGTCTCCGTGCCGTCGCTTCGAGCTGACCTCGACGATCACCGCAGCGAGCTGCGCAGCCAGGTTCGCCAGCGCAACGCCGACGTCCACCAGCAGCTCGGCCTCGACGGGCCCAGCGACGGCGACGCGGCGTGAGAACGTTCGAGCTGGCCCGAACGAACTTGACCGCCGTGCCGGTTCTGGCGTTCGCGCTCGGTGTAGCCGCAAGCCGCCTCAAGAGCGACCTGCGGTTCCCCGCATCGATCACCTCGCTGCTGTCGACCTACCTGCTCCTCGCGATCGGCCTCAAAGGCGGCATCGCCCTCTCCGAGGCGGGCATGGGCGAGCTGTGGGCCCCGGCACTGGTCACCCTCGCGATAGGCGCAGCGGTTCCGATCGCCGTCTTCGCGCTGATGCGCGGCGCCGGACGGTTCGCCGTCGACGACGCCGCTGCAATCGCGGCGCACTACGGGTCCGTCTCAGCGGTCACCTTCACAGCTGCTGCGGCGTTCGTCGCCGCCGCTGGCGCGGCCTCGGAATCGTTCATGCCTGCGCTGGTCGCGATGCTGGAGGTACCCGGCATCGTCGTCGCGCTCGTTCTCGCGCAACGCTACGGCGCCGCCGAGCGGATGTCGGACGCGCTCCACGAGGTCCTCACCGGCAAGAGCGTCGTGCTGCTCGTCGGGGGGCTGCTGATCGGTCTCATCGCCGGCACCTCCGGCACGGAGACGGTCCGGCCGTTCTTCATCGACCTGTTCCCTGGCCTGCTCGCCCTGTTCCTGCTCGACCTCGGCGTGCTCGCAGGCGAGCACATGGCTGCCATCCGCAAGGCTGGCCGGTTCCTGATCACCTTCGCGATCCTCGCTCCACTGGCCCTCGGCGCTATCGGGGTCGCTGGCGGAGCAGTCGCCGGGTTGTCCGTCGGCGGCGCCGCCGTGCTCGGCGCAATGGTCGCCAGCGCCTCCTACATCGCCGCGCCCGCAGCGGTGCGCGTCGCGCTGCCCACAGCGAACCCCGGCCTCTACCTCACCGCCGCCCTGGCGATCACGTTCCCGTTCAACCTCGCCGTCGGCATCCCGCTCTACTACCAGTTCTCCCAGACCCTCCTGTGACCACATGACTCCCGCCCTGAGGAACATGCTGCACACGAAACGACTACTCATCACCGGCGTCGTAGACAGCGCCAGCATCGCCCACGCCATCACGGTCAGCTGTCTGCACGAGGGGGCACACGTCGTCCTCGCCGCGCCACCACGCGACCTGGAACGAACGCTGGCGGCCGCAGAGCCCCTCGGCCTCGACACGATCCAGCTCGACGTCACGGATCCGCAGCACTGGGCCGATGCCCGCCGCATCCTGGGCGAGCGCCACGGTGTGCTCCACGGTGCGGTGCACGCCGTCGCGTACGCACCGGCAGACGCGCTGGACGGATCGATGCTCGACACCGACCCCAGCGGGCTCGATGCCGCGTTCCAGACCAGCGTCGCGAGCTATGCGTGGCTTGCCAAGCTGCTGCGAGGTCTCGCTCCCCCCGACGGCGCCAGCCTCGTCGGGCTTCACTTCGACGCCGCACGGGCATGGCCGACCTACAACTGGATGGGTGTCTGCAAGGCCGCGCTAGCGACGACCAACCAGTACCTCGCCCGCGACCTCGCGTCGTCGAACATCCGCGCCAACCTCATCGCCGCCGGGCCCCTCCACACCCGAGCAGCGTCCGGCATACCCGGCTTCTCTCTGCTCCTGGACGCGTGGGACCGTCAGGCACCGCTGGACTGGGATCCCACCGACCCGTCCCCCGTCGCCGACGCCGCCTGCTTCCTGCTCTCAGACCAGTCCCGCGCCACGACCGGCGAGATCCTCCACGTCGACGCCGGCTTCCACGCCATCGCCACGACCCTCGCATCCAGCGACCAGCCTCACACCTCCGCGCTGAATCCAACGCCATGAGCGAACGCAGCCCATTCCGCGCCGCCCCGATATAGACGAAGACTGGTTCGTGTACCAGGGTTGACGTAATGACCATCGTGCTCTAGAGTCGTCGGCAGAAGAGCAACGGAGGGGAGTACCCCCACGCAGGAGCGTCGTCATCCCGGCCCGAACGGCCCGGCGCCCTGGTTCGCTTCGGCGAGCGGGAGAGACCACCGGTACCCACAGACCGGAGATCCCCCATGCCGACCCGCCTGACCCGACCCCACACCGATGTCCTCAGCACGAACCCAGACGATGCGCCACCGAGCCTTGGAATCGACGGGTTCCAGCTCGTGGGCGGCGACACCCTTCGCTGGACCGCCCCCGAGGTGTGCGACGCCTTCGGCGTCGACCCCGTACGGGGGCTCACGAGCGCAGAGACCGCTGACCGGCTCGGCCGGTTCGGTCCGAACCGGCTGAGCGACCCGCCACGCAGGTCGGCGTGGCGGCGGTTCGCCGACCAGTTCCGCAGCGTGCTGGTGGCGATCCTCGCCGGCGCGGCCGCGCTCGCGGCGGCACTCGGTGACTACAAGGACGCCTTCGTCGTCACGGTGGTGCTGTTGATCAACGGTGTCCTGGGGTTCGTGCAGGAGGGCCGAGCGGAGAACGCGATGGCTGCGCTGCGCCGGATGCTCGGCACCCAGGCCCGGGTCCGTCGTGACGGGGTGGTCAGCGAGGTCGATGCTGATCACCTCGTGCCTGGCGACATCGTGCTGCTCGAGGCCGGCGACAAGGTCCCTGGCGACGGGCGCCTGCTCACCGCCGTGTCGGTCCTGGTCGACGAGTCGTCGCTGACCGGCGAGTCGGTGCCGGTGGACAAGGTGGCAGACCCGATGGCCGGAACCACCGAGGTGATCGGCGATCGCCGCAACTCGGTGTTCATGAACACCACCCTGGTTCGCGGCCGTGCCGAGGTGGTCATCACCCGCACCGGCATGGCGACCGAGACCGGCCGTGTCGCTGATCTGCTCAACGACGTCGACGATCAGCCCACACCGCTGCAGGTGCAGCTGAACCAGCTGGGCAAGCGGCTGGCGGTCGTGGCCGGTGTCGCCGTGTCGGTCGTGTTCGCCAGCCGCCTCGCACAGGGAACATCGATCGCCGACGCGATCCTGTCATCGGTGGCGCTCGCAGTGGCCGCCATCCCCGAGGGCCTCCCCGCCGTCGTCACCGTCACCCTCGCGGTCGGCGTGCACCAGATGGCGTTGCGCAAGGCGATCGTCAAGCGGCTCGCCTCGGTCGAGACGCTCGGTTCGACCACCGTGATCTGCTCGGACAAGACCGGCACGCTCACCCTCAACACGATGACCGCCCGCACCGTGACCCGCGGCGGCATCGCCCACCACGCCCAGGACCTCGACGCACGAGGCGACCTTCGACCCACCCTCGAAGCCATGGTGCTGTGCAACGACGCGTCGCTCGACGGACGCACCGTCGTCGGCGACCCGACCGAAGGCTCGCTGCTCACCCTCGCCGCCAACACCGGGATCGATGTCGACGCGGTCCGCGCCCGCTATCCGCGTGCCGCCGAGGTGCCCTTCGAGTCGTCCGCCAAGTACATGGCCACCTTCCACCCCGACGGCAACGACATCGTCTGCGTCGTCAAGGGCGCTCCCGATGTTGTGCTCGCGCGCTGCAGCCACGGCGCCACCGGCCACGGACCAGAACTGCTCGATGACGCCGGCCGGCAGCGCTGGGAAGCCGACAACGAGGTCCTCGCTGCGCAGGGGATGCGGGTGCTCGCCGTCGCCACCCGCCGCATCCCCACCGACACCGTCGTCGGCACCGACGGGGCTGTGGCCGACCCGCAACGCTGGCTCGCCGAGCTCACGATGGAAGCCCTCGTCGGGATCGTCGACCCGCCCCGCCCCGAAGCCCGCGACGCGATCAGGCTCTGCCACCAAGCCGGCATCGAGGTCAAGATGATCACCGGCGACCACGCCACCACCGCCGCGGCGATCGCCGGCGAGCTCGGGATCGGTGGCCGAGTCATCACCGGCGCCGTGCTCGATGCGATGACCGACGCGCAGCTCGCAGCCGAGATCGATCGCATCGGCGTCTGCGCCCGGGTGTCTCCTGCACACAAGGTCCGCCTCGTGCGTGCCCTCAAGCAGAACGGACATGTCGTGGCCATGACCGGCGACGGGGTGAACGACGCCGCCGCGCTGCGCCACGCAGACATCGGGGTCGCCATGGGCATCACCGGCACCGAGGTCACCAAAGAGGCCGCCGACATGGTGCTCGCCGACGACAATTTCGCCACCATCGTCGGCGCCGTCGAACAAGGCCGCGCCATCCACGACAACATCGTCAAGTTCGTCCGATTCCAGCTCACCACCAACTTGGGAGCCATCGGAACGCTGCTCGGAGCGAGCGCCCTCGGAGTCCCCGCGCCGCTCACCGCCATCCAGATCTTGTACATCAACATCATCGCCGACGGTCCCCCCGCCATGACCCTGGGCGTCGACCCGCCGGCCCAGGGCACCATGCGCCGCGGCCCGTACCCGCCGGGCGCACCCATCCTCGACCGAGCCCGGATCCTGCGGCTCCTCGGCGCTGCGTCCGTCATGACCGTCGGCACCCTCGGGCTGTACCTGGTCGCCCGGAACCAGTGGGGCGATCCCGTCGCCGCCACGATGGCGTTCACCGCGTTCGTCTGGTTCCAGCTCGCCAACGTGTTCAACGCCCGCACCGAGCACGCCAGCGTGTTCTCACGCGAGACCCTCACCAACATCAAGCTCTGGATCGCGGTCGGAACCGTTGCGGCCACCCAGCTCCTCATCGTCACCAACGACGCGCTGCAGGGCCTCTTCGCAACCACCGCCCTCAGCCCCGGACAGTGGGCGCTCTCCCTGCTCGTTGCGGCCACCGTCATCGCCACCGAGGAGGCCCGCAAGGCACTCGACCGATTCCGCGATGCACCCTTCGCACCCCAGCGGACGCTGACGAGCACCACGAAGGACCACCGATGACGACGGCACCCCACGACCCCCACCCGCCCGGCATCCTCGCCGACCAGCTCGGCGGCCTGCAGGTGCTCACCCCGATCCGCCTCGACCGCTTGCAGCGCGTCTCCGGGTACCCCCTGGTCTCGGTGCTGACGCCCACCACCCCCGGTGCTCGGATGGCCCCCCAAGATCGCGTCGAGCTCGAACGACTGCTGCACACCGTCGGGTCGCGCCTCACCCTCGAGTTCGATGGCCCCGAGATACGCGAGCTCACCGACCCGCTGCGCGTCCTCGCCGCTCAGCTCGCCGACACGCCTGCACGCCACGGTCTCGCCCTCTATCACGGAGACGGGGTCCTCGAGGCCTACCAGCTGTCCCGCCGGCCCGCGGCACGCGTCGTGATCGACCCGACCTTCGCCACCCGCGACCTCGTGCGCGAGCAGCTCGACAACCCGCCGTACCGGCTGCTCGTCCTCTCGGCGGGCACCGCCCGCCTGCACATCGGCTCCGGGGTCGAGCTCACCGAGCACACCCGGGCGCCGTTCCCGATCAGCGCCGACGAGCAGCCACCGGACCGGCGCGGGCACCTCCACCAGGCGGAGCGCACGAGTGCGGGCGCGGCGCGAACAGACTCGTTCGTCCGCGTCGTCGATGGCGCCCTGCGCGCCGACCGAGCCACCAGCACGCTCCCGCTGGTCCTCGCCGCCGCCGAGCCCCTCGCCTCCCGATTGCCGGCTCGATCGAGCCAGCCCATCATCGGAGTGGTGACCGGGAACCACGAACACACCCGACCCTCTCGTCTCGCCGAGCTAGCCCGACCCATCGTCACCGCTCATCTCGCCCGTCAGCGCCAGGAGACCCTCGACGAACTCGAACGAGCCGCGAGCCAGCGTCGGGCCGCGTTCGGCGTGCAGGACGTGTGGACCGCTGCCAGCGACCGCCGGGTCGTGCGACTCGTCGTCGATCCGACCTACGCCCAGCCGGCCACCACCACCGCCGATGCCCGCCACATCACCCCTACGCTGGACGCGGCCCAGCCCGAGGTCGTCGATGACGCCGTCGACGACATCATCGAGATCGTCGCCCGCCATGGCGGAGCCATCAGCTTCGCCCCTCTCAGCGAGGCGCAAGGACGGATCGCCGCCGTGCTGCGCACACGTGAGAGGAAGTCCGCGTGACCGCCCGCCAACCCACCCTCGACGGCTGCGAGCGGGAGGATCTTGTCGGACTGATCGACGAGACCGGCGATCGGCCCACCACCAGGACGCAGTGTGCCCAATTCGCTCGACGAGCCGTCAAGACCCGGCGGTGGTGGCGGCAGCACCACTGTGGACGACGATGGGTCCACCGGCAGGCCCGCGGTGAGGTTGACCCTGCCCGACGATCACATTCCGATCCCTTCGGGCTGCTCGTCACGTCCACGCCTCGATGGCCGCGAAGGTTTCGAAGTCCTGCACTGCGGTGACGGCGCGGGAGATGTTGGCCTCGGTTATCGGCTGGCCGTAGTTCTCAGGCGGACAGATGAGCCACCCGATCACCAAGCCCCACAGCGCTGCTGCGCGGCACTGGTCGAATGCCGCGAGGGGAGCCGGGGCGTCGCGCACGCCGGCGTCGCCGAGGCGATCGAGATACTCGCCGAGCAGGTCGTGCTGGTGGGCGCGCCGGACGTCGGGTGCGAGGGCGGTGACGATCAGGTACACGACGTCGTGCGCCCAGCTGCCGCGCATCATCAGCTGCCAGTCGAGCAACCCACCGCGGCCGTCCGGCAGCACGTAGGTGTTCCCCAGGTGCGGGTCGCCGTGCAGCAGGGTGGACGGCGCCGCGCAGTGCCGGCGCTGGACCCGCCACAGCAGCTCCCACATCTCCGGCACGCTGCGCCCGAGCGGGGCGATCAGCTCCTGCTTGAACGGATGTCGCCTGACCTGATCCTCGATCAGGTCGAGGCCGATCATCTGGAACACGTCGGACATGCCGCCGGTCAGCGGTGTGCCCAGCCAGGCGAGGTCGTCATCGAAGCGCGGGCTGTTCCAGAAGCGTGCGTGGAGGGTGGCGAGGTGACCGAGGATCGACCGCACCTCATCGATGGTGACCGGGTCGAGTGCCGACGGGAAGCGCGCTCCGCGCTCGGTGAGGTCCTCGAGCAGGAGTCCGAATCGCCCGGTGACGGGGTCGAAGCTGCTTGCGTAGACCGCAGGGGTCTCGATATCGAGGTCATCGCGTAGCTCCCGGTAGAAGCGGACCTCGTTCTCGTACATCGCTGCGGGCGCGTGGGGCGACGCGAGCATGGTCTTCAGGATCAGGCGACGGGGCGGACGCGCGGTGGTGCCGGACCCGTACGACAGGTCGAGCACCAACCGATCGGCGGTCGAAGCGACGCCGTCGCCGCACCGCTTCTCAGCGACCACCTCGACGTGGTCGACCACGATGCCCGGGTGTCGCTCCGCCAGCGCAGCGCCGAGGACCTCGGGCGTCAGCTCGTCGACATTTGAGGGAAAAACTGCGCCCGGCGTGGGCTCGTTCATGAGGAGACCTCTCCAGCCTGGGGCAAGACGGTGCCGTCCGTGCAAAGGGTGGCAGCCCCCCCTGAATCGATGGTGGCGGGGGTAGGACTTGAACCTACGACCTTTGGGTTATGAGCCAGACGTTCTGCATGCCAGCCCGTACCGGGGCGTCACTCGCAGTGCCGGTGAGCTGGGCTTTCGCGTCGCGGCGCTAGCGAACCATGCTGCTCCGCACCACCCTGTCACTCCGAAAACTGTAGAAGAAGTGTAGAAGCGGCTGACCCCAGTGGACCCGTGCACCGCGAGCCTGCCTGTCCCCCAACTGGCGCCAACCGACCGATTCGGGGGTGCTGGGCTAGCGCTCGATCGTGATGACGACCTTGCCTCGTGCCTGGCCGGCTTCGAGATGCTGCATGGCGCGGCTGGCCTGGTCCAAGGCGAAGGTGCGGTCGATCACCGGTGTGACGTTGCCGGCCTCGATGAGCTCGGCGACCTCCTCGAGACTGGGATGACGCTCGTTCGAGGCGAGCATGGTGAGGCGCTGGGTCAGGACGAGTGACCACAGGGGTGCTCGAAGGCTGCGACCGAAGCCGCCGGTCCAGCTCCCCTTGCTCTCACCGCCGACGATCACGAGGGCGCCCCTCGGGTCGAGGATGTTGCGGAGCTTCCGAAGGGGCGCGTTCCCAGCGAGGTCGAGGACGACGTCGTAGCGGCGCGATCCGCTGGTGACGTCGTGTCGGGTGTAGTCGATCACGTGGTCGGCGCCGATCGAGCGGACGAGGTCCACCTTCGGGGTGCTGCACACGCCGGTGACCTCGGCGCCGAGGGCCTTCGCGATCTGCACGGCGAAGGTACCGACCCCACCGGAGGCGCCGATGACCATGACGGTCTGGCCGGCTTCGATGCGACCGAGCTGGACGGCCTGCATGGCCGTGGTGGCGGATACGGGCACAGCCGCCGCCTGTTCGAACGTCACGTTCGTTGGCTTGCGCGCCAGCTTCTCCTCCGGTGCCGCCGCGAGCTCGGCGAACGCCCCGCGGCTGACTCCGTAGACGTCGTCGCCGATCGAGAACCGCGTGACCTCGCTACCGATGGCGACGACGGTGCCTGCCGTGGCGAGGCCAGGCACACGGTTCTTGGGTCCGCGGAAGCCGAAGCCCATGGTGCGCATGAGGTACGGCCGTCCGGTCATCAAGTGCCAGGTACCTCGGTCGAGCCCGGCTGCGTGCACGCGCACGAGCACCTCGTCGGGTCCGATCTCGGGTGTGGGGGTGTCGGCCACCTGCCACGTATCATTCGTCCCGTAGCGGTCCTGGACGATCGCCCGCATGGTGCTGGTATCACCCTGGGGCATTGCGGATTCGTTCTGTGTGGTGGTGCGCATGACTAGCCCTCTCGAACTCATGACGTCGCCATCTCGACATCGGGTTGCGGCGCTGGTTCGTCGAGCTCCGAGGGGCGCAGCTCGACCCGGCGGAGCAGCTGTGCGTTGGCAGCGACGACGATGGTGGAGACGCTCATCAAGATCGCGGCGACCGCTGGAGGCATGGTGATGCCGGCCCAGTTCAGAGCGCCGGCGGCGATGGGGATGGCGAGGACGTTGTACCCGGCGGCCCACCACAGGTTCTGAAGGCTCTTGCGGTAGGCGGCGTTGGAGAGCCGGATGATGCTGACCACCGCCCGCGGGTCGGAGCTGGCGAGGATCAGCCCTGCCGATTCGATGGCGACGTCGGTGCCAGCGCCGATGGCGATCCCGACGTCAGCACGGGCGAGCGCGGGGGCGTCGTTGACGCCGTCGCCGATCATGGCCACCTTGAGCTTCCTCGACTGGAGCTCGGCGACCTTGGCGTCCTTGTCCTCGGGGAGGACCTCCGCCATCACCTCGTCGACGCCGAGGTCCGCGCCGACCGCTTCGGCGACCTGACGGGCGTCACCGGTGATCATCACGACTCGCCGGCCCATGGCTTGCAGCTCGCTGACGGCGAGGCGGGCTTCGGGACGGACCTCGTCTTCGAGGGCGATGCCACCGATGATGACGTCCCCGCGGACGAGGTACAGCACTGACGAACCACGGTCCTTCCAGGCCGTTGACCACTCGGTGAGCTGGTCGGGTTCGGCGAGGGACTGCTCGCGCACCATGTTGGGTCCGCCGACCGCGTAGGCGATGCCGTCGATGGTGGCTTCGACGCCGCGACCGGTGATCGACCGGAAGCCCTCGGCCGTCGCGATGTCGCCACGGTCGCGGGCGGCGGTGACGATGGCACGGGCCAGGGGATGTTCGCTGTCGGACTCGACGCCTCCCGCGACGCGCAGGACCTCGTCCTCGTCGATCCCGGCGCCAGCGACGCCGACCACGACGTGCTGGCCCTTGGTGAGGGTGCCGGTCTTGTCGAACAAGAAGGCGTCGACGGTGCGGCTCTGCTCGAGAGCGAGGCGGTCCTTGACCAGGATCCCGTTGCGGGCCGCCATGGCCGAGGAGATCGACGTCGTCAGCGGGATGGCGAGACCGAGTGCGTGCGGGCACGAGATGACCAGCACCGTGACGACCCGGATCACCGCCTCGTCGGTGTCGCCGATCACCGACCACACGACTGCGGTGATCGCGGCCGCGCCGGTGGCCACGTAGAACAGCAGCGCTGCGGCTCGGTCCGCCAGCACCTGGGCACGGGACTGCGACGACTGGGCTTCGGCCACCAGGCGCTGGATGCCAGCCAGCGCGGTCTCCTCCCCTACCGCGTCGACCCGGACCCGGATGGCCGAGTCGGTGGACACGGTCCCGGCCACGACGCGGTCACCGAGATCCTTGGCGACGGGCTTGGACTCTCCGGTGATCATCGACTCGTCCAGCTCAGCTGAGCCGTCCACGATCTCACCATCTGCCGGGACCCGGGCCCCGGAGCGGACCAGCACCACATCGCCGGGGCGCAGATCGTCGATCGCCACGGACTCGACCGAGCCGTCGGACCCGACGCGCTCGGCCTCATCGGGGAGCAGCTCGGCGAGCGCCGCGAGCGCGTCCTGGGCTTGACCGAGGGCGCGCATCTCTTGCCAGTGGCCGAGCAGCATGATCGTGACCAGGGCGGCCAGCTCCCACCAGAAGTCCAGGTCGAACGCGTCGAGAGACGTGGCCATCGAGGCGACGTAGGCGACGGTGATCGCCATCGCGATCAGCAGCATCATCCCGGGCTGGCGTTCCTTCAGCTCCCGCCACCCACCTTCGAGGAAGGGCCACCCGCCCCAGAGGTAGATGACCGACCCGAGGATCGGGCCGATCCAGTCCATCCCAGCGAAGTCGAGCTCGTAGCCGAACCAGTCCATGACCATGTGGCTCGTCGCCACCACCGGGATGGTCAGCAGCAGGCTCCACCAGAACCGTCGCCGGAAGGCCTCCGTATGGTGCCCGGCGTGCTTCCCGGCCGTGTGCTTCCCGGCCGAGGGCCCCCCTCCACCGTGGCGCGCGTGGCCTTCGTGGTGGTTCGGATGGTGGCCGTCGGGGCTGCGGTCGCTGGCGCTGGGGTGGTTGTGATGCGGTTCGGTTGTCATCTTGGGGTCTCCGATGCTCGTGTTCATGATGCCGCGAGATCTGGCTCGTCGCCGCGGGCGGGTGGTGTCGGTGACTTGCGCCTCCCGGCGACGGTCTGGGTCATCACCTGGTTCCGATCGAAGCGAGATGGGAACTGCGCATCTCCGGTGTCCGACGGCACGGAGTTGGGGCGTTGGCGGCTCCACAGGGAAGCTCCGAGCGCGACGAGGGCGAAGCCCATCGGCATCGCCAGCAACCGTTCGAACGCGTGGGGCAGTAGCGGGACGAGGACGGTGACGACGCTGCCGGCCGCGAGCAGCAACGCCGCCCAGCTCGCCACGATGCGGGCACGGAACAGCGCGATGCCGAAGAGCAGACCGCCGAACAGGTAGCCGACAGCAGCGATGGCACTTGCGATCTGAGCGGCAGCGACGTCACCGACGATGTCGCCCCCGCCGGGGACCGCCAAGAAGTCGTTGACGAACTGCGGCGCCTGATCAGCCAGCGATGGCAGAACGACGATCTCAACGAACGACCACGCCGTGATGACCAAGAAGCAACTCGCAAAGAGGAGGTAGCCGAGCAGACCAAGCACGCCCATGCGCTGGACGTCTCGGAAGTACAACCCGGAGATACCCACGATGGCCAACATCGCCATCGTTGCGGTCAGCAAGCTCACGGCGACCCATTCAGCGGTCGTGACGGTGGTGACGTTCTCCGCCGGGTGGATGAACTGGATCAGGACGAAGATCAGCCCTGCGGCGACGGCGGCGAGGCCGGCGACCCTCGTCAGCTTGATGGTGGTGACGGTCATGCTCAGCTCCGTTTCTGCAGGGCTCCCGCGGAGGACACAGCGGGACGAGTTGGGCGTAGGGACGATGACGGTGCTCGGTCATCGCCAGATGACGTGAGTGGCTGGGTGAGCACTCACCCATTGCTCCACCATGAACCGCGCATCTGGCACCGCGCTGTCGGGCCTCTGTCACGCGGCTGTGCAGCGCTGGACAGAAGGTGACGTGGTCACGTTGCTCGCGTGCTCTTCTTTCCGACGCCGCGGAGGGCTCGCCGAACAACAGCCGCGAAGGTGAGGAGCTGCGCGGTGGCGGCAAGCATCGACGCAATGAGCTCGAAAGCAGAACGCGCTGACTCCAAGCGGCCGACGGCACTCGTGGGACGAGGCCTGTCCATCATGCGAGCAGAGGTCTCGCCGGCTCTGGGCCGACGATGCACCGACAGGTCGCGATGACGCATCGTGCCGTGTCGCCGATCGTGGGGCTGCCTGCCCTGTGCATCGTGCTGACGATGAACGCTGCAGGGACGAGAGCAGCTGCCCCGGTGAGCACGCCCGCCCCGTAGCCGGCGTTGCTGATGATGACGGAGACACCGATGTAGGCCACGCCGGCGAGCCCGTGCGAGAGGCCCATGATCATGCCCGATGCCGTTGCCGCGCGTTCGGGAGCTTCGTTCTGGGCGGCGACGAGCAGCAATGGGATCGCTGGCCCGATGAGGAGGCCGGTGAACAGGAGTGCACCGGACGAGGCCGCTGTTGCGGGTGCTGCGACGGCGAGCACGCTTGCGGGTACCGCGGCAGCGAGCAAGGAGAGGCGGAGGAGACGACCGGCGCCGACACGGCTGGCCAGGCGTCCGGCGATGACCCCACCCGCTGCAGCGGCCAGGGAGAAGGTGGCCAGGGCCCACCCGATCGCGGAATCGGTCGTGGATCGACCCGGTTGATCGGCGATCCATCGAGGAAGAGTCGAGGAGATCGAGGTACCTGCGATTGCCACCAAGGTGGCTGCGGCTGCCAGCTTCGGGACCTCACCGCGCAGGAGGACTCCCGTGGCAGATCGACGCTCTCGGAGTACGGCCTGGCTGGGAGCCGACGCTCGTGAGCGCCGCCAGATCATGGGAGCGACCACAAGTGCCGGGACCGCGAGCAGAAGTACCCGGCTCGGGGCCGCATCATCGGCCAAGGCAAGAGCTGCAATCGGTCCCAGAGCCAGTCCGACGGTACCGGCGGCGGCGAAGACAGCCACTGCGTTCTCGGGCGAAGCGGGACTTTGGCGTCGGGCGAGCACCGCTCCCGCCGGATGGAAGGTGGCAGAGGCGAGACCGCCGACGATGATCACGGCGACCAGCGCCAGCACGTGCGTCACGACTGCGGCCGCGGCGAGAAGCGTGGCAGCGACACCGGCCGCGATCGCGCTGACGTGTCGCGCATCGAATCGATCGGCCAGGCCGCCCATGAGCGGTTGACTGCCGAGTGCGCTCACCGAGAACAGCGCGACGAGCACGCCGACACCGGTGCTCGAGAGCGACAGCCGCTCGGCGATGGTGGGCAACAGAGCTGCGAACCCTCCACCGACGAGGTCAACAGCGATGTGGGCGGAGCCGGCCGCGATGACCGCACCGATGGTGATCGCCGATGCCGTGGTGGTGGTCCGGGTGGTCATGCTCCCTCTCCCACAGTCGCCGCTGGCTGGAAGCGCCGGAGCCGCAGGCTGTTGGTGACCACGAAGACGCTCGAGAACGCCATCGCTGCACCCGCCAGCATCGGGTTGAGCAGGCCAGCAGCAGCGATCGGTAGCGCAGCGATGTTGTAGGCGAACGCCCAGAACAGGTTGCCCTTGATCGTTCCGAGCGTCCGGCGGGCGAGCCGGATGGCGTCCACGGCGGCACGAAGATCGCCACGAACCAGGGTGAGGTCGGAGGCCTCGATGGCTGCATCGGTGCCGGTCCCCATGGCGAGACCGAGATCGGCGGCGGCGAGCGCGGCGGCGTCGTTGACGCCGTCACCGACCATCGCCACCACCCGGCCCTCGGCCTGGAGCCGTCGGACGACGTCGACCTTCTGTGACGGCAGGACCTCGGCGATCACATCGTCGATGCCGACCTCGGCGGCGACGGCTCGTGCGGCCCGTTCGTTGTCGCCGGTGAGCAGCACCGGGCGCAGGCCGAGTGCCTTCATCCCGGCAACCGCCTCTGCGGAGGTCGCCTTGATGGCGTCGGCAACGACCAGCACACCGCGCATGACGCCGTCCCAGCCGACGAAGACCGGGGTCCGGCCTGCTGCTTCGGCGGCGTCACGCGCGGTGAGCAGATCGATGGAGGGGTGGAGGGCCCAGTCGCTGAGGAACCGCTCCCGTCCTACGACGACCGCGTGACCGCCGACGACGCCCTCGACGCCGAGTCCTTCGGTGCTCGCGAACGACTCGACCGGTTCCAGGGTGACGCCGCGCTGGCGTGCACCAGCTGCGATGGCAGCAGCGATCGGGTGCTCGGAGGCGTCTTCCAGAGAGCCTGCGAGGCGCAACACGTCCTCGACGCTGGTGCCGTCGGCGGCGACGACGTCGAGCAGGGTCATCTGGCCGGTGGTGACGGTGCCGGTCTTGTCGAGCACGATCGTGTCGATCCGCTTCGTCGACTCGAGCACCTCGGGGCCCTTGATCAAGATCCCGAGCTGCGCGCCGCGACCGGTGCCGACCATCAGTGCGGTGGGGGTGGCGAGGCCGAGCGCGCACGGGCACGCGATGATCAGCACGGCCACAGCCGCGGTGAACGCGGCGGTGGTGCTGTCGGTCGAGGCCGCGACGAGCCAGAACCCGAGCGTCGCGACGGCGAGGACGATGACGACCGGCACGAAGATGGCCGAGACCCGATCGGCGAGCCGCTGAACCTGCGCCTTCCCGGTCTGCGCATCCTCGACCAGGCGGGCGATCTGGGCGAGCGCGGTGTCGGCGCCTATCCGGGTAGCGCGCACCACGAGCCGACCTCCGGCGTTGACGGTGGCTCCGGTGACCGCGTCACCGGGACCGACCTCGACCGGGACCGATTCGCCGGTGAGCAGCGACGCATCGATCGCGGAGGTGCCGTCGACGACGACGCCGTCGGTGGCCACCTTCTCACCGGGGCGCACCACGAACAGGTCGTCCTCAGCGAGCTCCTCGACCGGGACGCGGATCTCGACGCCGTCGCGAAGCACGGCGACATCCTTCGCGCCGAGCTCGAGCAGCGCCCGGAGCGCGGCACCGGACTGGCGCTTCGCGCGGGCTTCGAAGTAGCGGCCGGCGAGGATGAAGACGGTGACGCCGGCAGCGACTTCGAGGTAGATCTGACTCGAGCCCATCCCGCGCTCGGGGGTGAGCGAGAAGCCGTGGCGCATGCCGATCTCGCCGGCGTCGCCGAGGAACAGGGCGTACAGCGACCAAGCGAACGCGGCGGTGGTGCCGACCGAGATCAACGTGTCCATGGTGGCGGCGCCGTGGCGCAGGTTCGCCCACGCGGCACGGTGGAACGGCAGTGCACCCCAGGTCACGACCGGCGCGGCGAGGGTGAGCGACAGCCACTGCCAACCGTCGAACTGCAGCGACGGGATCATCGCCAGCAAGATCACCGGTACCGCCAAGGCCGTCGACATCGAGAGGCGCTGGCGAAGCGGTGCCGTGGCATCGGGTTCCACCGACGCGATGTCTGTGACCTGCGACGAAGCTGATGTCGGTGGGAGTGCAGCCGAGTACCCGACGGCCTCCACGGCCGAGACGAGGTCGTCAGTGGAGACGTCGCCGATGACGGTGACCTTCGCTTTCTCGGTCGCGTAGTTGACCGTGGCGACGACCCCGTCGAGCTTGTTGAGCCGCTTCTCGATGCGCATCGCGCAGCTCGCACAGGTCATGCCACTGATGTCGAGCTGGACCTGGCGTTCCGCCGGGTCGGTAGGGGTTGAGTGAACGTCGGTGGTGGTGGTGTTCGTCATCTCAGTGCCCTGCCTCATGAGGATCGCTCGATCGATCGGTGTCGTCGTCGTTGTCGTTGGCGTGCTGGTCGCCTTGGGCGTTGACTTCGGGGACCTCGACGGTGAACGCTGCGGTGCCGACGGTGCCGTCGATCGAGATGTCGAGGAACAGCTGGTAGGTGCCCGGTGTCGGGAACTCGGCTGCGAACCTGATCGCCGGCCGCTGCGGCGTTGCGTCGCCGAGGGGATGGACGTGGAGGAACGCCATGTCGCCGCCGCGCAGCGCGACGAGGTGGCCGGACGCGCCGAGGTACGGGTCCGGGGCGATCGGCTCTCCACTGCGGAGCACGGAGAATGCGAGCGTCGACGCGCCGACAGCCGGGGTACCGGTCATATGGACCTGATGGCCGTCGAGGGTGGCCGTGGTCGCTCCCTCCGGCGGTGCGGTCGTGGCGTCTGGGTGCGCGACTCCGTTGCCCACGGCGAGATCGGTGCCGAGTGTGATGCCGTCGCCGCCGGTTGGGCGGGTATCAGCGAACACTCGATATGAGCCGCCAGGAAGCGCCGGCACGTCGGCGGTCCACACGCCGTCGGTGTCCTGGATGGGGTGGAGGTGGTGGTAGTCGCCGAAGCTCCGTGAGACGACGATCAGGTGGAGCCTGCGCTCGTGCGTGACGTCGAAGTCGGTGACCGTGTCGCCGCTCCTGTCCACGATTCGGAACGAGTACGTGGTGGCGACATCGGCGGCGAGCGATGCTGCTTCCGGCACGATGCGGAAGCCGTCGGCGTCGATCGAGATGCCCGGCACGTGCGGCCGGGCACCCGCTGCGTCGCGATCGGCCGCATCCTCGGGTTCGTTGTGGGAGCCGTTGGAGGTGTCGATCGGGCCGACGGCGACGGCGAGTCCTGCTGCAGCGGCGAACGCCGCTACGAGGACGCCGCCATAGACGGCGAGCCTGGCACCCGTACCGAGGCTGCTGGGGCTGGTCATGAGGGGTTCTCCCGTTCTGGGTGAAGTCCGGCGACGAGGTTGAACGCGCCGGTGAGGTGGTTGAGTGCGACGAGACCGACGACGTCGAGCAGCTGGCGGTCGGAGTACCCCAGCCGGCGGAGGTCATCGATCTGCTCGCTGGTGACGGAGGCTGGGGCCTGATGGACTTGTTGCGCGTACGCGATGAGGGCGGCGGAGTCTGGAGCGCTGGCGTTGCCCGAACGGGCGAGCGCGATGTCGTCCTCGGAGAGTCCGGCTGCGCGGGCGGCGGCGGTGTGGGCGGCGATGCAGACGTCGCAGTCGAGTCGCTGCTGGATGGACAGGGAGATCTGCTCGGCGAGTGGGCGTTGCAGCGTGCTGCGCCTCATCGCCCGGCTCAGCTCGAGGTAGCCCTCGAGGACCGAGGGCGACCCAGCCATGGTTCGGGCCATCGCACCGACGCTGTCGCCGTGGCGGTCCCACAGCCGGTTGAGCGCCTCGCCGGCTCGACCGGTAGCAGTCGCCGGTGTGTGTGCGGTGAACCGTGGCGGAGACCGATGCTCCTCAGTCGTGGTCGTCGATTCGATGGTGGTAGCGATCATCGTGGGCGCTCCGGGTGTGGTCGTCGGACTGGTGAGGGCATCGTGCGGTCGACGTCTGTCACCGATCTGTGCTCGATCTGTGACAGACGGGAGGGTCAGCCGATCATCGAGCTCGGCCGACCCTCCCGTCGCTCCTCGACGGGCGTCAGGCGACGTACTGGTAACCGGCTTCGTCGATCGCCGCTTCGATGGCGTCGGGGTCGAGCTCGCTGCTGCTGGTCACGTTGACCGTGCCGGTCTTGAAGTCGACGGCGACGTCGGTGACATCGTCCAGCTTCCCGAGCTCACCCTTGACGGTGCGGACGCAGTGGCCGCAGGTCATGCCGGTGACGCCGAACGTGGTGGTGAAGTCCATGGGATCTGCTCCTGTGATGCGGACGCCGAGATGGCGTGCGGGACGGTGGTTCGTCCCGGAAGCAGTCGACCCGAGGGGCCTGGCACGACGCTGTTCCACGTCTGTCGCCGAGTTCGGCGGTCAGGCGACGCGCTCCGCGTCGCTGGATCACGAGATGTCCCGTTGGAGGACGAACCGTGTGCCGGCGGCGGCGAAGGCCAGCCCGTAGACCGTGAGCAGCAGCGCCGCTCCCCAGATCGGCAGCAGCCCACCGTTGGCAGTCGCCACGCCCGAGAGGGCGGCGGCTGCACCTCCGGGCAACCAGCGCCCGACGTCGGGAGCAAAGCTCACGAGGAGTCCTTCGACGACCACCACCCACACCGCTGCACCGGCGACGGCTGCCGTCTGGTTCCGCACCATGGAGCCGACCCCGACACCGACCAGTGCGAAGAGGGCGGTCGCCACGATGCCGCCCAGGAGGACCCCTGCGACGTCGCCGCTGAGGACGTCCACGTCGATGTCTCTACGTGCGAGCCACGGAACAGCGATGGCCAGCGTGAGCACGGACGCTGCGAGAGCGAGCACGACTCCCACGAGGGAGGCGGCGATCAGCTTCGCCCGTACGACTCGGCTGCGATCCGGGCTGATGAGGAACGTCGAGGTGGCCGTGTTGTGGCGGAACTCACCCGCCATGATCAGCACGCCCAGCATGAGGATCACCAGCGATCCGGACGAACCAGCCGACATGACGTTTCGGAGGCCTTCGCTCGTCGTGAGTGCCGGTCCCGCCCCGGGGTCTCCGGCGCTCAGGATGCTCGTGGCCACGCTGAGCGGAACGAAGGCCAGCGCTGCGATGGCGTTGAGGGAGAGCATCCGGGTGGTGCGGAGCTTGAGAAGCTCGGCTCGGACCAGGTGGTTCATCGGAGGCCTCCTTCGGGGTTGGTGAGAGCGAGGAAGTACTGCTCGAGGTCGAAGCGCTGAGCGGTCATCTCGTAGATGACGATGCCGGCGCCGGCTGCGACCTCTCCGACGTGCTCGGTGGTGGTGTCGAGGGCCACGACCGTGTCGGGAGAGGTGATCTCCGTAGCGGTTCCCTGGGCCACGAGGGTGTCCCGCAGCACGCCGACCTGCGGTGTCCGCACCCACACACCGGGAGTGGCCTCGTTGGCGAGCTCGCGGAGGGAGGACTGCCTTATCAGTCGTCCGCCGGCGATGATCACCACGTCGTCGACGGTGTGGGCGACTTCGGCGAGCAGGTGACTCGACACCAGCACGGTGCCGCCCCGATCGGCGAAGGAACGGAGGAACTGGCGTAGCCAGTGGACACCCTCTGGATCGAGGCCGTTGGCGGGTTCGTCGAGGATGAGCACTCGCGGATCACCCAGCAGCGCCGCTGCGAGGCCCAACCGCTGGCGCATCCCGAGCGAGAACCCCTTCACCCGCCGATCGGCAGCGGCACCAAGGCCGACCTGCTCGAGGACCTCGGAGATCCGGCGCTCCGGAAGGCCGGCGGCGACGGCCAGGACGCGCAGGTGATCTCGGGCGCGTCGCCCGGGATGGAAGCTGGTTGCCTCCAGGACCGCGCCGACGTGGTGGAACGGCGCGTCGAGCTCCGAGTAGGTGCGACCGGCGATCGTTGCCGTCCCCGAGGTGGGTGTGACGAGGCCGAGCAGCATGCGGAGCGTGGTCGTCTTCCCGGCGCCGTTGGGGCCGAGGAAGCCGGTGACGGTGCCCTCTGCCACATCGAAGCTGAGATCGTCGACGGCGAGGACATCTCCGAACCGCTTGGTCAGGCTGTGCACAGCGATGGAGGTCATGGTTCGACGGCGGCCGTCGCCGTGGGCTCAGTGGTCTCGCGGTACATGGCTTGCTCCCTACTCGTGGTGTCAGAAGGATCTGGGCGCGTCACTGGCCGTGACCTCAGGCACCGTTGGCTGGCCGGTCGACCGGCAGGCCGTGTTCGACCCAGTCCTCTTTGCCGCCCTCGTAGACCCGGACATCGCAGTAGCGGAGATCCTCGAGCTCGCGTGCGACGATGCGGGAGCTGTCGCACCTGCCGCTGCAGTACACGACGATGCGCGCGTTGAGGTCTGGGACGAGAACGGGCGCAAGCCGGTCGACCTGCCCTGGCGGGATGTTGATGGCGCCGGGCAGGTGAGCGTCGGCGAAGTACGCGGCGCCAAGCGCCTCGATGAGAACGGGCGGCTCAGGTCCCTCCATCTCCAGCCGGAGGTCGGTGCGCGTGATCGATGTGGACAAGGGTGCTGGGGCTCCTCCGTGATGCGATGGCCGTAGTTGACGCGATCGATCTGTCATGGGCCTTGCACGGCGGGGGACGTGCGACACAGGACCTGCAAAGTCCCCGTACTCTGCGCAGATGGAGTTCTGCGTCCTCGGACCGCTTCGTGTCCGGGACGATGGGGCCGAGCTCGAGATCAGGCGGGGCATATCCCGCACGTTGCTGATCGCTCTGCTGCTTCGCGCCCGTGAGACCGTCGGCGCCAGCTCCCTGATGGAGGTGTTGTGGGGTGATGACCAGCCCCGCAACCCGGCGAACGCGCTCCAGATCCAGATCTCCTACCTTCGCAAGACGCTTTCGTCGGGCTCAGCGTCGGCGCGGCAACCGATCGTCACTCGGCCGGGGGGCTACGCGCTGGACATCGAGCCCGATGACGTCGACGCAGTTCGCTTCGAGCGGCTCCTCGCGGATGCCTCGCCGGTCGCGGGGGTGAGAACCGACGCCATGGTCGACGTCGAGCTGCGTGCGATCGACGAGGCGCTCGCACTGTGGCGGGGAGAGGCGCTCTCCGACGTCGCCGGCGAGCCGTTCGCGCAAGGCACCGCGACGCGCTTGGAGGACATGCGCTGGAGTGCCCACGAGCAACGGATCGATCTCCTGCTCACCCTGGGGCGGCACCGCGAGGCGGTGGGTGAGCTGGGCACGCTGGTCTTGGAGCAGCCGTTGCGAGAACGGTTCCACGAACAGCTGGTGCTGGCGATGTACCGATGCGGACGGCAAGCGGACGCCCTGCGCGCCTTCAACACGGCTCGATCGACCTTGGTCGACGAGCTGGGGCTGGACCCGGGACCGGCCCTTCAGGCCTTGGAGCGCGGCGTGCTGTCGCAGGATCCATCACTGGACTGGGAGCCGCTCACACCCGCCGTGGTGGTCGTCGAGCCCGCCCCGACCGTGCCCGCCGAATGGCGCCGAAACTTCGTTCCCGCGCCCCTCACGGCGCTGATCGGCCGGGACAGCGAGGTGAGTCGGGTCCGGGACCTGCTGGCCAGATCGAGGCTCGTCACGCTCACCGGACCAGGCGGATCCGGCAAGACGCGTCTGGCGATCGACATCAGCGCCCGAGAAGCCGTCGATAAACAGGTCTGGTACGTCGATCTCAGCTCGATCGATCTCCCCGAGCTCGTTGCTTCGACTGTCGCCGACGCGCTCGGCGCCACGACGGGTCCCAACGAGGACGCCGGCGACGTGGCGGCATCGGCGCTTGCGACCGAGACGGGGCTGCTCGTGCTCGACACCTGCGAACACGTCCTTGCCGGTGCGTCGAGCCTCGCGAGCGCCGTGCTGCGCAGGGCGCCCGGCATGAGGGTGCTGGCGACCAGTCGCCGTCCACTTGCCGTGGCCGGCGAGGCCGCATGGCCCGTTCCTCCCCTCGGCGTCGCAGCAGCGGACGCCGACTCGACCGAGGCGATCCGCTCGTCACCGGCCGTGACGCTCTTCTGCGAACGTGCCCAGGACGTCCGCCCCGACTTCGAGCTCTCCGCCGACAACGCGGCACACGTTGCCGGGATCTGCCTGGCGCTCGACGGGCTCCCGCTCGCCATCGAGCTCGCAGCGGCGCGCGCCGACGTGCTGTCACCGGGCGCGATTCTCGACCGACTGCAGAACCGCTTCGATCTTCTCGTCCAAGGCGCAACCGACGTTGCTGCGCGCCAGCAGACGCTCCGAGGAGCGATCGACTGGAGCGTGGAGCTGCTCTCCGATGAACAGCGGTGCTTCTTCGCTCGCCTGGGCGCCTTCGCCGGCGGCTTCGACCTCGATGCCGCTCAGGCGGTCGCCGGCGACGGATCACAGGACTCTCTCGCCCTCTTGTCGTCGCTCGTGAGGCATTCGATGGTCGCCATCGACGTCGGAGATCGCTTTCGCCTCCTCGACACGTTGCGGGCCTACGCAGCAGAGATGCTCGCGGATCTGGATGCCGACGACACCCGCCGCCGCCACGCGCGCTACTACACGCAGGTCGCTGAACGGTCCGAGTCGCTGGTGCGGGGGGTCAGGCAGGGCGAGGTGCTCGCAGGGCTGCGGACGGACATCCCGAACTTCCGAGCCGCCCTCGAGTGGTCGCTCAGCATCGGCGACCTCGACATCGCGACACGCCTTGCGGGATCCCTCGCCTGGTTCTGGGCGCTCGATGGCCGGCTCGACGTCGCGGACCGTCACCTGCGGCGCGCCATCGCCATCGACAGTGTCCCGGCTGAGACCCGGGCGAAGGTGCTGTGGGGCTACTCGTTGTTGGTCGCCGGCCTCGGCCACCTCGACGAAGCACTCGAGACCGGTGAGGCCAGCACCGCCCTCGCCCGTCAGAGCGGTGACAGCGCGGCCATCGGCTGCGGGCTGAACGCCGTCGCTGTCGCGCACTGGGCGCTCGGCGACCTCGACGCCGCGGTCGTCGCCCACGACGAGGCCATCGAACGATTCGTGGCCGTCGGGGATCTCTGGGGGGAGTCGATCTGCCGCGTCCTGCGCGCCCGCACCGCGCTCGACCGTGGTGACGCCGACGCTGAGGACCGCTTGCGCGCTGGCATCGACGCGGCCCGTCGCTGCGGCGACGCTCACGTCATCGGCATCGCGCTCGGCCTACAGGCGCACCTCCACGCGAACCGTGGGGATCAGGTTTCCGCGATCGAGAGCGCCCGCGAGAGCCTGCGCCTACAGGAGTCCATCGGTTATACGGAAGGCACCATCGCGGCCCTCCACCTGCTCGCCCGGCTGCACCTCGCGAGCGGCGACACGGCTGAGGCGAGGGACGAGCTGCTCCGCAGCCTGCGGCTGGCGTGGAAGATGCAGCACGCCGCGGCGATCTGCGAGGCCCTCGAGAATCTCGCGCAGATCGCCTCCAATGGCGGCGACGACCGAACGGCGATGCAGCTTCTGTCCGCCGCCGAGACCGAACGGTCTGCCCGCAACCTGCCCGTGAGGCCGGCAGATCGCCCGATGATCGAAAAGCTCCGGTCGCACCTGCGGTCCTCGACCACCGGTGAGCAACCAGAGACCCCGGCGATGGCCGACGTCGTCGCGAGCCTCCTCCGATGAGCATCCAGCACGTGTCCATCGACGTGGCCGCGCCACCGGCAGTCGTCTACGAGCTACTCGCGGACATCACACGGATGCCTGATTGGAGCCCCGAGGTCACCCGCTGCGCAGGGCTCGGCAGCGCGACCCATGCTGAACCCGGTGCACGATTCCGTGGCTGGAGTCGCAACGGATGGCGACGCTGGTCCACCGTCTCGACCGTCACGCAAGCCGAGCGACCGGAGCGCTTCGAGTGGCACGTGAGGTTCGTGGGGCTGCCCGTCGCGACGTGGCGGTATCGCTTCATCGCCAACGATGCCCAAGGAACGTCGATCACCGAGACCGTGATGGACCAGCGCGGCCGGCTTCTCCGGCAGATGTCGCCCCTCATCACGGGCTCGAGGGACCGCCAGGCCCGCAACGACGAGACCATGCACGTGACCCTCGAGCGTTTGAAGCACGCCGCCGAAGGGACCGCCGAGCACTGAGGTACAGCCCGCCCAGGATGCACAGCCTGGCAGGGTGGGAAGCAGCAGGGCCCTCCCCGATTGCTCGGAAAGGGCCTCTGACCTGCTGATTCTCGATGGTGGCGGGGGTAGGATTTGAACCTACGACCTTCGGGTTATGAGTCTGCCGCGGTACGTGATGGCAGATGGCCGCCCGTGTCATGCAGTTGCTCTACCAGGGCCAATGCGTCTGCCGCCGGACGCAACGACACCACCTGCACTGCCCCGGACCACCTCCCGTTTGCAGACGCGTTTGCGGATGTGACCCTCGTCGACGGGTGGAGGGCGCGGTGTCGCTCGAGAAGTGCCCGCAGTCGGCGCCTGATCGATCTCGGAACGGACGACGAAGAAGGCTGGACGCGTCCTGAGAGCAGTGCGCCTGAGCTTCAACTCCGAGATTGGGAACCGGGCCCGCGAGCCGTGCGCACGTCACCCCGTGAGGAGACTCGCGCGAGCGTGGCCTACGACCATCCGCTACGCCGGCTGGGTCGATTGATCGGTCGGATGGAGGCGAGGTTCGGCTTCGGCGGCGGTCTTGGGTCCGCGCAGCGCCGTGTAGATGGCAGCGGCGAGGCTGAGGCCGGCCCCAAGGAGGAGGGCGGGAACCATGCCGTCGACGAACGCTTGTCGAGCGGCGTCGAGCAGCGCCGTGCCGTCCGAGCCCATCTTCGCGGTGACGCCGAGTGCGCCGCCGATGCCCTCGTTGACTGGTTCAGCCAGGCCAGGTGGGAGGGCGCTGGTGGTGGGTTCGATGTTGGCTTGGTAGGCGGAGTTGAGCACGGACCCGATCAGCGCGATGCCGACGGCGCCGCCCATCTCTCGCACGGTGTCGTTGAGGGCGGAAGCGACGCCCTGCTTCTCTTCGGGGAGCGACGCGGTGATGGCCGCCGTGGACGGGCTCATGGACAGGCCGACGCCAGCTCCGAGGATCATGATGCCGGGAAGGACGGTCATATAGCCCCCGTCGGGGTCTGCGAGCGTTGCGAAGGTGAAGAGACCTGCGGACATGAGGAGCATGCCCGTGACGAGGGTGCGACGGAAGCCGACGCGTTCGGCGATGGTCGGGGCGATGGTGGAGAGCGGCATCATCATGATCGCCATGGGCAGGAGACCGGATGCGGCTTTGAGCGCGGAGTAGCCGAGGACCGCCTGGAGGTACTGGATGAGCACGAGGAACAGCGAGAACATCACGGCGAAGACGACGAAGAGGTTGATCGATCCGGCGGCGAGACCACGGATGGCGAAGATGCGCACGTCGAGCAGCGGGTGGTCGCGGCGCAGCTCGACGAGCACGAACGCGAGTGAACCGAGAATTCCTGCAGCAAGAGCGACGAGCGTGACCGGGGCGGACCATCCCCTTGCTGGTCCTTCGTGGAATGCGAGGACGAGCCCACCGACCGCGATGGCCGAGAGCAACGATCCGGTGATGTCGAAGCCGCCTTCGCTGTGTTCGACCGAGTGGGGAACGAACAGCGCGGTGAGTGCGAACGAGATCGCCGCAAGGGCGATGGGGAGGGCGAACACCCACGGCCAGGTGGCGTTGTCGATGATTGCCGCCGAAGCGAACAGGCCGATGATCCCGCCAGCGCCGGCGAAGCCGGCCCAGGTGCCGATGGCCTTTGCCTGCTCCTCTCTGGGGAAGCTGGTGGTGATGACCGACAAGGTGACAGGCATGACCATCGCGGCGGCGACGCCGGCGAGGATGCGTAGGGCGATCAGGGTGGTCGGATCGCCCGCGAACGTTGAGGCGAGATTGGTGACCACGAACAGGACCAGCCCGATCATCAAGACGGGCTTGCGTCCCCATCGGTCACCGATGGCACCGACGGGCATCAACAGCGCGGCGAGGGCGAGGGTGTAGCCGTTGATGATCCACAGCAGCTGACTCTGGGAGGCCTCGAGGTCGGTTGCGAGCGCTTGCTGTGCGACGTTGAGCCCCGAGACCGATGCCACGATGGCCACCAGAGCGACGCACATCGCAGCGAGGATGAGCCGGCGCTTGCGGGGGTCGTCGACGATGACCTCGGCATCGACTGGTGGGGACGTGGGCGCGGCGACATCTGGAGATGGACGCTCGCTCGGTGTGATCTGCACGATGCCTCTTGGTTCTCGCCTGCGGGCGTCATCGGGAGGGGTGTGGACCTGCCCACTTTAGCGACACCTTGTCGCATAGGCGACATACGGTCGACGATGACTCGTGAGGCAGTTAGCGTTGCCCTGTGGACGACGTCAGCGTGGATCCCCGTGTTACCCGCACTCGTGCATCGGTGCTGCGCTCAGCTCGCGAGGTGTTGCTCGAGGAGGGGTGGGAGCAGGTGACCGTGGCGCGGGTGGCGGAGCACAGCGGCTACAACCGGGCGACGTTGTATAGGCATTGGCCGAACCGTCTCGACTTGCTGAAGGACGCGATCGGCGAGGCGGCGGCGTTGTCGCACTCAGTTCCGTCGGGCGACACCCGGTCCGATCTCATCGCCGAGGTGGAGGCGTTTCGGGTGGCGGTCACCGGGACGGGGTTGGGTCACATGGCGCTGGCGATCAGTCATCAGGCGAAGACCGACGCCGGGTTCGCGGAGCTGAACCAATCGATGCGGACCGCGGGTGCTCGGGTGTTGGAGCAGATCCTCGTCGACAGCCGCCGCGCCGGGCTGCTCTCGGCCGATCTCGACATCGAGAGCGCCGTCGGGTTGCTGGTGGGCCCGATCCTGTATCGCTACCTCTTCGAGCAGGACCCACCAGACCGCAGGTACGTCGAGGTGATCGTCGACGGGTTCCTCGCCGCGCACGCTGTCTGACGCGTCACCCGGCCGGGCGTGGTTCAGCGATGAGGACGGTGCCTTGGGCGAGGCCGCACGGTCGACCGTCGTTGTGGACTTCGACCTGGACGACTGCGGTGCGGCGGGTGAGCGACACGATGGTCGCCGTGGCGGTGAGGGTGCCGTCGCGGACGGCGGCGAGGAGGTTGAGCTTGAACTCGGTGGTGGCGGCCCAATGGCCGCGTTCGATGACCGGGTAGAGGACGGCGCCAAGGACGTGATCGACGAGCGCGGAGAGCACTCCCCCGTGCATTGTGCCGAACGGGTTGAGCAGCTCGGGTCGCACGTCGAGGGTGACGGTCATGGTGGCAGGGCCGATGTCGGTCGTTCGGATCCCGAGGTAGGCGGGGAGCCCGTTGAGAGCCGCGTCGCTGTCGCGCATGGCGTCGGCGGTGACTTGGTCGTACCGGTCGGGCACGATCGGTTCGGGCATGGTTCGTCCTGGGTTCGGTCAGTCGGTCTGGGAGAAGGTGGTGAGGTCGACGGCGAGGAAGAGGGCTTCGGCACGGACGAAGACGCCGTCGGGGCTGGCGCCGGTGGCTTCGATCCAGAGCTTGCGATCGGCGCGGTCACGCAGCGCAGCGGTGAAGGTGAGTGGCTGGTGCAGGGGTGCAGGCGCGACGTAGTCGATGTTGAGGTTGGCGGTGTAGGCGAGGTCGCCGATGAGCGGCAGGACGAACCCCATGGTCTCATCGAGGATGGCGGCGATGATGCCGCCGTGAGCCCGTCCGGGTGCGCCCTCGAACGCGGGTCCGAGCGTCGTGGTGGCGACGGCGGTGTCGCCGTCGCGTCTCACCTCCAGGCCGATGCCCATGGGGTTGGTGCGTCCGGACACGATGGAATCACGGAACAGGTCCATGACTTCGCCGTCGATGCCGAGGTCCCGGCGGGGCTCACCCCGCAGCACCGCCGCGAACCTCGGGTTGGCGGCGAACTCGGCGGTGCGGTCGCGTTCGGGCCCGGCGCTGACGGTTTCGTGGAAGGCGTCGGCGATGCCGGTGATGGCGGTGGCGGTGTCGATGTCGATGCGGTGCCCGACGAGGGCGTGCCCGAGTCGCTGCAGCGCGCGCGCCATGTCGGCGCGGGCGGTGAGCTCGTCATCGGTCTCGTCCAGGTTCATGGTGCGGTCGGTGCTCCTGTAGGTGGCCGGCCCGTCAGGTCAGGACGGGTTCGCGATCGCTCGGTTCCGATGACGGGTCGGAGAAGTCGATCGTGCTGCCTTCGATGTCGACGTTGGGCAGGATGCGGTCAAGCCAGCTGGGGAGCCACCAGTTTCGGCTGCCGAGCAGCGTCATCGTGGCCGGGACGACGACCATGCGGATGATGGTGGCGTCGAGCAGGACCGCGACAGCGAGGCCGAGGCCGAACATCTTCATCTCGGGTCCGTCGCCGAGGATGAAGCTCGCGAACACGCTGACCATGATCAGGGCTGCAGCGGTGATGACCCGGGCGGAGGATGCGAGGCCGTGCACGACGCTACCGGTGGGGTCGTGCGAGATGGTCCACTCCTCGCGGACGCGGGAGAGGATGAAGACCTCGTAGTCCATGGAGAGGCCGAAGAGCACGGCGAACATCATCATGGGCAGGAACGAGATGATCGGGATGGCCTGTTCGAGGCCAAGTGCTTCGATCCCCCATCCCCACTGGAAGACGGCAACGAGTATCCCGTAGGACGCTGCGATGCCGAGCAGGTTGACGGCGGCGGCCTTGAGTGCGACGAGCGGCGATCGGAACACGGCGGTGAGGAGCAGGACGGAGAGCACGACGACGGCGCCGATGAAGATGGGGAGCCGTTCGGTGAGCCGCTCGGAGATATCGATGAACGCGGCGGTGGAACCGGTGATGAGCACCCGTCGGTGCGCAGGCTCGTTGACGTTGGGGATGGTCTCGCCGCGGAGGCGGTGCACCAGGTCGGTGGTGGCCCGGTCCTGGGGTGAGGTCGTGGGGATGATGGGCAGCACCGCGGTGGTCCGGTCGGCGTTGAAGCGGGGTGGGGCGACGATGAGCACGCCTGATGTCGCTTGGATGGCAGCGGCGACAGGTTGGACCTGCGCTTCGGGGGTGCCGTCGGGGCCGAGCTCGACCACCGCGATGAGCGGTCCGTTGAACCCCGGTCCGAATCCTTCGGCCAGGAGGTCATAGGCACGCCGTTCGGTCGCCGACTGGGGTCGATTGCCGGCGTCGGGCCAGCCGAGCTCGAGGGAGAGCGCGGGCACGGCGAGCATCGAGAGGATGACGACGGCGGGGATGAGGTAGCGCCAGGGGCGCGCGCAGACGCGGCGGGCCCAGCGGGCCGAAGCTGCGTTCGAGGAACCGGAGTCGGCCTCTTGGCGGACGCGTAGGAACGGGACGCGAAGCCGGTCGATGCGTTCGCCGATCAGGCCGAGCATCGCGGGGAGCAGGGTCACGGCGATGAGCACGGCGACGGCGACGACGATGGACGTTGCGACGCCGAGCGAGGTGACGAGCGGGATGCCGACGAAGGACAGGCCGAGGATTGCGATGACCACGGTCGCTCCGGCGAAGATCACCGCTTGGCCTGCGGTCGCGTTGGCGATGCCGACGGCATCGATGACGCTGTTTCCGGCTGCGAGCTGTTGGCGGTACCGGCTGACGACGAAGAGGGCGTAGTCGATGCCCACAGCGATGCCGATCATCGACGCCAGGATCGGAGCGACGGAGGTGACCGACATGTGCGCGGCGAGCACCCGGATCAGGGAGAGTCCGATTGCGAGGCCGCCGAGCGCGGTGACGAGCGGGACGCCCATGGCCATCACGGACCCGAACGCGACGAGCAGGACGACCATGGCGACGGTGAGGCCGATGATCTCCGATGTGCGGGCCTGTTCGGGGTTCTGGCGTTCGACGATGTCGCCGCCGTACTCGACGTGCACGCCAGCGGCTTGGGCGGGTGCCGCGGTGGCAACGAGGTCGGTGATGCCGCCTGACCCGACGGCGCGGCCGTCGATGTCGTAGCGAAGCTCGGCGAACGCGATGCGGCCGTCGCTGCTGACCCGTCCGACGCCTTCGGGGCTGAACGGGTCGACGACGGCGATGACGTGGGGGACGGCGCGGGCCTGTTGCAGGGTGGCGTCGATGGCGGCCCTGCGGGAGGGTTCGTCGAGGTGGCCGCCGTCGACGGCGAACACGATCCGGGCGGTGGATCCCCATTCGGCGGGGAACTCGGCTTGGAGGATGTCGAACGCGTCCTGCGAGTCGCTGTCGGGGATGGTGAGGCTGTCGCTGGGCGCGGCGCCGGCGAGCTGCCCGGCGGTGATCGCACCAGCGGCGACCAGGACCCACAGGGCTATGACGAGTCGGTGCCGCCGTGCCGCGGTGATGCCGACGCGGAACAGGAATCGCGACATCGCTCAGGTCGCCGGTTGCGGGTGGGTCAGGCGGGCGACGGTGTCGGTGACGTCGTGCCAGGCGGCGACGTGGTGGGGGTCTTCGGTCCAAGCGGCGGCGCCGAAGTAGTTCACGACCCGGGTGGCGACGCCGTGATAGCGGTCGACGATCCCTTGGCCGATCGTGGTCCACGTGCCTGCGACGATGAACTGCTCGAGGAGCTCATCGGTGATGACCGCTGCCATAGCGGCGAGGTCGCCGGCCTTCTGGTGTTGGCGGAGCGTTGGCGTGATGTTGTCGAGTCCGAGCTGCTCGAAGATGAACGCGTAGTTCGGGGTCGATCCGTAGAAGGCGATCTGGAATCGGGCCATCTCGCGCCACCTGCGCTGCTCTTCGTCGCTGTCACCGACGACGACGAAGGCGGGGACGATGACCTCGAGCTCGCCGGGTTCCCGTCCGGCGGCGGCGGCACCGGCAGCGATCTCGGGGAGGACGGTCTCGGAGAGGTAGGTCGTGGTGTTGAGGGGGTGGACGTGCACGCCGTCGGCGACCTGGCCAGCCATGCGGAGCATCCATGGGTTCACCGCTGCGATGTCGATTGGTGGGTCTGCAACCGCGATCGCCCCTGGTGACCACATGGCCGGAAGCAGCGACAGCTGGTAGAAGTCACCGTCGAACGCGAGAGCGCTCTCGTTCCGGAACGCGGCGAAGATGGCTCGGACCGCTTGCACGTACTCGCGCAGGCGTGGTCCGGGGTGGTCGAACGCGGTGGCGTAGCGCCGCTCGATGTGGGCTCTGACCTGGGTGCCGAGACCGAGGCGGAACCGTCCGCCGGTGGCATCGGCGAGCTCCCACGCGGTGGCGGCGGTGACCATGGGGCTACGGGGGAACGCGACGGCGATGCCGGTGAGGATGTCGATGTCAGCGGCGAGCGCTGCGGCGGCGCACGACAGGTAGGCGGTGCGGCCAGCTTCGGTGATGACGAGCCCGTCGAATCCCGCAGCGCTGGTGTGACGGGCGAGCTGTTGGGTGGCGCGCAGCGGGAGCCCGCCGGTCATGAGATCGAGTCGCAACCGGGGACCTCAGCCTGCGACGCTGACAGGGAACGAGAAGGGCAGGGTGCGGGGCCCTCGGACCTGCCCTGCGGACCAGCTCACCGATGCCGCGTCGGTGAGCTGGAAATCAGGGATCACCGCGAGCCACTCCTCGAGCGCGACGCGCAGCTCCATGCGGGCCAGGTTCGAGCCGAGGCAGCGGTGGATGCCGACGCCGAACGCGAAGTGGCGGTTGATGGCGCGGTCGAGCACGACCGTGTCGGGGTCGGTGAACGCGTCTGGATCGCGGTTGCCGGCCGGGAACGGCAGCAAGACCCTGTCGCCCTGCTTCATCGGACACCCGGCGATGGTCGTGTCGTTGGCGACTTCGCGGGCCATGGTGACCGGCGCGTAGACACGGAGGAACTCCTCGGTGGCGGTCGTCATGAGGGTCGGATCGGCGGTGAGGCGCCGGCGATCCTGCGGGTGTTGGGCGAGGTGCCACAGCGCGGCACCGATGGCGGACCAGGTGGTGTCGATCCCCGCGAGGAGCAACAGGATGCACACCCCGATGATCTCCTCGTCGGTGAGGGGGCTGCCGTCATCATGCGTCGAGTCGAGGAGGAGGGTGATGATGTCGTCTCGGGGTTCGATGCGGTGCCGTTCGACGTGGCCCGTCAGGTACTCGACGACCTCGATGACGGTGTCGAAGGTGGCCTCGCCGGCCAGCGGGCTCTCCTCGACGAGGCGGTGGATCCAGTCGGTGAACAGGACGCTGTCTTCGCCGGACACGCCGAGCATCAACGCGATGACCTTGATCGGGATGTGCTGTGCGTAGTCCTCGGCCGCGTCGCAGCTCCCGGTGGCGGCGAACGAGGCGATGAGTTCACGGGCGATCTGCCGGGTGATCGGTTCGTACGCCGCGATGACTGACGGCGAGAACGCCGGGAGCAGCAGCCGTCTCATCTCGGTGTGATACGGCGGGTCTTCGGTGATGGGCGGGGCGCGGAACCCGAGCTCGTGCGGGGACTCCGCCATGTCGCTGACGAGGATGGTGTGCGACGAGAAGTTGTCGTGGTCGTGCGCGATGGCGGCGAGGTCCTGGTAGCGGGTGGGGATCCACACGCCGTGGTACCGGTCGGTGTGCGCGATCGGACACTGCTCGCGCAGCTGCTCGTACACGGGGTACGGGTCGGCGACGAAGCTCGGGTCGCAGTGATCGAAATCGGTGGCGAAGTCGGTGACGGGTACGCGGTCCATGGGATTCGTCCTTTGGTTGCCCTAGCCCTCGAGCACGACGCAGCAGTTGTCCCCGTGTGAGCGTTCGGGGTCGACCCGGACGTTCACGACACGCCTGTCGCAGTGCGCGGTGTGGTCGCGAGGGCGTCGAACTCGGCGGTGAGGCGCTCGCCGTCGGGGTGCTCGGCGAGCTCCCGGCGGACCTGTTCGAGCCGGTGGTTCATGATCCGGTCGAAGCGGTCACCGGTCTGGTTGCTCAACGCGCTGGCCACCGCGGCGTCGACGAGGGTGCTGCCGGGGATAGCGTCGCCGGTGGTGGTGCGCACGGTCCGGACCCGCAGCTCGGCGAGCGCGCACTGCAGATAGGCGACGTGGATGTCTTCGTCGGTCCGGATGTGGTCGACCGTGGCGCGGGCGAAATCGGGATCAGCGCTGCAGGTCGAGTCGCCGACGACGTCGGACGCCCACGCGAAGGTGTGGTACGCGAGGAGCTCGATGACCAGGATCTGGGTCATGGCCCGCACGAGCAGCTGGATCTCGGGGGCGATGTCCTCGGCGAGGCCTTCGAGCATGCTTCCGACGGTGATGGCTTCGGGTGCAGGCTTCGCCGGGCCGGTGTAGCCAGGGGGCGGGGCGATGGGCATGTTCTCGAACATGTCCGCGGTGATCGGAGGATCGGCCAGCGCAGCGTCGCGCAACGCGAACCACATCTGGTCGTGCCCGCATTCGTCGCCGCGACCGGCCTCGTCGTTGCCGTGGGCTTCGAGGAGCCCGACGAAGAGGTGTCCGAGGCAGGTGTCATCGAGTGGTTCGACGATGTAGTCGGCCAGGTCCATGGGCGGGATGAGCTTGATGCCGTCGTTGCCGAATCCTTCGACGACCCCGATGAGGGTCAGGATCCTGGTCATGGCGCCGCGGGCGCCGTTGCGGAGCAGGAGCTTGGTCTGCTCGGTGTTGGGGATGAACGCACCGCCGACCGCGTCGGGGTCGATGACTGTGGTGGGGTTCCCGGCGTCGGCGAGCGCCGCCGTCCAGCTTCGGATCGCTTCGGTTCGGTGCAATGATCGCGGGGGGAGGTAGCGGCCTTGGTCATCGAGTCCGCCGTGCAGGAGGCGTCCGCCGCGTTCGATGCGGGACGCGAACGGAGGATCGGCGAGGAGCTCATCGTGGGTGAAGTGCAGTGTCGAGGTCATCGACTTCCCTTCTGCTTCGTGGGTGGTGTGGGCGTTGCGAGCCCGCCGACGAGGAGCTCGTCGAGCTGGGCCACGACATGGTCGACCTGGAGGGGTTGACCGGTGACGACGAAGTGGAGGCCGACCATGGTCACCGAACCGAACACGGCCGAGGCGGTTGCTTCGGGATCGAGGTCGCGCAGGGTGCCGTCACGGTGGCCCTCGTCGAGGAGCTTGCGCATGGGTTCGTGGAACGCCGCCCATACCGAGTCAGCCAGCTCCGGAATTCGGGTGATCCGGCCGAGCTCGGTGAGTAGCACGCGGCACACGTCGGGGTGATCGGCGAACAGCTGCAGGTACACGGTGAACATCTGGGTGAGGCGCACGCGGGCTGGCTCGTCGCGATCGAGGACCGCTCCGATGTCGATCGACAAGTCCCGTAGCAGGCGTTCGAGGAGCCACGACATGATCTCCTCCTTGCCTTTGAAGTGGTAGTAGAGCGTCGGCTTCGGGATACCGCACGCGGCGGCCACGTCTTCCATCCGTGCTTGGTCGAAGCCCAGCTCGGCGAACACCGTCGCCGCGGCGGGCAAGTTCTTGGCGATGTTGGCGGGCAGGTCACGCATGGTGGGCTTCCTTCAGTTCGCCGCGAAGCGGATGTGGAGGTGGTCCAGGCCGCGCAAGATGAGCGTGCCTCGCCACGCCGGGGCGTCTTCAAGCAGCTCGATGCGTGGGAAGCGAGCGAGCATCCGCTCGAACACGACCTGTCCCTCGGCTCGGGCGAGGTTGGCGCCGAGGCAGTAGTGGATGCCGGCGGCGAAGCTCAACGGGTGGTTCGGTTCGCGGCCGGCGTCGAAGGTCTCGGGGTCGGAGAACTCGGCGGGGTCTCGGTTGGCGGCACCGAGGAAGGTCACGACGGTGTCGCCCTCTTCGATCTCGTGGCCGTCGATGACCATGGGTTCGAACGCGGTGCGGGCGTCGAGCTGCACCGGGCTCTCGTAGCGCAGCACCTCCTCGACGGCGGAGCTGATCACCTCGGGCTGGCGGCGCAGGTAGTCGAGCTGGTCGGTGGCGAGCAGCGTGTACAACCCGTTGCCGATGAGGTTCGAGGTGGTCTCGAACCCGGCGGCGAACAGCAAGATGAGCGTGGCGATCATCTCGTCCTCGCTGAGACGGTCGTCGCCGTCACGGACCTCGATGAGCGCGCTGGTCAGATCGTCTTGGGGGACGCTGCGACGGCGTTCGATGAGGTTCCGGAAGTAGTCGGCCATCTCCTCCATGGCATCCTGCGCGGCTTCGACCTGCTCGAGCGTGGTTCCCGGGTCCATGGCGGCTGCGCCCTGGCGCACCGAGGTCCGGAACTGGTCCTGGTCCTGAGCGGGCACGCCGACGAGCTCGCCGATCACCCGCACCGGCAGCCGGAACGCCAGCGCGTCCATCACATCCACGTCGCCTTGGCGTTCGATGTCGTCGAGGATGGCGTCGGTCATCGCTTCGATCCCTGAGCGGAGCGCGTCAACCCGCCGGGGGGTGAAACCCCGCGACACCAGCGCCCGCACCCTTGTGTGGTCGGGCGGGTTCTGCATCAGCATCGAGTCGACCATGATCGACCGTTGACGGTCCGGCATCGCCGGCGAGAAGACGCCCATCGAACCGCTTCGGTCGCTGAAGTCGCCCTTGCCGAAGCGGTGATCGCGCAGCACCAGGTTGCAGTCGTCGTAGCGGGTGAGGAACCACAGGGGTCCGAGGTCGCTGCGATGCACCGGCGCCATCTCCCGCAGCCGCGCGTAGCGCGTGTAGGGGTCGGCGCGTCCTTCGGGGGTGAGCATGATCTCCATCACGACCCCGTCCGGAGTCGTCTGCGGCGTCGCCGTCGGCTCAGGTGTCGCGCCGGTGTTGGTCATGGTGCGCTCCTTCACGCTGCCGCGTAGCGGATCGGGAACTCGCCGGCTTGGGTGACGGCGCCCCGTTCGATGAGCAGATCGATGTGGCCGAGCACCTCGGAGATGCTGAGCATCACCTCGAACCCGTCGATGTGGGGGAACATCGCCCGGCTCAGCTCGAACGCCGTCGGTTCGCCCAGCGTGGCGACGTGTCGCGCCAGGTCCTGGGCGCGTTGGTCGTGGTGGGCCCGGGTGCGTGCGACGAGTGCCCCGATGTCGGTGAACGCGGGTCCGTGGCCCGGGAGCACGACGCTCGGGTGCAGCGCCGCGAATCGGTCGAGCGAGGCGAGGTACTCGACGAGGCTGCGGCGGCGACCCAGATCGCTGTGCTCGTCGAGCTCCACCAGCGGGTTGGGGGTGATTGATGGGAGGAGGTGATCGCCGCTGAACAAGACGCGGTCGACGGGGTCCCACAGCGAGAGGTGCCCGGCTGCGTGGCCCGGCGTGACGATCGCGTCGAAGGTCCGTCCGCCCAGCTCCAGGATCGCGGCGTCATCGACAGCCACGACCGTGGCCGGGTCGATGTCGTGGATCCACTCCTTCACCGACGCGTAGAACGCCGGGAACACCGCCAGGTCCTCGTCGGGAATGCCGAACGATCGGATCAGGGTGTGGAGCTGGTCTCGGTCACGTGTCTCCAGGAGCTTGGGCAATTCGTCACGGCCAGTGAGGATCACCGCGTCGGCCCGCTCCGCGAGCCATCCCGCGGCCCCGAAGTGATCGGGGTGGCCGTGGGTGACGAGCACGACCTCGATGTCGGCGAACCGCAACCCGGCGTTTTCGATCGCTGCACCGAGCATCTCGACGGTTCCCCCGTAGAGCATCCCCGGGTCGATGACGGTGACCGGGGGTTCGGTGAGCAGGTAGCAGTTCACCGCGCCGACCGGGAACGGGGTGGGGAGCTCGACGTGAACGGTCCCCGCCGGGAGGTCCGTGGTCTCAGGCACGAGCAGCTTCGGCATCACGTCCCCTTCGCAGCCGTCCCCGAGTTATACACCGCATCTAGATGCTCTGTCTAGACACCGTCATCATCCCGGCGATGGTGCCGTCGGTGGCCTTGGGTGATCTGCGAAGGGTCCGATCACCCGGCGGGTTCGACTCGCTCGACGAGCATGCCCGTCGACCCGAACAGCTCGGTGCGCCAGTGCGTCAGCAGCTCGGGGTCGTGGTGGTCGTTCGGGTGGAAGTCGCGGCGGTTGTAGTCGCGGATCCTGTGTCGCACCGTCGCGGCGATGAACGGGCTGCGTCGAAGGTGGCCGAGGCTTCGTGCCATCCGTCGCGGGTTCCTGGCGCTCCGGTCCGTGAGCAGCGACAGCGCGGTCGCCACGACGGCGCCGCCGATGAACGCCACGGTTACCGCGTTCATGACACCCACGCGGATGCGGTGGCTGCCGCTGACCGCGTGGAGCACATCGAACGCGACGGCCTTGTGCTCGTACTCCTCGAGCGCGTGCCACAGCAGCAGGTCGCGGACGTCACCGGTGTCGAGCATCGCTCGGGCATCTTCGCTTCGCAGCAGCGTCTCGGCGAGGGTGGCGGTGTAGTGCTCGAGCGCGGAGGTGACGGCGAGGCAGAAGCTGGCCGGCAGAGCCCGTTCCGCGAGGCGCAATGCCCGCTCCACGAACCGGTCGATGATCCGCGTCGGGTACCCCAGCTCGGCGAGGCGCTCGTTGAACGCCCGATGCTCGCGCCCGTGGATCGATTCCTGCGCGCTGAACCCGCGGACCTTCACACGCAGCTCAGGGTCGGCGATCTCGCTTCGGTAGCGGCGCACAGAGCGGATGAAGAAGTCCTCGCCGTTGGGGAACGTGGCCGACAACACGGCCACGACGTGACTCATCACCAGGTCGTCACCGACGAAGTGGCGGGGAAGGGCGGTGGCGGTGCGCTCGAAGCGCACGCGCCGCGTCGGCACGGCCCGCTCGGTGGAGCTCGTGGATTCGGCGACTGCCATTCGGGCTCCCGTGCCCAGGACGGACTGGCGTCAGTGGGGTGGCTTGAGGGTGGGGACGAGGAGTGCAGCGAGGAAGGCGTCGAGCTCTCCGGGGGGTGGGGCGAGGATCAGCGTGATGCCGAGGCGGACGAGGGACTCGGCGAGCAGATCGGGATCTCGCGTGGCGATCTGGCTGCTCGCCATCGCGACCCGCAGCAGCGGTGCGATGGCCGAGGTGATCCGAGCGATGACCTCGGGAAGGTCAGACGCCAGGAACGGGCCGATCACCTCGGGCTCGTCGCGCAGGACCTTGTCCAGCACCGGGTGGTCAGATGCGTAGCCGATGATGGCCGCCATCAGCTCGACCACGGCTCGGGGTCCGCTCTTGCCGGCTAGCGACGCGGGCAGCGCGGCGAGAAGCCGGTGCAGGTCGCGTGCGATCAGGAGGCGGATCTGATGGTCGATCGTGCCGACCTGGCGGTAGACCGTCGCCCGGTTCACGCCGAGCTCGGCTGCGACGTCCTGCACCGAGGTCCGCCGAGTTCCGTACCTGGCGAAGCAACGGGCGGCGGCGTCGAGGTAAGGATCGAGGTCCTGTGCGGGAGGCGTGGGGATCCCGTGGTGATCTCCGGGGAGCACCAAGAGCGGGAGGGCCTCAGCCGAGCTGGACTGCATCCCCGCCAGTGTGCCACACTGCGACGAATTCGTCGAATCATCGCACGGAGTTCGCATGGCTGCTCCCCTCGCCGAGATCACGTCGGCCCGTGTCGGTCGCGGCGCGACCGCGGCCCGAGCTGCGACCACGGTGTCGATCGCTGGGCGGCACGCGGCACGCGCGCTCGTCGGACCGGTCGTGCGCGATGGGATCCGTCGCCGCCCTGACTGGGGACCCAGCGCGGCCCGCGAGGTCAGACGGGCCTTCGGCGAGCTCGGGCCCACCTATGTGAAGCTTGCGCAGCTCATCGCGTCGAGCCCGGGATTGTTCCCCGAAGTCCTCTCCGACGAGCTGCGATCACTGCTCGACCGCGTACCACCAGTACCGCCCGACGACGTCGTGCACATCGTTCGTCGCGAGCTCGGTGCCGCCCCCGACGAGGTGTTCGCCCAGTTCGATCCGGTCCCGTTGGCGTCCGCCTCGATCGCCCAGGTCCACACCGCCACCCTTCACGACGGCACCGATGTCGTGGTCAAGATCCAACGCCGCGGGATCCGCGCCCGACTCGCCGCCGACCTGGCCATCCTGTCGAGCGCTGCGCAGCTGCTCGAGCGCACGTCGGCCCGGGGACGGATGGCGAACCCGGTCGCGGTCGTCGAGGACTTCGCGACGACCCTCGCCCACGAGCTCAACTTCGTGCTCGAAGCCCAAGCGATGGAACGCTTCAGCGAGAACCTCGCTGCGTTCGGCAACAACGAAGGCGTACGCGTACCGGGGGTGCACTGGCGCTACACGACTCGGCGGGTCCTCACCATGGAACGGATCCATGGCCACAGCATCGACGACACCGACACGCTGCGCGCCGCGGGGTTCGACCTGCCCGAGCTCCTCAAGCGAGGCGTGCGTGCCTGGATGGAAGCTGCGCTGCAGCACGGCTTCTTCCACGGTGATGTCCACGCCGGAAACCTGATGGTCGACACCGATGGCAACATCGTCTTCTTGGACTTCGGCATCGTCGGCCAGCTCGACGATCGCACCAAAGCCATCGTTCGCAACGGCCTCCCCGCCTTGCTCGTCGACGGCGACTTCGCCGAAGTCGCCAAGTCGATCTACGACCTCGGCGCCGTCCTCAAGCCCGTCGACCTCGACCAGGCGTCTGCCGACATCGCCAAGATCGTGGAACCCATCCTCGCCAAGCCGCTGTCGGAGATCTCCTACGGCGAAGTGCTCATCGACATCGTTCGGATCGGCACCCGCTACGAGGTGCGCCTCCCCCGCGAGCTCGTCCTGGTCGCCAAGCAGATGCTCTACTTCGAGCGCTACGCCAAGCTCATGGCGCCGGACTGGAACATCCTCGAAGACCCCCAGCTCATCAGCTTCCTCTTCGAGAGCGTGCAGACCGAAGGCCTCGTCTCATGACCGACGAGGCGACCCCGATCACGCTCGAAGGCGCCGACGGCATCACCCTCGCCGCCGACCGCCGAGGCGACCCAGATCGGCCAGTCGTGGTCCTGCTGCACGGCGCCGGCCAGACGCGCCACGCGTGGCACCGCACCGCCGGTCGTCTGGCCGCCGAAGGGTTCTGCACCGTCGCGGTAGACCTCCGGGGCCACGGCGACAGCGACTGGGCGCCCGGCGGGGAGTACCGCCGCCACGCCTTCGCCGCCGACGTCCAAGCGCTGCGCCGCCAGCTCGGACCGCTCGCTGCCGTCGTCGGAGCCTCACTCGGCGGGATCAGCGCGCTGCTCGCTCATGACCAAGAACCGGGCGGCATCGCCGACGCACTCGTCCTGGTCGACATCGCGCCCCGCATCGAGAAGGCGGGATCCGACCGGATCCTGGCCTTCATGGCCGACCGACCCGAAGGGTTCGCCTCGGTCGAAGACGTCGCCGAAGCTGTCGCCGCCTACAACCCGCATCGCACAGCGCCCAGCGACCTCGACGGGCTTCGTCGCAACCTTCGCCTCGGCGACGACGGTCGCTACCGCTGGCACTGGGACCCAGAGCTCATCAACGGCCCCACGAGCCTGATCAGCGCCCGAGACCCAGCGGCCCTGCACGCCGCCGCGCGCCGACTGCGCGTGCCGTGCCTGCTCGTGCGGGGCCGTCACAGCGACCTGCTCACCGAAGACGGCGCCGAGGAGTTCCGCCGCGCCGTGCCCCACGCCGAGTACCTCGACATCCACGGTGCCGGCCACATGGTGGCCGGTGACACCAACGACCCCTTCACCAGCGCCGTCGCCGCCTTCCTCGCCCCACGTGCCCGAAGCCAGCGCGACAGCGCATAGCCGCCACACCACCACGGCGTTCCCGCCTCTCACACACAGGAGCCCACATGACCACCAGCTCGAACCAGGACCTGATCGGCCGCGACGGCGTCAACGACCTCGACGCCATCCTCGCCATGACCAACACCGACATCGATTCCGCCGTGCACGCCATCACCGACAACGCCGACGCCATCTTCACCTGGGACTACGAGAAGGGCGCGCGGCCTGGACTCAACAAGCTGTACGAGAAGGCCAAGACCTCGCAGTGGAACGGCGAGACCGATCTCCCGTGGGACACCGACGTCGACCTCGAGAAGGTCGCGCAGCTGCTCCTGCCCTCCTTCGGCGCGGAGCAGATGGACGTTGCTGGCACCCCGCTCGCCACCTGGGGTGACGCCGAATGGCTCAAGCTCGGCATGGAATCGCAGGTCTGGGCGCTCAGCCAGTTCATGCACGGCGAGCAAGGCGCCCTGTTGTGCACCGCCAAGATCGTCGAGACCGTGCCCTGGATCGACGCCAAGTACTACGCCGCCACCCAGGTCATGGACGAAGCCCGCCACGTCGAGGTGTTCGCGAAGTACCTCGACAACAAGCTCGAGGGGTACTACCCGATCAACACACACCTCGGCATGCTCCTCGACGACATCGTCGCCGACAGCCGATGGGATATGACCTACCTCGGCATGCAGATCATGGTCGAAGGCCTCGCCCTCGCCGCGTTCGGGTTCATGCACATGCTCACCGAGGAGCCACTGCTCAAGAAGCTCCTTCGCTACGTCATGGCCGATGAAGCCCGCCACGTCGCCTTCGGGGTCCTCAGCCTCAAGGAGTACTACGCGGAGCTCACCGACCACGAGCTCGCCGAACGCCAAGAGTTCGCGTTCGAAGCCGCCGTCCGCATGCGCGACCGGTTCCTCCAACAAGAGGTTTGGGACCGCCTCGGCGTCGACCCCAAGATCGCCATCCCGCTCACCCAGTCCTCCCCCATGCGCAGCGAGTTCCAGAAGATGCTCTTCACCAAGATCGTCCCCAACTGCAAGAAGCTCGGCCTCCTCGACGCCAACAACAAGTGGCTCCGCCACCGCTTCGAAGAGCTCGGCGTCATCCAGTTCGAGGACTGGGCCGACACCGAAGCCGAGTACGAAGCCTTCGCACTCGCCGAGCTCCGGTAGCGGCATCCGGCGAATCCAGGCCCCTTGGCACAGGAACCCATTGGCATCGCTCACATGGCCCCTGCGAGGGTCGTCACCGACGGCTGCCCACCGATACGTCTACCGCCCGAGTCCGAGGTCGAGCTCCCGTGTATCGGGCAGCGGTCGCTGCATCGTCGGGGGAAGTAGGTCGAGCAGTTCGTCGGCCGCCGATCGCTGCGGCCGCTCGATGGCGCGTTCGATGCCGTCGAGGTGGTCGCGTTCGACCCCGAGAGGTCGGTCGATGACGCCAAGCTCGGTGTCGAGGTGGCGGAGGCGACGGATGGTCTCGGGGTGATCGGTGATCCACCGCCGCCGCGTTGTTCCACGGACTTCGAGGGCGGTCTGTTCGTGTTCGAGATCGTTGATCGTTCGGTTGATCCGGTCTCGCTGTGGCGCGGCGAGCGTCTCGTAGCGCGGACGGGCCTCATGAAGCAGGGCGTCGGCCAGCTTGATCTCTCGCTTGGCGGCCCGGACGTCGCCGCGGCTCGCACGGGGGGAGTTGGATCGCCAGACAGCTTCTTGGCGTGCTCGTTCGGTGGTCTTGATCTGTTGGGCGAGGGTGCCGACCTCGGTGCCGTCCCAACGTCGGCTGCCGGTGTCGAGGTCGGCGAGGGCCTGGCGCTGGGCCACGACCTCGATGCGGACTCGACCCAGCTCGCGGGCAGGATCAGCCGGGATGGACGCGGCAACGGCGTCTCGCTCGGCGCGGAGCCGTGCCTGCCGCAACGCGTTGCGGATGGACGGGTCGGCGGCGGCGTCGTGCTCGACCTGGTGGGGTTCGGTTGATGGTGTCCCCGAATCGATCGCCCAGCGTTGACGGTTCTCGCGGGGCCAGTCCCGCTTGAGGTCTTCGGCGGCTTGGTCGACGTCGTCGGCGGCGACCCAGACGGTGGCGCGGTGGCTGGCCCTGCTCATCGAGACGTAGGCGAGCTCACGCCCGCCGCCGTCCTCGAGGCGGTGCGCGGTGTCGACGGTGGCGCCTTGGGAGCGGTGCACCGTGATGGCGTAGCCGTGGTTCATCCGGTCCTTGCTGGTCTGCTCGGCGGTGAAGTGCTGGTCTCGACCGTCGTCCATGCGGACGGCGAGCGACCGGTCGACGATGTTGACGGCGGTGACAGTGCCGCGTTCGGAGGTGACGATCTGGCCGTTGGCGGCGGGCGCGAGGGTGACGATCCGGTCCCCGGCGCGGTAGCGGCGACCGCCCGGTGCAGTGATCTCGGGGCCGTCCAAGAGTCCTCGCTCGTCGCAGACGTGGCGTGCGGCGCGGTTGAGGGCGTCGACGTTGGTGCGGCGCCAGGCGAGCATCATCGAATCGCAGCCGGCGTCGATGTCGGCTGCCCAGGCATCGACCATCGCAGCAACGGTGCCGGGTCGATCGGCACCGACGGCAATGCGACCGTTGGCGGCCATCCAGTCAACCGCGCGGGCGGCATCGCCCGCTCGGAGCTGTTCGAGCGCGGTCCGCTCTGTTGGATCAGCTTGGCGGACGTTCTCATCGAGCACCCACACACCGGAGCGGTGGCGAGCGGCGAGGGCACGGAGCCCACCACCAGGACCCACCGCGTCGAGCTGGCGGTCATCGCCGACCATCACGACCTTCGCCCCGGCGTTCTCCGCTGCGGTCAGGAGCCGCAGCAGGTCCGGATCGTCGGTCATACCGGCTTCATCCAGGATCACGACGGTGCGGGCATCGAGCCAGGCCTGGTTGTGGTCGAGCCGCCACAGCAGCGACGCCAACGTCGACGACGCCATGTTGGCGTCTCGGCCCAGGGTGCGGGCCGCCTGACCGGAGGTGGCGGTACCGAGGACCGTGAAGCCCTCGGCTTCGTACGCCATGCGCACCGCGTCGAGCGCGGTTGTCTTGCCGGCCCCAGCGACGCCGATGACCAAGTCGACACCGTGACCGGATCCGGTGATCCCCGACACCGCTCGCCGCTGCCCGTCGGTTAGTCCGGTGCCGCCCATTGCGCGCTGCTTCGCTTCGATCGCCGCCGCAGCAACATCGGGACCGACACGAGCGGCACCGATGTGGTTCCTTCCACGGTCGACGACGGCTTCGATGGCGTGCTCGACGGCGATCACGCACGCCGGCGCGTACGCCGGCTCCTTCGCACCAGGTACGCCGACCAGTGGGATCGCGGCAGGGTCCGCGACCACCCGATCGGCGACCTGCTCGAGGACGCCCGGGGTGTGACCGAACAGGTGCGGAGCAGCGGCGACCAGCACATCTCGGCGGGAGAACACCTTGCGGTCAGCCAACCGTCCCGCCGGCCCGAGGAGGTCCTCTGCGAGGCGCCCGATGTGCTCGACGGTCAGGTCGCCGCCGATGCGGCGGTGGGACTCCCGGACGACCTCCACGGCCATTGCCTCGACGGTGATCCCGGCCTCGGCCAGCTCGGTCCGCCACGTGACCATCAGATCCTCGACAGGCTGGTGGCGCTTCGCCTCCCGGGAGTTGCGGGCCGCGTGACCTCGAGCGCGATACGAGTCGAACCCCACATCGAGAAGCTCCCCGGCGATGTCGTCGGATCGCTTCGAGTGCAGCCGCATCGCGGCGTCGGGGATGCCGGCGATCGCCCAGTGCCCGAGCCGCCCCGAAGGACCGTCGTCGGGTACGAGCCCGTAGCCCAGCTCGATCGCCACTCGGGCCGAGCACATGCGCCCATACGCGGTGGCGGCATGCAGGTGCTCGCGCCACACCGTGGTGTCCGGAGCCTTCCAACCGCCCTTGGCGTCGAGCATCTCCACGGCGTTCACGATCAGGACGTGGTCGTGCGGGCACGGGTCCCCCGCCCGAGATGTGGCGTGTCGGGTGTGGGCGAACACCAGCCCAGAGGTCGGCGACCGCACCGCAGCCCTGCCGCGCCGGCCGCCCATCTCCACGGTGAGCGCGTCAAGGTAGGCGAGCGTGCCGTCGCGCTCGGCGTCCATGATCCGGTGCATGTCCCCCGCCCGACCCATCACCCCCAGCTCAGCGACCGACTTGTGCGCTGACACGACCAGCTCCATGCCCGGGCGCCGAGTCGTGACCAGCCGTGTCCCGGTGATCGGGTCACGGGCCCCGCCGACGCCGAACAGATCGTCGTAGTGATCCGCACCCACGACACCGTCGAGACCCAAGCGCGCAGCTCCCGCGCCGCCCCACCGAAGCGGCGACTCGCCCCTTTCCGCGTAATAGGCGAGCGCTTGGCCAGCGTGATCGTCACCGCGGTCGATGACCGTCTCTCGGTGATACGCGACCGAGTTCGCACCCATCATCCGCATCCACGCCATCAGCGACCGCCTCGATTCGGGCGCCGCGCGGCCGGGACCGGGACCAACCCGGAAGGGGTTGCAATCGTGTTCACTCGTGGGTCCTTGGCTGGGGAGTGGTCGGAGGGGCTGCGCGGGGTGAGGTTGCGGCGGTGGCGCGACGGTGACGGCGGGGTCATGGCGCGTCGGGCGCTGGGTCGAGGAGTGAGAGCTGCGCGGTGGCTTGAGGGCGACGGGCGCGGCGAGTGGGAGGAGCAGGCCTCGGCCCCGCGCCGGCTGATGGCGCGCGCGAATCGGCCGGTCGCGACGCAGCCGTGTCTGAAGGGTTCGGTCGTGGATCGGCTCGTTGGCTCCTCACCATCCCGACAGCGGTCAGATCGACGAAGTAGCTGGAAGCGCCGAACTTGCCGGAGGTGTCGTCGCGTTCGTCGACTCGTTGGACAAGGCCAGCGGCGATGAGCCGACGCAGCGCAGCGGCGACCGTGTCCTTCGAGAGCCGAAGGTCGCCGCCAAGCTGGCGGACGGTCGTCGTCGACTGCACGGTCGGGCCGGAGCGCTTCCCGATGGCTGCGAGCTCTTCGATGACCACCCAAGCAACGGGGCCCACTTCCGCCCGCACCGTTCGACACGCCTCTGTGAGCACGAGCTCAGGCTGCATCGTGTGCGTCCTCGGCGGCCGCTCGGGGTCGGGTCGGCTGCAGGAGCCGAACGATCGCCGCCTTCGGCACCCGGACCGTGCGTCCGAAGCGCACGGACGGGATTCCCGTGTCGCCCCCGCTGGTCTCCCAGCGGCGGATCTCGGCATAGGTCTGTGTTCGGCCGATGCGCAGCACAGCAGCTGTCTCCTCGGCGGTGAGGAAGTCGGGAAGGTCTTCGATGCTCACGGGCACCCTCCGTATCGGCTCGACGAGCCAGTCGGGGTCTCTTGGTGAGACCAGATGATTCAACGGCTAGACAGACTAGCGGGTAGACTGCCTGACGCTTGAGCAATCTGTCTAGAGGTTGATATATGCTGCCACCATGGCGAGGCGAAAGCAGCACCGACCGACGTACACCGTGAACCAGGTGATCGCGTCGAACGTGGCCAAGGCCCGCATGCTGCGCGGCTGGACCCAGCAGGAAGCAGTCGACGCGCTCGCGCCCTACCTCGGCACCAAGATGTCCACCGCCAGCTTCTCGGCCATCGAGCGCTCGGTCGACGGAGGGCGCGTCCGCGAGTTCGACGCCGACGAGGTGTTCGCCTTCGCCCGAGGGTTCAACGTACCCATCGGCTGGTTCTTCACCCCGCCGTCTCCGCTCGAGGACATCGGCCTGGCTACCCCCGACGCCCCCATCGATGGCCTCAACCCCTACGTCCTGCTCGACGCGCTGCTCGGCACTGAGGAGACCGTCGACGCGTGGCGGCAGCTCCTGTACAGCTGGCCGCTGATAACGCATCGCATGCGGCTGCACGACGACGGCACCACCGAGTACCTCGGCCGCGGAGAGGAAGACGTGCATCCTCGCCTCGACATCCTCCGGGGGCTGCGATCGGGCATGTTGATCCGTGACGCGCTCGGCGACGTCGACGAGGCACGGCACGTGCTGGTTCAGCTCGCCGACCTCCTCGCCGAGCTCGGCGGCAACGCTACGAACGACTCGACCTCGACGACACCCGCCCGCTCGAAGTCGAAGGCGCCCAAGAAGTAACCCCCCAGCGGGCTCGGCGACGCGAACTGCAACGCCCTCCAACGAACACTGCCGTCCCATTGGAGGAGCAGCATGAAGGGCCACACCCGCCGCCGAGGCAAGACCTGGGCGTTCGTCATCGACATCGGGACGGATCCCGCCACCGGCAAGCGCCGCCAGAAGTGGGTCTCAGGCTTCGAGCGCGAGCGCGACGCCGCGAAGGCCATGCGCGACTACATCGCTCGCGTCGAACGGGGCGAGGCGGGGACTGAATCGAACGACTCGGTCGCCTCGTACCTTCGTGACCAGTGGCTCCCGCTGCGCCGGTCGAAGGTGAAGGAGTCGACGTGGGCCGGCTACGAGGACACCGTCGAGGGTCGGATCATCCCCGCCATCGGCGCGCTTCCTCTCCGCAAGGTCACGCCCAAGCACATCGCCAAGCTCTACGACGACCTCCTCGCCACCGGCAGCCGAGACACGCGACGCGGGCCAGGCCTCGCGCCGAAGACCGTCCGCAACACCGGCCTCGTGCTCAAGAAGGCCTTCGGCGACGCCGTCCGCCTCGGCCTTCTCGCTCGGAACCCCGCCGAGCACGTGGAGATGCCGAGGGTGGACCAGAAGGAGATGAAGACCTGGAGCACCGAGCACGCCCGCGATTTCATCGCCTTCATTCGCGGCGACCGGCTCGAGGCGTTGTGGATCCTGATGCTCACCAGCGGCATGCGCCGTGGCGAGCTCATCGGTCTCAAGTGGGCCGACATCGACCTCGACGCCGGCCGACTCGCGGTCCGCCGAGCGCTTGTCTCGATCGCGTACAAGATCGCGTGGTCGACGCCGAAGACCGCCAAGTCGGCTCGGGTCATCGCCCTCGACCCGGCGACCTGCGATGTGCTGCGCGCGCACCGCTCACGGCAGGACGACGAGAAGTCGCTCGTCGGCGACAGCTATGACGACGGCGATCTCGTCTTCGCCAAGCCCGACGGCTCACCCCTTCACCCCGACTACGTCTCGCAGCGCTTCGGTCGGCTCGTGAAGAATGCTGGCCTTCCGATGATCCGTCCGCACGACACCCGCCACACCGCCGCCACGCTCCTGCTCGAAGCTGGCATCCCGGTGAAGGTCGTGAGCGAGCGCCTCGGCCACAGCACCACGTCGATCACCGCCGACCTCTACCAGCACGTCGCTCCGCACATGCAGGAGCAGGCCGCGAACAAGCTCGGTGCCATGCTCCTCGGCGAGCCAGAACCGAAGGCTGAGGGCTGATCGTTGCTGCCGGTCGGGCTATTCCGCATCTAAAGCGGCCAGCCCGAAACGGCTCTGACCTGCGAGTTTTGGACACTCCTCGCCGGGTCCGGGTCTATTCGGCTTCTAATCGGGGGGGTGTCAGCCAGGACCCAGAACCCAGGTTGCGCCTCTCCCGTGACCTTCCGGATGCACCAGCCCATGATCGCGGAGGCGGCCGAGAAGGCTCTGAGTGGCCGCGTCGGGCAGCCCAAGCTGGTCGGCGAGGTCACCCCGTTGAACAGGCCCGGCGGCCAGCGCTCGAAGCGCGCTCGCCTCGACACCGGTGATCGCGGTGCTCGACCCGTCCGGCGAGATCCAGTAGCCCCTTCGTGGGATGGCGCAGGTAACGGCGGCCGGGGTCGCCGAGAACACCGGCCGGCCCAGGCCGCTGGCTGCGCAGAGGCGAACCATCCGGAGCGTGCCCGAGCCGAGCTGATCGACGATGCCTCGACGGTAGAGCGCCCCGATGATGAGCGGGTTCCACGGGTGCGAGCCGTGCGGGATGTAGAGGTCGGTGGTCGTCAGACCGAAATGCAGCCCGCCGGGCGACACGACCTCGAGGCGGTCCGTGTAGACGCGCACCTGCACCCGCCCAGCCGTCGCGTAGTCGCGATGGGCGAACGCGTTCGCCAGCGCCTCGCGGATCACGAGCTCAGGGATTTCGAAACCGACCTCGGCCTGAAGGCCTTCGAGGTGGACGGGCTGGGTGAGGTGCTTGCGGCAGAAGTCGAACGACTCGCGCAGGGCGGCGAAGGCGTTGCGCTCGATCATCGCCTCGTCGAGCAGATCTTCGCCGAGATCGGTGCCGTCGACGGCGACGACGTGGCACCCGAGCATCGAATACTCGCCGCCGAGCGCCTTCTCGTCGGCGAACAGGGTGATGGCTGCGCGGTTGGGCTCGCCGCCGTCATCCGTGAGGCCCAGGGCTCGGAGGACGTCGGGCGCGTCGGCGCCGGCTTCGAACGGAGCGCGGTTGTTGGCGATGGCGTCGTCACGAAAGGCCGTGACCTCAGCGTCATCGATCGCTTCGAGATCGCGAGCGGCAGGCGCCAACTCCCACCGGTCGAAGCCGTGTGCCCGTTCGAGAACGAGCGACAGCTGCACCTCGTCGGGCATGTCGACGGTGGCCGCGCCCGAGCGGACGTAGTAGTTGCCCTTGTAGGCGTACGGCTTCGAGTTCCCGCTCGGCACGGTGACCGCCAACACCTCGCGGCCATCCCCGTCGGGGACCGAGACCCGCTCAATGGAGGGCGGGTACATGGGATGGATGTCCCGGCAGGCCGTCGTCACGTCCTCGAGCGTCTTGTCGGCCACCTGCTGCCCGAAGACGGTGCCGTTCGGTCGAACGCCGAAGAGCACGACGCCACCCTGGCCGTTGAGCATCGCCGACAACGTCCTCGCTGCCTCTTGGCGTTGGCCGGTCGTCTCCTTGAATTCGACGACCTCCGACTCCCCTCCTGCGGCGAAGGCAGCGACGTCGTCAGTTGTGGTCATCGGCCCAGTATCCCTCCCTCGACTGACGCTCCCGCGCTTGGTGGGCCTCGAAGCGCAGAGGCCCGCCGAAGCGGGCCTCGCACCCAGCCACCGAAGCGACTGGGGGGACATCTCGAACGATGGCGCGAGCCCCGGCTCCCGACCTAGGCGGCCGCCTCTGGCGGCCCTCGGTCTGGCCCTCCGGGACTCACTTCCCCGGGAAGCAGCATCCCGGGACCAACGGCAGTGTAGGGAGGCGGCGCTCTCCGATTGCGCTCTCGGCTACTGGAGCGACCCGATCCAGTGTGGACAACCGCAGTAGGCGATATGGGGCCATTTGTAGACTCGCCCAGCTAACCCGAACAGGTGAGGTCCGATGCCCCTACCCGGCGGCGCTGCCGACAAGGCAGGCAACAGCTACGAGCGCCGCTCGACGGTCTTCGCCCTCACCGACCTGCTCGCGGGTCGCGCACAGACGCTGAGGATCGAAGTCCCCGGCGACGATGGCACCGGTTCCGAGTTTCGGCTCATCGTCGACGGAGCCGCCCAGTGGCATCAGGTGAAGCGGCAGCGCGCGGCGGGCCCCTGGACAGTCAACGCGTTGGATGCCGAAGGGGTCCTCTCGCCATGGCAGGCCAATCTCGCTCGCGGAGAACAGTGCGTATTCGTGTCCAGCACCAGCGCAGACGAGCTGCGCGAGTTGGCTGACCGAGCACGGTCGGCAACCTCATGGGCGGAGTTCAATAAGGAGTTCCTCGCCGCGGGGTCCGTGCGCGTCGGCTTCGAGCGACTCCAAAGGGCTTGGAGCGGTCTGTCAGAAGAGGCCGTATTCGACGCGCTGCGGCAGGTCACAGTGCGGACGATTGGTGAGAGCGAACTTGCCGACTGGAACAACGATCGACTGCGTTCACTCGTCAGCGGCGCCCGACCCGCCACGGTCGCGGCAATCTTGGGACAACTTGCGGACGATTCGGTCCATCATGAGCTCTCAGCTGACGATGTGTGGACGTATCTGGCACAGCACGACGTCACACCCCTCGCACTCAATCTCAACATCGCGGTGGTAGGCCAGGTCGAGGACACCGCTATCGCGTTCCTTGCCCGCTTGATGCCGCTCTACATCGGCGGGCAGGAACTCCATCGCCCCGAGGTGGACACCGTCCTCGGTCACCTCGAGGATGGCCGACGGACGATTCTCGCGGGCGGAGCTGGCGCCGGAAAAAGTGCCGTCGTCGCCCAGGTGGTTGCGAACGCACGAGAATCTCAGCAGCCTGTGCTCGTCATCTCTGCCGACCGCCTGCCCGAAGCCGCAACGTCATCGCAGCTCGGCGTCGAACTCGGTCTCCCCGACTCGCCAGTGGCGGTCTTGGCGGGCGTTGCTGCTGAAGGCGACGCGTTGCTCGTAATCGACCAACTCGATGCCGTCAGCATCACTTCTGGCAGGCATCCGGAGCGCCTCGGGTTGATTAGCGATCTACTTCGCGAGGCGCGCAGCCATCCCCGGTTGCGTGTGTTGCTGGCTTGCCGGCAGTTCGACCTCGACAACGACCGAGGACTGCGCGCGGTCTCTCACGACGACGACACCGCTGTGGTCCCCCTGGGCGACCTTGACCAGCAACAGGTCCGCCAACTCGTCGCCCACGCTGAGCTCTCCACGCAGGTACCTGAGCCGCTCATGCGGCTGCTAGCAGTTCCATTGCATCTTGCCCTCTATGTCGAGCTCGCCCGGGCCGGCGTGAGCGACATCGGCTCGGCACGGACGCTCACCCAGCTCTACGACCGCTACTGGGACGCGAAGCGGGTCGCCTGTCGCCTGGCCAGGGATGGAGCCGATGAATGGCATCCATTAGTCGCGCTGCTCGTGCAACGAATGAACGAGCGACAGGAGCTGAGCGTGCCGGTCTCGGTCGGTGATGCTTTCGACCAGCAGGTCAAGGTGATGGCCTCGGAAGGCGTCCTTGTCGTCGGCGATGGGCGCATCACGTTCTTCCACGAGACGTTCTTCGACTACTGCTTCGCCAGGCACTTCCTCGCGTCCGGCGGCAGTCTCCGAAACCTCGTGAGTGCCTCCGACCAAGACCTGTTCCACCGCGCGCAGGTTCGGCAGATCCTCGCGTACGAACGGGGTGCGGACGTCACCTCGTACCTCGCCGACCTCGGATGGCTCCTTTCCTCGTCCGATGTGCGACTCCATCTCAAGGTGCTCGTGGTCGCGCTGATCCAAACGGTTCCCAGCCCGACGGCTCAGGAGTGGGGTCTGCTGCGCCCTATCGCTCATGACTCTGGATCGCCCCTCCATGACAGGCTGTGGCAGGCGATCCGCAACAACCCGGGCTTGTTCCCCGTCCTTGATGGGGATGGCACGTGGTCGACGCTCCTGACCACCAGTGATGGCCTTGCCGAGACAGCCGTGTGGGCGATCGCAACGGCCACCGCAGACCACGCACCCCGTGTGATCGAGCTGCTCCGCGACGGACCTCCGGAAGCATGGCCAACACGGCGCAGATGGTTGCTACGCGTCGCCGATGTTCACCGCAGTCGCGAGCTCGTCGACCTCCTGCTCGAGGCCCTTGCCGACGGCGACTTCAACACCCTCGACTACGAACTCGGGCACACCCTTGGTCAGCTGGCTCAAGCTCAGCCAGCATGGGCAGCAGAAGTCCTCACGGCTTTCGTCAGCTGCGCCGCAGCCGACCTGGACTCGAATCCCTTCTCCGCCTCGGCGATCCGCGGCGCGTCGCGCGAGGCCACGGCGGAGATCCATGCCATTGCCCGCGCAGCGCCCGGCGAATACGTGGACGGCATCCTGCCGATGTTGCTGGCCGCTATGCAGGTGAACGCGCGACCGGAATGGCAACTGACTGACCTGATCCCTGATTCGCTCTGGAGCCACCACGTCTATCGCGGACACGCCCGCCTGCGCGACGACCTCTATGACGCCATGGCCATCGCGCTCGCCAAACTCGCCGAAGTCGACCCGCCACGTGCGGCGCTCGCATTTGAGGTGCTGCGCGCTGAACCCTACGAGGCAGCCGCCTTCCTGCTCGCTAAGGGGTACGCGGGGAACCCAATGGTCTTTGCGGCCGAAGCCATCAGCTGGCTCACGGAGTCTCCTGACACACGCGTTCTCGGCTACGCAGATGCCTCGGCGTGGGTCACCCGCGAACTCGTCGCGGCGATCTCGCCACAGTGCTCATCGAACGACCTCGAGCAGCTTGAGAACGCGCTGCTGTACTACGCACCCTCCTTCGAGCGCACCTATCAATCGCTGCGCTACCGGGGTCTCACCGAGCTCTGCTTGCTCAACGGAATCGAGCCGACCCGCCGGACTGCTCGTGTGGACCGTCGACTGGCAGAGCTTCGTCGCAAGTTGAACATCGAAGATGTCCACCCGCCCGAGGGCGTCACCGGCGGGGCCGTGCCTCCGCCGATTCCCGAGGAACGCGCACGCCGGATGAGCGACCAGCATTGGCTGCGGGCGATGGAGCGCTATGCCGTGGGCGGCAGGACGGAGTGGCGCAACGGGCGCATCATCGGCGATGCATGGAGTCAGTCTCAGGTCCTGGAGACCTTGACTGCCGAAGACCCCGAACGCTTCGCTCACCTTCTGCTCCGTCTTCCAGCGGACACGCCTGAGCCCTACGTCTCGGCGATCCTCCGCGGGCTCGCTAAAGGGCACATCGACTACGACCTCCTGCTCAAGGTTTGTCGGCGCGCTCATGCGGTGGGTGACAGCGACACGAATCGATGGCTGGTCCGCCTCATTGAGGCGAACGCCGCTGGACCCGTGAGCGATCAGCTGATCGAGATGGTTGTGGCGGTGGCAATCGGAGACCCTGATCCGGAGGCTCCCTCAACCGACGAGCCATGGGAAGGCGCATCCGTCGATGATGCTGCGCTGAATTCGACACGCGGCGCAGCTGCTCTAGCGATCTCGAGACTGCTGGGCGAGGAGCCGGCGAGGCTGCCGCTCCTCGAGGCTGCCCTTCGCCGATTGGTGGTCGATCCGGCGCCGGCGGTTCGATCCGCTGCGGTCGGCGCGCTCGCGCCGGTGCTCTACATCGACTCCGACCTAGCTATCGATCTGCTCCATCAGGCTCTTCTCGGTGCGCCGGTCGAAGTCCTCGGAAGCCGATATGTCGAACACTTCCTCAACCACGCCGTGAAAACATCCCACTACGGCGACGTGGCGGAGCACCTGCACGAGATGCTCGCGAGCCCGGACAACGCGCCGAAGGAGTCAGCGGCACGGCAAACCACGCTCGCTGCGTATTTCGATGAGGCTGTTGATAGCGAAGTCGACACCCTCCTTGCGAGCGATGACGTCCGCGTCCGAGCGGCAGCAATTCAGGTCTTCGCCGACAACATCTTGTTCGCCGCACGGCGTGAGCGAACGAGCAGCGTGATAGCGGCAGCGTTCTTCGACCCAGAGAAGGACGTTCGCGACGCCGCCGAACGCGTCTTCTACAACTTGGACGATGCTTCGCTCGCGGACTACGACGAGCTCATCGCAGCATTCGCCAAGAGCCCTGCACTTTCTGACGGTGCGGCTGCAGCGCTACATAGCGTGGAACAGTCCCGGAAGGCGTTGCCGATCTCAATCCTGGACGTTTGCGAAGCGTTCGTCGTGGTGCACTCGAGCAACATCGGAGACATGCGGACCAGCGCCGCTGCGGACGTCACTCAGGTCGTTCGTCTCACGCTGCGAATGCACGCGCAGTCCGTAGATGCGGATACCCGTCGGCGCTGTCTCGATCTCATCGACCAACTTCTGGTACTTCGTGCGCACGGAATCGAATCCGATCTCGATGCAATCGAGCGATGACGGTCTGAGTCGCAGCGACGCTGCGCACGTTGAGACTTGCCGTCAGCTGAACAGCCGATCGATCGAGCGACGCGCCCGAACCTGGTCCGGGAAGGTCACCGGCGAGGTGTCGACGATCCACACGAAGGACCCGTCGGCCGACACCGACGTGCTGCAGCTGACACCGAGCTGCCGAGCACAAGCCCGAGCGGCTCGACGCCACCGCTCGACATCCTCGATGCCAGCCGTCGGCGCCTTGTAGATCCCCGGGCCAGCGAAGGCGTCACGGATGGCCGGCAGGAGGTCGGCGGCAAGGCGATCAACCCTCACGCGCTCGATGTCGACGACCTTGGCCACGACGCCTCCGGATCTTTCGTTTGCAGACCGTTTGCACGGACCGCCGAGCACAGGAAGGCCCCGCACTCGGCGGGGCCCTGACCTGCGTGTTCGTTGGTGGCGGGGGTAGGATTTGAACCTACGACCTTCGGGTTATGAGCCCGACGAGCTACCAGACTGCTCCACCCCGCGGCGTGGGCGCGATGATACCGACCGCCCCCCGCACCCGCCAACCAGGCGGCAGGCCTCGGGGGTCGGTCAGGCGCCGACGACCTCGAGGCCCAGCCCGCGGGCGACCTGCGCCTGACGGACGTCGAACGTCAGCAGCGTGTTCACCGGACCAGCCCGAACCGCTGATGCCAGGTGCAGCGCATCGAGCGAGCGGCACAACGTCTCCTCCGCGATGCGCGCAGCCTCGCCGCAGGTCGCGGCATCCAGCTGCACCAAGGCGAACGCGTCGAGGTCGACGCTGAGCTGACGGCGCGCCGCGAGCAGCGCGGACCCCTCCAGCAGGCGGCTGAGGTTCCGTCGCACCTCGACCTCCGTGAGCCGCGACGTCACCAGGACCGGGTCGACCGCCATCCACGCGACCGCGGCCTCGGAGTCGTGCTCATCGACGTAGCGCTTGAGGAGCGCGCTCGAGTCGACGTAGGTCGTCACTGCCGGTCCTCGTCGAGGACATCGAGCACCGAGAGCGTCGACCGGTGGCGCGCCGTCGCCTCGAGCCGGGTGCGTCGCGGCGCCTCGATCCACCCCGCCTCGATGCCACGCTCAACCGCTGACGCTGAGGAGAACGGCACCAGCCGGGCGACCGGCCTCCCGCGGTCGGTGACCACGACGACCTCGCCGGCTGCCACCCGCTCGAGGTACTCCGACAGCTTGGCCTTCAGCTCACGTACACCAGCATCCATGTGGTCACCTTAGATCATCAGGTGACCACATCGTCGATCGCGATGGGCGCGGCTTACCGCTCAGCCGGCAGGTGCGGTGGTGGTCGGCGCCTCGTCAGCCCCGTCGAGCGCGGCGTCGATCCTGTCCTCGAAGTCATCCAGCCGCTCGCGGGCGGCCGCGATGCGGTCGCGCATGGCCTCGGCCTGCTCCGCGGTGAGGTCGTCGGGCAGCTCCATGTCGCCGTCCATGTCGAGCATCCCGCCCATGCCACCCGCTCCCGGGCCACCAGGCATGCCGCCACCACCAGGCCCACCGGAGCCGCCTGGCATCTGATCACGGCCCTGGCCGTTGCCCATGCCGTTGCCCGGACTCATGCCGCCAGGCATCTCGCCGCCCATGCCCCCCTGCATCTGACCCATCATCTCGGCGTGGTCACCCATGTGCTGCTGGTGCACCTCGACGTCGTCGTCCAGGTCGTCGACGTCGTCGCGCACGAGCGCGACACCCAGGATCGCCAGCAGCGCGAATGCCAGGCCGGCGGCGCCGAAGATCAAGCCCAAGACCGGCAGGGCACCACCCTTCGGCCCACGATGGTCCCCCGCACCACCAGTCGGACTCGCCTGCACCTCGGTCGCATCGGTCATGTCCATCTCCACGTCGTAGGTGTCCTGACGCTACGACGAGGGCGCTCCAGGCGGACCTCGCCCTCGGTCCCGAAGCCTCGGGACCTCTGTCACGAATCGCGCCGGCCGCGCCTACTTCGGTGGCAGCGACCTGGCGTGGTCGAGCCCGCGCCCGACCCACGCGAGCAGGTCCTCGTCCTCGGCGATCCCATCGCCCCCGACGAAGACGAAGCCCTTCATCGGGCGGCCGGTGAAGTCCATCTCGCGAGCGTGCGGCAGCGCGAGGCACTCGCCGAAGGCGTCCGGCCCGACGCGCACCATGAGCTCGTCGCCGACGATGCCGACCGCCATGTTCCCCGCGACCATGAACGCCAGCCCGCCGAACATCTTGCGTTCGCGCAGCTCTGCGACATCGCTCAGCACCTCGCGCACCCGCTCGGCCAGCCCCTCGTCGTACGCCACCTCCGTACCGTACCGACCCACTCCAGCGGGGGCACCGTGCACGGCGATCCCATGGCTCGTGCGTCCTGGGTGCCGACATGGAGCACAGTCCCGGGCGCGCTGCGGGGGTGCCCGAAGGCACCCCCGCAGCTGACCGCTGACTGATCCGAGTCCGGTGCGGACCCGGTCCACCTACATCTCGTCGCCCGCGGTCGTCGTCGTGGCGTCTCCGCCCTCCTCCTCGTCGCCTTCGCCTTCACCCTCGGTCATCTCGCCGACGGTGAAGCTGGTGATCATGCCGAGGTCGACGTGCGGCGTGCCCTCGGCATCGGGGATGCCGCAGATCGCCACGTAGGTGCCGTCCTCGAGGTCGAGGTCGAGGTAGCCGACGACGTCGCCGCCGGCCTGGAGGCCCTGCATGCCGCCGGCGCTGGTGAACGGCGGCGGGCCCTCCATCGTCGCGGCCCACGCCCCGACGTCGGCCAGCGTCTTGCCGTCGAGGAGGCGCATGAACATCACCTCGTGCGGCTCCTCGCCCTCGTTGACGACCCGGAAGGTCCCCTGGCCGGCGAACCCCTCGGGCAGCCCGATCGAGTAGTCGCCGAGGACGATGTCGCCATCGGTCTCCGGCGCCTCGGCCTCGTTGCCCTCGTCGGTGACCTCGAACGGCGCCACCATCCCCTTGGCCAGGTGCGGCACGCCGTCCTCGCCGGGGATGAAGCAGAGCGCCACGTGCGCGCCCTCCTCGAGCTCGACGATGGCGCTGCGCTCGTCACCGGGATCGACCGTGCCGACACCACCGACGAGCGTGACCATGCCCAGCGCGGCGCCCTCGTCGCCCGACTCGAGCGCGCCCTGGAGGTCCTCCATCGTGACGTCCTCGTTGAGCTGCGCGAGCTGCACGTGGTGCGTCTCCTCGCCGTCGTTGACGAGGGTCACCTCGACGATGCCGGCGGGCACCGGCTCGGGGATCTCGAAGGCGAAGTCGGTGGCGACGATCTCCACCGTGGGCATCGACACGGTGTCGGTCATCGCCTCGGTCGTGGTGGTGGCGTCGCCGGCGGTCGTCGTCGACTCGTCGCCCGCGGGAGCGGTCGTGTCGCCGGTTGTCGCCTCGTCATCAGCGCAGCCGGCGAGCAGCAGCAGCGCCGTCGCTCCCAGCGCGAGGCCGCGCCGCAGGCGGCGTGGCGCGCGGGTGTGGTGATCGTGATGCATCGGTGTCCTCCTCGTGATGGTCTGTCCGGGCGAGGCGGCGATGCACGGGCTGCGCCCGACCACACCGAACCAGCTGCCCCTCCCTGCCGCGGAACCTACCCGCGACGGCCCAGCCTCCGCAGGGATCGCCACCCCGCTGATCCCACCCAGCCGTTCCCAGATCGTCATCCGGGGGCCGCCGTGCAACCAGGTGCGGGCTCACGACGGCTGTTGGAGCTGCGTCGGTGCCACGATGCAGCGGTGGAGCTCCTCGATGCCATCACGACCACCCGCGCCATCCGTCGCTACCGACCGGATCCGATCCCTGACGAGCACCTGGCCCGGATCCTGTTCGCCGCCACCCGGGCGCCATCGGGCTCGAACCGCCAGCCGTTCCGATTCCTCGTGCTGCGCGACGGGCCCGCAGCACTCGACGCTCGCGCCATCCTCGGCCGCACGTTCCGCGCCATGTGGGACGCCAAGCTCGAGGCGGATGGGTACCGGGCCGGCAGCGGCACCGACCCGTCGTCGCCGAAGGCCCGGATGGCGGCCACGATGAGGACCTTCGTCGACCACATCGAGGATGCACCGGTCATCGTGCTGCCGTGCCTCGTGCGCTGGCGGGCGCCTGACCCGACCGAGGGCGCCTCGATCTACCCCGCGTGCCAGAACCTGCTGCTCGCAGCGCGCGACCTCGGATACGGCGGGGTCATGACGGTGTGGCACAAGCCGGCCGAGGCCGAGCTCGCCGCTGCACTCGGCATCCCCGACGACGTCAGCATCGCCGCCACCATCCCGCTCGGTCGCCCGGTCGGCTCCCACGGCCCGGTGCGGCGCCGCCCGCTCGCCGAGCTCGTCTTCGAGGACCGCTGGGAGGGGTCGCCGGCGTGGGCGACCGACCCGCCAGGCACCCGCCACACCCAGGCCGGCCCGCCGCGCACCCCGAGCTGACCGCGCACCCCGAGCCGACCGGGCGCCATGCTCGGGTGACCGCGTGCCCACGCACCACGCGTCAGGTCAGTCCCGGCGCGCAGACGAGCTGTCGAAACGCCGCACGACGTCAGGATCTGGGAGCAGGTCGACGCCGGCTTCATCCTTCCTGTCGTAGGGAAGCGTGGCGAGCACGTAGCGAATGGACTCCAGCCGCGCCTTCTTCTTGTCGTCGGCCAGCACCACCGTCCACGGCGCGTACGACGTGTGCGTGCGGCTGAACATGGCCTCCTTGTAGCGGGTGTAGTCGTCCCACCGCGCCTGGGCCTGCTCGTCGACTGGGCTCACCTTCCACTGCTTGAGGGGGTCCTCGCGTCTCGACGCGAAGCGCGCCGCCTGCTCCTCCTTCGAGATCGCGAACCAGAGCTTGATGATCTCCATGCCGTCCTCGTGGAGCATGTGCTCGAACTCCGGCACCTGCTGGAGGAACGTCTCGTACTGCTGGTCGGTGCAGAAGCCCATGACCGGCTCGACCACCGCGCGGTTGTACCAGGAGCGATCGAAGAAGACGATCTCGCCGGGGTTCGGGAGCTGCTGGCTGTAGCGCTGGAAGTACCACTGCCCCTGCTCGACCTCGGTGGGCGCCGGCAGGGCCACGACCCGGAAGTGCCGTGGCGCGAGGTGCTCGATGAAGCGGCGGATCGCGCCGCCCTTGCCGGCCGCATCGCGACCCTCGAACAGCACCGCAACCCTCCGGCCCTCGGACTGCACCGAGCGCTGCAGCCGCACCAGCTCGATCTGCAGCTTCTCGAGCTCGCGCTCGTAGCGCACGGTGGTCAGCGCGGCAGACACATCGATGCGCTTCTGCTCGAGGAGCAGCTGCAGCGCTCGCTTCGAGTTGAGCAGCGCCACGTCCTCGGCGGTGAGGCGCTCGGGGCCCGTGCCCTTGCCGCTGCCGTCGGGCGCGGAGGGATCGGGGACGTGCCCGGACGTAGCCATGCCCCAGGGTCGCACCCGACGCACCGCTCCGCCAGGGCAAGACGTCCCGCAGCGGGACAGGGGTCAGGCTCCGGGCACCAGGACGGCCTTGCCGCCGACTCGGTTCGCCAGCAGGTCGGCAAGCGCACTCGGGGCGTCGGCCAGGGGGTAGGTGCGCGGCGCCGGCGGGTGCAGGCGACCATCGGCGACCATCGCCAGCAGCTGGCGCAGGAGCTCGGCCTGCTCGGCGCCGTTCGCCATCATCCACGCGCCCCAGTCCACGCCGACGATGCGCCGGTTGCGCAGCAGCACGAGGTTGAGCGGGATCCGCGGGATCTCCCCAGCGGCGAACCCGATGACGAGGTAGCGACCGTCGTAGCCGAGGGTGCGCAGCGCCGGGTCCGCCAGCGCGTCGCCTACCGGGTCGACGACGACGTCGACGCCTCCGGGGCCGGCGAGCTCCTTGGCGCGGACCTTGAGGTCCTCGGTGGTGTGATCGATCGTCGCTTCGGCGCCTGCGGCGCGGCACAGCGCGAGACGCTCCTCGCTCGAGGCCACGGCGATGACACGAGCGCCGAGCGCGACCGCGACGTCGATCGCAGCACGCCCCACCCCGCCCGCGGCACCGAGCACGAGCACCGTCTCGCCGGACTGCAGCGCGGCGCGGCGCTCGAGCGCGAACAGCGCGGTGCAGTAGCTCTGGATGAACGCCGCCGCGCTCGGCGCGTCCATCGCATCGGACAGCGCGAACGTCTGGCCCGCGGCCGCCACCGCCCGCTCGGCGAAGCCGTTCATGCCCGTCATGGCCACCACGCGGTCGCCGACCGCGAAGCCACCGACGCCGTCGCCGAGCGCGGCCACCGTGCCTGCGACCTCGCCGCCGGGCACGAACGGCAGCGGTGGCTTGATCTGGTACGCGCCCTGCACGAACAGCGCGTCCACGAAGTTGATGCCTGCGGCCTCGACCTCGATCAGCACCTGCCCCGCCCCCGGCACCGGATCGGGGACCTCCTCGACGACCAGATCCTCCACCGGCCCGAAGGCCACGCATCGCACCGCCCGCATCCGCTCCTCCGTCTCAACGTCGCCGCAGCCTACGTCCACAACAGGCAGACTCCTGCGGTGAGCCGCTACGCCATCGATACCGAGCGCACGAGCTTCCGCATCACCTTCAAGCCGGGCATCCCCGGCCTCGGCGTGCACATCTCCGGCGTCTCGGGCGCCTTCACCGCGACGCTCGACGAGCACGGCACCCCAGACCTCGACCAGCCCATCGAGGGCACCTTCGCCATGCGCCTCGACGACCTCCAGCTCGGCAACCGCATCATCACCGCCGCGGTGAAGGGGTGGCTGGGCGGCGACACCGAGGTCCCGATCACCGGGCGGCTCGGCTCGGTCACGCCGATCGACGGTCACCACCACCTCCTCGAGCTCTTCATCACCATGAAGGGCGCCGAGCACCGCATCGAGAGCCGCGGCAGCACCGAGGTCCACGAGGACGGCACGTTCGTCGTGCACGGCACGGCGACGGTCGACCCGCGCGACGTCGGCGTGCCCATCCCGTCGTTCCTCGGCCTGCGCACGCAGGCCGCGTGGCGCATCCACCTCCTCGACGCCGCCTGACGACGGCTCGAACAGGGAGCAGCTACCACCTCTGCCAGACTCGCCGGCAGCGGCCCGGATGACGGCCGGCTGGAGGAGCACGTCACATGGGGAGCACACCGTTCGACGAGGCCGCGGCTCGTGTCGCTGGGGGCGCCGACCACCACGTCGAGGCCCGCGCCCTCGTCGAGGCGATGACCACCGAGGAGAAGCTCGACTGCCTCGACGGCGACATCGACTTCTGGCCCGGCACGTTCGACATGGTCTCCGGGGGCTACATCAGCCACGCCTGGCCGGCCGCTGCCGTCGAGCGCCTCGGCATCCCCGGGTTGCGCTTCGCCGACGGGCCGCGCGGCTGCGTCATCGCGCCGGCCACCGCGTTCCCGGTCTCGATGGCGCGCGGCGCCTCGTTCGACCCAGGCCTGGAGCGGCGCATCGGCGAGGCCATCGGTGCCGAGCTGCGAGCGCGCGACGCCACCTACACCGGTGCGGTGTGCATGAACCTGCTGCGCCACCCCGGGTGGGGCCGCGCGCAGGAGACCTACGGCGAGGACCCGCACCACGTCGGCACCCTGGCCGTCGAGCTCACCGCCGGGCTGCAGCACCACGTCATGGCCTGCATGAAGCACTTCGCCTGCAACTCGATGGAGAACGCCCGATTCACCGTCGATGTCATCGCCGACGAGCGAGCCCTGCACGAGGTGTACCTCCCGCACTTCCGCATGGTCGCCGACGCCGGCGTGGCCAGCGTGATGAGCGCCTACAACTCGCTCAACGGCGAGTGGTGCGGCGAGAACGAGACGCTGCTGCGCACCGTGCTGCGCGACGAGTGGGGCTGGGATGGCTACGTCACCTCCGACTTCACCTTCGGCCTGCGCGACGCGGTCAAGAGCGTGCGCGCTGGGCTGAACATCGAGATGCCGTTCCGCCAGCAGCGCGCCATGGCGGTGCCCGACGCCGTCGCCTCCGGCGAGCTCGACCTCGCGATCGTCGACGACCTCGTCGAGGAGGTCGTCGCCACGCTGCTGCGCTTCGCGCCGGAGATCGCGGCGCGACCCGACGAGTCGGTCGTGGCGTGCGATGAGCACCGGGCGCTGGCCCACGAGGCAGCTGTCGCGTCGATGGTGCTGCTGCGCAACGAGGGCGACCTGCTGCCGCTGGACCGCGGCTCGCTGCGGCGCGTGGCGGTGCTCGGACGTCTGGCGGCGATCGCCAACCTCGGCGACCAGGGCTCGAGCAACGCCATCCCCCCGACGGTGGTCACCCCGCTCGACGGCCTGCGCTCTGCGCTGCCGGGCGTCGAGATCGTCCACAGCGACGATGACGCCACCATCGCCGCCGACGCGGACGTCGCAATCGTGGTCGTCGGCTTCACGAAGCACGACGAGGGCGAGTTCCTCGACCAGTCCGCGCTGGGCACGCTGTTCCACCTCTTCCCGCCGATGGACCACCCCCGCCTCGGGTTCACCTCAGACGAGGACCGCGACGCCGCCTTCGCCCAGATGGCCGAGGGACGCTCCTCGGCTGCCGAGCACCTGTCGTCGGAGACCGACTTCTCCGTCGCCGGCGGGGATCGTCGGTCGCTGCGGTTGCGCCCCGAGGACGAGTCCCTCATCGCGGCGGCCTGCGCGCACAGCGACCGCGTCGTGGTGTGCCTCATGGGCGGCTCAGCGATCGTGGCGCCGTGGCTCGAGCAGCCCGCCGCCACCCTCGTGCTGTGGTACCCGGGGATGGAGGGCGGTCGAGCGCTCGCCGACGTGCTGCTCGGTGCCGCCGAGCCCGGTGGCCGCCTGCCGTTCGCGGTGCCGACCGACGAGGCGCACCTCGTGCACTTCGACCCCGACGCCACGACCGAGACCTACGGCCTGCTGCACGGCCAGTGGAAGCTCGACGCGGACGGCGTCGCGCCGCACCTGCCGTTCGGTCACGGCCTCGGGTACACGACCATCGAGGTGACCGAGGCGTCGGTGGTGCACGGCGACGAGGGCCCGGCGGTGGAGGTCGCGATCGCCAACACCGGCAGGCGCGTCGGCTCGACGGTGGTGCAGGTCTACGCCTCGGTGCCCGGATCGGCGTACGAGCGGCCGCCCCGTCGCCTCGTCGGCTTCGCCAAGGAGCGGTGCGACATCGGCGCGATCGGCTCGGTCCAGGTGGACCTGGACCTCCGCCAGCTGGCGGTGCGCATCGACGGGGCCTGGGTCGTCGAGGACGTGCCCGTGACGCTGCACGTCGGCCAGCGCGCCGGCGACGACGCCGTGGTGCTCACCACCGACCTGCGTCCCGGTTGAATCAGCCGTCGACCCCGGCACCAGCGGCGACTCCGGTCGCGGCATCGGCGCCGAGGGTGGTGTGCTCGAGGATGGCGTCGGCGACCACGTCCGGCGCCTCGTACGGGAGCATGTGGCCGTAGCCGCCGAGCACCTCGAGGGTCGCCCCCGGGATCGACGCCGCCAGCGCCCGGCTGAGCGACACCGGCGTCAGCGTGTCGCGGGTGCCGCAGATCACCGTCGACGGCACGTCGATCCGGCTGTTGGACGGCCGCACGTCCATGGTGAGGAACGTGCGGACGAAGTCGACCCGGACGGAGCCCGCCGTGGCGAGGAAGTCGTCGCGCGTCACGTCGAGGTGGTGCGGGTGGGCGTGGCGCCCGAACGTGCCGCGCACCAGCAGGCGGCCGACGCCCGGGCGCTCCATGGCCCGCTCCACCGCTGTCATCGCCAGAAGCTGCGGGCTGAGCGCGAGCGCGGAGCGCTGCAGCCCGCCGGCGGCGGTGGCGACGAGCACGACGCCGCGCGTCCGCTCGTGGAACAGCTCGTGGTGGAAGGACGCGAGGCCCTGGATGGTGAAGCCGCCCATCGAGTGCCCTGCGAGCACGACGTCGTGCAGGTCGAGCTCGGTGAGCACGGCGGCGAGGTCATCCGCGAGCCCCTCGAGGGTGTGGCCCTTGTGCCCCGCGACCGAGCGGCCGTGGCCACGCTGGTCCCAGCGCACCACGTGGCACCCGGCGGCGACGAGGCGCCGCGTGACCGGCGCCCACGTCTGCTGCGAGCCCGTCCAGCAGTGGGCGAGCACGACAACCGGGCCGTCGGCGGGTCCGGTGCGGTGCACGACGAGCTGGGCGTCGTCGTGCGAGACGACCTGGTGCTCGGTGCCATCGAGGTCCGGTGTGTGCAACGCCCGGTCGTCGACGTGGGGCTCCTCGACGACGCGCGAGGTGCGCACCACCACGACCGCGGCCGCTCCGATGACCGCGCCCGCCACCACCGTCCTTGGCCTCATGGTTCCTCCACCTCGTCTCGCCGCACCCGCGTCGTCCCCCCATCATCCCCCATCACCTCCCATGCGCACCTGAGTGGCGGATTCGCGCACCCACCTACGCAGGTGGCCACGACCGGCACGCCGGCGGCGATTCAGGTCACCGGGTCGCGAGATCTCGGCACGCAGGTCAACATGCGCGGGTCAGCCGTCCTGCTCGGGCGCGACGCCGGGCTCGAGCGTCGTGGGCACGGTGGTGGACGGGATCTCGCAGATCTCGCTGCCGTCGGGCTGCACGACGCACGGGAACGGAAGGATCGTGACCACCGGGGTCTCGACCACCGAGGTGGTCGGGACCGACGAGGTGACGCAGCGATCCTCGCCGTCGGGCCCGATGCAGTCGGGGTCGATCACCATGGTCGTCGTGACGCCGTCGACGGTGGTGGGCGGCTCGACCGGCACGGTGGTGGACGGCACCGGCGTGCCCAGCCACTCGTCGCTCACGGCCACGACCGGCTGGCTCCACGCCTCGCCGCTGTCCCAGGTCCCCTGGAACACGTAGGTCGGCACGACGTAGGCCGTCTCGCTGCCGTCCTCGGCCACAGCCGGCACCGCCATGGCACCGAGCGTCGCGCCCGTCACGGTGACGACCACCGGCTCGGGCTCCGACGGCAGCTCCGGCTCGAACGGAGGCTCCTCGATGGGCTCGCAGATGTCGGTGCCATCGGGCTGCACCTTGCAGCCGAGCGGCGGGTCCACGGGCATCGGGGGCTCGCAGATCTCGGTGCCGTCGGGCTGCACCACGCACCCCACCGGCGGTGGCGGGTCGTCGCCACCGGGGCACGGATGGGTGACGCACACGACGTCGTCGCCAGGACCGCCCGGCACGGCGCACCCGTCGTTCGAGCAGATCGGCTCGGGCTTCGGCCCCGAGTCAGAGGTGACGGCGCAGTCGGCGATCGGGCTGTCAGGGCAAGGCGACGACGTGGCGACCGTGACCTCGCCGGATCCGACCGACGCGTCGCCACCGACCATCACAGCGGGTGCGCCCACCCCGGCATCGACGGCGACGCCACCCAGCGGCATCGGGCCGCCGTAGGAAGGCAGCTCGCCCCCGACCATCGCCGCGTACGCCGCGTCGATGGGGCGCAGCGGGTAGTCGCCCACCTCCTCCGCATCCGCGTAGACGCCCCACACGCCCTGGACGTCGCCATGGTCGCCGACCTCCACCGACCAGCTCAGGCCCTCGACCCGCAGGCCACCCAGCGTCGTGGTCACCGTGACGTTGCGGCTCAGCACGATCATCTCGCTCTCCGAGTCGATGCAGGCGTCGCCACCGGAGCACGAGGTGGTGAAGCCCATGGCGCTTCCCTCGCTCACCTCGGCCACGTGCTCCGCCGGCAGCACGCCAGCTCCCTGGAGCAGGTCGACGGCGATGTCGATCGCCTCCTGCTCGGTGGGAAGGTCCTCGGGGCCCTCCATCGGCGGCTCCTCGTAGGTGCCGTCGGGCGGGATGACCGTGCCGACGCCCTCGGTCTCGCACGACATCGTGGACATGCCGTCAGGGTCGATGCTCTCGACGCAGGTCGAGCCGTCCCCGTCGACGGCCGGTGGGCGGGCCTCGACGTCCTCGCGCACCCCGTCGTCGTAGGAACCCTCGGAGCCGAACACCGACACGAGCCAGGCGCCGCCTGACGGGTAGACGTCGGCTGCGGCGTCGTCGCCGACGACGGAGTAGCCCCCCTCACGCTCGGTCACCTCACCCGGTGCGCCGAGCGCTGCGGCCAGCTCGCCAGCGCGGGCGGCATCCATCGGCGGGCGGACCAGCTGCCACACCGGACCCTCGTCGCCCAGGTCGGGCAGGTCGCCCTCCAGCTCGTAGGTGATCCGCTGGTACGGGTACATCGCATCGGCTGCAGCACCGGTCATCTCGGCGCTCGATCCGCCACCGGGCACCAGCCCGAGGGGTCGCAGCTCGTCGTCGTCACCGCCGAGCGCGAGGGGCACGGCGACCACCGCCGCCAGCACAGCGAGGAGCAGGATCAGGGCGATCAAGCCCTTGCGGTTCGTCGCCCCCGCCACCGTCACGGACTCGTCCACGTCGACCTCCCACGGTCGCCGAGCCCACCCAGGTGCTCGGCATCACCTCAGACGTCGCCAACGGCGGCGCAGGTTCCCGAGCCTACGCCCGCTCCCCTGACGCACCCGGTCAGAAGCGAGGCGTCGTCAGCTGCCGGGGCCCTCCGGGGGGCGGGTCTGGCGCAGGCGCTGGGCGACCGCGGAGAGGCCCGCGCCGATGCCCATCACGAGCAGCATGATCACGAGCACCTCCACGCCACCGACGCTACCCGTCGGGTCGCGCAGACGGCGGCCGGCCGTCAGCCGACGAGACCTGCGGCGCGGTCCTTGGCGAGCTCGTCGAGGAGCTCGTACTCCTCGCCGGTGTTGGTCCAGTCCTCGAACTGGATCACGCCGATCTCCTCGAACTTCGTGCGCAGCCAGCCGTCGCCGGCATCGAGCAGGCCCAGCTTCTTGCAGTTGGGAACGATCTTCGAGAACAGCATCGGGCCGAACGGGTCGCCGATGGAGCCGTTGCGCATCGTGTTGATGGCCAGCTTGGCGTCGACGCCCATCTTCTCCCACACGTCCTGTCCGAGCAGCCGGTCGCGCATGCGCAGCGCGGCCTCGAAGGCGAACTCCTGGCGGTCGCGGATCTCGGCGGTGTTGAGGCTCGTGTAGTAGTCCTGCAGCGACAGCACGCCGAAGGCCACGTGGCGGGCCTCGTCGCTCATCACGTAGCGCAGCAGCTTCTTGAGCAGCGGTTCCTGCGTGGCGTGGTGCATGAGGCTGAAGGCGGTGAGCGCCAGGCCCTCGACCATGATCTGCATGCCGAGGTAGGTCATGTCCCAGCGGCTGTCGGTGATGATGTCGTCGAGCAGCATGCCGAGGTGCGGGTTGAGCGCGTAGTGCCCGTCGAGCTTGGTGTCGAGGTACTTGGCGAACACCTCGACGTGGCGGGCCTCGTCCATCACCTGGGTGGCGGCGTAGTACTTGGCGTCGATCCAGGGGACGGTCTCGACGATCTTCGCGGTGCAGATCAGCGCGCCCTGCTCGCCGTGCATGAACTGGCTGAGCGTCCAGATCTCCTGCTCCATCTGCCACTGCACCCACTCCTTGCCCGTCCACTTGGCCAGGGGTGTGCCCGACACGTCGACGCCCATGGCGGAGAACGCCGGCTCGGTGCCCCACATCTGCGAGACGAGCCGCTCATGGTCGACCTCGGTGTCCCACTCCAGGTCGGTCTCGCCGTTCCACTGGGAGTGCTTCGCCTTCTCGTAGAGCTTGTTGAGCGCGGGGCGGGCGCCCTTCTCGTAGTCCCACGTGAAGATGGCGTCCGCGTTGTCGCGCACGGCGTGGATGACCTCGTCCACGTGCGGGTTGCCGACCGCGAGGATGGCGTCGAGGTCGTTGGGATCTGCGCGGCCGATGAGGTCGAACATGACGACCGGGTCGGCCTTCGGGCCCGTTGGCTCGGTGGTCTCGTCCTGCATGGTCACGCCAGCTCCCCTCGTCCACGACCCGATCCGGATCGGTGGTGGCATCCCCCTGAGCGCTCATGTTACAAAGTTCTTGAAATGTCGCAAGTGGCCAAGCGTCACAGGAGGACCGGGGTGTCAGAGGCAGGCCAGCGCTGGGGCGCCGACGCACCGACCAGCCGGGAGGGGGCTCGCCGACGCCTCGTCGAGGCCGCTCGTGCGTGCGTGGCGCGCACCGGTTTGGCCAAGACCACGATCGAGGACGTCGCCACCGAGGCCAACGTCAGCCGCCAGACCGTCTACCGCTACTTCGCCGACCGCGACGAGCTGCTGCTGGCCGGCATCCTCGCCGAGCTCGCCTCGCAGGAGGTCGTGCCCGACCGCTCCGAGGCGATGGCCCGCTCGGCGCGCACCCCCGAGGACGCGGTCGCCAGCCTGGTGGAGGGCGTCGTCACCACCCTCGGGTCGATCGCGGCGAACCCGGTGCTGGCGTCGCTGCTCGCCACCGAGGGCGAGTCGGTGCGCGCCACGCTCGAGGGCGCGTCGCACGCGCTGTTCCGGGGCTACGCGGACGAGCTGCGCCCGTGGCTCGTGCTCGGCCAGGACGCCGGGCTGCTGCGCAGCGACGTCCACCCCGACGAGATCGCCGAGCTGGTGCTACGCATCACACTGTCGCTGATGACGATCGACGGCCCGGTGCACCGCGACCCCGACGAGCTGCGTCGCTACCTGTGCACCTTCCTCACCCCCGCCCTCGCCACGACGCCCTGACCCCACTTCGTTCTGTGCATGGTGCGTTCCGATAGTCGGAACTCACCATGCACAGAACGGTGCGGGGGAGGCGGTCAGGTGCCGGCGGGGCGGCGGGAGGTGGGGGGCTGCGCGTCGGTGGTCGACGGCGCAGTCGTGTCCGCCGACGCGGCGTCGCCCCCGGAGCCGCTGCTGCCACCACCGCCGCCGGTGGTGCTCGGCGGTGCGCCACCTCCGAGCAGCGCGCTGGCGCGGGCGATGAGCTCGCGGGCCTCGGTGGTCTTCTCCGCCCACGCGACCAGGTCGCCATCAGCCAGCGCCTCGTCGGCCTCGAGGAACAGCACCTCGGCCGCGAGCAGCAGCTCGTCGACGGTGGCGTCGTCGCCCACATCCGGGCGCTGGGGCTCGGTCGTCGGAGGTGCGGTGGTGGTCGAGCCGCCGTCAGGGGGCAGCGGCGAGGTCGTGCCGTCGTCGGGCTCGCCGTCCACGTGCTCGCGCGTGTTGACGTCGACGTCGAAGATCTCCTCCAGCGCCTCCTCGAGCGTGTCGGACATCACGACCCGGTCCCCGAACACGACGATGACCTTCTTCAGCTCGGGCACCGCGGTCTGGCCCTCGGCCTGCACGTAGAGGGGCCGCACGTAGATGATCGACGTCCCCACCGGGACGAGCTGCAGGTCGCCGAACCGGATCTGCGAGCCCTGCTGCCCGAGCAGCGTGAGCTGCTGGCTGACGGTGTCCTCGGTGCGGATGTTGGACGACACGATCGCAGGGCCATCGACGATGTTGGGGGGCAGCTCGAAGACGCGCATCTGGCCGTACTCGTCGGCGTCGCTGTTCACGGTCATGAACGCGGTGAGCTGCTTGCGGGCGTCGTTCTCCGACACGGGCACGAACGGCCGCAGCATGACGAAGTCCTCGTCGTCGCTGCCTGGCAGCGTCAGCAGCTGGTAGTACGGGTCGATCCGGCCCTCACGCGTGCCGACCGCCTGGCCCTGCTCGTTGGTGACCTGCGTCGTCTGGCCGCCGGCGACGTCGTCGCCCGGGTCCTGCGCGACCGCCCAGCCGCTGGCCGGCGAGTAGAACGCCTCGGGGTTCTCGATGTGGTAGCGACCCCACACGTTGGTCTGCACCCGGAAGAGGTCCTCCGGGTAGCGCAGGTGCCCCTTGAGGGTCTCGGGCATCTCCGAGTAGTCCTGGAAGAGGTCGGGGAACGCCCGGCGGTACGCCTCGATGATGGGATCGCCGCCGGACATCTCGTCGGGCAGCACGTACAGCGTGACGGTGCCGTCGAACGAGTCGACGGTCGCCTTGACCGAGTTGCGCACGTAGTTGAAGCGGTGGTCGAGGTCGCTGCCGGCGGGGAGGCCCTCGTTGTCCGCGCGCTGGCTGTAGGGGTAGCGCGACGAGGTCGTGTAGCCATCGACGACGTAGGTGATCCGACCGTCGAGGATGACGGGGTACGGGTCGCTGTCGAGGTGCAGGAACGGCGCCAGCAGCGCCACGCGCTCGCGCACGTCGCGCTGGTAGATGATCCGCGAGTCGCTGCGCATCAGCCCCGACACCAGCGGGTCGATCTCCGCGAACCGCAGCGCGAACGCGGCGCGCCGCAAGTAGGAGCCCACCGAGACGCCGGCATCGCCCTCGTAGCGATACGGCACCGTCTCGTTGCTCTCGTTGACGTAGTCGACCTCGTCGCGGGTGGTGGAGACGATGGCGTACCCGCCGAGGTCCTCCCCGACGTAGACCTGCGACTCGCTCACCGGCGCATCGATCCCATCGACCACGAGCGGGACGTCGCGGATGCGGAAGTCCGGGCGGCCGTTGGAGGTGGTCGCGTTCGCCGGCGCCAGCGCCACGCCGTAGCCGTGCGTGAACCGCACGTGCTGGCCCTCCCACGACTTCTGCGGCAGACCGTTGAGGTCGAGGCCGCGGGCCGCCAGCACCACCTGCGTCGGCTCGCCGTCGATCTCGTAGCGGTCGACGTCGAGGTCCGCCGGGAAGCGCCAGAACCCCACCGCCGCCTGCAGCTGCTTGAAGGTGTCGGTGACGATGTCGGGGTCGAGCAGGCGGATGTTGCGCACCGTGACCTCGTCGTCGAGCAGGGCCTGCCCGGTGGCGTCGCGATCGGTCGTGTAGGCGTAGTCCTCGACCTCGACGCGGTCGAGGCCCATCGCGGCGCGCGTCGCCGAGATGTTCTCCTCGATGTACGGGCGCTCCTTGGCAGATTCGTCGGGCTCGACGCTGAAGCGCTGCACCAGCGCCGGGTAGACGCCCAACGCCAGGATCTGCACCAGCGCCCACAACCCGACGACGATCGCCGGCAGGACCCACCCGCGCCGGCGGATGTTGGAGAGGAACAGCACGCAGGCGGTGACGGCGATGGCGATCAGGAGGTAGATGGCCGGCAGCTGTGCGTTGACGTCGGTGTAGGTCGCGCCGTCGATCAGGCCGCGCGTCGAGGTGGTGAGCTCGTAGCGCGCCAGCCAGTAGTCCGCGACCTTCACCAGCGCGAGCGCGGCGAGCAGCACCGACAGGTGCCCCTTGACCTGCGGCAGCACGCGCTGGAACGGCGACTGCATCCGGATGCCGCCGTTGACGTAGTGGGCGGCGGCGGTGATGAACAGCACGATCACCAGCGACGCGAACGTCCAGTCCACGACCTCGGAGAGGAACGGCAGCTTGAACACGTAGAACCCGATGTCCATGTGGAACTGCGGGTCCTTCTCGCCGAACTCGACCGCGTTGGTGAACAGGAGCCACTCGTTCCACTGGCTGCCCATGCCGACGCCGGCGACCAGCGCGAAGAACAGCGACACCGCCACGCGCACCGCGCCACGCCGCCCGGCCACGACCTCGTGGTACCGCTCGAGCAGCTCCTCCTCGGGGCCCTGGGGCCGGAACGGCGGCGCGGCACGGTCGGCGATCCACAGGTTGACGAGCATCAGCGCGAAGAAGACGACGGTGAAGATGGCGGCGAGCGCGAGCTTGGCGCCGAGCACCCCCTGCCACACCGAGGCGTACCCGAGCGAGTCGTACCAGAGGAAGTCGGTGTAGAAGCGGGCGATCCCGCGCAGCGAGGTGATGAGGAAGAAGAAGAGGACGACGGCGACCACCAGGGCCACCCGGCCTCGCCCGATGGTGCCGGGACGACGCGGCGGGGGCAGATCGGTGGGTGCGCGCATGGCGGCTGATGCTACCGGCGGGTCACGACCAGCGACCCTCAGGGGGCGCGATCGAGCGCGTCGGGCAGCGGCTCGCCGCCCAGCTCGACCAGCGCCACGAGCGCATCCTCGAGCACCTCGACGCCCACGACGCGCATGTCACCGGCGTGCTCCCTCGCCTCGTCGGCCTCCGCCGCAGGCACCAGGAAGAGCTCGACCCCGTCGTCACGAGCCGAGATCGTCTTCTGCTTCACCCCGCCGACCGCTCCCACCTGGCCGGCGAGGTCGATCGTGCCGGTGGTCGCCACGCGGTGGCCACCGGTGAGCTCGCCGGGCGTGAGCACGTCGAGCACCGCCAACGCCATGGCGAGGCCGGCCGATGGCCCGCCGACCGAGCCGGTGTCGATGTCGATGAGGAACGGCAGCTCGATGCCACGATCACGGGTCTCGATGGACACGCCGAGCATCGGCTCTCCCGGATCCTCGTCGCGCTCGACGAGCTCGGCGTCGACCTCGCGGGTTTCGCCCGCGAGGTCTTCGACGACGAGCGAGAGGACGTCGCCTGGCTCGTGGTCCTCGATCACCGCGACGAGGTCGTCGGCCAGAGCGATCGGCTCGCCGCCAGCCTCGATGATCGTGTCGCCGGCCTCGATCACCTCGGCGGCCGGCACGTCGGGCACGACCTGCCCGACGCCGGCACCGGTGCCGGTGAGCACCACGTCCTCGCCGAGCTGCTCGAGCGCTACCGCGATCGCGGTCTGCTTCGAGTCCGCCATGAGGCGCTGGTTGAACGCCCGGTTCTCGTCGGGTGTGCGGTCGCCCGCGACGATCTCCTCGGCGAGGATGTCCACGTCGCCGTCTTGCTCTGCCAGCCACCGCTCGAATCGCGTCAGCTTGTTGACGCTGACGGTGGTGAACAGCACCTCGCCGGTCGGATCGTCGGGCTCGACCTCCTCGACCAGGACGAGGTCGGTCGTCGGGTACAGCGAGCCGGGCGACAGGGAGTAGTACGGCACCTGCTGCGCGGCGTACACCGCCACGGCGCCAGCCAGCAGCAGCACCGCAGCACCCGCGAACGCCCACCGCGTGCGACGTCTGCGGCGCGCGGCCTGGGCGTCATCGTGCACGCCGGCCTCGACCGGAGGGGGGGCATCGAGCACCGGGGCGCCGATGGGCGGGGGTGGCACCCCAGGTCGGGGCGGAACCCCGGGTAGGCTCTCCGGCTGCGTGGACACCGTGGGAATCGCCCTCATCGTCGTGGTCGTGGTCATCTCGATCGTGGTCGCTGCACTGCTCCACGAGCGGTCACAGGTTGCCATGGACCGCAGGCGCGCGGAGTACGCGCGCGCACGACAGGTCTACGAGGCCCGCAAGGCCATCATCCTCGCCCAGCGAGCAGCCGCGATCGAGGCGGCTCGCACAGGTGCACCTCCGCCCCAGCTCGCCGGCGCCGCCGCGAGGACGGCGTCTCGAGCTTCCGCTGCGGCTGTCGCCGCCCCGGTCGAGGTCGAGGTCGAGGAGGCGCACGACGAGTCGACCGAGGACGATGGCGGACGCAGCACCCTCACCCGCCGCGAGCGACGTGCGCTGCGGCGCTACGAGCAGGACCGCGTGCCCGACTGGGTCCACCGGCCGCTGCGCCCCGGTGAGGACCCGTCCACGCCGTGGTGGGTCCGCGTCCGCTCCAGCGTCGGGCTCCTCGTGATGGTCGGCATGCTCGGCGTCGCCACCGCGGGGACCGTCGGTGCCGTGTTCCTCGCCGCCGGCCTGGTGCTCGAGAGGTTCGCGGGCTGAGCGCCGCGGCGCGCCGCCGGGCGGTCGCGCTCGCGGGGCACACCGGCGACGCCGCCACGGCGCGCGCCGCGCTGGTCGACGATGACGCATCGGTGCGCAGCACCGCTCTCGGGGCGCTGGCGCGCCTGGGAGCCCTCACCGCCGCCGACGTGCAGGCCGCGCTGCGAGACGACGTCGCCGCGGTGCGGTCGCGCGCTGCAGAGGTGACCCCCGTGCTCGACGGGTCGGGAGATGGCGACGACGTGCTGCTGGCACCGCTGCTGCACGACGACGACCCGATGGTCGTCGAGGTCGCCGCGTTCGCCTCCGGCGAGCGGACGCCGGCGGAGCCCGGCATCGTCGCCGCGCTGGCGGAGGTGGCGACCGACCACGACGACGCCCTCTGTCGAGAGGCCGCGGTCGCCGCCCTCGGCGCGCTCGGCGATCCCGGCGGGCTGCCCGCGATCCTGGCCGCGACATCGGACAAGCCAGCGGTGCGGCGCCGCGCGGTCCTCGCGCTGGCGCCGTTCGACGGCCACGACGTGGACGTCGCGCTGCGCCGCGCGCTCACCGATCACGACTGGCAGGTGCGCCAGGCGGCCGAGGACCTCCTCGACGTGCCCCCTGACACAGGCCTCTCGTCTGGACCGGACGCCCGCTCCCCGCTTGACTGAGCGATGACGCAGATGCTCTGCGTCGGCTGATCACGGAGGACGCATGCGTCACACCACCCGGATCGGCGGCGGGATCGCTGCAGTGCTGCTCCTCAGCGCAACGTCGGCCGCCGCCGCCCCCACCCCCCTGGACGACACCATCGTCAAGGGGACCTACTCCTGGGACCTCACCAACGATGGCGGCACCGACAACGGCCTCCCCGCCGGCGGCTCGTGCGAAGACGACCCCGGGTTCGCCATCGAGGATGCCGAGACCCTCAACGAGAGCGACGCCTACGACATCGCCGGCCTGGTGTTCGTCGACGACGCCGTCTACGTGGACGACGACAGCACCGTCGACATCAGCGCGGCGGGTGGCGACTCCGTCGTCACCGCATCGACCCAGTCGCTGTCGGGCCTCGACGTGACCGTCGAGCACCGCTACTTCGCTCGCGGCGACGTCGCCCGCATCCAGGTGACCCTCGCCAACCCGTCGGCGGCGACCATCTCCCCGTCGGTGGACATCGTGCACAACTGGGGCTCCGATGACAGCACGATCATCGCCGGGTCCTCCAGCGGCGACACGTCCTTCACCGCCGCCGATCGCTGGCTCGTCACCGCTGACGACCTCGTGAACGGCAGCGACCCGATCAACACCAGCGTCTACTTCGGCCCGGGCACCGTGGCCGAGCCGCCGACCGCCGTGAGCACCACGGTGTTCGACTGCTCCGACGTCGACGGCGGCATGGCCACCTTCGACCTGGCGATCGCGGCGGGCGAGACGCAGGACCTGGTCTTCTTCCTCAAGATGACCGAGGGCGACCAGCTGCAGCCCCCGACCGGTGCAGGCGGCGGCGAGGCCAACGCCGATGCCGTGGCCGCCGCGGTCGAGTTCGACGCCGCGCCGGTGGCCGACACCGGGCTGTTCGCCGGCATCGGCGGTGCCGAGCTGGATGGCGTCGTGAACTGGTCGCCTCGCCAGGCGCCCACCACGACGACCTCGACGACCACGTCGTCCACCACCTCCACGTCGACGACGTCGACCACGGTGGCACCCACCACGTCCACGACGTTGCCGCCGGCGGCGATCCGGGTGACGCCGACGTACACCGGCTGATCCCGGAGGTGCTGCCCGCAGGGGCTGCATGCACGGACGCGCTGGCGGGGCACCCCAGGGGGGTGCCCCTCCTGCGCGTCCGTGGATCTGCCGGTGTCGGGTGGGTCACGATCCTGAGTAGACCAGACTAAACTAAGTCCATGCTTGTAAACATGCACGAGGCGAAGACGCACCTGTCGCGGCTGGTGGAGCGCGCTGCAGCGGGCGAGGAGATCATCATCGCCCGCGCCGGTCGGCCCCAGGTCCGACTCGTCGCCTTCACGACGACCGCCGAGCCACGTCGGCCGGGCTCGCTGCGCGGTCGGCTGGTGGTTGCAGACGACTTCGACGACACCCCGACATCGATCATCGACGCCTTCGAGGGCGCACCGGAGGGCCCACCGTGAGCCTGCTCCTCGACACCCACGCGCTGCTGTGGTGGCTCGGCGGCGAGCAGATGGACCCGACCGCGACCGAGCGCATCGCCGACCCGCAGGTGCTCGTCGCCGTCAGCGCGGCGAGCGTGTGGGAGATGGCCATCAAGCGAGCGATCGGGAAGCTCGCGTTCGACGGTCCCATCGCCCCGGAGGTGCAGGCCGCGGGGTTCGAGGCGCTGCCGATCACCGCGGCGCACGCGGAGGCCGCCGGCTCCCTCCCCCCGCACCACCGCGACCCGTTCGATCGGATGCTGGTGGCCCAGGCGATGATCGAGGACCTCACCATCGTCACCCGCGACGACCACCTCGACCCGTACGACGTGAGGATCCTGCGCTGCTGATCGCGCCGGGGCCGCGACGCACCTGACGCGCAGGAGGGGCACCCCGATGGGGTGCCCCTCCTGCGCGCGTGCGGCAGGTGCCGCTGCGTCATCGACCTCTGCTCAGGGGATGAACGTCCCCGTCTCGCCGCTGAAGTCGATGAGCTCGCCCTGGAGCTCGAAGATCTCGCCGTTGTCGACCGCGATCGACATCGCCTCGATCGGGAACGGGTCGTCCGCTCCGTTCGTGGCCACCTCGATGCCCGGCAGCAGCAGCGGCGAGGTGAGCCCTTCGAGGGACCACAGCGAGTTCATCACCGCGGCGCGATCCACGCTCGGGGCGGCATCGACGGCCTGCGCGAACAGGTCGGCGGCCACCCAGCCGTAGACGGTGAGGCCGTCCTCGACCTGCTCGGCGGAGAGGCCGTACTCCTGGCCCTTCTCCTTGAAGGCGAGGATGTCGGCGTCGTCTGCCCACCGCGGGTCGTCCGGTGCCTTGAGGTAGACCGCGGAGAGCGTGCCCTCCGAGTTCCCTTCGGTCCGGGCCGGTGCCATGGTCGTCGGGGACGCGCAGGTGGCGGAGATGTAGGTGAGCGGGTCCCAGTCCTGCAGCGCCACCTCGTTGAGGGCCGGTGAGCAGGCGAACAGGGTGGTGGCCAGCAGGAGCGTGTCGGCGCCGGTGCCCTCGAGCGCCGTCACCTGGCTCTTCATGTTGGTGGGGTTGTCGGCGGCGTAGTACTCCTCGCCCACGACGGTGATGTCGGTGCCCTCCGCAGCCGCCTTGAAGGCGTTGAGGTAGCTCTTGCCGAAGTCGTCGTTCTGGTAGAGGATCGCGACCTTCGCATCCGGCTTGTTGTCCTTCAGGTACTGGGCGAAGACGGCGGCCTCCGTCGGGTACGCCGGGATGGAGCCGATGGTCCAGGGGAACTCGCCCGGCTGGCCCCACGCCTCGCTGCCGCTGGCGGCGAAGATGTTGGGGATGCACTCGTCGTTGTTGTCGGCCTGGAACGACTTGTTGTGCTGGGAGCCGACGACGAGCAGGGTGGCGAACACGCCGTCCTCGGCGGTGAGCTTGTCCCAGTTCTTCTTGGTCTCGGTCTCCTTGTAGCCGTCGTCCTCGACGAGCAGCTCGACCTCGCGCTCGGCGATCGGGTCCTCGGCGTTGCGCATCGCGAAGTAGGCCTGCGCCCCCTCGGCGATCTCGTTGAACGGCAGGCCGGTGGGCAGGCTCGAGCCCAGGAGAATCTTCTCCTCGGTCACGCCCTGGGTGCCGGCGTAGTCCTCGCAGTCATCGGTGGTGGCGACGGCCTCGACCTGCTCGCCGCTGCTGTTGGTGACGGCAGGCCCGGTGGTGTCGTTGCTGCCTCCGCCGCCCTCGTCATCGCTGCGGCCGCACGCGGTCGCGAGCAGCCCGAGCGCCAGCAGCGAGGCTGCGACTCGGTTGGTCGACCTCTTCATGGTTGGTTCCTCCCTTGACGGTGTCGGTGCATACCTACCCCGACGGTTCGATCATGGTCCTTCGACGGTGTCCGGCGGCGGCGCGGCGGATGCGGCCGGCTCGTCGTCGTCAGGCGGTTCGAGCGCCGGGGGCGGCATCGCTCGCACGAGCAGTCGCTTCGCGCCGCCGAGCAGGCCACCGGGGGCGACGCGCATCAGGGCGATGAGCAGGACGCCGAAGAGGATCTGCGACACCTGGCCGTCGCCGGCGTCGATCACCTCCGGCGACCACTCGAGGAACAAGGCACCGATGATCGGCCCAGCGAGCGTGGCGGAGCCGCCGACCACGACCGCCACCAGCAGCTCGATCGACAGCAGGATCCCGAACAGCGTGGGGCTGAGGCTCCGGAAGGCGACGGCGAACAGGCAGCCGCCGATGCCAGCGAGGGCGGCCGAGAGGCCGAACGTCATGACCTTCACCTTGGCGGCGTCGATGCCGAGCACCGTGGCGGCGGTCTCGTCGTCGCGCACCGCGATGATGGCGCGGCCCATGCGCGAGTGGATGAGGTTGCGCACGAGCAGGTACGCGGCGACGGTGACGAGTGCGAAGAGGTAGAAGTGGAACTGCTCGCGGCTCAGGTCGACGGAGTCGGGCGGGTTCCACTTCGGCACCGCCAGGCCGCTGCCGCCACCGGTGACCGACTCGTAGCGCAAGATGAGCTGTGGGAACACGGTCGCCATCGCCAAAGTCACCAGCGCCAGGTACGCGCCGTGGATGCGCAGTGCCGGCAGGCCGACGGCCATGCCGATCACGAAGCACAGCAGCGCGGCGGGCACGAACGTGGCCAGGTGCGGCCAGCCGTGATCGGCCACGAGGATGCCGGTGGTGTACGCCCCGATGCCGAAGAAGGCGCCGTGGCCAACGGAGATCTGGCCGTTGAAGCCCGTCAGCAGGTTGAGGCCGATCGCCGCGACCGCCGACGCGAGGGCGTAGTTGAAGATCTGCAGGTCCGGGTCCTCGAAGCTCTGCGGGATGACGGCGATGAGCAGCGCGGCGACGAGCCAGGCGCCGAGTCGGACCCACCGGTTCTCCAGCAGCGCGAGCGCTCCGCCACCCATCAGACCCGCCTGACCTTGGCCGTGCCGAACAGGCCCTGGGGGCGCACGACCAGCACGCCGAGGATGAGCACGAAGGTGGCGCCGAGCGCCAGATCGGTGCCGACGATGCCGACGTAGCGCCCGATGAGCACCTCGAACACACCGACGAGGAGGCCGCCGACCACCGCGCCGAGCGGCGAGTCGAACCCGCCGAGGGTGGCGCTGGCGAACACCGACACCAGGATGAACTGCATCATGAACGGGGAGAGGTCCTGGTTGCCGGCAACCAACCCGCCCGCCAGGGCGCCGATGGCCGCCGCGATCCCCCACGACACCATGAGGACGACCCCGACGGGGACGCCCACGAGGCGGCTGGACTCGACGTTGGAGGACACCGAGCGGATGGCCAGGCCGAGCTTCGTCTTCTGGAAGAGCAGGAAGAGCAGGCCGACGACCACCAGCAGCGACGCGACCGTGCCGATGACCTGATGGGTGATGATCGCACCGGCGACGGTGATCTTCCCGTTGCCGAACAGCGGTGGGAAGGAGCGCACCGCAGTCCCCCACCGCCACTGCGCGAACGCGTTGAGCGTGATGAACCCGCCGATGGTGACGATGGTGAGCGGCAGGGCGTGGGTCTCGGCGTCGCCGACGGGTCGGATCAGCAGGCGCTCGATGAGCGCACCGAACACGAACGAGCCGGCCATGGCGATCGCGATGGCGACGGCCACGGGGATGTCGCGTTCGGTCAGCTCCCAGGCGCCGTAGGTGGCGACCATCGCCATCTCGCCCTGCGCGAAGTTGAGCAGGCCGGACGCGCGGTAGACGAGCACCAGCGAGAGAGCCAGCGAGGCGTAGACCGCGCCGTTCGAGAAGCCGTTGACCAGCTGCTGCAGGAGCTCGTCCATCAGTCGATCCCCAGGTAGGCGCGGCGCACGGCCTCGTCCGCGCCGACCTCGGCTGCGGTGCCCTTGGTGATGATGGCGCCGGTCTCCAGCACGTAGGCCCGGTCGGCCACGCTGAGGGCGAGGTTGGCGTTCTGCTCGACCACCAGCAGCGTGGTGCCTCGGTCGCGGTTGATGTCGGCAAGCTGCTTGAACACCTCCTGGGTGACCAGCGGAGCGAGGCCGAGCGACGGCTCGTCGAGCAGGAGCAGCTTGGGCCGGGCCATCGCAGCGCGCGCGATGGCGAGCATCTGCTGCTCGCCGCCGCTCATCTGGCCCGCGAGCTGGGCGCGGCGCTCGCCGAGGCGGGGGAAGATGTCGTACCAGATGCCGATGTCGGCATCGATGTCCTTGTCCTTGCGCACGTAGGCGCCGAGGCGAAGGTTGTCCTCCACGGTCAGGTCGGTGATCGTGCCGCGGCCCTGCGGGACGTGCGCGATGCCGAGCTTGCACAGCTGCTCTGGCCGTTGCCCCTGGATCGACTTGCCCTCGAAGAGGATGTCGCCCGACGAGGCGATCATCCCCGACAGCGCACGGATGGTGGTGGTCTTGCCGGCGCCGTTGGCGCCGAGGATGACGACCACCTCGCCCTGGCCGACGGAGAAGTCGAGGCCGTGGAGGACCTTCACCTGGCCGTAGCCGCCGTGCAGCTCGCGCACGTCGAGGAGGCTCACGACGTGCCCGCCCCGAGGTAGGCCTCGATGACCCGGGGGTTCGCCTGCACCTCGGCCGGCGCACCCTCGGCGATCTTGGTGCCGAAATCCAGCACGACCACCTGATCGGAGATGCCCATGACCATCGCCATGTGGTGCTCGACGAGCAGCACGGTGAGGTCGAAGTCGTCACGGATGCGGCGGATCAGCGCGCTCAGCTCCTCCACCTCGCCGTGGGTGAGGCCAGTCGCAGGCTCGTCGAGCATGAGCAGGCGCGGCTTCGCTGCGAGCGCCCGAGCCAGCTCGATGCGCTTCAAGGTGCCGTAGGGCAGGCCAGCGGCTGGGCGGTGCGCCATGTGGTGCAGGTCGAGGCGCTCCAGCAGCTCGTCAGCCTGGGCGGCGAGCCGGCGCCCCTCGCTGCCGGTCGGGGGCAGGTGGAGCGTGGACGTGAGCCACCCGCCGCGGCTGGACGAGTGCGCGCCGACCATCACGTTCTGGCGCACCGACAGTCCCTTGAAGAGGGCCAGGTTCTGGAAGGTGCGGGTGATGCCCAGATCCGCGATGCGGTGCGGAGGCTGTGCGAGCAGGTCGATGCCGTCGAAGTCGATGCGCCCCGACGTCGGTTCGTAGAGGCGGCTGACGACGTTGAAGAAGGTGGTCTTGCCGGCGCCGTTCGGGCCGATGAGGGCGCAGACCTGCCCGTCATCGATGGTGAAGCCGACCGAATCCAGCGCCACGATGCCACCGAAGCGGACCGTGATGTCCTGGACGGTGAGCAGGGCCATGGGGTGAGGAGACCTTCGACGGACGCGCTGAACCGTCCGGTTCAGCGGCCCGAGCCTACTCCCGCCCCCCGCTGCCGAAGGGGAAGAACGCTCGGCGCGCCATCTCGCTCACGCTTCGCGGTCACCGCACCATCTCGGCGCGGTGGTGAGACTGGGAGTCCACCCAGCACGCCGAGAAGCCAAGTCCGTGTTCTCGGCGCGGTGGTGAGACTGGGAGTCCACCCAGCACGCCGAGATTCGGCGGGCGGTGGAGGATCAGGGGCGGGCGTCCATGAACATGACGCGCAGCTTGTCGTAGGCCTCGATCACGCGGCCGGCGCCCAGCACGACGCACTCGAGGGGCGCGGCCACGAGCTGCACCGGCACGCGGGTGTCCTCGGCGATGCGCTGGTCGAGGCCGCTGAGCATCCCGCCGCCGCCCACGAGGTGCATGCCGCGCACCAGCACGTCCTGCGCCAGCTCCGGCGGGGCCTTCGACAGGCAGGCGATGACCGACTCGACCATCGAGCTCACGGGCTCGTCGATCGCCTCGCGCACCTCCTCGGCGTCGAGGATGACCGTCTTGGGCAGCCCCGACATGAGCTCGCGCCCCCGCACCTCGGCGCACCGCTCGTCGTCGACGGGCCACGCCGAGCCGACGAGCACCTTGATGTCCTCTGCGGTGCGCTCGCCGATGGCGATGCCGTACTCGCGCCGCACGTACGTCTGGATGGCGGCGTCGATGTCGAACGACCCGACGCGCACCGCCTCGAGCGCAACCACCCCGCCGAGGGAGACGAGGGCGGTCTCCGTCGTGCCGCCACCGACGTCGATGACCATGTTCGCCACCGGCTCGTGGACGTCGAGCTCGGCGCCGATGGCGGCCGCCATGGGCTGCTCGAGGAGGTGCGCCTCGCTCGCCCCGGCGCGGCGGGCGGCCTCGGTCACGGCGCGCTTCTCGACCGCGGTGATCGCGGAGGGCACGCAGATCACGACGCGAGGTCGGTTGATGCGGCTCACCCCGACGCGCTCGAGCAGCAGGCGGATCATCCGCTCGGTGATGTCGAAGTCGGTGATGGCGCCGCCGCGCAGCGGCCGGTGCGCCACGATGTGCGACGGGGTGCGGCCGATCATCTGCCACGCCTCCTGCCCCATCGCCAGCACGTCGCCGGTGCGGCTGTTGAGCGCGATGACCGACGGCTCGTTGAGCACGATCCCCTCGCTGCGGGCGTACACGAGCGTGTTGGCCGTGCCGAGGTCGATCGCCAGGTCGCGCGCCACCTCAGCGCTCCTCGTCGTCGCGGTAGAGGTCGTCGAAGTAGCCGCCGCCCTGGTGGTCGTCGAGCAGCTCCGCTTCGACGTCCACGGCGTCACCGCCACCGTGGACGTCGAAGCCGTCCTCGTGGCCGTCCTCGATCTCGCTCGCGATCTCGACGTCGCCCTCGTGCACCCACTCGGCGTCGAGGACCTCGTGGCGGTCGTCGTGCTCGCCGTGCACCACGACCGACGGAGCGTCTGCGCCGCTCGGGGGGGCTGGGGCAGGTGCGTCGATCCACCGCCCCTCCGCTCGCAGGCGCGACTGCTCGCGCACCACGGCGTCGGGGCTGCGCTCGGGCGAGAGCGCAGCGAGCTCACGGCGGAAGTCGTCGATGGAGGAGTCGATGCCGCCGGGCTTGTGGTTGCGCGCCCACAGCAGCAGCGACCCGGCGATGCTGATGCCGAGCGCCAGCAGGAGGAAGCCGGCCGGGCTCATGAGCCGCCGCCGGTCGCGCCCGCCACGTCCTCTGGAGCGACGAGGTGCTGCGGATCGGTGCCCCAGCTCGCGCCCCCGTCCCACGTCTCGTGCTTCCAGATCGGCACGCTGGCCTTCACCGCGTCGATGCACCAGCGTGCGGCATCGAACGCCTCGGCGCGGTGCGCGCTCGACACGCCGACCACGACCGCCGCATCGCCGAGGGCGACGAGCCCGGTGCGGTGCAGCAGGGCGATGCGCCCGAGCTCGGTCCAGCGTCGACGTGCCTCGGCGGCCACAGCGACGAGGCGATCGATCGCCGGGCCCTCGTACGCCTCGTAGGTCAGCTCGGTCACCCCGTTCCGACCGGGCGCGTGATCGCGGGCAGTGCCGGAGAAGGTGACCACCGCACCGCAGCTCGGCAGCACGAGCCAGCTGCTCACCTCGACCACCGGCAGGGGGAGTTCGCTCAGGCCGACCCAGTCGGCTCCCTCGGGGGCGGTCAGCACGGTGCCCATGCTACGGAGCAGCCCGGCGAGCCGGAAATGCGACATCCCTCCGTCGGGCGCCAGACCCGTGGGGCGCGGCCCGCCGGGCGGTACCCGTCGGTAACCTGCCTGGCCGTGGCGCTGGAGGAGCAGGACGAGGGCGATGACGGGTTCCGCGCACCGCTCCCGCCCGCAGACCGGGTGTGGCGCCACCCCGCGGAGATCGCCGCCGAGGCGACGTCGGCGGATCGGGCCCTGCGGCGACGCCGCCGGCGCCAGCGCGCTGTCTTCTTCACCGCCTCGGCCCTGACGGGCGCAGGGGTGGTGGTGCTGGCCCTCGCCGCCATCGGCGAGTTCTCCGACGACGACCGCTCGATCGTCGCGGTGGCCACCAGCATGCCGAGCACCCGCGCGGTCTCCCCAGGGATCCCAGGCGTCCCGACCTTCGTCGACGAGGAGCAGGCGGAGGCGACGATGGCGGCGGTGACGCGCATCCGCGCCAGCGGGCCCGACGGCGGCGATGCGACCGGGGTGTTCCTGCCCGAGGACGGCTACCTCCTCACCACCGCCACCGCCGTGCGCGACGCCAGCACGGTGACGGTGTGGCTCGACAACGGGGTGGAGATCGAGGGCGTGGTGCTCGGGCGCGACGAGCGCAACGACGTGGCGGTGGTCGGCGTCGACGGTCGACGCCTGCCGCGCGCCGTGCTCGGCTCGGCGCGCACGCTGCGACCGGGCGACCCGGCGCTGCTCGTCGACGCCAGCCACCGAGACGGCGCGGGCGCCCGCCTGACGGTGTCGTCGGTGGTGGCGACCGACCGCCGCATCGACCTGGACGACCACACGATGCACGGCATGGTGCAGATCGAGCAGCTCGACGCCAACGCCGAGATGAGCGGGGTGCTGCTCGCCAGCGACGGCTCGGTCATCGGCCTCATGACGGGCGTCGAGCACGGCGGCTACGTCACCACCATCGACTGGGCGATGCGCATCGCCGAGGACCTCATGGCCGACGGCGCCGTGCACCACGCGTGGCTCGGGGTGGAGGGCACCGACCTCCGACCCGAGGATGCCGATCACTACGAGGCGACCCGTGGCGCGCTGGTGGTGGGCGTAGGCGGTCCGGCTGCAGAGGCAGGCCTGGAGCCTCACGACGTGATCGTCGCCGTCGACGACGAGAAGGTCCGCTCGATGAGCGACCTGGTCGTCGCCGTGCGCCCGCACCGCCCCGGCGATCGCATCACCCTGCGCTACCTGCGCCAGGGCGACGAGCGCACCTGCGAGGCGGTGCTGGCGCAACCCGACGCCACGCCGACCACGCTGGTCGCCGCCGTCGGCTGAGCGCGGCGCACCGCGTCGCACCGAGGGTCCGGCCTAGCCTGGGCCCATGGCCGGTGCCGACAGATCGAGGGCGCGACCATCGCTCGTGCGTCGATTCGCCGCCCTGCTGGCGATCGTGGCGCTCTCGCCGCTGGGTCCCGGGCCGCTCGCACCACTGCCGGCCGGCGCGGTCGGCGAACCGGTCGGCACGCTGACCACCTTCGCGATCGACATCGCTCTTCCGCACGGCATCGTGGCAGGACACGACGGCAACATCTGGTACGTGAACGGGGGCGTCGGCTCGATCAACCAGATCTCGCCCGACGGCACGACGACGGTGTCGATGATCCCGGGCATCACCAGCCCCACCGCGATCGCAGCCGGGCCCGACGGCGCGATGTGGTTCACCGACTACGCGGATGCCATCGGGCGCATCGCTCCTGGTGGCGCCGTCACGACCTTCACCGACCCCGCGCTCGACCGCCCGCGGGCCATCGTGCTCGGATCGGACGGCAACCTCTGGTTCACCAACCAAGGTGCCGACACCATCGGCCGCATCACGCCGGCCGGCGCCGTCACCACCTTCCCGACGCCGGGGATCCCGACAGTGAACGCACTCGAGGCGGGGCCCGACGGCAACATCTGGTTCACCGCCATCTCATCCGACGTCGTCGGGCGCATCTCCACGACGGGGGTCGTCGCCACCTTCAGCGGCCCCGACATCGACTTCCCGGTCGACATCACCGCCGGGCCCGACGGGAACCTCTGGTTCGTGAACCTGACCAACATCGGCGACGACTTCGTGGCCACGATCACCCCAAACGGCACGGTCGCCCGCGTCCCTGGCGGCGGCACGCATCCGCGAGGGATCGCTGCGGGCCCAGATGGCAACCTCTGGATCACCTCGACCGTTGATGACAGCATCCGCCGCGTCACTCCCGGCGGCGTCGCAACGACGTTCAGCGATCCGGCCATCGTGAACCCCACAGACATCGCGACTGGTCCCGACGGGAACCTCTGGTTCTCGAACGGCAGCGCGTCGATCGGTCGCATCACGCCTGCAGGCGCGATCAGCACGTTCCAAAGCGAATTCGGCCTCCACCCGTGGAGCATCACCCTGGGCGCCGACGGCAACCTCTGGTACACGACGCCGTCCAACGAAGCAATCGAGCGGATCACTCCGGCAGGGGTGCGCACGAGGTTCCCCACCCCGGGGACGGAGCCCCAGGTCATCGCCACAGGCGCCGATGGCAACCTCTGGTTCACCGACCAGCTCGGCGACGCCGTTGGACGCCTCACCCCGGCCGGGGCCGTCACGATGTTCACCGACCCGGGCATCAGCAACCCGAACTGGATCACGGCGGGACCCGACGGCAACCTCTGGTTCGGGTCCTCCCAAGGGATCGGGATGATCACCCCGTCGGGTGATGTGACGATCCACGACGATCCAGGACTCTTTGCGGACGGCGGCATCACCGCTGGTCCAGATGGCGCCATCTGGTTCGTCGGCGACAGTCGGATCGGCCGCATCACGGTCGCGGGAGCCGCAACCTGGATCACCGAACCAGGGGCGCTCCAACCGACGTCGATCACCGCTGGGCCCGACGGCAACCTCTGGTTCACCGAGCATGGCGACGAACCGTCGATCGGGCGACTGTCCCCCGAGGGTGACCTCACGTTGTTCCCCCACCCCGACCTCGGATGGCCCTGGGAGATCGCGGCAGGCCCGGATGGCAACCTCTGGTTCACCGATGCCAACACGGCCGGCGTCGGCCGCGTCACGCCGACTGGCGACTTCACGTTCTACAGCGGCCCCTACACGCCGACCGTGCCCGGCATCGTGGCGGGACCCGACGGTGCGATGTGGTTCACCAACTACGGCAACGGCTCGATCGGGCGCGTGGTCGCGATCGCGACCTTCGCCGACGTGCCGCCCACCCACCCTTTCTACGACGAGATCACCTGGCTCGCCACCGAGGGCATCACCACCGGCTACCCCGACAGAACATTCCGATCCACCGACCCCGTCACCCGCCAGGCCATGGCTGCGTTCCTGTGGCGCTACGCCGGCGAACCCGCACCCACCCTCGGCGAGCCCGCCTTCGCTGATGTCGCCGAGACCGCCCCGTTCTACGACGCCATCCAGTGGATGGCGGAGACCGGACGCTCCACCGGCACCCCCGACCCACCCGGCAAGCCCCTCTTCGCACCCACCGCCACCGTGTCGCGCCAGGCCATGGCCGCGTTCCTCTGGCGAGACGCCGGCGAACCCGCACCGACGAGCACCGAGCCCGCCTTCGAGGATGTCGGCGAGTCGTCGCCGTTCTTCGACGCCATCGGGTGGATGGCCGAGGCCGGCATCTCCACCGGTACGCCGGATCCGCCGGGCCTCCCCCGCTACCTCCCGCTCGCTCCCGTCTCGCGCCAGGCGACCGCGGCGTTCCTCTGGCGGTTCGACCAGCTCTAGCGCCGACGCACTCGCCAGTTGTGGTCACGGTCGGTGGTTGTGTGTTCACAACCTTTTGTGGTTGACGGGGTGGTGGTGGGTGACTACAGTCGAACACGTGTACGAGTCGAGTGTGTCGAGCGAACCGAGCGTGGTGACCGATCCGGGTGTGCCGGGTGGGTGCACGCTCGCTGAGGCGCGTGTGTTGCGGCCGTCGATCGCGGGGTTGCTCGACGACGTGGAGGCGGT